>NZ_CQAZ01000026.1:25860-64729 GCF_001152565.1 Yersinia pekkanenii | reverse complement strand
CCCTCTCCGATAAATGCGAGGATTTTACCTGATGATCTCCGCATTGAATACATGGCCCCGACTTAGCGCTGAGATTTGTTACAGCGCTATTTAATCAGAAATCATTTCCTGCCAGGCATATCTGGAATAATTAAATCCCCGCGCAATGCATATGAACCCAACACACTTTTGGTTTTTGCATTGAGCCATGCCACTATTTTCGCCGCCATGGCATCCATAGAATATTCAATGGCAGGAATAGTCGGGATCCCCGGATAATGTAATGACCCAGCCAGGCTAAATACCATGATGTCATCTGGTACCGATTTATTAAACGCTTGTAGTTGTGGAATAACACTTTGAGCTTCCTGCTCATCTGCCACCAATAAGGCATTAAAATTGAGGGTTGCACTGCTATTAAGCAACACTTGTAGCGCCACCGATGAAGAGGATGAGTCCATAAAAATCAGGTCACGGTTAAAAGGCAAAAAGTTATTTTCCAGCGCACGCTTATAACCTAACAATACATCTTCCACATAACCGCTGGTGTCTGGATTAATTAAAGCGATTTTCCTTCGGCCCTGTTTTATTAAATAATTACACGCAGTTTCCGCAGCAAAAGCATGGTCAAAATGGATGCTGTTAGTGGCGTCGACATCCATACAATCGACCAGAATGATACTTTCATCCGAGAGATTAAGCGGGAAACGCGCGCCAATAATCAACACGTCATCACACAGCCCGCAGGTCAGTTCATCAAGCGCCTGCATCACTTCAGCTTTGTTATTGGCAAAACGCAGCAGTAAATGTTTTTGATGCTGGCTAAGATGCTTTTCAAGCGCATACAGGTAACCGGTCGTTTGGTTAATATTCTCTTGCGCGCAGATAACGCCAATGCAACCTGTTGACTGACTTAATAATGATTGCGCGATAACATTTGGTCGGTAATGTAGCTCTTCTACCGCTTTTAGTACCGCAAGACGGCTGGTTTCCTTAACGCCGCGCGAACCACTCAACACCCGTGATACTGTGGCTTTAGAAACCCCAGCCAAACGTGATACATCGTTGATTGTAGACATGATCCTCTCCTTGCAGGCTTTAGTCCTTGCCTGTTATTCCTAAATACGGCTCTGGCCCACCTATTACAGCCCACTGAGTATAGACGTTTCCATTTAGCATGGAAACCGAATTTCCATCACTATCCAAAATAGAGTTCCAATCATCAAAGCTGTGATAGCCATCAAATAAATAATCCCTATATATACTGGACTTTGATGGCTATCACAATTCCATTTACTTTAAATGGAAAACGGTTTCCGTATGATATCCAATAATAACCGAAACAACCGCCAACCCTAAATGGAAAACGGTTTCCGTATAGTGTCATAATCGGTGTTAGCAATGATTTTTTATCTTTTGAGGATGGCTGTAGATGTTCAAGATTATGTTGTGTTGTTCCGCAGGGATGTCCACCAGCATGCTGGTCAGGAAAATGCGGGTCGTTGCCGAAGAAAAAGGAATACCTGTTGAGATTGATGCGTTTGGTGTCTCTGAATTTGATATTCAGTTCCCACACTATCAGGTAGTTCTGATCGGGCCGCAAGTGAAATACATGTTAGGTATGCTATCAGAAAAGGCTGCTGCCCACGGTATTCCCGTTCAGCCCATCGATATGATGGATTACGGAATGCAGCGTGGCGACAAAGTCCTGGACTATGCTCTGTCGCTCATTAACGCGACCCACTAAGAAGGTGTTCATATGAGTTCTCTATATCAATCGATGGTTGCGGTTATTGAACAATCTATTACTCCGTTAGCCGGACGTCTGGGCCAACAAAAATACGTTATTGCTATCCGTGACGGCTTTACCGCTGCACTGCCTTTTATGATCATCGGTTCATTTATGCTGGTGTTTATTTTTCCGCCTTTTTCTGCCGAGACCACGATGGGATTCGCCAGAGCCTGGCTGGATTTTTCTCAGACATACCGCGCACAACTGATGTTGCCTTTTAATCTCAGCATGGGGGTGATGACATTCTTCATTTCTGTCGGGGTTGGTGCCAGTCTGGGGCGACAGTTTAATCTGGACCCGGTGATGACCGGTCTGCTGGCATTTATGGCGTTTCTGTTGGTGGCGGCCCCTTACGCCGACGGAAAAATATCCACCCAGTATCTGTCTGGCCAAGGGATCTTTACCGCGCTGATTACCGCAATTTACTCCACCCGTGTGTATGCCGCACTGAAGCAGCACAATATTACTATTCGGCTACCGAAAGAAGTTCCAACCGGCGTCGCACGTTCTTTTGAAATCCTGATCCCGGTGCTGGTCATTATTGCCACGCTGCACCCACTCAATTTATTTATTGAATCGCATACCGGCATGATCATTCCAGAAGCTATCATGCATTTGCTGGCACCCTTGGTTTCCGCATCAGACTCTCTACCCGCCATTATATTGTCAGTGTTGTTGTGCCAGATTTTTTGGTTCTCCGGTATTCACGGCTCAATGATTGTTACTGGCATTATGAGTCCATTCTGGATGACGAACCTGGCAGCAAACCAAGCTGCGTTGGCCGTGGGTGGCGCCTTACCGCATATCTACTTACAAGGCTTTTGGGATCACTACCTGCTGATTGGCGGCGTGGGCTCCACATTACCGCTGGCTTTCTTGCTACTGCGCAGTAAAGCTCCCCACTTACGTACCATTGGCAAAATGGGTGTCATACCGAGTTTCTTCAATATTAACGAACCTATCCTGTTTGGCGCACCGATCATCATGAACCCCATCATGTTCATCCCGTTCATTTGTGTGCCGGTGATCAACGCCATTCTGGCTTACACCGCGACCAAATTAGGCTGGCTGGCACAAGTCGTCTCTCTGACGCCATGGACAACGCCTGCGCCTATTGGTGCATCCTGGGCCGCAAACTGGGCTTTCAGTCCGGTGGTGATGTGTGTGATCTGTATGATGGTTTCTGCCCTGATATACCTGCCGTTCCTGCGTGCTTATGAACGCTCGCTGCTGAAAACCGATGCAGAAAAAAACCTGAGTACTCAACCACTAATCGAAACCACCAGCATTAACTGATAGTGACTAACAAAGAGGCAAGAGTCATGAAGAAATACATATTTCCCAATCACTTCTGGTGGGGCAGTGCCAGTTCAGCGCTGCAAACCGAAGGGGAAAGCCTACTCCATGGCAAAAGTCCTACAACCTGGGACACCTGGTACGCCAGCCAGCCATCGCGCTTTCATCAGCAGATTGGCCCGGATGAAACATCGACGTTCTATCACAACTGGCGGCAGGACATTGCGTTGCTCAAGCAGCTCAATCACAACAGCTTTCGTACTTCACTGAGTTGGGCGCGACTGATCCCAAACGGGGTCGGCGAAATCAACCCCGAAGCGGTCGCTTTTTATAACAATGTCATCGACGAACTGCTGGCCCAAGGCATTACGCCATTCATTACCCTGTTCCACTTTGATATGCCGATGGCGATGCAGGAGATAGGCGGCTGGGAAAATCGTGAAGTTATTGATGCCTGGCAGCGTTACGCCGAAGTGTGCTTTGAACTGTTCGGTGACCGGGTTAAACACTGGTTTACATTTAATGAACCGATCGTCCCTGTAGAAGGTGGCTATCTGTATGACTTCCACTATCCCAATGTAGTGGATTTCAGACGAGCGGCAACCGTGGCATACCACACGGTGCTGGCACATGCGACCGCCGTCAAATCTTATCGCGCGGGACAGTATGAAGGGGAAATAGGTATCGTACTTAACCTGACACCTTCATACCCGCGTTCACAAAATCCAGCCGACCTGCAAGCGGCTGAATATGCAGATCTGTTGTTTAACCGCAGCTTCCTCGATCCGGCGTTGCGCGGTGAGTATCCGCAAGAGTTGATTGATTTGCTGTGCGATTACGACCAAATGCCAATACGTCAGCAAGGGGACAAGGTATTAATTGCCGAGGGGAAGATCGATCTTCTGGGGATCAATTACTATCAGCCACGACGGGTAAAATGCCGTGACAGTGCGGTAAACCCCGAAGCACCTTTTATGCCCGAATGGTTATTTGACGCCTATGAAATGCCGGGGCGAAAAATGAACCCTTATCGCGGCTGGGAAATTTATGAGTCTGGGATTTACGATATCCTGACCAATTTACGACTTAATTATGGTAACCCACGCTGCTTTATTTCCGAAAATGGTATGGGAGTGGAAAATGAAGAGCGATTTATACAAGACGGTAAAATCAATGATCAATATCGGATAGATTTTGTTTCCGACCATCTTAAATGGCTACATAAAGGTATTAGCGAGGGTTGCAATTGTCTTGGCTACCATATGTGGACATTTATTGATAACTGGTCATGGTGCAATGGCTATAAAAACCGCTATGGTTTTGTCCAGTTAGATTTATCCAACCAGAAACGGACAGTTAAAAAAAGTGGAGAATGGTTTGCCACAACCTCCGCGAATAATGGTTTTGATTAACCCAGGAACGGATGATGATTGAATTAGAAGAAGCGGTAATGGAAATTATTGTCAATGCCGGGCAATCGCGTAGCCTTTGTTTTGAAGCACTGCAGGCTGCACGAAAAGGCGACATTGATAGAGCCAAAAGTTTGTTGCTGGAAGCTGACGAGTTTGCCCGTCAGGCACACCATATACAAACCAAGCTGATTGAACAGGATGCCGGTGAAGCCAGGCAACCGATGACATTAATTATGGTGCACGCTCAAGATCATTTAATGACATCTTTACTGGCACGTGAATTATCAGAAGAAATTATTCATCTTTATCAGCGTTAATATTATAGAAATAAATAAAATAATATTATCCACTTTAAACGGAGACATCATCACGCTTAAAACTTAAACAAACCTTATTGAAATTATATTATAAAAATAAACTTACTTTGGTGATGGCATTATTATCCTGTCAAATCCGGACGGGATAGCTATTGTCTAAATAATAAATTATTTACTTATAAAATTGAGATAGCGATGAAAATAATTAAACAACTTCCATTAGCAATGGCGGTTATCGCCGCGCTTTGCCCTATTTCTGTACTGGCACAAGAAACAGTTACCACCATTACCACTGAACAACTCAATAAAATCGTCGCGGACGCAGTGGAAAAAGCACTGGCAGAACGTAAAGAAAAAATAGAAGCGGCAACCCTGCAAAAACCAAACGTAGATGTGGTTGAGAAAGCCGCCGTCCCGCCAAGCCCGGAGATGGCTATTCCTTACGGCCTAAAATTCAATGCCTACGCGCGTTATGGTGCACAATTCCAGGCGGGCGACCAAAAATATGTGGGGGTCGATGGCTCGTATAATGGTTCTTCAGCAATAGGTCGTCTGGGAAATGAGGGCAATGGCGGGGAGTTTCAGTTTTCCAAGGCATTTAAAGGCAACAACGGCGCAATATGGGATGTGGTGGTTATGCTTGACCACTGGGGTGATGAAGTTAACCTGAAAAAAGCCTACGCCGGTGTCACTAATCTGTTTGAATCTCAACCTAATGCCTATTTATGGGCGGGTCGTGATTTCCATCAGCGCCCGCAACAGGGCATTAACGACTATTTCTGGATGACCCATGATGGACAAGGTGCCGGGGTAAAAAACCTGGATCTCGGAGGTGTTCAGCTCGATACTGCCGCCGTCGGTTCAGTACAATCCTGTAGCCCACAAGTCGTCGCAGACCAGTCCAACCCGTCGCGCATTACCTGTACCGGAGGCTCGGGAACCGGTGATAACGGCCACTACGCTCTAACATCAAAAATACATGGCGTGAAGTTGGGACCGATCGATTTTGAGCTCTATACCAACTATGGTTTTGACTCTAAAGCGATTGAAAGCGAGGAGAAGCTGACAGCCTGGCAAACTGCAGTGGTGCTTAGCCATACCGGTGAAAATAGCGAAAATAAATGGGTCACGCGCTATTCGGATAACTCAGATAACAGCGTTTATAACAAAACCGACGATCTTCGCACGGTTTATACCAGCCTTGAGGGAACGTATAAGTTCACTCAGCAAACGTCAGTGGCCTATCTCGCGGCGTTCCATGATTACGACAGAAGCCACCATAATGAGGACAATCGCCGCAACTATGGTGTAATTATTCGCCCAATGCATTTTTGGAACGATGTTCATTCAACCTGGCTTGAAGCGGGTTATCAACGCGTAGATTATGATACTGGCGGCGATAATAAAGGCTGGAAGCTGACACTTTCCCAGAATATCTCTATCGATATGGGGGCTGATTTTAGACCGATGTTGCGCTTCTACGTCACTGGCGGCGAAGTCGATAACAAACATACCGCCACCACTACCGACACGGTAGATACCCGGCTTGACTCCTTTAACGTAGGAGCAATGTGGGAAGCCTGGTTCTAGTCTAATAATGTCAGTTTAGGATAACCGCTACGGCGGTTATTCCTGAGACGGTGCTGCATTTTATCCCATCCCCCTAAGTCCATATTGTCTTACGCTATACCCACCTGCTATCTTGATATTCGCGTAAATGAATACTTTTGGTCTGCCACTGACAATTAACGAGAATAATAATGATGAAAATTTTGGGCCTTATTGGTGGTATGAGTTGGGAATCTACCATTCCCTATTATCGGATGATCAACCAGCAGGTTAAGGAACAACTAGGCGGATTGCATAGCGCAAAAATCATTCTCTATAGCGTAGATTTTCATGAAATAGAACAACTTCAGGCTACAGGTGACTGGCAAACGGCCGCACAGATACTGTCTAACGCCGCCGTTTCATTAAAACGCGCAGGGGCTGATGTCATTGTGATCTGTACTAATACCATGCACAAAGTGGCAGATGATATTGAAGCCGCCAGTGGATTACCTTTATTGCATATAGCCGATGCAACTGCTGCACAAATTAAGCAACAAGGGATCAGTAAAATTGGTTTATTAGGCACTCGCTATACCATGGAGCAAGATTTTTATCGTGGTCGCTTAACTGAAAAGCATGATATTGAGGTGATTGCCCCAGACAGCACTGACCGTGAAATCATTAACCGGATTATTTATAAGGAACTCTGCCTGGGGATTATCAGTGAACCCTCCCGCCAAGAATATCGCCGTGTTATTAGCAAATTGGAGGATCAAGGCGTGCAAGGGATTATCTTTGGTTGCACCGAGATTACTTTACTGGTTAACGCGCAAGATGCCGGGGTACCGGTGTTTGACACCACGGCAATACATGCCAGAGCCGCCGCTGAATACGCGCTCCACCAATAGTCAACGTCATTGGAACCGCAGGTAGACAGCAAGTCACTGTCTCGCAGAGGCGAGGTCCATGGATGAGCCGCCATTATCGCGTCATCGGCGAGGGATATCAGCCGCTAATGAAATTCTTACCGGCGGCTTTTGCGCTATAAAGCATCCTATCGGCACGAAGTAATAATTGATCCTGCGCTTCATTTTGTTCCAACTCGACCACGCCGAAACTCATTGTTACGTTAATATTGCCATCCATCGGCATTATCTCAATGAGTTGTCTGATTTTCTCGGCGATGTTTTTAGCCTCATTTAATTGCGTATTAGGTAACACAATCATAAATTCATCGCCCCCCCAACGGCCTAAAATGTCAATTTCTCTAATATTATGCCTAATCACATCAACAATATGCGTTAAGGTTAAGTCCCCGACGAAATGACCATACTCATCATTAATAGATTTGAAATTATCTAAATCCAGCGAGAGCAATGACAGCGGCTGGAAAAATCGTTTAGCACGGCTACATTCGTGCTTCAATACTTTTTCCAACAAATAACGGTTAGCCACAGAGGTTAATACATCTGTTTCAGAAAGATTTTTTTTGATATCTAACTGCTGCTGTAACCGGATATTGGTTTCACGCAATTCAGCGGTTCGTTCTTCAACTAGTGCTTCCAGCGATTTATTCTTTAGCTCCAACTTTTCAAGGCGATGTTTTCTGTCATGGATATTCCGATGAGCACCTATCATCCTCGATACCGAGCCATCGCTATTACGTTCAATCACCTTGCCACGATCCTCAATCCAGATATAGCTACCATCATAGGTTCGGCAACGATATTCAATTTGGTATCTTTCGGCCTGATGATTGATATAGGCATCGAACTGAAACATAACTCTTTCAAAATCATCCGGATGAATAATTTTCTCCCACGTATGTACTGTATTTTCAAAAGTATGGGCGGGATATCCCAACATTTCATACCAACCGGCATTACGGTAAACAAATCCATTGTTTGCGTTCCAATCCCAAATACCATCACTTATCACTTCGAGAATTTCATGAACAACGCGCTCACTTAAATCGGCAATCTTAACCTTCTGATCACTTTGATTATGGCTCATTGAACTACCCTGCTGTGTTAGTAAATGAAAAGACAAAAATAAGTTTGTTTAATTATTATTCTAACATTGTGAATTAACGTTTTTGGACAGGCAAGACTTTTTAAGCAAAAATTTGACTTTAAAAGAATAAATAAACATTAAAATAGATGCGATTTACATTAATACTCAATCACCTACTTTCTATAGTGTTATCTATTTATATTCTTGAGTATAAGATATTTTTATGAATAACAAGTGATCAAAGCCCGTTATTTTATACAAAAAGAGAGAATTAATAAAAAATTCCGATTGTCGGAGGGTTACACTACTTTCCATTAATAGCGTTTATTTTATAGCGAAAAAAGGCCCGCAATCTCTCGCGGGCCTTAATGACTCAGTATCAATTAGCAGAAATATCTGCGGTTGACCTTATTTCTGGTACTTACGCATGACCAGTGTGGCGTTGGTGCCACCAAAACCGAAGCTGTTAGACATTACCGTGGTCAGTTCGCGCGCCGTTGGCTCAGTGATGATGTTCATCCCTGCGGCCTGTTCATCCAACTTTTCAATATTGATGCTTGGTGCAATAAAACCGTGCTCAACCATCAACAAGCTAAAGATAGCTTCATGCACACCTGCCGCCCCCAGAGAGTGGCCGGTCATGGCTTTGGTTGAGGAAATAGCCGGCGTGTTATCGCCAAAGACTTCACGGATCGCGCCCAGCTCTTTCACATCACCAACCGGTGTAGAAGTGCCATGTACGTTCATGTAGTCAATTGGTGTATCAACACCTGCCATTGCCATCTGCATGCAACGAACAGCACCTTCACCTGATGGGGCAACCATGTCAGCACCATCAGAGGTTGCGCCGTAGCCAACAATCTCAGCATAGATATGTGCGCCACGCGCCAGAGCATGCTCAAGCTCTTCTACCACCACCATACCGCCGCCACCTGCAATGACGAAACCATCACGGTCTTGATCATAAGTACGGGAAGCTTTAGCCGGAGTTTCATTGTATTTGGTCGACAACGCGCCCATGGCATCGAACTCGCAGGCCATTTCCCAGCACAGTTCTTCACCACCACCCGCAAACACTACATCCTGCTTGCCCAGTTGGATTAACTCCAAAGCATGACCAATACAGTGTGCGGATGTCGCACAAGCGGAACTAATAGAGTAGTTCACGCCTTTGATTTTAAATGGCGTGGCCAGGCAGGCAGACACACCCGATGCCATGGCTTTAGTCACCATATAAGGACCCACGCCTTTCAGGCCGCGTGGGGTACGCATTGCATCAGAACCGGCAACCTGGTTACGAGGTGAACCACCACCGGAACCCACGACCAACCCACTACGGAAATTAGATACTTGCTCATCAGGAAGACCTGAGTCTGCAATGGCTTCTTGCATCGCAAGGTAAGCATAAATTGAGGCGTCGCTCATAAAGCGCAATACTTTACGGTCAATAAGCTCTTTAGGCTCGGCGGCGAGCTTAACATCGCCCCATACATGGCTGCGCATGCCTGCGTCTTTAAATTCCTGAGAGAAAGTAATGCCTGAGCGGCCTTCCCGCAAAGATGCCAGAACTTCATCCTTGTTGTTACCAATGCTGGAGACGATACCCAAGCCAGTAATTACTGCACGCTTCATTCAATACCTCTTCCACTAATTTTACATTCGGGATTTTGCAACGCACTTTAGCGTACAGTTGTACGCCGAACAAGTCCGATCAGCGTAATATATCCAGAAAATTTTACGATTTGCACGCGGCCGGTCACATAGTTAGAATCGCCCTACCCCTTGAGATACGAGTCTTTAAACGTGAGCCAACCCCCAATCCAAATTGCAACATTAAGCTGGAATGAACAGGGTACACCTGTATCGGAACAGTTTGGTGACATCTATTTTTCCAATGAAGATGGGCTGGAAGAAACTCACCACGTTTTTCTGAAGGGTAACGGCTTTCCTGAACGTTTTGTTCAACACCCGCGAGATAACTGCATTTTTGCCGAAACAGGCTTCGGTACCGGATTGAATTTCCTGACATTATGGCGTGATTTTGCGCATTTTAAACAACAGAATCCGAACACCAAACTCCAGCGGTTGCATTATATCAGCTTCGAAAAATACCCACTTCAGATCGCCGACTTAGCTGCCGCCCATGCTCATTGGCCGGAACTGGCCTCTTTTGCCGAACAACTGCGCGCACAATGGCCGTTGCCCCTGGCCGGATGCCACCGTATTTTTCTGGCCGAAGGGGCTATTACCCTGGATTTGTGGTTTGGTGATGTAAACACCTTGCTGCCACTGTTGGATAGCAGCCTGAATAATCAAGTGGATGCCTGGTTCCTTGATGGCTTTGCACCTGCCAAAAACCCCGATATGTGGAACAACATGCTATTCAATGCCATGGCGCGGATGACAAGGCTGGGGGGCACTTTTGCTACTTTTACTGCTGCCGGGTTTGTCCGTCGGGGCTTGCAACAGGCTGGGTTTGAGGTGGCTAAAGTGAAAGGTTTTGGGCAAAAGCGTGAAATGCTGATCGGCAGCTTGCCACAAAGCATTGTGGCACAATCGGCCCCTTGGTATCACCGGCCGGCCGCCACCCGCTGCGATGATATCGCTATTATCGGAGGAGGAATTGTCAGTGCATTAACCGCATTGGCCCTGCTGCGCCGTGGGGCTAAGGTCACGCTTTACTGTGCCGACGCACAACCCGCGCAAGGGGCATCAGGTAACCGCCAAGGCGCGCTTTATCCACTGCTGAACGGCAAAAATGATGCACTGGAAACCTTTTTCACCAGTGCTTTTACCTTTGCCCGCCGTCAATATGACCAATGGCTTGCGCAAGGGATGAGTTTTGATCATCAGTGGTGTGGTGTCAGCCAATTGGCATTTGATGAAAAAAGCCGTGGCAAGATTGATAAGATGCTGCAAATAAGCTGGCCGACACAACTTGCCGAGCCAATGGGCCGTGAGCAGCTCAATGCGCTAGCTGGATTGGATTGCGCCCACGATGGTATACATTATCCTGCCGGTGGCTGGCTTTGCCCATCAGACCTCACTACCGCACTGATGGCATTGGCACAACAAAACGGCATGAACTGCCACTATCACCATGAACTGCGCCAGTTAAACCGTATTGACGAACAGTGGCAACTTAGTTTCCAGCAGCCCGTTCTCCAGCAACCATGGGCAGAAAAACAACATGCCACGGTGATCCTTGCTACCGGTCATCGCTTATCAGAATGGGAGCAAACCCGGCATCTGCCGCTGTCGGCGGTGCGCGGTCAGGTATCTCACATTCCCACCACCCCGGTACTGAGCCAGTTGCGGCAAGTGCTGTGCTATGACGGCTACCTAACGCCAGTGAACCCCACCAATCAACATCACTGTATCGGTGCCAGCTATCAGCGCGGCGACGTTGCCACCGATTTTCGGGCTGATGAACAACAAGAGAACCGGGATCGTCTGTTACGTTGCCTGCCACAGGTCAGTTGGCCGCTTCAGGTGGATATCAGCGATAATCAGGCGCGTTGTGGTGTACGTTGCGCTCTTCGTGATCATTTGCCAATGGTAGGCGCAGTACCGGATTACGCGGCAACCCTGGCTCAATATCAGGATCTGCCGCGCCAAATTCAGCATGGTGAAACAATAGCCGTTGCTCCCGTGTGGCCGGAATTGTTTATGGTAGGCGCATTAGGGTCGCGGGGTTTGTGCAGTGCGCCATTAGTGGCAGAAATTCTGGCAGCACAAATGTTTGGCGAACCTCTGCCATTAGAGGCCCCGACGCTGGCAGCACTTAATCCTAATCGGTTCTGGATTCGAAAATTACTGAAAGGCAGGCCAGTGCAACATCAGGCTTCGCCGGTCTCTGGATAACTATTATTGACGTTGTTGTATGTCCAAAGACTGCCGGGGCGACTGCACCGATGGGCACTCCGGTCGCTTACGCGACTACGACCCATTCGGCACATTTCCTCACCCTATCTGGCTTATTAGCTTTCTGAGTTGAGGGCTATTAAGTATTTAGTGTGGTAATTGGGCTTGTTCTAATAAACGATCCCACAATCCCAAAACCAAAGCCTGATCCGGCGGGGAAAGCTCACCGGCTTTAATCGCTTTCTCCAGGCTGGTCTGCACTCTGGCATGTAACTGTTCAGCCGTGTGCTCGCCAAATTCTTCAGATTCAGCAACGGCTAACGTCAGATGACCGCACAGGTAGCCACCGGCAAATAAATCATCATCACTGGCGTGCTCTACCATGTTATCAATCTGCGCCAAGATGCGCGTTTCGAACTCTGCAATCATCATTCCCCCTAATTTTTCTTTTATATCAATACAATATATAACGCTACACGAGATCTTCCGGGTATGGGAAAAGCGCGGGCACCAATGGCGGCGTATTGTAAAACGATTGCAGTGCCTGAATAAAGCCCGCAGGTCGTGAGGATATCCCATTGTCCAAATGCCACAGCACTTGTTCACGTACTTTGCGCTGAAATGTTATCCGGTCCGGTTCGCAATCACCTTCCAAATTGTCGCAACTGACGTTGAAAGGGAAACCGGCGGCCACGCAAAACATCCATTCCAGTGCCTGTGGTTTGATCTCTACCCTTTCAAATTGGCTTTGAGTTAATGCATCGCGCCCATCTGGGCAATACCAATAACCAAAATCCACCTGCTTGCGCCGTTCTTCCCCGGCAATACACCAATGGGAGATTTCATGCATGCCACTGGCATAATATCCATGGGCAAAAATCACCCGGTGATACGGGAACTCTGCATCGGCAGGCAGGTAAATAGGTTCATCATCGCCTTTTACCAATCGTGTATTATATTCAGAGCTGAAACAGGTATTAAAAATATCGATTAATTGCTGATAATCATGGGTCATGCTTAGGTCCGTAACAGCGATATCACCTGCGGCATTCAAGCCCGCTATAGTTTTGATACCTTGGGTTATGCGAAAATGTGTAATCCCAGCCAAGAGAATATTTCAGCACCGTGGCTGTCGTACAGCAGCTTGCAGCTCATTACGAATGAAACCACAACGATCATTGGGCGAATTAATTTCTGCCCCTTGGTCAGCACCATATGTGCGCCGATCCGCGCGCCCAGCACCTGTCCTACCAGCATCACTAGCCCAACACTCCACACCACTTTACCGCCGACGATAAAGAATATCAGGCTGCCAGCATTAGAGGTGAAATTGAGCACTTTGGCATGGGCTGTGGATTTTGCCAGATTAAAACCGCACAAGGTAACAAAAGCCAGTGCATAGAAGGAACCGGCACCAGGGCCAAAGAAACCATCATAAAATCCCACCCCACCACCGGCTATCAAGGCAAACGGCAAGGCGGATAAGCGGCGCTGTTGGTCGACTTCACCTAGCTTTGGCGTGACCAGAAAATAGATACCAATCCCTATTACCAGCAGTGGCAAGATTTGCCGCAGAATATCAGCGCGCATCTGCTGGACTAAAATTGCACCCAGCATTGAACCTACCAACGTCAAGGCAATGGTCAGTTTTTGCTCTTTTAAATTAACCGCCCCACGGCGGATAAAATAAAGACTGGCAGAGAAAGACCCACCCACCGACTGTAATTTATTGGTCGCCAATACCTGTGCTGGCGGCAGCCCTATCGCCAGCAGTGCCGGGACGGTTAACAAACCGCCACCACCGGCGATGGAATCAATAAAGCCAGCCAATAAAGCCACTAAAAACAGAATCCCTAAAACCCCAGGACCCAGCGTAAACCAATCCATGATTTATTCCGCAGCGAAATGGTTATCCAACAAAGCCTGACATGAAGCTGGCAATGGAGGGGGTAAGGTTTTACCCGGTTTGGCACTTGGCTGATGTGGCTGGAACCAGCTTTCTAATTCCGCACCACAGCCATCACCCGGTGGCGGAGTATCTTGATCCAGGCACTCCAGGCTACCTGCCGGACAACGCAGTCGTACATGCATATGAGCACGATGGCCAAACCAAGGTCGGACTTTGTGCAACCAATGGCGATCCGCGCCGGCATCCAGACAGAGCTGTTTTTTAATCGCCGGATTGACAAAAATTCGTGTCACTTCGTTATCTTTAGCCGCCAGCTTAATCAGGTTTTCGACTTGCGGCTGCCATAACGCAGGCACCACCCGCTTGCCGTCAGCGGAAACTAAATCAATCGGTTGCGGTTTCAGTAACTGTTGCTGGCTCCAGCGCTGTTGCGGCAGTTGCAGCCAGATATCCACATCCAGACCCGACTGATGACTGGCATGACCGCGACTAAAACGCCCACCGGCGGGCATCGCCATATCACCAATTAACACCGTACCGAGCTGATTTTTCTGGGCTTGATCACTCAAGCGATGGATAAAGTTCAACAAATCAGGATGACCAAAATAACGGCGTTGATCCGGCCGCATCACCTGATAATCTGCCGACTCAAGCGGCAAAGGCATGGCACCAATAACGCAGCCATTGGCAAAACCGCCAATTGACTGCGGCGAGCCTGCCACCGGATGGGTGATCTGTTGCCATGGCGTCGCTGCCGTGGCCGAACTAACGGCAACCAGCGCCACTAGGCCCGCTATCCATTTTTTCATTGTGACTACCAGCGCGGAACGTCTGAAACCACATCACCGCACTGTGCTCGCTGGCGCAGCAAGTGATCCATTAACACAATAGCCATCATCGCTTCAGCAATTGGCACGGCACGGATACCGACACAAGGGTCATGGCGACCACGGGTAACCATTTCAACCGCCTCACCTTGCCGGTTAATGGTTTGCCCTGGCACCATAATGCTGGACGTCGGTTTTAAGGCAATGTGCGCCACGACCGGCTGCCCGCTACTGATACCGCCTAAAATGCCACCGGCATGGTTGCTCTGAAAACCTTGCGGGGTGATCTCATCGCGGTTTTCACTACCACGCCTGGTGACCACAGCAAAACCATCGCCGATCTCCACCCCTTTTACCGCATTAATGCTCATCAGCGCATGGGCCAAATCGGCATCTAGACGGTCAAATACTGGCTCGCCTAACCCCACGGGTACATGTTCAGCCACTACGGTAATTTTGGCACCAATCGAGTCGCCAGCCTTTTTCAGCTCGCGCATCAGCGTATCTAGCGGCTCCAATTTACTGGCATCCGGGCAGAAGAACGGATTCTGTTCAACCAAATCCCAGTCAATCAATTCACAACTGATATCACCAATTTGGGCCAGATAGCCACGCACCTGCACCCCGAATTTCTGCGCCAGATACTTTTTAGCAATCGCACCGGCAGCAACACGCATCGCAGTTTCACGCGCTGAAGAGCGGCCACCGCCACGATAATCACGCACACCGTATTTCTGTTCGTAGGTATAATCAGCATGGCCAGGGCGGAACACGTCTTTAATCGCGCTGTAATCCTGTGAACGCTGGTCAGTATTCTCAATCATTAACCCGATGCTGGTACCGGTGGTTAGCCCCTCAAATACGCCAGATAAAATGCGCACCTGATCCAGCTCGCGGCGCTGGGTGGTATAACGTGAGGTACCCGGACGCCGCCGATCAAGATCTAACTGAATATCAGCTTCGGTGATCGGAATGCCCGGAGGGACGCCATCAATAATACACCCCAAAGCGATACCGTGAGATTCACCAAAAGTGGTGACGCGGAAAAACTGCCCAATACTGTTGCCAGCCATCACGGTTCCTTAGCCTTGAGTGATAAACAATTTAGCGATAAACAATTTAGTCATAAACACATTACTCATAAACAAGCTGTCAGCCCGAGATTAATCACACTGACAGAGTATTATAAGTAGAGGTTGATTCATCACGGTACATAATAAAATGTGCTGCACAGTCAATCAGTTGCTGTTTTGTCAGCATAAAGACACCATCACCGCCGTTGTCAAACTCCAGCCAGGTGAAAGGGACATCCGGGTACTGGTCCATCAAATGCACCATGCTATTGCCCACTTCGCAAACCAACACCCCATCATCCTGCAAAAAGTCCGGTGCACAAGCTAAAATACGACGGGCCAGTTTCAGTCCATCGCTACCGGCAGCCAGCCCCAATTCAGGCTCGAAGCGGAACTCCTGTGGCAAGTCGTCCATATCTTCAGCATCGACATATGGTGGGTTGGTGACAATCAAATCATATTTTATCGGAGGTAAATCGCGGAACAGGTCAGAACGAATAGGCGTGACCTGATGCTCCATACCGTGCTGTTGAATATTGAGCTCAGTTACCGCCAGCACATCATTGGAGATATCAACCGCATCCACTTCAGCTTCCGGGAAGGCATAAGCGCAAGCAATAGCAATACAGCCACTGCCGGTGCACATATCCAGAATATGCTTAGGTTGCTGTCTGATCAGCCCGTCAAAACTGTTATTGATCAATTCAGCTATGGGTGAACGTGGCACCAACACGCGTTCATCAACATAATATTCCATACCACAGAACCAAGCTTTATTGGTCAGATAAGCCACTGGAATACGCTCATTCACCCGGCGGATAACCCGCTCGACAATACGGTGGCGTTCACTGGAGGTCAGGCGCGCATTGCGCATATCTTCCGGCATATCTATTGGTAAAAATAGACTTGGGAAAACCAGTTGTACCGCTTCGTCCCACGGATTATCAGTACCGTGACCATAAAAAATATCAGCCGCATTAAATCGACTGACTGCCCAACGCAGCATATCCTGAATGGTGTGCAGCTCATTTACAGCTTCATCGACGAAAATCTTGTCCAAGGTATTCTCCAACGGGTGCTTAACATCATTATCTATGCCCTAGTTTGCCATGAAGCCCGCGACAAATCAGCAGCAATACATCAGTTGAATGATAACCGAATAATGAATAGAACATTAAAGCCGCTAATTCCATATCCACATTTACTTAGACAGATGATTTTCAATAGGTAAACTGAAGGCAATTGAATAGGTACAATGAACAGACAATGAAAAATAAATATCACCTGACGACCGACGAATTACAGCTATTTAAAGAGTCGATAGCCGGGGCAAAAAAACTGAAACAGGACACGATTGTCCACCATATGCCGCCCAAGTTAGGTAAAAAAATCGCACCGGTGCGGCTACTGCAAGAGCAGGTTGATGCCAGTTATTATTTTTCCGATGAATTCCAACCACAGTTAGATAGCGAAGGTCCGACTCGCTATGTGCGGCCCGGTGTTGATCATTTTGAAGTTAAAAAATTGCGGCGGGGCGATTACTCACCTGATATGTTTTTGGACTTACATGGATTAACCCAAAAGCAGGCCAAGCAAGAGTTGGGGGCATTAATTGCCGCCTGCAGACGCGAACATGTGCATTGTGCCTGTGTCATGCACGGCCATGGCAAGCATGTTCTCAAACAACAAAGCCCTTTGTGGCTGGCACAGCACCCAGATGTGCTGGCATTCCACCAAGCCCCTAAAGAGTGGGGTGGCACTGCGGCCTTACTGGTATTGATTGAGTTAGAAGAGTAGCCGGAACCGGGTAATCATTAGGTTGTATAAAATACAGTTTGGTAGAAAAAGCAAAGGCGCGACAGAAATGCCGCGCCGATAGAACCTTGACTAAAACGACTTTCAACCGTGGCAGGCCTTCGCCAGCAATTGTGACGGGCTTACCTGCCAGTCAAACGAGCCCTTCCCGCTATCACCATCAAGGTCAACACAGGCAATTGCCGAAGTAGCAAACATGGGTGGACATTGCCCAGGGCAAAGTTCAGCGACCAGATACCCCACCAACGGCAAGTGCGAGATAACCAGCACTGCATTGCAATCTTCTTTGGCTAAGGTCTGCAAATAGCAGCAGATAAAAGCGGGATCCCCACCCGGCGTTAATTCTGGCATCACTTCCGGCTCTGTTGGCAAAGCCATAACCTCACGCACCACGTCCAATGTTTGCCTCGCGCGCAAGTAAGGGCTAACCAGAACCCTCGCTACATCAACCGACTGTTCGTTTAGCCAGCTTGCTATTTGACGAGATTCATCCTGACCGCACAGGGTAAGGGCCCTCTGTGCATCACTGGCTGCATCAAGTGCCGCGTCGCCGTGACGCATAATGAAAACTTGCATATTGCACCGTTTTTGTTAAAAACATAACGCTATACAGAAACGCTTCGCGTGCTGTACCGCCGAAACCTTCGCCCAAGAGCAAAGAAACTTCATAACGATAACGCGCCGTCTCTCTATGGCGGCCGGGCATTCTGCCTGAAACTTAAGGTAAAGAAAATGGCTATTTTTACGCCAGAGATACCGGCAGCCCACCTTGACTGGTTACATAATAACCATATCAATAGCTTAATCCAAACTCCATCACCTGCGCAATAAGTGGTTATTAATTCATTTTGGCGCGAATAGCCACTTTGCGTAATTCTGATTAAGGTAGCGCGGGTTGTCGCCAGTGTACAGCCACCTTACCCGTTAGAATTGCAGGTGGTGATCCTGCTCACACTCTTAATTATGGCTATTGAATAACACAACATTGGCGAAAGAAACACCGCCAAACCGGCGGTATTCTCTCTATCACTCGACTCAGTTTTCTGGGTTAAGTGCCCCATCAACGCTATTTTCATCTGGGTAAAACATCTGCTGTTGTTCAGCCATTGAAATCAGTCGTTGGCAAGGCTCAAAACGTTCGCCGTACTGTTGCACCAGTAATCTGAGCGTTTTCACTACCTTATCAGCCCCCAGACTATCCATATAGCGGAAAGGCCCACCCAAAAATGGCGGGAAGCCAATGCCAAACACTGCGCCAATATCACCATCTCGCGGGTTACGAATAATTGACTCGTCCAGGCAACGTGCTGCTTCGTTCAACATCATCATGGTGCAACGCTGTGCTATCACGGAAGATTCAATATGGGCTTTAGCCGTCACCCCCAGTAAGATATAGATGCTGGTATCAACTTGTTTCCCTGGGTTTTTTTTCCAGTTAAAACGGCTGTTTTTTGTCGGATATAAATAGAAGCCACGACCATTTTTACGCCCTTTACGCCCATCCTTCAAAATGACCTCAAATGACGGCGGTGCGGCAAAACGTGGCCCTAATTGCTCCACTAAAATGGGCATGATTTTGGTGCCGACATCAATACCCACTTCATCCAACAGCGTAATCGGCCCCACCGGGAAGCCAAAATTCACCAGCGCTTTATCGATAGAATCGATAGGTTCACCGTCTAATAAACAGCGCGCAGCTTCGTTAATATACGGAGCCAGAATACGGTTTACATAGAACCCGGCGCGATCAGCTACCACAATGGCTGTTTTACCTTGTTTTCGGGCTAAAGCAACGGTGGTTGCAATGGTTTCTTCGCTGGTTTTTGCATGAGGAATAACTTCAACCAGTGGCATTTTATCCACTGGGCTAAAGTAGTGCAGGCCAATCACTTGCTCCGGCCGCTGCGCCTGTGCTGCAATTTGGCTGATCGGCAATGACGACGTATTAGAGGCGAAAATGGTATGTGCCGCGCCGAAATGCTCGATGTCGGCAACCATTTGTTGCTTCAATAATAAATCTTCAAATACCGCTTCAACCACAATATCAACGGTGTCAAAACCGCGATAATCTGTACTGCCGGAAATCAACATCATATGCCGTTGCCGCTCAGCCGGGCGCATTCGTTTACTGCGCACCCGTTTGCCTAAAGCACCCCAAGTGGTTTTCAGCGCCTGATTAATGCCCTGCGGATTGATATCTTTGATGCGTACCGGTAAACCCGCTCGAGTGGCGGTGACATTGGCAATACCCCCTCCCATAAGGCCGCCACCTAACACGCCGACACGATGGATAACACGGGGTTGAGCGGCACCACCGGTCTCTTTTTTAAGTGCGGTGGTAGCAAAAAACAGACTGCGCAGCGCGGCTGATTCAGGCGACATAGCCAGCTCACCAAAAGCTCTGGCTTCGGCTTCATAACCACTCGGCCCGCCGTAGTCTAAGCCTTTGCGCACCACATCAATAATACGTTCAGCCGCCGGATAATGGCCTTTAGTCTTCGCCAGCGTTTTCTTACGCACGCTACTAAAGAGTAATGCTTTACCCAATGGGCCACTGAGTAAACGTTCTTGCCACGGCAATGCGGGCCGATCGAGCCAACCGGCATTGGCCCGTTTGATAGCCACATCCAGCAAGATATCCTGTGGGACGGCATCGTCCACCAGCCCCATGTTAAGGGCCTGACGAGCACGAACTTGTCTGCCGGTCAGTATCATATCCAGCGCCTTACTGACCCCCACCAGACGCGGTAAGCGTTGGGTGCCTCCCGAGCCGGGCAGTAGACCAAGCTGTACCTCTGGCAAACCGAGCACGGTTTTATCATCCAGCGAGCAAATACGGCTATGGCACGCCAAGGCCAGTTCTAACCCGCCGCCGAGACAAGCACCATGGATAGCCGCAACCACCGGTACCGGAAATGCAGCGATTTGCGCCAAAATCGATTGCCCTTTCTGTGCCAAGACACGGGCATCCTGTGCGGTACGACAAGCGGCAATCATGGTGATATCAGCACCCGCAATAAAAGAGTCCGGTTTGCCGGAAATAATAACCAGCCCCTGTAATTGCGGTAAAGCCTGCGCTTGTTGCAATATCTCAGAAATTTGCTCTGCAAATTCAGCCTTTAAGGTGTTCACTTTGTCACCAACGACATCAATGGTGATAACACCAATATTGTCGGGCCGAATACTGAGGGTAAATACTGCCGGGGCCGAACTCGCGCTATTGGCCATTACCGTTTCACCACCACTGTTAAGTCCATTTTCCTGGCTCATTACTCCACCTCCAAAATCATCGCCGCGCCTAAACCGCCAGCAGCACATGCGGTGGTTAGCCCTAGGCCCCCGCCACGGCGGCGCAATTCATTTAATGTTTGGGTAATCATACGTGCGCCCGTTGCCGCGAAGGGATGACCGTAAGCAATCGAACCACCCAATACGTTGAATTTGCTCATATCGACTTCACCAATAGCGTGACTACGGCCCAGTTTTTCACGCGCAAAGGTATCACTGGCAAACATTTTCAAGTTAGCCAGTGTTTGTGCCGCAAATGCTTCATGCATGTCGATAAGGGTCAAATCTGCCAAGGTAATACCGGCACGATCTAGCGCCAATGGCGTAGCATAGGATGGGCCTAACAGCATGTCTTGCCAGACATCAATGGCGGAAAATGCAAAGCTGCGCAGATAGCCCAATGGTTGTAATCCAAGCTCTTTTGCTTTTGCTTCACTCATCATCATGACAGCTGCGGCACCATCCGTCAGTGGCGTACTGTTCGCCGCCGTGACCGTGCCGTGCTGGCGATCGAATGCCGGGCGTAATTTGGCATATTGCGCCAAAGTGGAATCTTTGCGGATATTATTATCTTCAGTAATAGCATCTCGGTAAGGCGGAATATAGGCCGTCATCACCTCATCGTGTAATAACCCTTGTTGCCAGGCTTCAGCCGCCATTTGATGAGATCGCAGCGCCAGAGCATCTTGATCTTCACGGCTGATACCATAGGTTTTTGCCATCTGTTCAGCAGTATCCCCCATGCGCAAACCCGTTGAGTATTCGGCCACGGCTGGAGCAACCGGTAACAGATCGCGCAATTTTAACCGACTGAATAACTTCAGCCGCTGGGATAAGCTGCGTGCTTTGCTGACATCGACCAAGGTGCGCGCCAGTGCTTTACTGACACCAATCGGCAGCACGGAAGAAGAATCGGCACCACCAGCTATCGCCACCGTCACTGAACCGGCAATAATACTTTCTGCCACATTGGCCACGGCCTGAAAGCTGGTCGCGCAGGCGCGTGAGACGCTGTAGGCATCGGTATGCACACTCATCCCAGTACCCAACACGATTTCACGGGCAATATTGGGCGCTTCGGGCATTTGTACCACCTGGCCGAACACCAGTTGATCGATTAGCTCAGGAGCGACGCCACTTCGGGCCAGTAATTCACTGACCACAATTTTGCCTAAGTCTACAGCCGGCACGCCATGGTAAGCAGTGGCCTGCTTAGCAAACGGGGTCCGCAGGCCGCTGACTATTGCAATGCGATCGCCCGTGCGCGTCACTAGCGATAATGGCTTACTCATAATAACGCTCCTGATAAATGAAGTGGCTTTATTAAAGCATAACAAATCACAGGTCTGACCTGATCCAATTATTGTTAACCAAACATTTACATTTGGTAAACCTACAGAACAGGAAAGTGGGAGCAGGAGCAACTTTTCAGCACAAAAAGGAGGTGGAAAAAACCAAGGATGGGAGAACACCAAGTTAAGGTGATAGATCTAACGCAATAAATTCACATAAGAAATAGTACTAATAAAAACGCGAAGCCAACAGCTCCGCATTTGATGGTGGGGTAAATTAACGTAGGCCAAGCTGGAAAATCATGGTTTCTGCCTGGCAGGCAAAAGTGAAATCGATAGTTAAGCGCACACCGTCTTCAGCTTCCTCCAGTTTATGCTCAATCAGGCAAGGATCGGATTCAACCGCCCGCGCTTTTTCAGTCAGCGTTTTCAACATAGCTTCCGCTGCAGTGCGGTTATCGAATACACAACTATAGGATGCTGTACAGTCCGTATTGTCCATTATAGTCCCAACATCTATACAGCAGCAGGCCGCCGTTTCTTCCGCGCTACAGCGCATGTTTGTTGATTGAACATTTGTATCTGACATTTTCAATTCTCCTCAACGGACATTTCAAAATAGGTGCACATTGTCTATCGATTAGCGCAAATAATAACCAGCGTGAATAAATAAGGCAGGACGCAAAAAATATTTTCTCTGCCGTTATTTTACTCCCCTAGGCCACAAGGCACTAGGACTTACTGTTTATAGGCCTATTAAGTGATGGAAATCACAGTCAAATTGTTTATTCGCTCATCAATAATGTGTCAGTTGCGACTAAATTGTGAGTTTTTTGTTAACTGTGTCAACTTTTTGCAATCAAAAATGAACAAATCATAAAACATACTTGCAACACGCACACAGGTCGGACCTATACTTCAGCCACTGGTCTGCTTTGTCTAACCGATAACGGACCCTACAATCCCGCATTCTCTTGTTACGGTATGTAACATTAATTAAAATAATGAGGTTTTGGTCATGAACCAGAAAAACCTGTTTACCCGATCAGCTCTGGCAGCTGCAGTAGCAATTATTTCCTCGAACGTTTCTGCGGCGGGTTTCCAACTGAATGAATATTCAGCTGCTGCATTGGGCCGCTCTTTCTCTGGTGAAGGCGCTGTTGCTGACAATGCTTCTGTTGGTAGCCGCAACCCCGCTGCAATGACTTTATTCGACCGCCCTTCTTTCTCTGGTGGCTTCGTGTATGTTGATCCCGATGTCGATATCAGTGGCAGATCGCCAAGTGGCCAAAGTACCGATGCCAAAAATATCGCGCCATCGGAGTGGATCCCGAATATCCACTTTATTATGCCGTTGAATGAACAGTGGGCGATTGGGGCTTCCGGCACCTCGAACTACGGTTTGGCCACTAAATTTAATGATGACTATGTGGCGGGCTCACTGGGTGGTGAGACTGACCTTAAAACTGCCAACATGAACCTGAGTGCCGCCTACCGTCTGAATGAAAACTTCAGTTTTGGTCTCGGCTTTAATGCGGTCTATGCTGATGCGAAGATTGTGCGCCATATTGGTGAAGCTGGCCGCGGCGTTATCCCTGCCAGCACTGAAGTTACCCGTATGGAAGGGACCAAGTGGGGCTATGGCTGGAATGCGGGCGTGCTGTATGAAGTGGATAAAGAAAACCGCTACAGCTTCACCTATCGTTCAAAAGTAAAAATCGACTTTGATGGCGATTTCAGTAGCCAATTACCACCACCAAGTGGTACTAGTGGCGCTATTATTCCGGGCGCGTTAACTCTGAATCTGCCAGAAGTGTGGGAAGTCTCCGGCTACAACAAAGTGGCACCAAAATGGGCCGTCCACTACAGTATGGCTTATACCAGTTGGAGTCAGTTCAAAGAACTGAAAGCCACCGGAACTAACGGCCAAACCTTGTTCGATAAGCAAGAAGGTTTCCATGATGCTTACCGTATCGCGCTGGGTACCACCTATTATTACGATGATAACTGGACCTTCCGTACCGGTATTGCCTTCGATGATAGCCCGGTTCCAGCAGATAACCGTACCATCTCGATCCCAGACCAAGACCGTTTCTGGATCAGTGCCGGTACTACCTATGCCTTCAACAAAGATGCTTCAGTTGATGTCGGTGTTTCCTATATGCATGGTCAGAACGTGCACATCAAGGAAAAAACACCTGCGGCATTGGGCGGAACTACCTATGAGTTCGACTCTAAAGGTACCGCACTGCTGTACGGCGTAAACTTCAACTACGCGTTCTGATAAAAGGTTATTGGCAGCACCTTTACCCACAAAAAAGCGCCTTGCGGCGCTTTTTCTATTTATTTAATCCCGGTGAGGAGATCAGATGTTCCCCTCCTATTAACGGGATAAGTATTGCTAATACTTCATCATACAAACCCAATTCTGATTCAACGACAAACTTGGCTTTACGCTGACGCCAGTCAAAAGTTTGGATTAAAGTCGTAGCCACAACACAAGGTGTATCAAGGTTAGTTACCGGTACTTCTGTAGGTGAACCACGTACACTGCGGCTCACCGGACAACACATAACCAGCCCCGTTAACCGATTATACGTTTCATGCGAAAGAATGAGGGCGGGACGATACTTACCAATCTCTTTCCCTTTCGTGGGGTCAAAATCCAACCAACAAATATCTCCGCGCTTTGGTATATACATTAATAATCAAACTCCCTCTCCGTGGGTTCCGCAAGTTCGTCAGCATGTGCCGTATAAGCAGTCAGTCCGGCCAACAGGCTTTCTTCGGTTAACGGCTTTTTGACGACTTTTTGAATGACTAATCCTTGTTCGCTGATATCAATATCGACTCTGTCACCGACTTCAAAATTCGGGATAGTTTTAAGATTACCCGACAGACGTAAAGCAACGCTATTACCCCATTTTTGTAATGTGGCTTGAGTTCGCATAATCCCCCCTTCACTTTAAGTATCCACAATGAGTATACATCACCAACGTATGTAGATACATCGTAGACACAAAAAAGCGCCTTGCGGCGCTTTTTCTATTTTGGGTATGACATCAATATCAGTTAGCTGAATCGATACTTTCCAGATCATCCTGAATAGCCTGCGCATTCGAATTCACTTCTGGTTTCAACTGCCCACCACTTGCCAGGAAATCATGGCGCTGGAAGTAGGCTTCACGCACCATCAGATACGGGTCGGAGGAGTTACGTAGCAAACCATCGGAATCCAATAGCTGCGCACGTGTCTCTACCCCTTCCAACATCCATTTACCGGCTGACATCCAGAAGGTCAGGTAACTGAGTACTGGATAGACATAATCAGCCGCATTACCACCATCCTCACGAACCGTGAAGCTGCCATAACCGGGTAATACCACGTAAGGGCCATAACCCACATCGTAATGACCCAACGTACTACCAAACCGGTGAGGAACTTGTTTGGCCAGCTTCGGGTTCGCCATACCGGCCACGTCAATCAGGCCACCCATACCCAAAATAGTATTCAGGAAGAAGCGGTTAAAGTGCTTCATCGCGTTATACGGGTCACCTACTAAGAAACTGTTCACCATGCTGGCCGGTTCTTCAAGGTTACCCAGGAAGTTACTCATCCCATTACGTGCCGGTTGTGGCACATAATCGCGCCAAACCACAGCCACCGGACGCACCACATAAGGGTCTAGAACCTCATAGTTAAAATTGAACATAGCCCGGTTAAAACCTTCTAGCGGATCAGAGCGGCCCTGCTCCATGTGATCCGGCGAGCTACTGGCACACCCTACTAACAATACGGTGGCAAAAGCCAGCCCAATCAGGCGGTAGTTCATACTTTTCTCCATCAAGCTCTTTGCAGCCCCTTACACTTAAGGGATCTGTTTATTTATCTGAATATTAATAGTTTGAGGCTGCCCTTTCCCGCCGAATGCCTGCACGCCACTGTCACCAAACCAGTCACCCGCTTGAGGATTGGCAGTGCCATCCAGTGAGATACGCGCACGCACTTTCACCTGCTGCAAGGAAGAGAGCAAGCGCTCTGGCATCATTGCATTACTGTCGTCCAGCGTGACAGATAGCGGAAAACGGCTCAAAGGGAGCTGTTTTACCACAACCGGTAGCGGATTTCCCCCATCAGTTACCGATACAATCAGTGTTCCCTGTTGGGGTAATTTCTGGGCGGCGTCAGATGACAGCGAAACCTCTATTCCCAGTGTAGCTGTTTCTTGCTCTGTCTGTGATTTGGCTTGCGCAATACTGCGTTTTATCACTTCTACGCGAGGATCGCCAGCAGGCAGCAATTTTAGCATAACTTCCCATGCGCCAATCGCTTGTTTAAAATCCCCCTGCTCAAACGCATTAAAAGCTAATAAACTCATGGCGCGTAGATTGCTGTGATCCTGCCCAACCATAGTACGCAGCATCTGCGTTGCCAGTTGATTATCTTGTGGGTCGTTAGAACGTGTTAGTACTTCGGCATAACCGAGCCTGACATCGTTATTATCGGGGGCGAGCTGATAAGCTTTAGCAAAAGCTTGTGTCGCGGTGGTGGCATTATTAAGTGCCATACCGACCCTGCCGAGCATCATCCAATCATTAACGTTACCGGGATCTTGCTGCAAAGAGGTGCGTAAGCCCAGTCCCAAACGAGCGACTTCCTCCATCGTTAAAGGTTCAGCGCGTTCATTGGCGACTCTGGCCCGCAATTCAGGCAGTTGCGCTTCAACCTGATGCCAGGCCTGAACCTGAGCCAAACCACCGGTTTTCAGATATAACCCTACTGAAACCATCACCAAAATGACCACTCCGGGTAACAATGCCCAGCGGTTGATCGAGCCTAACGGTTTATCCGAATATTGTGGGATATCAGTTAACAGGTTTTGTTGCAGTTCCTGAATCAATTCAGGCCGCTTTTCAACCACGCCCTGCGCTTCATCCTCAGCCAGTTCCGATAGCCGGTCCAGATAAATAGCCTTATTCAATTCATCGCGGGTGATCGCCGGTGAATGGGTATCTTGTCGCATGGCGGGAATGACCAACAAGGCACCCGCGATCGCCAGCAAAATGATCACTATCAGCCAAAAAGCCATTATGGTTGTTTCCTGTCAGTCTTTGCCTGGTGAGTCAGGAGGTGTTTTTCCACCGAGGTGCTTTTTTCCGCCAAGGTAGGGGGGGCTGTCAACAGGCTTTGTAAGCGCTGCTGCTCTTGCGTCGACAGTGGCGTTTCTTTCTCCACCCGCCGCCGGGCGCGTAATACCACCACTGCCGCACCTATCAATACAAATAGCGCAGGGCCGACCCACAAAATTAGGGTGGCAGCCGTAACCGGTGGCTCGTAAGTGACGAAATTGCCGTATCGAGCCACCATATAATCGATGATTTGCTGTTTGGTATTCCCCTGTTGCATCAAGTCATACACTTTGGCGCGCATATCGGCAGCAATAATGGCATTAGAGTCGGCAATGCTATTGTTCTGACATTTAGGGCAGCGCAGTTGCTCGGTCAACTCGCGATACTGTTGTTCCTGCTCTACCGAGCTGAAGTTATAGGTATCGATGGCAGCAAACACACTCCAGCTCAGTATCAGGCCCAGCGCCAGGCTGAATAATCTCATGCGCCCCCCTGATATTTCTGGTACAGCGGTAAGATTTCTTGCAACCAGACGCGATCATTAAGATCACCGGCATGGCGGTAGCGGATAATGCCCTGCCCGTCGATCAGGAAAGTTTCCGGTGCGCCATATACCCCCAGATCTAATCCCAGCATGCCATCACCATCATATAAACTCAGGGCATAAGGATTACCCAACGAATTGAGCCATTGTACCGCTTTCACTCGATCATCTTTATAGTTCAAACCCACCACACGGATGCCCTGTGCTGCCAGTTTATTCAGATATTGATGCTCGGCGCGGCAAGTCGGGCACCAGGTCGCCCACACATTAAGCAGCATCGGCTTGCCATCGTGTAATACCGCTTGATCAAAGGTTTTCCCCGGTTGTTCAAGGGATTCCAGCTTGAAAGTGGGTACCGGCTTGCCAATCAGCGCTGACTCCAACATGGTAGGATCATCACCATTGGCGTTACGGGTCAGTTGCACTAAAAAGGCCACCACCAGCAGTAAAAACAGTACCAACGGAATGAACATCAGCTTATTAATAGAAAAATGAGCTTTCATTATTCAGCCTCCGAGGCAGCGCCGCGTTTTAACTTTTTACTCATCCGATAACGCGGATCGAGCATACAGAAGATACCGCCGATGGCCATCAATACCCCGCCATACCAGATCCAACGGACAAAAGGCTTGTAATACAAACGTACCGCCCATGAACCGTCATCCAGTTCCTCGCCCAATGCGGCATAAAGATCACGGGTCAGACCGCCATCAATGGCCGCTTCGGTCATCATCGAGCGGGACACACTGTAATAACGTTTCTCTGCATGCAAGGTCGCTTCCGGCTTGCCATTACGGGTGACATCAATAATACCGACCCCACCGGTATAGTTTGGCCCTTTAATATCGTGAACATCGCGGAAAACAAAGTGATAATCGTGGATATCTATACTATCACCGGCCTTCATGCGTACATCGCGCTCGACACTGTAATTTTGACTGAAGGCAATACCTATAACGGTCACGGCTACGCCAAGATGGCCCAGCACCATGCCCCAGTGACTACGGGAAAGATGGCTCAAGCCGCGCCAGAAGCTATAGCGGTGGGTCGCGCGCTCGTGTAACTCCATGAGTGTCAGGATGATCACCCAGATGGACATCATCAAGCCAACCACCGTCATGCCGGCAATAGTGTCTTGCAGCAGCCATGGCAGCAATATTGACAGCAGCAGGGTGACCACTAAAGCCACACTCAGGCGTTTCCACAGTTTGCTCGGTTCATCACGACGCCAACGTACCAGCGGCCCGATGCCCATTAGCAGTGCCATCGGTGCCATCAGCCAGGTAAACATGGTATTAAAGAAGGGTTCGCCGATAGAGATACTGCCTAGCCCGAGTTGCTTGTGTACCAGTGGCAGTAATGTGCCCAATAACACGACGAGCATAGCCGCGATCAGCAACACATTATTCCCCAGCAGGAAAGTCTCGCGCGAGAACACTTCGTGCTGAGTACGGCTGCGCACCTGTGCGCCTTTGACCGCATACAGCAATAATGAGCCACCGATAACAACCACCAAATAAGCCAGAATAAACATGCCGCGCGCCGGATCAGAGGCAAAAGAATGCACCGAAACCAACACACCAGAACGCACCAGGAATGTCCCCATCAGACACAATGAAAATGCAGTGATAGCTAGCAGTACCGTCCACGCTTTGAAAGTGCCGCGTTTTTCAGTCACCGCCAGTGAGTGAATCAGCGCGGTTCCTGCCAGCCAAGGCATAAAGGAGGCATTTTCAACCGGATCCCAAAACCACCAACCGCCCCAGCCAAGTTCATAATAGGCCCATGCCGAACCAAGCACGATCCCCATAGTCAGGAACACCCATGCTGCTTGAGTCCACGGCCGTGACCAACGCGCCCAGGCACTGTCGAGCCGGCCAGCCATTAAGGAGGCGATAGCAAAAGCAAATGCCACCGAGAAGCCGACATAACCCATATAAAGTAACGGCGGATGGAAGATCAACCCGACATCCTGCAACAGGGGATTCAAATCGTTACCGTCAATCGGGAAGCCCGGCAAGGTTCGGGTAAACGGGTTTGAAGTCAGAATAATAAACAGCAGAAAACCACCAGTAATCATCCCCAGGACTGATAACACCCTTGCTAGTGCATCATCAGGCATTGAACGGCTAAACAGTGCCACCGCCAATGACCAACAACTGAGCAACAGCACCCACAACAGCAGCGACCCCTCATGTGCGCCCCAGGTTGCGGCAATACGGTAATAAACCGGTAAATGCGAATTCGAGTTTGCTGCCACATAGGAGACAGTGAAATCATTTACGATAAACGCATACACCAAACATATAAATGATAGCGTGATGGTGGCAAACATACCGTACGTCAATGGCCTGCCGACGGCCATCATACGGGCATCCTGACGCGCGGCCCCCCATTGCGGATACAAACTCAGCAATAGCGAGATAGCCAGCGCCAGGCATAACAGGAAACTACCCATTTCAGGCATCATGAGCCATTGCCCTCGCTGCTTGCGCTACTGTAAGCCTCAGCCGGGCGGGTGTGGTTTTCTTTCATCGCCTCTTTAACTTCCGGTGGTGTGTATTTTTCATCATGTTTTGCCAGCACTTCTTTGGCATTTACCGTATTACCCTCAGCAAACACCCCTTGTGCCACCACGCCCTGCCCCTCACGGAACAAATCCGGCAGAATACCGGTATAGGTCACTGTGACCACGCCACGCGCATCATAAACCTTAAAACTCATCTCTAATGTTGTGTTATCACGCTGCACCGATCCCGGCATCACCATGCCGCCAATCCGTAGGCGTTGGCCAATTTCTGGCTTCTCATGACGCTCACCTTTACCCTGCAAAATTTCGCCAGGGGTGTAGAACAAGTCAATATTGGCACGCAGCGCATACAGCACCAGAGTGGTCGTCAGACCGAGACCAATCAGAACCACCAGCACCAGATAGAGCCTACTTTTTCTACGTGGATTCACGGTTGTTTCTCCTGCGAACGGGCGGCATTTTTTACTGGTTCTGACTGAGCCTGATTTGCCTGACGAATCCGTTGTTCTCGCGCCTGACGGCGCTGAATATCCGCTAATAATTGTTTATGCTGCCATACCGTGTGTAGCCACAAACCGAACAGCGACAGTAAGGTGGCGGCGACCGCCAACCAAACATAAAAAGCATAACCGCCCATGGCAAAAAATGCCGCCCAAGAGTCAAAGGCCGGATTCATACGCGTGGCTCCTTACGTAATAAGGCATTCACCCAAGAGCGATAGCGCTCTTGCTGCAAAATCAGATTGCGTAGGCGCATCAGTGTTAGCGTAATAAAACACAGTAGATAGCCGAAAATCGCCCAACGCAACGGAGAGCGCATACTCGGATCAATACTTTGCTGCATGTTGGTCGAGCCTTGATGCAAGGTGTTCCACCAAACAACTGAGAAATGGATTATTGGGATATTAACCACACCGACCAGCACTAAAATACCGGCAGCGCGCCCGGCCAGTTTGCGGTCTTCAAATGCGTTATACAGGGCGATCACCCCCAGATAGAGGAACAACAGCACCAATTCAGAGGTCAGCCGCGCATCCCAGATCCACCAGGTTCCCCACATAGGCTTGCCCCAGGTAGAACCGGTCACCAAAGCAATAAAGGTAAATACCGCACCGACCGGAGCCATGGCCGCCACCAGGTTATCGGACATTTTCATTTGCCAGACCAGGCCGACAAACGCCGCAATGGCCATTGACATATAGATGCCCATCGACCAAATCGCCGCCGGGACATGCAAGTATATGATACGGAAACTGTTACCTTGCTGATAATCTGATGGAGCGAAGCCGAATCCCCACACCCAGCCCACCATCAGGCAAATAACTGCCCCCATGCCCAGCCATGGAATAAACTGACCACATAGGTGATAGAGCCGTTCGGGTTTAGCGAATTGATGAAACCATTTCCACATTTTTCATTGCTCACAGTAAAAATTGGACCGATATCACCCGGTGGGCAATGTCAGTGCAGGGTACGGCGCACAATCTGCTGTTACTTGTGTTGGCTACCGCGCTTAAGCTTCTGAAAATCGTTATTCTTTTATTGCACTTTTCTTTTTACAATCCATCGTGTTGCAACCGGCTAAACAGTTAGTGCACACTCACTCTCAATGCAGCGGCTGTGGCAAAAGGCGCAAGTGTCGCGCTCCCCACCAGCATCGCCCCTAAAATAGCCAGATAACCGTCAATTGGCAGCGCCATCGAGGCTGCATCAATGGCCGCAGTGGCAAATATCAACACCGGGATATACAGCGGCAGCACCAATAAACTCAGCAGAACCCCGCCTTTGCGCAACCCGACCGTCAGCGCGACGCCAATAGCGCCGATGAAACTTAAGGTCGGTGTCCCCAGTAATAACGTTAACACCATCGCCATCGCGGTTTTACTGTCGAGGGAAAGCAGTAAAGCGACCAACGGAGATAAAATAAGCAAGGGCAATCCGGTAACGACCCAGTGAGCACACACTTTGCCTAACACCGTGAGCGCTAGCGGAGTGGGTAATAGCAGCAACTGTTCAAGGGAGCCATCATAGAAATCATCACGGAATAACCGTTCCAGCGATAATAACGACGCTAACAATGCGGCAACCCACACTATCCCCGGCGCAATACGCGCCAATAATTGTGGTTCTGGGCCAATACCCAGCGGAAACAAGGTGATAACAATCAGAAAAAACCAGAGTGGGTTAACAATTTCTGCGCCTTTTCTGAAGGCTATTTTTAATTCACGGCGCAACACGCTGATAAACATTAATGCTCCTGCGTGTTAGTTAAACGGATTTTACGCACCTGTTGACCGACACCATCCAGATCCTGATGTGTGGTGAGCAGCACCATGCCCCCTTTAGCGGCATGTTCCACAAACAGAGCCAACAAGGTACTGACACCCTGCTTATCAATCGCAGTCAAAGGCTCATCGAGGATCCATAACGGGGCCTGGCTTAACCACAAACGGGCGAGTGCTACCCGCCGTTGTTGCCCGGCTGATAACTGTGATACCGGTAAATCCTCATAGCCCACCAGCCCAACCATGGACAAAGCCTGCCAAATTGCGGCACTATCCACCGGTTGATACACCGACTGATAGAAAGCCAAATTTTCAAAAGGCGTTAGCACAGACTTAATGCCCGGCTGATGGCCTAAAAATAATAAATCCTGATGATATCTGGCGCGATCACGGCGGATATTCTCCCCCAGCCAGTTCACCTGCCCTTCGTCGGCATCGGCAAGCCCGGCTAAAATACGCAATAAGCTGGTTTTACCCGCCCCGTTTTGCCCCTCGACCTGCACAATCTCTCCCGCAGCCACACAAAAACTTAACTGTTGGAACAAGTTTCGCTCATCTCGGATGCAGGTCAGATTTTTAACTTCCAGCATGAAGGGTTGTCTTCCACCGTAGGATTGTCAGTTCAGGAAAACCGAATGATAACATAAGGCTTAATCCTTACGTAGCGTGGGCCTAACGCTCCCCCTACCCTTATAGAGGTATTATTCGGCATAAGATCAAATTTCTGTAGAAAAAATCCACAACATTAAATTTTGGCTACTTTTTTCTTCTGCATGAACCGGTCATTTCAGTATGGACGGATAAATGTAAACCGACGATTTTCCCGATAGTTTGCTAACAAAAAATAGCGACGACGCTTATTACTTTAGTATTGCCCTATTTTCTTACTTACCCTCCAAATTAGCGGCAATCCATGAACTTATCCGCGTAGAGGGAGAGAAAGAGAAAGAGTTAGAACGTGACAGTTTTTGCGCTGCCGTGGTCGGTAATTGCGGCAGGGCTGTCCATGGGTGCATCACTTATCGCCAAAGGTATTTTTCATATTAAATTGCCGAGCAGCCCCCACTCATCCCCGCTGAGTTATCGGTTTTAGGTTATTAATTCCACTTATTTACTCTACATTGGTGACAGAATAACCAAACAGATAGCTAACTGCTTATTATCTCGGTCAAAATGCGTATAATGCTCCGGCAGCATACTTCATCGACAGCTATCCTGCCGATGACCGGGTCCCCGTAGTTAAACGGATATAACAAGCCCCTCCTAAGGGCTAGTTACTGGTTCGATTCCAGTCGGGGACGCCACAACAGCATAACCCAGCGTAACCACATCACACCGAAAACCCTTTCACAGCAAAGCCTCCAGCCAATCGACGTAACCACACATAACCACAAATAACCGTGAATAAAGTATAAAGTGGGGGTAGTATCAGGGGTATCGAAACAGCCTCTACATAGGATACCCCCGAAATGCCATTATCAGCCAGGCAGGTAGAAACAGCTAAACCACAAGAGAAAGCCTATAAGCTGTCTGACGGTGGAGGTTTATTTTTGTATGTCTCTATCACTGGCGCTAAGTCATGGCGGCTCAAGTACCGCATTAACGGGAAAGAGAAGCTATTAACGATTGGACTGTTCCCTGCAACTACCCTGGCCGACGCCCGACAAAAAAGAGATGAAGCTAAATCACTGCTTGCTGATGGTGTGGATCCATCTCAAGACAAGAAAGCAAAAAAAGTTTCTCAGCGCATCTCTGCCGAAAATACTTTTGAGGCGATTGCGAAAGAATGGCATTCATCAAAAATGAAAGTATGGACGCCAGACTACAGCGATTTAGTGATGTCTATGTTCGTTCGTGACGTTTTCCCTTTCATCGGGCATATGCCAATAAAAGACGTAAAGCCTTTAATGCTTTTGGATGTTCTCAGAAAAATTGAAGGGCGCGGCGCTATGGAGATGGCGAGGAAAACAAGGCGTCGGTGCGGGGAGGTGTTTAAATACGCAATTGTTACAGGACGAGCTGAATATAACCCGGCACCGGATCTAACCGTGGCAATGACACCGCCGAATAGCACCCATTATCCATTCCTAACAGAAGCTGAAGTGCCAGACTTCATTGTGGCACTAAACTCATACTTTGGCAGCGTGATAGCCAAGGCAGCTACTCAAATATTAATGCTGACCGGGTTGCGAACTAAAGAGTTGCGCCATGCTAAGTGGAGTGATGTTGATCTGGATGCTGCTATATGGACTATCCCAATTGAAGTAATGAAAAAGCGCCGCCTGCATATAGTCCCGCTATCCAGCCAGGTGATTAATTTATTCAAGCAATTGCAACCAGTAACTGGGCACTTTGAATTAGTATTCCCTGGGCGAAATGACCGAACAAAGCCTATAAGTGAAAATACCGTGCTTGGAGTGATCCGAAGAGTTGGCTATGAGGGCAGGACGTGCGGTCATGGATTTAGGCACCAAATGAGTTCAATACTCAATGAACATGGCTTCGAGGGTGACTGGGTAGAGCGTCAACTTGCTCATCTTGATAAAAGTAAAATCAGAGGCGTATATAACCACGCTCAATACATTGATGACAGAAAACGCATGATGCAATGGTATGCAGACTATCTTGACTCAATGATCAACAAGTAGAAACAAGCGGCGTCATGCAGCGCCGCCACCTCATTCGGCATCCCTGCCCACCCACTCACTCAATACTATCCTGCCGCTTTAACCGGATACGGTCTGCTAATTTGTGGCCTAGCTTTACTGAGGGCTTTTCGATCAAGTTGTAAGTGATGTATGACATTGCGAATGTAAGAATGAATAAAATGATGAACAATGTAAAACCGCCATTATTCTTATATATACCAAAGTCTCTTAGATATATCCCGCCAAGTTTTTTTACAACCATATGATTTATATACAAAGAGTATGACATTTCGCCCATCAAAACCCAAAACCGACTAAACGTCATGTTGTTTGTTTTAGAAAGTAAAGCCATTGAACCGACTAGCAAAAACGAATAAAAACCCCATCGTTCTATGCCGCCGCCCCGATTATAGCCTGACACTATTAACGATACTGAAACGCAAAGTATGCAGACAAGAGCAACATGAACTAGTTTATTTTTAAGGAAATCATCTTTTATATGAATAAAAATTTCCGCTATTATCATTCCATAAATAAAATCATATATAATCGGATTGGATAAAAACGTAAAGTTTCTTATAAACGACTCTCCTGCCACATCTCGTGTTATCGGGTCAATTTGAAGCGCACCACGAAAGTAAAGTTGAGATATCGAGCAGGCAGAAATCATTATTGCTATCGCAATGGCAGTTCTATATTTGTGACTTATTGAAATGGCAATTCCAAACAAGGCATAAAATAGTATTTCATAAGTCAACGTCCAAGCCGGTAGGTTAATGTTATACCCATACCACGGCCCGATAGAATTATAGTCATTCGGTATCAAAAGGTAGCTCTTGATAATGTTAGATGTTGTTGTGTCTAAAGTTGTATTTAGGATTATTGATATTGAAAGAACAATTATAAACAAGGGATATAGTCTAAAAAACCTTTTGATAGTAAACTCAAGAGGTGTATTTTTTTCTCTATTAATTGTGGAATATGTAATTATGAAACCACTGATAACGAAAAATATATCGACACCGACTTCACCAAGCCCGAACAGTCTGTTCCCGAGGTCTGCTTGTGCATAAACATCATTCAAATACTGTCTGAAATGAAACGCGATAACCAGCAAAACAGCGATGCCGCGAAGAAACTGTATAGATTCCAGTCTATTTGTTTTCACAAATTCTCTCTAAAACATAGATTTTCCATGTCAATATGTTACCTATTTGGTATTCATATTCATAGCCCCTTAACGGGGCTACTTAAGTGAAATCACTTAGTTATTAGCAGAGTCAGCCTATAGAGTATGCTGTAACCAGTTGCTGATATCCCTGTCTGGAAAGTTATCGATGATCCGTCAGCGGCCTTGGTTTTGATTCCTACCGCCGCCGATGAAGCTTGTCCCGAAGTGCTAACAATCACATGAGCCTCTGCTGACAGTATCCTCCAGCCCACTGGTGGTGTTATCGTAACGGTGCCATCAGCAGCGATAGCAGAAAGCGAATAGTCATATGCTACACAAACCCCTTTACCGGAATACTTATGACCAGTTCCACCGCCCGGAATGAATAGCGATTCGAGGTAGAAATCATTGATTACGTCAACGTTAGCCCAATTTGCTGGGGAAAGGTTTCTTATCGAACCTGTATACATCCTCGTATTTGCGAATAATGTTTTGCTATTTACGTCCTGATAACAAAGATATGCAGCATCAAATGGCGCACCGGAAAAATCACCATCTACATTTCTAATGGTACTTCTTCCCCTATTTACAGAATAATAAAGTGCGTTATTGCCAGCTGGCAGCGTAAATAACTGAGCCGCACCATTTAATAGTGACATAGAATACCACGGGCCATTTTTCCCTGTTGTATTAGAGATATTATGACTTTGTGCAAGAGAAATAGAGAAGTCTGTTGTTGATTGTGAGTTATAAATATGCGCACCTTGCCACGCTTCAATACCGATATTACCACCAATCCCTGTACTATCTATTGCTGTGATCGCAATAGCGGTTTCATTTGTACTGTCATAGTTAGCAAAACCTATAACCGCTCCCTCAATGAATCCATTGAATATTGAGTAATGGCAAGCTCGTAATACTAAACCAAACGGGCATGCATCTATTTTCACGTAGAAATCGAAAGAGGTATTTGTATTGCTCGGTGGAGTTAAATTTTCAGGTGTTATAGTTTTCGGATCTGCATAAAAAGCCTTGTGACACGAATCAATTACTAACTGCCCCTTACTGCCCCAGAACGAATATCCAAATACGCCATACTCCCCACCTTTAACAGCAACATCTAATTCTGCTCCATGGCCGTAGTTCATGTGCAAGCATATACGCTGTGAGCCTTTTGACGCAGATCGGTTTGGCAGTCCATAGGTTAGGCAATAACCTTTGAACATTATCCCACGTACAAATTCATCGGCGCTACCCGCTGCCCCTGCGTTTTGAACCCGGACAATACAATACTGCCCGAATGCCGGAAGCGTTGATTCAATATTTCGAGTGAAACGAGGACAGTCACCAGCATTATTGCTTGTAGCGAAACCGCTATCCCACTTACTTTTTATTGATAGCTCGAGATAATTTGAACCTAAGTGATAAATTGCAGTGCGTGGAGATTTCACAACAGCATAAAGCCTTGAGTATTTATCAGCCGCCTGACACGCCGCCCAGTCAATCGTCTGGCTCAGTGAAGTAACATGCGGATACACTGCTTGCGCTGCTGCAAGAGTTGCGTATCGCTCAGATAGCGGGTGTACCGTGCCATCACCGATTGCGCCGAATTGCTCTGGCGTTACCCAGTTAATTGCCTGGCTTAAATTACCCTGCGGACTTGCAGTAACCTTGTTGATATTTACTATTGGGCCACCGGATGAAGATATAAGGTCTGATCTTAAAGATGCATCACCAATTCCTACCCACGCACCAATACCAATTCCCCCAGTAGTCTCTGGCGTTGAACCGGAAGGGACAACTTTAGGGAATGACCCATCCCAACGGTAATATTCACCATTCATTTGCCAGCGGAGAGCTTCGCTAGAATTAGTTAGCGTCGCTCCAATTTCAAATGAGTCCATGGTTGTCCAGCCAAACTCCTTAATAGCCCTTTCAACAATGTCCCTCATGCCTTCTATTGTTAGATGGTCTCGTCCTAGTCGGTCGGTATATTTCAGAAGAAATGAAGTGACGAACTCGTCAATTTTCCCGGCGTTAAACTTCAAATCAACAGCAGCCTCGCTCGGAACGGGATTTTGTGTCGGTATAGTGGCCATATTTTTTCCATAAAAAACCCAGCGCATTGGCTGGG
>NZ_CQAZ01000026.1:0-25847 GCF_001152565.1 Yersinia pekkanenii | reverse complement strand
TGGGTGGGTGATATTTAGATAATAAAAAACCCCGCATTAGCGAGGCTCATTGAGTGGTGCTCTAGCCGTTTAGAAAATGAATTTTGCAAGCCCTAAGATAGCTAGCCCAGTACCGACAGTCCATGCGATCTGTTTGTTGATCGCCGAGGATATAGAGCTATTCATTTCGCTAAGGCTTGGCTTTTGAGATAGCTTATTATCGATATCGATTTGCTTCTGAAGAAGGACAGCAACATCGCGTGATGTATTGGCACAGGTGTCGCGCACCGAACTGATGTCGACTCTTGCCACTGCAAGGTTTGCTTTAATGTCTTCGACATTTGCCTCTAACTTTACAATCCTAACTTCAAGCATGCCACTACCCCCGTCGCCGCCGCCATGCTGAGGAAAATCACCAAATAATACCTTTTTGTCTTTAAGTCCATTATCCATCTTCGCCATTCCTTTGTTCTTCAATCCATTTTAGAACGGGCCAAACAGCTATATTGCTAGTGAATCCGCAATTACGGCAAATAAGGCGATAATGGTAGTTCATAAGAGATAGTCTTGGGCCATCGGTATCAACCTTCACATAACTGATGTAAGTAAACTTTCCGCTTTCATAGTTATCTATTTCAGTCTGTGGAATACCAATATTATCGCTATGGCACATTAGGCAGCTAACAACAGGAACTCCACGTTTATAGAGAAACTCAGACAGTAATTCAGGTGAAACTTTTGACAATCGATCATATAGCCTTTGATTTAGTTGCCTTTCCCTTTCATCCTCTGAATCTGACATTTTGCATACACTCGAAGAAATATTTACTCACAGATTAGCATAGAGGTGACACAAAACAACGCAAAACCCCGCGCTTGGCGGACTGTCGTTTTCTATGGGCTAGGTAATCACATACTCATATGTTTTATCGCTATATTCAGCGAGCGTTAATGATGTCGTGCCGTCTGAATTTGGTTTTTTCTCTGTAACAGTCCATAAAGTTGAATCCAGCTCTGTCAGCGTGGCGATGATGTACCTCGATGATGATTGTTTATTCTCACCATCCCAGATGTTTAGCGGGATGTCAGGAATGCTGGACGTAAACCCCATTGTTGTATCGTTACGGGGGTAGGCCCTGTATCGGTTACTTGCGTAGCCAGCATCGTCAGTGATGACGACATACATATCACCCTCAAATTTAATGTTTTCGTTTGTGTTAAACAGGTCGCCGCTTCGCTGAACGATATAACCGGCCTGCTGATTATCATCATAAGAGTCCGCCGCCTGTATCATCATGCCAACATACGTGTATTCCCCGTCCGCAAATACTTTACATCCCATCCTTATGCGCGAATGTATTAGCCTGTTCACTTCAAGAAGCGCCCTATCTCTCGCCTGATACTCATTCCGACACCCAAGTAGCTTAATCTTGACTGGCGATTCAGCCGCTTGCTCAACAATTCCGGTATCGGTGATCCGATAGCGAATAAAGGTTTTCTTATTTGTTGTCGGACTCACATACTCAAGTTCTACGCCGTCATTACCGCCTGGCATAGTCATGTCATAAGTGATGCTGTACTCGTCAGTGTGCATATTCGAACGGTTGAACGAGGCCATGGGGAAATCGACTTTCTGGTCACGAACAAATGAAAGTACTCCGTCATCAATAAAGGCTATGACACGGGCAGCGTCACAAATAGTCTGCACCCGGTCACCGAGTGAGATATCTTCATCGTCAAATGTGTAATCAAAATATCCCAGCCGAGAGTCCGGCAATGATGCAGCTATGGAATAAAGTTCATACAGGTCGATAGTTGACGTTGCCTGGCGACCGATAACCAGCCACGTATGCGCCACCGCATCGGCGAACGAGCGAGACGGGCGAAGCGTGTAATCAACGAGGCGTGTTGATAGGTTATAGGTGATAGTGTGCCGGTTAATGAGTGCGTTATACTTCCGTTGTCGCGCCCCTGTAGCCTGCTCAGTTGCCCTAACGATTACCCTGACAAGAGTGTCATTTGCATGAACTTCGTTGTTCCTGACGCGAACAGAGTGTATTTCAGCTAATTGCAATGAGTTGCTATCTGAGCTGTTATTCGTCCGGGTAACCTGTACGGCATATCGACCGTAACCAGCGCTTGGGATCAGCTTAATTGTTTGAAAGCGGAAATCCTGACCGCCAGAGTTATTCGATATGCTTCCACTATACGTTTGCGACGGGGCGATCTGCGCATTGTCATCATCAACCTTCCAGTAAACTACTGTATATGTGGCAGTGGCGTCATTGGCTTGCTGCGCTTGAAAGTGAACCCACAGTTGATTGCCGGGAATTGGTGCAAAATACGGCCCCATCGCAAGCGGCTGATTGTCATTGATGATTAACTTAGTGCTGTTCACCGTCGCCGTGGTTGGCGTGGTGTTCGCATCTGCACCCGTCAGATTTTTAAAATAGAATGTGTAGAAATACTGCGGTGAAATAATTGCGCCATCATCCGTTAATGTTGCCTGGAATAAGTCGGCAGTTATTTCCACATCTCTTGTCACATTGCCGCTTGCGGTGCCGTAAGTGACATTAATAACAAATGTCACAGCGCGAGGTTTCGTTATATCGTAGAAATAATCAAACTCCGCCTGCTTCTTGATCCTGACCGATATCTGCCCGCCAGCATAAACTCCGTCAATGACATTCGTGGAGGTTGCCGTGTATGCCGGAAATGATTCACTTTCATTCGGGCCGGGTATTTCTTGCCCGTCTACATCATCAAACTCGAAGCCTTCATTAATAACCGGAATAACCGTACCAGGTGGAAATATCTGATAACTGGCCCCGGCCAGCGCGGTGAGATTTGATTCAGAGTATCGAACACTGGTTACCGTGTAGCTTCCAAGGCCGAAATTCATCCATTCCGTGACGTATTTGATGTTGTCGATGAACTCAAACATGGACTCTTGGATGAGGTCAGGGTAGGAGCGAACCTGCCCGTAAACATCGGGCCTTGCCTGGTACGTTCGCGCAACGTTTGTCTGCCCGGTCAACTTATTGTTCGGTGAGTCTTTGGTGTTACTCTCTGCAACAGAGAACGAAGCACCCCCGTTACCCATTCCCAACCATGAAAATACTTTGGTAACCAGCTTAAACACCGGTTTAAGAATGTCGCCAATAAATCCCTTTGGCTGGTCAAATATCTGAATCCGATGACTTTCAAGTAATGGAAATGACAACTCATCATCTTCTGATAACTTTCGTCCATTAATGACAATATCGACATCGCTATGAAAGTCCTGGGCATCAAACCACTCGAAGAAGTCAGTGCCGCTATCAACAGTAACTCGTTCTTTAGGCGAGCCGGGTACTCGCTGGATCTCTATTTGCGGCATATTCAAAGAACTCCAGTCTGGTAAATGTTTTTTCGATAATTCGAAGCCGATCCATTCTCACAGCCCCGTTCTCACCTCGGCTATGAAGCGCTTGCCCGTCGATGATTAACCCCACATGTTCTGGACGCTTTCCGACATATCCAACAAAGATGCCGTCATTCACAGGCAGGCTCACCTTTCGCCAGTAAACAACCTCCTCTTTGAAGCAAGTCAGAAATTCGCTTTTTGACTCGTAGCCATTCTTGCTGTGTATTTCTCTGCCGAGGACGTGTCGGTAATACAACACAACCAAGCCCCAGCAGTCACAACACTCAAAATCACAGGCGCGGTTAGCCCACGGAATGCCTATCATCCGTTTAATAAATTCTGTTTTGTTCATAATCAGCCGTTGATTAGGCCCGGCCATTCGGCGGGGTCATACCTGAATGCCACGTTTCTATTGAGAGAGTTTGTCATTGAAAGGGAGACGTTGACGTCGAGCGCATCAAGGGAGCAATCGGACACATATAATTGCCAGCTCTTTAATTCCGTTGTTACATCAGCAGAATCAAACACACGATAAACAACCGTAATCGGGTCAATTCGGCTGTAGTTGCGCCACAACTTAAGCTGTTGCTTAAAGTCCTGCGCCAGTCTGCTGAATTTAAGTGTTGAGTCGATTATCGGCGTACTACTTTGCTGGCTTTCCGTCAGTTCGAACCGGCAGGGTTGATATTCATTTCCACCCAAGACTTTAGGAAAGATTTGATTATTCACCAGCCGGATTATTCCAAAGGAAACATGATTGAATTCGATTGCTTCAAATATGATGCGGTTCGGTCTTTGCGCCCTTATTTCGCGCAATGTTGGCATTATTCACTCCGGGGTAATGTTTCGGTTACGATGATATCGAGCCAGCTACTCCACGGTGCTGGTAGCTCAATCAGGATGTCGTCAAATTCATCATCCGCGTTAAACATGCCTCTTGTGATGACAGTCCCCGCCCATGTGATGATATTTCCGTTCATGTTCATCTGCGGGTAGGCGGTAAAATGCAGTTCCTGCATTTGCACTTCAACTCCACCCAGGTTAATTGGCATTCTGAACCAGCGATTACACCCGTCGAGATACTTGGGGCTTCTTAGCCACTGAGTGAACGCTCTGTTCTGTTCAATGGTTAATATCCAATTGACACTCCATGTCGTTTTGAGGTCATCGGTTAATTTCTGGAATATTGGCGCACCGACTTGGGGCTGGTCAGTCCGGAAACCCGTATCGGTTACCTGGTTCTTATTCGCTTTCTGCGCCAGCGGAAACCAGTCAGGATAATCAACAATCAATTTGTCGCCCTCCGGGGTGCGTTGTGGAACGTTGATATAGCCTGACCGACTGGCCCACCTTGCGAGATGTCATAGACAATAGCCTGAATGGTCACCCCGCCTTTACCATCCGACTGAGCTTGCGCATCAACAGTGGCTCCAGATGAGTAATTTTCAAAGTTCATGGTGACGTTTATCTGCCCACTGCCGCCATTCATGTCCTTATTGCTGACAACAGACCCATTATCACCGGGGATCATGTACTGCTTGCCATTGGATGCCTGGTATATCTCTGGAAGTCCACCTTCACCAACTTGATACATTGAACCGGCTGATACCGGGCCGCCGTTCTTGCGCTTGCCTGATAGCGCCATGATGCCAGCCATCGCACCAAGCCCGATTGCCACCGCACCGCCGAATGACGCAACTGACGTCATTATTGCAGCCGGAGTCCATGCTGCCGTTGTGGCCACAGCCGCCGTTGTGCTGGCTGCAGTTTGCACACCGATACCGGCAACCTGTGCTGTAGTAGTGGCAGCTATTGCCGTCTGCTGTGCTGTCGCCCCCATAATTGCCGACTTAGCCCAGTCAACACCCATTTGAACAAATGTATTTATTACGCTATTTAGAACTGTCCTACCGATTGAGCGCAAAGCATCTTCGGCGCTCATGCTCTGCGTTATTATCCCAGTTAGCGCATTAGAGGCGTTACCTGCGAAGCTATCAAAAGCAGCGGCTGCAACTTCACTACCTGTACTCTGCTGCCTCCAGATATCCCATTGAGCATCTAGCCGAGCTTGTTCGTATTGGGTATTCGCGGCATTCATCAACGCAAGCCCTTGCTGCTCAGTTATCACCTTTTGCTGAGTGAATTGCTGAATGAGGGCCAATTTACGAGTATTTTCATTTGCCAGCGCTTGAACTGGATCAACTTGCGCGGCCAGTTCTTGTTGTGGGGTTACAGATTTAGCCGCAGATGCTTCCGCTATCGATTTTGAATAGTCAGCGGCAATTTGCACTCTACGCTGCTGTGACTGTTCGAAAGATATGTCACCTGCCGCAAGCTGTCGGTCTAGCTGTGATAAATCTAACTTACGTTGCTGCTCAGCTTTGGCAACACTATCAGCATCAATTGCAGCCTTTTTATCAGCCATGCGCTGTTGAATATCAAATATCTGACCGGCTTGTTGCATTGCCTGCTGGGTCTGCTGCTGAGAAGCTCCAGCGCCCAGGTCTTGAACAGCGGCAAGCTGTGCAGATTCACGATTTAGTCCTTTTGTTTTTAGCTCAGCAACAGCCATTTCATTGCTTAAATCTTGCAATGATTTAACCCGGCGTTTCTCTGCTGCTTCGGCGGCAGTTTCTTCCTTCGCCGCCGCTGCCGTTTCCTTTTTAGTATTCTTTTTGGCTTCACTTAAATTGTATTCTTCAACAGCCAAATCCTGAGTTCGCTGAATTGCCCGATCATCGGTCTCTCCAGCATCTTCAGCAGCGTATTGCGCTTGCAGTTTGGCCTTTTCTACCCCCTCCGCCTTCGCTAAAGCAACTCGGCGTTCAGCTGCTTTAATCAGAACTTTCGACTTATCACTTAATGGTTTCATTAAGTTAACTTGCCCGTTATAACCAGCAACGGCGTCAGCAGATAAACTAAATGCATGTGCAACAGCATTCTGAACGCCAGCAAGCATCCCACCACGGCCAATCGCGGAGTCTGTAGCTGTAATATTATTTTGCATTGTGACTAGATATTGCTGAGTGATAATATCCAGGTTCTTTTGAGTACCGGATAACCGCCCCTTGGCGTTTTCAAGTTCTGCCGATTTTATTGCTACAGCATTTTCAGCTTCAGCAACTCGTCTTAATACTTTTGAATATTCTTCAGTCCCTGTATCTCCAATAGCATCAAGCGCGTTTCTACGCGCCAATTGCACTGATAACGAATCGTTCAGCTTTTTCAGCTCACTATCTAGATCACTGACAGCGTCTTTCTGTGTTTCTATTGATTTAGCAGCCTCAGCCATAGTGCCGCGCAATTGCGTAGCACTCATCTGATTCATCTTTTCAATAACACCATCTAATGAATTGGCAAATTTAACCGCTTCTGCTTTCGCTTCTTCTGTTTTTTGATACCAGTAGTAGATAGCTGCTGCCGCAAGCATTATGACGCCGCCTGGGCCACCCAATAGTGAATAAACGGAACTAAGTGCACTAATGGCTACTTGTTTAGCTCTGGCTGCTAAAGTTGCCGCAGCGGTGGCTAGTGTGAATCTTTCTGTAGCAACCACAACCGCATTTGTCGTTACCGCCTGCTTAGCCTCCGCTGTAGATGCCGCCGTTGCCGCCGCAGCCCTATTGGCCTGCGCTGCCGTTAATGCATCATCAGCCACGATCAACCGATCAACAGCACCTTGCCTTTTAGCGTCCAGTGCCATTTGTTCGGCGGCTAATTTTGCCTCTAACACCCCGCGAGACTTAATTGATGCCTGTAAATAATCTTCTGCAACAGCCCTTGCTTCTGCCGTTGTAGCTGACTTGATATTCGCTCTTGAACTGGCCTCGACAGATTTGACGTACTCAATCTCTGTCATAGTTTGTGCAATGGTTTTTTCACTGAGCAAAATGGCGGCATTGCCACGCTCAACAGCCGTTTCCATTGCTGTAACGTTGGCTTTGGCGGTGGCAACGGCAGCATCAGCAGCAGCTAAATCACTCTTGGCCTTTGCTGATACTGATGCTGTGGCCTTATCCTCTGCATTGGCTCTAAAAAGCACATCTTTAGCGAGGTCCAGCTCAGATATTGCCGCTTTTGAATTAGCCGCAACTTTCTCAATGACAGCCTTTGATGAATTGCCAATTGAATTTAAATACTTACCCAACATAACTGATGCAGCGGATCCAAGAGCAACAGTGACAGCATCTAAATTTTCACTCAATGTCACAAGGACACCGTTGAATACTGATACGGACGATTTAACTGTCGCTGATTCACCAACAAACTTGGTGACGTTGTTGGTTGCAATCTGCATTGATTGCCCGATTGTTGCTGTTGTCTTGGCGAACTCAGCCTCTATTGTCGGGGCCATCTGCTTAAATGCGGTGATCAGAACATCAGTTGTTAACTTACCCTCTGCCGCCATCGCACGTAACTGTCCAGTCCCGACACCAAGCGAATCTGCAAGCCCTTTCATTAATGCCGGGGCTTGTTCGCTCATCGAGTTAAATTCCTGCCCACGCAACACGCCGGAGGCTAGCGCTTGCGATAACTGAACCAATGCACCTGCCGATTCTGAGGCTGTAGCGCCAGAGATTGTCATTGCTTTTGATATTGTCGTTGTAATATCACCCAACTCAGAACCGCTCATGCCAGTGCTTCTCATTGCGCGTTCTAAGCGAGAATAAAGGGTTGCGATGCTATCAAGGCTTGAGCGGCTATTCTGGGCAATATCGAAAACACGTTGATTAACCTCAGCAAGGGTCTCACCTGTTTTTATTGCGTTAACCAGCTTGTTATTGAGTACCGTCCATGACTCTGCGTAATCAGCAATCGCCTTGACTGATAAGGCAGTGGTTAGTGCACCTGCTACTTTGCTTAACGAAAACATGGACTTTTCAGCGCGATCAACAGACTTAGCCGTTGCATCGAACTTGCCTTCCATCTGGTCTAGTTGACTATTAACTTTTTGTTGAGATGAGAGCAACTTACCCATCTCCATATCCACTTCGAATACAATGCCGCCCATATCCTTTTCATTAGACATTCTTCGCTAGCCTCGCCTTTTCTTCTGCAATTAAACGCTCCTGGAGGCGATCATCTGCATCCATGATTTCATCGTATTCTTCGCGGGTGAACCCCTTCTCTTCTGGGTATTTAGCCTTGAGCAGCAACTGAAACTCGGTCATTGTTAACTGTTCGGCTTCGGCGCGGGACATACTGAAGTGAATTCTTGCTGAGTTGATGTAATCCATTGCATTAAATTCAGTGCCGTATTCGTTCTTGCCTTCATTTTTTTGCAGCTTTCTTATTTTGGCTTTACCGATTACACCATGTTCAATTAATTCTCTCGCAATGGTAATTACTGTTTCTTTTGAAACTTTTCCGGGGCGGTAAACAATACAATTTCTCCATCCTTTAAACTCACCGACAAGTGCCGATACCGAATTATCACAACAAGCTTCGATAACCCTTATAGCGGCAGCGAGAATGTGCTCTGAGCATTGTTTGATAGCCTTGTTTGGCATTAGTGATGTTGGCAGGTTGGCATTTATTACCGGCGTCAAAACCTGATTTAATTCAGACCCATTCAGCACTGCATATATTTCGACAATCTCAGTCGCTGCACCTATTTTGGTCATGTTCTTTAATGATGGGCGGAAGAAATAATCTTGCTGACTCACAGTGTCAGACAGGAGCATTTCTCCAATATCAAGCATCGGTGTCATGATGAACCCTGAGATTTAGATAATAAAAAACCCACTCGAAGGTGGGCGATATACAGGTAATAAAAAACCCGCATTTTGCGGGTTATTATATTTCTCTACTTAACTTTGTGATTGCAGCTATCTTAGTTTTTGGGTGGCTTCAGTGCATATGTTAGGGATACCCATGCGATACTGTCGTTGCCTTCCTGCCTCTGAATATTTAATGTAGCAACCACTAATCCATTTCTAAGCTCTACCGCAAAATTGTTTTCAATCTTTCTCTCATTACCAGGTATTAAGGATGACTCATGAACCTTTTCCCTCGGTGTGCTATTTTTTCCTTCAAATCCAGATCCAATATTTGACAATACATAGTTATATGTCGCAGCCGCGATTTTAGCGTCCGATTCAAGAGATAAATTCATTTCTCTGGATCTTCCCTCAACTGCAATTAAGCCAAAATCTCTATCAATATAAGCAAGGTAGTAATTCAAGAGGTCTTGTTTTACAGGTGATTCTCTTAATAGGATCTGAGTTATCCCATTGTCCTTAGATAACTCTAAATAACCATTAAGATGCATGGCTTTTATAGCCGACGAAGACTGCCCCCATTCAAAGCCGAATGGTTTCTCTGTTTTCTTTTCGCAACCAGCCAGCGCAAGGCATAATGAAATAATTAGGATCAGCTTCCGCACACCACCACCTCTCATCATTAAAAGTAAGCAAATGCTAACAGATATGGAGTGCAAAACAACGCAAAAACCCACAGCTAAGTGGGTTGGGTTTTGTGTGATGCTGAATTAATTGTTAGTTAATGGTTATCTCGGCCTTTTTGCCACGGAAAATAACCTTTTTGTTTTTGGCCCGAATACAGGCGTCGGATATTGCTTTCATCCCATATTCAACATTTGCGATATGTTTGCGCATCGCAACGATTTCAGCTTTCGGAGCTGAAACATCATAACCAGCCATCTCCATGATATTAATAAGCTGTATCGCAGCAGATGTGTCGCTATCGCCGCACAACATATCAATCGTCACATTAAGGGACGGAGTGAAACAAATAAGATCTTGTTTCATTTTGGCTATGTTCTCTCGGTTACCGTATTTAACCGCTGGGTTATTATCGAACCACCACTGGATAGGTAGGCTAATTTCCAACTTCGGAACTGGTAACGCCTCCTGCTTGCCGAGGAACTCACCTTCAATAGGAACTCGCGCAGCCAGAGACAGAGCGTCGGTAAACTGGTCTTCACTAATTTCTTTGTAGCTGCAACCAAAGTGAGTTTTCAGCGCCGACCACATAGTGATTATGGCCTTGGCTTGATTCTCTTTTGGTAGAGCCTTGCCGCGATTCATTACTAACTGTTTGACCGCTTCCTGCTGTTCGATGGTGATTTTACCGGGCAATGCTTTCTTGGTGGCTTTACGTGGGTTAACAACTAAACCTTTAGTCCAGTATTCGTAAAGCACATCATCACATTCTTCTTGGTACTGAATCACTTTGTCGCGGATTTCAGGTTTAACCTTGTTAGGGCTAATGGTCTGGAGCCAGCCGTTGAGTTTGCGTAGTGCCAAACAAGTAACATCACGCTGCTGATCGTCCCCCGGAAGCTGCATTGTGATTTTCACAACGCAGGTTTTAAAGCGGTTTTTCAGCTTTGTAAACTGAGAGGCCCAATCCATACCCATGCCATCAATGATTGGTTTCATTGGTGCATACGGTTCGCCGTTATGGTTCACGACATACAGATTCGCTCCGTGGAATGGCACATTGATAGTGGAGATCTGAGTTGCTATACTAGTCATTGTTAGTTTCTCGCAAGTTGCTGACAAATTTGAGGCCCTAGCTGTTCCACCAGTTGGGGCTTCGTTCATTCTGGGCACTTAACACCCTGTCGCTCTGCATACTCCCTCATTGCCCGAACCGCTTCCTTGCTAAACGACCGATCTGAGTTCTTGGCTAGCCCTTCCATGGCTTTTTCAAGCCATTCAGGCATCCTTAACGTTTTAACTTTCATCATCACTCCTTTGTATGTGGTACGCATACATATTAATGCATACGCATTGATAGTCAATAGGTACGCATGTACTATTTCAATATGCGTAGCGCCATCAGTTAATCGGCGAAGGAGTTATGATGTCAGAGCGTAGATACCGGCACCCTCAAGTCAACTTGCGATTACCTGAGGAATTAAAAGAGAAAGTAGCAAAGCTTGCAGAGGCCAATGGCAGATCATCAAATGCAGAAATGGTGATGGCTATTGAGGCCTGGGTAAATGCCATGGGCGAGCCACCAAAACCCATAATGGACGAGTTGAAAGAAAGGCTTGAGGCACTAGAACTTCGAGTTCAAGAACAATTGAAACGCGCGATCTAGAGCGATAACTAGCCAACAAAAAGCCCACCTGAGTGGGCTAGAATGCAAAAACCCGCCGTAGCGAGCCTGTAAAGTAGTTTATACGGTTATTTAGGATGTAATTCTTTGAGGACATTGCTTAGTGAATATATTATTTTGTCGAAATTCTTTTGATGCTTGTGAGATCCTGCGACGCTAGCCCCAAATTTCAATGATGAATCCATAGCTACAACACTTGACTCATCGTCTATCTTATTTACTGAAATGGATACATTCTCCCCCCAAGAAAACAGAGACATTCCAACACTAACGGTTGCCCTGCGGAGAGACCTGTCGCTTTCTTTTATGCTCATACCTACGTTTTCAACGGCTTTTTCTAAAACGTCAAAAACAAAATCAGCATTATAAGGAAACTGTTGTTGTGTCGACTGACTTGCAAACCCCATAACCCCTCCTCATGCAAGTTGCATAAGAAACCATCATTAAAAGTAAGCAAATGCTAACAGATATGGAATGCAAAACAACGCAAAAACCCACAGTTAAGTGGGTTGGGTTTAAAATTTTAATAGTAACTATAGATATAGGTTGTCGCGTGAAATTATATTTACTATGTGATGACAAGCTTTAGGATTAAAGCTTCTTCCCCATTCTTCAATTTGTTCAATTGTAAGCGTTTGGCAACTCCAAGGGATTACACCACTATGTCCAATGCCGCCTTTCCCAAGAGTATCGATAAAGGCGTTGGACTGAATATCATAAATCCTAACCTCGGCAATGCTAACTATGCTGCTAGCCCATAATGACCCGCCGGCTAGGCTTTGCATGTTGTCACAGACCAGATACTCATGCTTGTCAGTTAGCATTCTATAAATATGGCTAGCGAGTCCTGCCCCACGAAAATCATTATCTATTACTGCGCTTTTTATTTGTTTTGCGGTGAGAACTCTTCCATCATTTTCAGTGAAATTAAAATCTTTATAAGCGATTCTACCAATTAGAGTGGTAGTCAACTCATCTTCCATATCCTGCTCTAGAAGAGTATTCACTAAGTCTTGCTGGGGTATATTCTGATCATCTAACTCACTACCATACTCAATATAGAAATCTTGAGTTGTGCAGCCAAGGCAGTAAACATCGAGGTAGTAATGATAATCACCACCTGTAACTAAATACTCATCAGCACGGAATAATCCTGCTTCCCGAGTAAAAAAGTGAAAAGTCTCAAGGTGCTCTTTAGTCCCAATCGGGGCTATCCTCAAGTCTTTGTTGTACGTGGCAATTAGATCGGGAGGCATTTATATACCTTTTAATGAAGATTACTGCTCCATTGATTCTTCATGTACATCGCAATGGCAGTCTCAATTCTATCAATTAGGCGATTATCAACCAACATCGGGTACTGGTCTGATGGTTTTACGATATAACGAATTTTTTCGTTGGACATGGCAATCTCAGCGAACGGTATAACTTCACCATCATCATGAGTATTGTTAAGAGTAACAATAAAAAGCTGCCGATTAGGAGATACACGATCGCACAGTCTTCTTACGAAGAATTCATTCAGTGTGTCGTCGTCAACAAAAGAACTCACGACCTGAGTACGATTTTTAATCGTCTGGATCGACCTTCTGGCTAATGTTCTCATGTCCCCTCCAATGCAGCAAACCTCGCCACGCCTAAGTGCAAAAAGCCACCGAAACTATAGTCTCCAGTGGCTACTCGTGGAAATATAACCACGGTTGTTGACAAAGAGTGTATAGCTCAAGCTATATCTAATCAACTTTATGTTGCTTTCTTATGCTGTTTATAGCTCGATACCGAACCGTGGAAAGGTGTAAATTAAGCGCATACAGATACACGCTTAAAGGTATCGACTCACCAAACGCCGCACAGCTCGTTTAAATGGCTATCAATTTTGCATTTTATTTTGTGCTGTTTTTTGGCCCCACAACGGCTTCTGTTAACTTTAACACATCTTGCGGCCTTAAAATCTCCGCACGACTGCGCCACCATCATCAAGAGCACCGATAAGATGCTCTTTGTGATAATTACGCGGTGATAGTGATATTGCTCGTTCCGGTTTTAGCGCCATCATTCGTAGTGAATGTAATTGTCGCTGTACCGACTGCAACGCGGGTGACCAATCCAGTTGAGCTAACCGTCGCCTTAGTAGCATCAGAACTTGTCCACACGCCGGTTTTGTCGGTAGCGTCAGCAGGCAGGACAGTCGCGGTAAGTTGAACTGTTGCAGCGACCGCGCCGGTACTGGTTGCCGGAGCTACAGTTACGCTAGCAACCGGAATCGCCGAACCATCAACAAAAGTGACAGAATCAGCATCAGCAACTTTCCACTCACCGGAGTAAGTAGCGAAGTCAGAAGAGCCAAAGTCTGAGCTCCACGACGTGGTATTAAAGTAACCCTGAATATAAGTACCATCATCCACGCCAAGGAAATCAAAGCGAACCCAAATCCCCGGCTGTCGCCCTGCCTGCACCTCAGTGAATAGGTATTTAGACATATTTACAGGGCCAATCTCGGTTGCTTTAGCCCGTTTACGCCACTCACCCTCACCTGAGATAGTCAAATCCATATTAGTGACCAGGTTCTCAACTAGCCCCTTAGAATCATCTGCATCTGAAGAGATGGTATTCATTGAGTAGTCGAGGCCCTTGGTAGTCAGCGCACCCATGCGCTTCCAATCAGCCGCTAATGGTGGTGTTTCCGGGCAACCAAACGCCATCCGTAAAACGGCGACGCGACCAACCAGCTTGCCGTAATCATTTTGGCAACCTTGCATATTTTTTACCTCTATTAGTTCGGCTTAGTCGCCGTATTTAATTGCGAATTGAAGTCTGTAAACCAGACGTCCTTCAGTGGTGGTAACGGGAGATGGGATACTGCCGAGGTTTTCAATGTAGCCAATACAATCATTTGGATTCGGATTGGCCTGAACGTGCGTGATTATTGCCTGTGCTGCGTTATCCGCTGCTTCATCCTCATTAACCGCACCAATTACATCAACCAGGACGTAATACTCACTGCCAAGGTCGTTACGAATTGAGCTGCCACCGTTAGGCCGGAAAACAATGAACTGCTCGTCCAACTTGCCAGTATCCCGCCATTTGAGCATTTGAGTGGTGAAAGCAGTAGTTAACCCAGAATCGACAAAGTAATCGCGAACACGCCGGTGCATTGATGGAGTCATAGTTTCATTTCCTCCATAATTGCCTTTTCAATGGCTTGTTTACTATCCGCGAAACCTTTCGTAAGAAACTCTTTCTCAGCCATTGGCCTGCGGAATACCTGTTTAACGTCGGGGTCATGGACATATATCGCGTAATTAGCCGAATAGCCCACACGCCCGGTCAGCCTAGTGCCATTCGCGCTGATGTCACGAAACTGAGAATTGATAAGGGTTGATGTATCGATGGGGGTGTAGAGCGCGGCCTGTAACGCGCCAATGATTAATGCCTTGGTGATTGCCCTGACAGCTTTCCGGCCCTGAATATCTCCTATCAGCCTATCCAGATTGGCCTTTGCCTCTCTGATGCCTTTAACCTTCGCGCCCATGTCAGACTCCCGTTATCAACGTATAGTCATCTTTAAGTCGCTCAAAAGAATCAGCATCCCTGATTATCTGCCTGATTTCATCAGCATCATTAGGTGGGGTTAATTCGGACGATGCTCCGATGCAAATCATGTCGCCTTTCTTTGCATCACTGTATTCAGTCCAAAATGTGTTTTTGATGACAAATTCTTGACCGACTGCATTAGCTGCCACCTTGGATGTGCCGCCATAATCACAGGCAATGACAACCGGGGCTGAGTAGATACGCTTTCCATAATCATCCATAGATAAAGGTGACCATATGGTCGCTTGTGCGGTCTGAATCCAATCAGAAAGACTGCTCATGATAGATAGTCCTCGTACTGGTCTGGGCAATCACCATCTGCGCACTTCTTGAATCGGCGAATGGTCACTCGCTTGATGTAAAGAGATCGGATGAAGTCACCATCATCAAGCACGATAAACTCTGGTGGAGATTGGTTGTTGAAAGAAAACCACTCAGAGAATCGAAATCTGTTTACTTCTGGCATTAGTGTTTCCGTATACACCTGATTACCCTCTCCTAAGTCATAGGTAATCTTAATTTCAAGTTTTGAGTATATGGTCATGCTGCGACTAACCATTTCAGCCTCCCACCACATCAAAAAAGCCAACCGATACGCCCACATCAATCGGTAGCGAACCAGTGCAGCCAGCCGTATCCAACGCCGCCAAACTGTTCCTCATCGTCTTGATGTCGCCGCCATAATCAAATGACCGCGACGCCCCCGAAGGCGCTGACTGTGACTTTATGCGCTGATTGAAAGCAGTAACCGCCATGAGGGTGACGGCATACATGTGAATCAGCATTAAATCGCATTCGTCGTAGCCAGCCGCCTCCAGGCACTGACTTATGCTTTCCAATTTGCAAAGGTAGGCGTCAATCATGAAATCAGGGATGGTGTAACCAAGCGCAGACAACTGCTGTTTAACCTGCGCGGCTGTTATCTGCGCCATTGTTACTTACCTTTTTTAGTTGCCGCTGCCAGTGCTGCTTCTGCTTCTTCGGCCCGCTTGGTTACTTCAGCGATCGCTTCGGCGTGTGCTGCTTCTGCTTCTTCGGCTGCCGTGGTGAGTTCATCAATTCGGCCCAATGCCTCATCAAGCTGGGTTTGCAGCTCATTTCCATTGCTAACTGGCACGGATGGCGTAGCCACTTCAAATACCAGCTTCTCACCTTTCTTCTCCGTGGACTTCTCAGCCTTGCCGCTTTCAATCCACTTCCCGGCAATCGCATCATCAACTTCGTAAGACTGTCCAACCTCCAATTTCTGGAAGTTGGCACCGGCGAAAAGGTTTGCTACTAAAACTTTTACAAGTGCCATGATTCTTCCTTAGCTGGATGCGTGGATGACAGAGAAGTGACCGTTGATGTCCTGCTTAACCATCAGTCCAGCAGCACCCCATGAGCGCCACACGTAGTCAGAGTTGTAGAACTGGCGAGGATCGGCAACTGTACCGAATGCCTGCCCAACGATGGGAGCGATGACACCGGCTTGCAGGGGAATAATCACGATTTCGTTGCCAGTTAGCTCAACATCTTCTTTGATGGCTGAGATGCCAGATAACTTCATGATTTCTTCCAGAACTGTACGGGTCGAATTCACATCAAAATACTGTTCCCAGTTAGAGATGATTTCGCTCGATACATACCAGGTCTGTTGTCCGTACTGTAAATTTTGAAGTTTGAGTACATCACGCAAGGCAATTGCACCGGCCCGCATTGCTTTAACATCCGTACTGGTCGCAAAGTTAACGGTCAGGTTTACCTGGGCGACTCGCTCGTCGTGACGTAAGCCTTTCCAAGTCTTACCATCGAAATTGATGTAGTTGCCCGCCGCGTCGCGGAAGCCTTCCCAGATGTAATCCACATACTGGCGACGAACATCTTTGATAGAGCCAGCCTGAGCATCAGACAAAGAAGCCAGGGCCGAGCCTTTGTTGAATACTGGATCACGCCAGTTGAACTTAAAACCGCTGTCATGGATAGGAACCATCGTGCCATCGAAGGTGTAGGACTTAGCATCAAGTGCCGCACCAATCTGTCCAGACATCGATGTGTGCGCCCAACCACGACCACCAGTGCGAGCGTACTCGTACACTGACTCTTCTAAGCGAACCGAGCGAGACAGAGGCATCAGGTCATTCAATAGCGTGAACTCGGTATTGGGTTCGAATTCAGACAAAACAGTCTGGTCGTATGCCTTGTAAAGTCGGCGGATGTCGTCGATAGCATTCACGGCTGACAGTTCCGGGGCATCTTCAGCATCACCGCGATGCTTGGTGCGGGCGATGAAGTCAGCTGCCGCTTGGGCGCTCGCATTTCGTGCTGAAACAAGCTTCTTAAACTGGGAAGAGTTAACTTCAAGGTTCCCGGTTTCAGTGGCTTTCTTAGTGGAAAATACAAACATTCGGTGCTCCTTACTTAATAACAACGCGCAGGAGCTGGCCTGCTGTCGCGATGGTGTATGAACGGTCTTCTTCAACGTATGCGCGGGTTGACTCGCCAGTTGCTTTTGCTTTGACGCGACCGTTCACGACCGATAGAGGCTGACCTTTAGTGTATGTGCCGGTTGCGGCAGGTACGTTGAAGAAAACGCCAGGTGTTGGATGCATCCCGACAACCCAATCACCGGCTGCAATGGTGTCATCCACCGTTTTGCAGCGCAGGTAGTCGTAGTTGGCGACATACAGGATTGCGTCTTCATTGCCATCAACCGAGGCGGTAAATTTCTTCGTAGTATTATCGAAGAAACCACCCGTGCCAGGCTGAGTTGCAGCCGCCGCCGCGCCTTCACGGTGCAGCTGTGGATTTGCGAAGATGCCCCCCGCGTGGATTACGTGCTTTCCATCTTTAGCCATTATTTACTCCGGCATTTCGCTAACTGATTGAGAGGAATTGGTCTGGCGGAAAGAGCTATTCAGACCGGTTGATGTTGCGCATTGAGCAAATAGCCCATCGAGAGCCGCGCCGTCTAAAGCGTTTACTGCGATATCTTCAAGGCCGAATTTGGCTTTAACTGCCTCTCGCTTTTCAGTCTTCTCCTTGTCGGAGTTAACGCTAAGACCGGTTTCGATGGTGTTAAGCTTTTCGGCAAATGGCTTGAACCATGCAGGAGCTTCTTCGTTATTAGTTGCGGTTTCCTTGGCCTTTTTGTCCGCGTCTTCTTTTTCTTTCTTCGCTTTCTCATCAGCGTCGGCTTTTTCTTTAGCTTTTGCGTCTTCAGCGATCACTTGGTTGTATGCATCCATCAGCTCAGCTTCGGTCTTACCCTCGACCTCTTTGCCTTTCGCTTTCAGCGCATTAGTGATGAGTTCTTTCATCGGTTTTGTTTCCTCTTTGACGTGCTTATTGTTGGCGCTGAAAAACGCCATGAATTGGTTAAAAATCTGCTTGATTGCGGGGTCTTGCGGGTCGGGCATTTCTGAATCGGCGATATTTGCTGTTTCGATTTCCTGCTCGTCTCCTTCGGCGTTAACGAAGATGCCAACACCCTCTTTCGGAGTTCCTGCGCCTGGCTGGTCGAGCAATATGGCCACGTGATCAAAATCCATATTGGTGACGATCTTCTCGTACCGTTTACCTTTGGATTCACCGTTAGCCGTGATTTCTTTGTATATCAGGCCGGTCGAAATGTGGACTGGCTCTACGTTCTTACCTGCCGCCATGTCATCCAATCGCTGGATGAGCCGTTTTCCGTTGTCGCTACCCTCGGCATAGCGCCGGTCAACGTACATGTCGCCTGATACCTTGCCACCGTCACGGTTAACGTTTTGCAGCCACGCTCCAACGTGGTAGTCATTAACCGCCTGGACATCCCGCGCCGAAATGTGCTTACCGTTTACCTTCGGGTGTCCGAATGGCATAGGGTTGCGTTCTAGCGACTTGTAGCTTTTTTCAATTTCAGCTGCCGGGTATAACTTCCGATTCATTACGATATCGTCAACGAGAGGCGTGACGCCACGAACCACGATGTGTGGTTTGCCGTTGATTGTCTCGGTAGTGATGTTTGAAGCGGAGTTGATGACCGACAGCACGTTTACGCAGATGCGTGACATGCTGTGTCCTCTTTTATTGATTTCGGGCAATAAAAAGGCCGTCTAAGCAGCCTTCTGTTTTTGTTGCTCCTGCCAGTCTTGTCGCTCTTTGGCTAACCTCTCAACCATTCCTTGGTTGACTATTTTACCGTTTTCGTCAAGAAGCGCAGGGACAGTCCCGCAGTAGCAGTGATACTTGTTGCCATTCTCGGCATAGAACGCTTCAACCTCTTCGGTCGTGTACGTCCTGCCGTGTCGTGACGCATGCCATGCGCGAGTCGTTGGCTTGAGCGCTGATAGCCACAGCACAGCAGTGTTCAGCCCAAGGCGCTCTTTCGCCCAGTCTGTTTCCTGCCACTGAGCCTTGCGTAACGCGCCGACCTGCTCGGTCTGAGCTATCCGCTTGGCGCTACTCATCGAGACATCAAGGCGCTTGCTGATGATCCCCGCCGTCTCGCGTGGATTCACGCCACGACCGATTGAGTCAGAAATGATATTGGCTAGGTCTGCCCTTGCGGCATCAGAGATGCCTTTCCAGTCGCTGTAGGTCGAGATGAAAGCGGCAGCGATTTGGTTCTGATAGGCAGGTGTTGATAGCAGCGCCGCCAGCGTGGTTTGCTGCGCGTAAATCTGAGACTGTACTGACAGATTGGTGAATGCGTTTAACGTGCCTCGCTGGTACTCATCTGAAATATACTGAAGCGACCAGATGTTCTGTCCATTACCCTCAAGAAGATAATCATCAAGGATTGTCTGTACACGCTCCAAAAGCGCGGCAAGCTGCTGTGCATTCATGTCATAGATGAATGTGCCAGCGTTCACCTGATAGAGGCTGGGAGGCTCTCCATCATCGTTATTGCAGGCCATTACCCCGCGCTGCGCATTACCTTCCCTCACCATGCCAGTAAGTCGCTCATCGAATAGCTGCTTTAAGGCGGTTTTAATGCCCAAGTAACGCTCTTCGATATCACGGTACATCTTGTTAACTTGGCGGTATGACTGCGTAGGGTCAGCTTTGTTGCGGGGTATTATTGGCGTCCCGATTCGGGTTGGAGCTGGAGCCATCATTCAGCGGATCCTTACCGACTGGCGGCGCGTTGGGGTCTGGTTCGGTGAGCTCTTTAATTGGCTCAAGCTCACCGGCTGCACGTATTTCATTAGCCTCAACTGCTGGGGTTCCGTATGCCTGTTGGGTCTTGTACGCGATTTCTGCAAGCTTGCCCATGTTATCGAGCTTCTCACTGTCGCCAGGTGCAAGTAAATCAGACCAATCGACGGTAATTTCATCAGTCTTAGGCTGAGGAATAATGCCAATATCACTCCAGCGCTGAACAATGGAGGTTATCACCGATGACATCCAGCTATTTCTCCGCTCGTTGCAAGCCGCCGCCCAGGCTTTATTATCTTCCGTGGAGGCTAAATTTCCGGTCTGCTTTCCAAACAATATGTTGAATGGGCAACGAATCGTCGAGGCATAACTGTTTGCAGAAACAGTCCACGATGGCGTTGGGTCAGCTGCCGCCACAGATAAAACTGATGCCTGTCCTGCTTGCATCACCAGAGCGGAGTCCGACCCCCTATTTAATCGCGTTATTTTGTCATCAAGAGCATCACCAAGGTCTTTATACCCCGCGGCTATGGCAGCTTTTTTAAGGCTTTCCATGTCTGTATCTTTGGTAAATTCAACTCCCAATTGACGGCTGGCGTTCTTCAGGAATCCCTCTGCGCTACCACCCTTAGTTTTCTCTATGTCCAACAGGTCATTAAACCCTGCTTCATTTAGAGGGATGCCAGAGAGCATATTGTCGTCCTCTGACCCCTCAGCAAGAATGATGACTCGGCTTGGATGAACCATAACGCTGCGGACATTGCCGTAAGTGCCATCATCGCCAACGGGTTGCTCATTGAACGTGTAGTCAACTGGCTGACCATACGTTGGAGACATAGTGTCTACATCATAATTATTGGGCTTAATCTGCGATTCCCATGCGGGGATAAGCTTAACTAACGCTGATTCACCCAAGGCTCTAACCAGTGCTGCATCAACCGGCTCAGACCAAGGCCGATTATCTTTAATTTGCAAGATGATTGCAGAGTAGTGACCGACCATGTTCCGGCGATCGGCGTCCTTTATTTTTGCCCAGTGTTTTTTGAGTAGCTTGGTTACCAGCTTCTCCCACTCGGTTTCTTTCTTCGACTTGTCAGCGAACGGACCTTCGATAATCACTGGCTTATCTACCCAGCACGAATCCAGCGTTTTATGCACACCCGCATAAGCGGCTGAATTTCGTCGATATGTCCTGTAAAGAATCTCGAAATTCACTGCGTCCGGATAGCCGAATTCATCCCAAAGCTTTGTTCGCTTAGTGTTTCCATTAAATTGTCCGGCATATAGAGCCCTTTGCCGACCTACCCGCGCCACATCAGCGAGGGCATTCACAAGGAATTGAACCTCGTTATTATTTTCACTCACTGAGTGCTCCTTAGAAGAATACAGCGCCGACTTGTTCTTTGGGCTTGATGTAACCATCAAGCCCATAACGAATACCATCAAAGCAGTGGTTGTTCTTATCCTCGATCACCGGCAACACTTCGCCAGTAGTCCGGTCTGTCTTGTACGAATATAGCCGGGCTTCTTTTGCCGTTTCTTTGCATCGGGGATGAATTATGATCTGCTTGAAGCCACGTAGGCAGGTTATGCCGTCTTCAACACTGCCCGGCCACTTCTGAGCAGAGGAGATATTGAACCCCTGAGCCTTGATATGACTTATTGTTTCTGGTCTTGAGTTGTCGGCCTTAATCGGCCACTTACGGGCCTGTGGTATGCCTGGGAATTTAGCCTCATCTGTAACTTTCCATTCTTCCATTTGCTTAGGCTTGGCATCTTCTTTCCCAGCGTAGAATTTCCACATGTCGTCCAGTTCGACGTGGTTACCGTAAGCCTCATATTCGATGTATAAAATGCTATCGAGAATAAACATACGAATAAGCGTGCTCGGGTCTTTCGCAAAACCGAAATCTGCACCAAATAACAGTCTTTCTGACTTCTCCCACAAGTCATCAGGGAAGCTTTGGACGACATATTTGTTAGCCAGAACCTGCTTATCAGAGTTTTCTAGATAAGCACCTTCCCAAATCCATGCGTAATCCGCATAGTCCATGCTGGCGAGGTCATCCTGTCGCTCTTCTTCTAGCACATCAGGGAACCATGGGTTATCGCCATAGTTCATCTCGACAATCATTGAGTTTTTCGGAGGGGTTTTCCTGAATCGCTTATCAGTGGCGCTGCCGTCTTTCTCTGGGTTCCATGTTACCCATATCTCTGACCCAGCTTCGCGAACGGTGGGCCTAAGTTTCTTCCATGCGATATCAGAAACAGATTCGGCTTCATCCACCCATGCAACCAAAATCCGGGCCTTCGATTTAATGCTGTCAAGGTTGTGCCGTAAGCCGCAAAACACATAACTCACATTTCGGTTTTTAGTCCGAATGTACTTCTCACCAATATCGAAATAATCATCAAGCCATGGAACAGAACGAATAGCCTGTTTCACTTCCTGCATGGATGACTCTTCAAGAGAGTTCATATATTCACGGGCGCAGAGTATTACACCACTTAATCCCTGCTCTGCTGCCTGATACGCTTTCACTGCGCTCATCAATGCGAATGTGCGCGTCTTGGCAGAACCGCGTCCGCCATAAGCGCCACGGTAACGGACGCCTTCAGTTGCAAATACAGGGACTAGCTTGGCGGGGATAGGTAGGTCAACTTGGCTTTCCATTATTTGACTCTACCCCTACCAGCCTGATTATTGTTGGCTTAGTTGCCATGCTACCGTCAGATGACGTGTGATCGATTACCACCTTATCCAGCCCGACCAGCTTTGCCTTACCCATCGTTGCAGCAACAGCGGCCGATGATTGAGGTGTCTCTGCGGCCAATGCGGCTTTGCGAGCTTCTTCCAACTCCTTAATCAGTGAATCAACGGTTACATTGTGGCGCTGCTTAATTTCGCCTTGTAATTCAGCCACCCTTGCCGCGATCTTGCCGTTATCCAGCAACTCTTTAGCTTTGCGATTAATACTTTCAGGCTTCATCTTGTCAGCAGCATACGCCGTCCGATAAGCCTCTGAAGCATTACCTGTTTCGATGTATGCCTGACAGAAAGCCTCTTGCTTGATTGTCAGACTTGCCATAACAGAACATTCCGCTGGTTGAATTTTTGATTTGGGGTAAAACGCCGTGAAATTTCCAATCGATAAAACCTGAAACCTCTATAAGATTCTGTCAAAGGCACTTGTTAGCACCTTTTGCAGAGCTTTATAAACTCACATACTCACTTGTTACCAATTCCCGCGTGAAGCACTTATCAGTCATCCAATTCCAATGAAGAACCCCCGCTATCAGTAGAACCCACTTCATCTTCGGCTTTAGGCTCACTTTGTAGGTCAGCGTTCCTGTTTTCATTATCTTTTCCTTCTTCAGCATTTCCCACAGGAACAAAGTGCATTTTCTTCACTTCATCCGGCTTTAGATAAATCCACTCTCCCTCTTCAGTGGCTATAGCAACGAATCCATTCACTATCTCAGGTTGCTGGCGCGTCATTACCCCAACGTAGGTTTCACCTGATTGTGTTTCGACTGTGATATTCCACTTCTGAGTCATATTTATTCCAGTGGGTAATGATTGAGAGCCGTTGTGAAAGTGGCTCTCAATCCAGTTATTCAGGCTTAATCGGGAATGTGTCATCTCTAAACTCGTCCAGTTTACGCTTGGCAAGTTCAGTCATTTTTCTGCCTTCATCTATCCTGCCAACGGCTAAGTTTTGGCAGGCGATATCAAGCATTGCCGACATTTCAGAGAAGCAATCCTCATCGTATTTGTTTGCCGTTATGATCAGGCCGCCAACCGGTGTTGTTCTTTGATTAGTGGCGTCTTGTGGTTTCGCTCAAACATCCTGGTCAGCTCAGACTTGCGCTTTTCAAAGTCCCATCCCATGTTGATGAATACCGTATCTGCCCGCTGAAGTTCAGTAATGGCCCGGATTTGCTCAGCGGTCAGATAGTCCCGAATCGCCTCGGCCTTTCCGATTTCATTCTCTTTCCTGAACTTCGCAGAAGTTGCGCCAAGCACAATACGGTTTATCAGGTTAGCTTCATTACTGAAGTGATAATGTTCGGCCTCTTTCCCTTCCGCTTCTTTGCTGATCTTGATCGCATTGGTCATTGGCCGGTATTCAACCCTAGCTAAATCACGCTCGGCCTGAATAGCTGCTTCACGTTTAGCTTTTTCCCGGTAAGCAATAAAACTATCAACCAGACGAACCTGTCCATCTCTTGCTTTATCACCACCAATGAATGGCATGGCGATCAGAAACCCGCGCTCTGTCAACTCATAACATGGTTGGTTTTTGTTCTGTCTGTCGGTATAAGAGGAGGGCTTGAAATCAAGCTCACCTAAATGGCCGCTATCAATAAGTGAACGCAGATTTTGCATGAGGTTTTTATGCTCACGACCAAATTCATCAGCAACAACTTTGCTGCTTACAACAGGCTGACCATTTGCGATTTTAATTAGGTGCTTCATCGTATTTCCTTTTGGGGATATGAGTCAGTTCTCCAGATATGGACAGCCCAAGAGCGGCACGATGAAAGCCACCGTCCTATCTCTGCCTCACATCCCGAAAAAGACTCTTGGTTTTTATTGCGCGGAGAATGCGCGGTGATTTACTGCCAATAAAAAAGGCCCAGTCGTTAAACTGAGCCTTCATGTTCTTTGTTCGCGGCTTTGCTACTCCTCTCGGCGTTGCTACACCACTTCTCGTCTTTCCGAGCCGCCAAGATAATGATCAACCTCCAGTGGGGTTAAACAATTCTGTTTGTTACTCTTGAGATGGGATGCTTTCGTCAAGGTCTTTACGGCCTTGAGTTGGATTATCAAAGTATTCAGTAGCCATATTTATTACTCCATTAAGCGGTATCGGATAACTTCATAGCCTCGCCAGCCCAAAGCACCGAATAAAAATTCAGTCACTACGGCATAAGCAGCAAGCATGGATAGAGCGAGATTCAAAGCCTGCCATAGACCAGCACTACTGAATGCAAGCAGTAGCCAAATAGTTAGAGATATTAATTTACTAATCATGATTTACTCCTGCTCTCCTCAATCTTGCGAATGCTCGCCTTATCTGCGTTGCACTGCTCTATCACCGTTAGCAAGGTGTCATTCAGTAATAGGCTGTTACCCCAAGTTAATATTTCAGGCATCTCCGGAGGGATGCAGTCAGAAAGTAAGCTTGCTGGTATCGGTACCTGTGGCACCTGAACGTATTTGATTTGTGTGCCGGCGCAGGAGGTCAGCAGCGGCAGCAGGAACAAGCCGAATAGCACACTCATCCCCAGCAATATCTTTTTTAATCGCAGCAGCTCGTACCTCACCATCATTGCTAATGCGGTTTTTTTCATGCTCGTTGGCCTTGGCGATATCGTTGAATAGACGAACTGTCGTGGTGTAATTTCCTAGCGTGAATTGAGCTTCATTCCTTTCACCGGTTACTGTAGTGATGGTTTTATCCTTCTCTACCGATTGCCCGTAGTAGTGAAAAGTTAACCCGCACAATCCAGTGAAGATGGCTATCAGGACAGCGGCGAGTATTACCGTTACACGATTCATGCCGGATATTCTTTGTGTGGAAGCTGGAAGTGAGGCCCGTCTTTCAGTGTTTTCCAGTCGCCGCCCCACTCAATAGGAACGCCAACATCTTTG
>NZ_CQAZ01000025.1:37695-72766 GCF_001152565.1 Yersinia pekkanenii | reverse complement strand
ACCAGATCAGGGCGGCTGATAAACTCCAGTACTACCGCTTCGCGTTTTTCACGTGCGTATTCGGGTGATTTGGCTGAATGGAACCCCTTGTCGGCTAACCACTCCGGCGTAACAGTTCCAATAGCGAAAGAACCCAGTCTTACCGCCAGACCATTGAGAGGCGTTCCTGCTATCGTTTGCAATATGGCTTTTGCCGCCGCAGCCTTCTCAATCGGGCGACCATTAACCCAACGGTAGACACAGGAAAACAATTCATTGGGCCATTGGTTAACACTTACCTTCTGTGGCTTACTCATAGCTGTGGCCTCGCTGACATGGTGAACTTGCCGATCAGCGGGTGATACCAGTACTTGCTGCCGTATTTACGCTTGGCACCCTTGATAACAATCAGAGCTGCCTCACGGAATTTAGCCTCATGTACTGCGTGGCCACTGCCATGGCGAACTATCATCACACCACAATTTCTCGCCAGCTCTTCCGCTTTGCTGGTGGATAGCCCCATTTCAGCCGCCAGAGTGGTAAGAGGTGCCATTCCTTCCGGTACCGAGCCTTTACGTTGCATAGCCGCTAAAGCCAACTCAAGAGCAGCAACACGCTTTTCCAGATCATTAAATTTCAATGTGCTGATCATTTGATTGCCTCCCCTGCGTTGCGACTGCCAATAATGTAACTAGCGCTACGGCAGTTCTCAGCCATGGCTTCCGCAATTCTGGGTAATGTCTGAAGCATTGTGCCAATATTGCGTAAATCACTTCTGGCCTCTTCGTCTTCGTAGTCTTTATTGTCAATCGCGGACGAAATAAGATTACCTACTGATGTAAGCCCTTTGGTGATGGCATAAAAAGCCGCTTCACTACAGCTACTCAACGAAGAAAGTTCCTCGCCAGACATTTCACATAAAATCTGATGGCTAACAATCGTATGATGGTAAATATCAGACATGGCTAGTTTCTCCCTGACTTGCTTCTACTGAGACGAGGTAATTCACAATCTGATTAGATATGTCGATAGCAAGATCGAACAGATTCTCTTTATCAAACTCAGTTACCGGCTTATCCGAACAATTGATAGCTAATAACAATGATGCAAGCTGAGAGGCCTTCTTTGTCACATTGATTTGATTAGTTGGCATGGTCAGGCTCTCCCGATAAAGTGAATTCAGCAATGAAGCGCACCAGTGGCACAGTGCAAGGGGCTGGATATCCGTCACGACTGAATGTGACACGGTTAAAAGCAACGTTTTGTACAGTGACCGGTAGGCCGTGATTGTCGCTGTAGCGGTCATTTGGCATAGGTTCACGCATGTTCGCCCCTCCCCATTTTGTATTGATGCGCAGCGGCATGGCGGCGTTCTCGGTCATGATCGATGTATTCGCAACCCACTGATTCCGCCTCGCGGCCAACATTATCAATAGTTTCCTGTGCCCTGTAGGAGATGAGATTTAGCGCGTCGGCCACCTTGTCTATGTGGTGGTAGCATTCCGGTGATTCCATCCAGTGCAACAACAGATCAGTAATGGCTACGATTTCAGACAACGCTTGCCGTGACAGACAATCCATATCTTTGACGGCACCGCTCAGTCTGTTTATCTGCTCATTGGGCTTTAGTTTATGCATGGCTGATCTCCTCGCCTGAAAGGCTGATCAGGTACTCAGTTACTGAGTCGGCATACCCCGAAGACATTTCAAGCAGTAATTCAACTTCATGGCCCGGAAGCTCTACCCAAGAATGATGAAGTGCACGAATGACCGCGCTTGCTTTTTGTGCCTGCTGGAGGGTTACCATAGCCACCGTCATTTCTGATTTACGCATGGCGTACCTCCATTAAATCGAACACAACTACACCGCTACGGTGGTCAGAGACGGAACACTCAGTACGGATTTTTGCGGCAAAGGTCAGCGACCACGCGGGGAAAAGTTCACGGGCTTCCGTTTCTGTATCAGCTTCGGTACGTAATACAATGGGGGTGCAGTTAGGTGTATTGGTTGGTGTGCCAATAAACAACCAGGTGAATTTAGAACGTGCGGTATTTAGGGTGTAAGCAGTCCGCCCACTTATGGGTGTGATATGATTCTTCATAGCTACCTCGTTACATGCGTTAACGTTGGTGGTAAGAGGCCCGGTTAGTGGTGAGACACTTCCGGGCTTCGCTGTTTCTACGCCTTGGAAACAATCAAGGTGTCGGACATAGAATAGATGCAAGGTGTCGGACAAGTCAACACTTTCAATGCAGAAAAAAACATGTATTATTGTCGGACACCAATAAACAGGAAAACCAGTGATGGCGACAAAATCTGTAAATGCAAAATCAAAAAGATTTGATGTTCGTGTCCCACACGATATTGCCAACTCAGTTGAAGAACTCAAAGAGGAAGGCGAAAGCATCGGACAATTTGTAGTATCTGCTTTGCAAGGCGAAATCAAACGCCGCCAGCGCAAGAAAGCAAAGCTAACAGATTGATTTTGTTTCAAGGGTGGAATTCCTCCCGCGACTAAATACCTTATTTGGGTATCAGCCATTGCCATAGACCCCCACAGAGGGAGTAGGCATACGCCTATAGGTTGGGCGTAAATAGGTCTATCCAGATCTGGACATACCCACCAGGTAGCAAGTGATTTTAAATATGTGGAATTTCCGGTGTGAGCAAGTTTGCGGGTATCTCGAATTAACTGCGCCAATGGCGCGGTTAACTTATGACCGTTGCTCACTTCTGAGCATCCCTTTACTCGCCCAAGGTTATTGACCTGATCGATCAGTGTGGTAATCTGGCTCGGCTTAGTGTTTCTGTAGTGACATTGGCGGCCTTGCAGGGCCGCTTTTGTTTTATTCAGTCCCTGCATTGTCGCCCCCTGCCAATTCCTTATCGTGCGTATATTCCCCGCTCCAGTTTACTTTCATGGGTAACTCACCCTTCAGATAATGGCGATAAATCCACACGGCACCTTTATGCAACAGAACTGGCGTGAAGGCGGTAAAACCCTCACCGTGAGCAACCCGAGTGTTCTTTTCTGTCAAATACCGATCCCGTGCATACGCATACACGCGCCAGCGGGCATTCCGTCCGTTAGGGTTTTCATCGAAGAGCCAGCTTTTGCCAGAAAGCCAGGCATTGATACGGCTGGTATTAACGCCGTTTAAACGCTTGCAAAACTGAACGGGGGTTAAGCCGTCAGCAAACAGACTTTCCAAGTGGTGAATATACTCAGCTTGCTGGTAACTCAGCGCCAGAGCCTTACACCCCTCTTCACGAGCATCCGCCCATGCGCGGGCTGCGGCCACTTCATCAGTAAAATCGGGCAATTTGGTTTGCATGGTCGGGAGGAGATATCCACCGGTTTTGCGGATTTCCGGCAACACCTCGACAGTGATCCAACGTTTAAACCGCTTAGCCTCTGGCTTGTTGCTACCGATAACGGCAGTATATAAACCGGATTCGTTGATAACTGATTGATTTTGATAGTTACATCCATTTTGGATGATCGCCGAATTTTTATCCTCATCATCCACTATCTTGGTGAGTGCTTGGGTCTGGCTGTACCCGAGAGCGACGGCAACATCTGAGGCCATAAACCAAGGCTGGTCATTGATGGCCACTACCCCCACCGTTGCCAATAATGCCCCGTCTACAGACTTAAATTCAAAAGAACTAATATCGCTTTCCTGAATTTTGGTGTGAGTCTGTCCCTGACCGATTGCGGCCATATTTTCAGTTTTCATATCCCACCTCACATGCTTTATCAGTGGTTACTCTTGGCTGGTTCTGTTGCCATACCTGAATCTCAGATAACATCCAGCCAATAGCACGCCCACCAAGTTTCCGGCGTGCGGGGAATCTCCCCTCTCTTTCCATTAGATAACGTGTGGTTCGGCATAGCCCTGTTAATTTACGGCATTCAGGTTCGCGAACGGTGCGGTCTAGATTGGTTATTTGATTGTTCATAGAAAAACGCCCTTGTTTATGTTGGTTCAACAAGGGCATTCTTTAATAATTAATTAGGCATAGCGATGGTAATAAAACAACTATTTTTTAATTGATAAATAATCTGTTAATTAAACTATTTAGAAATTTCTCTTCGGAATTTTTCTAAAGACTCTTCATTCATTAGTTTATCTACAAACGGCTTGATTGTTTGCGCTATTGCAAATGCATCTTTTTCCCCGCTAGGGAACAGTGATACAGCAAGCACTCCTTGGGAGATGGTACATCTACTGTCTATCGACCACGCCATTAAATCAATATATGGAATAATATTATAATCTACTATTTTTCTTCTTATTACATCCCACGAATTATTAAAAGGAACATTTACAGATTCAATGCCAATCTCTTTACGCCAAATGGGTAATAATTTTTTAAAATCATCAACTAAAAGTTCATCGGGTATTGTTAAATCGACAGTTAATAATAACCCCTCATTAGTTATCATACTAATAGAGTCCGTCATTCTTGCCATTATCAGTCCGTGATTTTCATCTCCCGACTCTAAAACTTCATTAAATTCTTCATTATCAATAATTAAAGGCATCCCAACCCGACTACCGTTAGTGTCATTACTTTCTGATAAAAATGATACCTGATGTCGTGTTACTCCATGTAATCCATAGCCATTAGTTATTCTTCTTGATGTATCAATATTCTTCTGATAATTAGCCAAACGCTCTCTACCGCCATTGAAATCGTAATATTCTTCCGGCATTGACATGTCAAACTCATCGAAAGGATCACGACTATCAAAAGGTTGCGGTAATAACTCGCCATATTCTAAAAAATACGTACTGGAATCATAACTGCCTACCCCCCCTAAGTATGCCTGTCGACTATAAACCTGCCTAAATAAATCCTTATCAGACATAGTTGATAATGCGTTATATTTATTTAAGTTAAATTCTTTCGGCAAATCTATTTTTGAATTGATTCTCTTCATTTCTTCACCTGCAACAAAATAACATTATCATGTTCACCGGCCAGCAGTCCCAAACGCTCACACCACATATTCAGCGCCACCAGCTTCTCTGGCATATATTGGCTAAGGTTATATACTGCCATCACTCCCGGCATCGTATGGCCCAGCAACTGCTCGACAACATGTGGGGCAACACCCAGATCATTTAATTTAGTAGCGAACGTTCGTCGGATATCGTGAAGTGACCAAGGTTCGGCATGGCCTAAGCGTTTCCAGACCAAACGCCCCCAAGCGCTCACAGCACTTGATTGCTTTATTTCACCAAGCAGTAAGCCACTGTCTTTATGCTGACGATATAGATCCTCAATGAATGGCCTTATTGCGTCTGGTACCGGGCGAACTATTTTCGTACCACCCTTGCTATGCTCTTTTGGAACAGTCCATACCCATTTTTTTAAATCCCACTCTGACCAGGTAGATAATCTGGCTTCTTGGGTTCGGCAACCAAACGCCACCAGCAGTCGAAACATGGCGGCATAGTACGGTTTAAACTTAAGTTGCTGGCTAGCCCTCCAAATTTGTCCGATCTCGTCGTCTGTATGGTCTCTATCGCCTTTATCTTGCTTGCTGCCTACATCTGGTATGGTCAGATCGTCCAAAGCGTTGCTAATAGCATAGCGCCGTACTCGACAGAACTTGAGAGCCTGCTTACACATCTGAAAAACGTAACCAGCAGCTACAGGCGTGTCTTTCTTCATGCGGTCGAAGCATTCCAACCAATGATGGGTTTCGCACCGTGACAGTGGTAGAGCGCCGATATAAGGGTATATGTGTTTTTCGAGCTGGGCTTTGTGTCGTTCGACGTTAGCGCGGTGGCCGGTGGCGTATTCCTTGATCCAATACTTTAAAGCATCCTCAACAGTGACAGGTTTCAAGGTTTCTGCTGCCGTGAGGTTTAACTGGTACTTGGGGTCTTTACTGTCTGCGAGCCATGAACGGCACTGTTCACGCTTCTCACGCGCCAACTTAAGACTCATATCCGGGTAGTTTCCCAGCTTCAGGCGTTGGGGTTTTACCTCTCGACCACCCAAGCGATAAGCAAAAAACCAAGTCATAACACCGGACTTAGTTACTTTGATGCTCAGGCCATCGCCATCAGCGTAAAAATTATCGCTTGGACTTTCCCGACCTACTATTTTTCTCAGCGTTGAATCACTAAGTTTGTTCGTTCCACCAGCCATAGAAATCTCAGTTCATACGTTGCACAGACTACACCATAGACTACACCGTTCTCCGCACCTCAATAAACAAGCGTAAACGAGTATGAACAAGAATATGCTAATACTTAATAAATATCAAAAAGTTATATGAACAACGGCGAACCATATTAAACCATAAAAAACAGCACTTTATAGAATACGGCATGAACTGATACTAGTCAGTTAACTTGTTGTTTAAAAAGGCGCTTTCCTTAATTGGTTAGTGCCTTTTTTATTGAAATGATGATACCAAGAGTCTGCTCTATATTTATCTCCTCAAATGAATACTAATCAGGCTATAGTCATTATTAACAACTAGCTATACCCTAAATAAGTCGAGTGGCAGGAAGGCGACAATAGAGTGACTCCCCAAGAGGTTACATAAGTAAGTGACTGGGGTAAATGAAGGAAGCCAACACACATGCGGCTTGAAGTTATGGCGGGTATAGAGTATTTGATGATTATTAGTGGATGTCTGACTTGTACTGAATAAATAGGGGTTGATTATGAATAAGCTGGTCATTGCCGTAGCGCTTGCAGCTACCGTATTAAGTGGGTGTGCCAACAACAGAACCGCGTCTGGTGATACTTTCACTGCATCTCAGGCACGACAGGTACAAACGGTAACTTACGGTACCGTGGTCTCCGCACGTCCGGTCACTATCCAGGGTGGCAGTGAAAATAACGTTGCCGGTGCCATTGGTGGTGCCGTGGTTGGCGGGTTCTTGGGTAATACTATCGGTGGGGGCCGTGGTAATAGCCTGGCAACAGCTGGTGGGGTAGTTGCCGGCGGTATGGCGGGTCAGGGTGTACAAAGCGCGATGAACCGCAGTGAAGGTGTGCAACTGGAAATCCGCCGAGATGATGGCAGCAGCATTGTCGTCGTGCAGGCGCAAGGTCCAACCCGTTTCGGTGCAGGTCAACGTGTCATGATTGCCAGCGATCGTAGCGGTACCGTGACTGTTTCTCCTCGCTAAATTCAAAAGCCGGAGGCCCTCCTCCGGCTTTTAGCAGCCAAATACAAAAAATATCAAATAATTTATCTGCCTATATTAATCAGTATAATCACTTGTTTAATAACATTAAAAACTTAATTCGTGGTATTTTTATAGATGAAAAATCATTGACACAACTTATTAATGTCAAATATTAGGTTGCCGCAGGGAATGCGTTGTGGTTTAATAGCTTCATCGGTTTGGAACACAGACCTTATGAAAGCAGTTTTAGTAAAGCAGTCCTCAGTTAAAGCATATCCAAAGATATTCCTTCTCCGTGAGTCTCCTCCTAAGTGCCTAAGTAAGTTATCCTCTGAAAGACAGACCACGTTCGCTACACTATTGTGGCAAAAATAATTGAAGGAAGTATCCCTATGTCTAATAAAATGACTGGTTTAGTAAAATGGTTTAACGCTGATAAAGGTTTTGGTTTCATCACTCCTGCTGACGGCAGCAAAGATGTGTTCGTTCACTTCTCTGCTATCCAGAGCAATGATTTCAAAACCTTAGATGAAGGCCAAAAAGTTGAGTTCTCTATTGAGAGCGGCGCTAAAGGCCCATCAGCAGTAAACGTAGTCGCTCTGTAATACAGTGTGATTAGGGGAGTAGGCTGCCGATAGCGATGACGGCCAGACCCGAGCAGTGTAGCCGCTCCCCAAATAAATCAAGAAAGCAGTACCCGGTTGACAGTAACATTTATGCAAGCAGTTTTAGTAAAGCAGTTCTCCGTATTAGCGTTATCAGACAGATACCTCTTCTCCGCGAAATTCCTTCTAAGTGCCCCCATAAGTTGTGCCCAAAGCCTATCCGTTCGCCTATGGCGGCAATATGAAATAATTGAAGGAAGTATCTCTATGTCTAATAAAATGACTGGTTTAGTAAAATGGTTTAACGCTGATAAAGGTTTTGGTTTCATCACTCCTGCTGACGGCAGCAAAGATGTGTTCGTTCACTTCTCTGCTATCCAGAGCAATGATTTCAAAACCTTAGATGAAGGTCAAAACGTGGAGTTCTCTATTGAGAACGGCGCTAAAGGCCCATCAGCAGTAAACGTTATTGCGCTGTAAAAGCCAATAATAGTTCGGAATGATTTACGATAGCGATGAAGGTGATAGCCCTGAGCAGTTAAGTCATTCTGAATAAAATAACCCGCCTTTGTGCGGGTTTTTTCGTTTCTGATACTAGCAAAAATCATTATCCGCAACACATGTTAGCCTCCCCTATACAGTTCAATAACGCAACGTATGTCGAGATAACTCAACCAACACAGCTGTGCGCTGATCTTTTCCTTTCATTTGCCACGGTTATGATATAATCCGTCAGAGGTTGCCCTTGCTACAGGCAGCCTGCTTTACGCTAGTTTCCTACGAGATCCCCGCTTTTAATGTAAAAATTGTGTTAATTGTCGTATTGACTAAAACGATAGTTGACCACCAGTGTCTGGAGATATGTACCGCTATCGAGTTACATCCATATGCGTTACACGTTCGCACTTAATGCATAACGGTAGAGTTCATATGATAAAGTCGCAGAAATTCCATATTTCACTGCTTCACCCGCGCTATTGGCTAACCTGGTTTGGCCTTGGTACCCTGTTCCTGTTAGTTCAACTCCCCTACCCACTGTTAAACAAATTGGGGATGTGGCTGGGTCGCGCTTCAATGCTCTTTCTTAAACGTCGGGTCTCCATAGCCCGGCGTAATCTGGAGCTTTGCTTCCCTGATATGGACCAGCAGACCCTCGAACGCACTATCCTTGGTAATTTTGAATCTTTAGGTATGGGGCTGATAGAAACCGGTATGGCCTGGTTTTGGCCCGATGCTCGAGTGAAACGCTGGTTTACCGTTACCGGTCTGGATAACCTGAAGAAAGCTCAGGAAGGTCATCGGGGCGTATTGGTGATTGGTGTACACTTTATGTCACTAGAACTGGGTGGTCGGGCAATGGGACAATGCCAGCCGATGATGGCGATGTATCGCCCGCACAACAATAAAGTGATGGAACTGGTACAAACCTGGGGCCGGATGCGTTCCAATAAAGCCATGCTTGACCGTAAAGATCTGCGTGGCATGGTGCGGGCACTGAAAAAAGGTGAAGCGGTATGGTTTGCACCGGATCAGGATTATGGCTCGCGTGGCAGTGTATTTGCACCATTGTTCGCCGTGGAGCAGGCGGCCACCACCAGCGGCACCTTTACACTAGCCCGCTTGGCAAAACCGGCTTTGTTACCCTTGGTTTTACTGCGCAAAACGGATGGCAGTGGTTATGACCTGCTGATCCAGCCTGAGTTGGAAGACTATCCATTTGACGATGAGATAGCAGCTGCCAGCTATATGAACAAAGTTATCGAGAAAGAAATCATGCGCGCGCCAGAGCAATATCTGTGGTTACATCGCCGCTTTAAAACCCGCCCACCAGGCTCACCGTCGCTGTATTAAGAGCATTATAACCATAGGGTTATAATGCTGCGCAGGTAATACAGTATGTAGAAACGACGAATGAGTAGATCAACCTCGAATAGGGCATACCTTATCGGATTATCCGTCGCATCGGTAAGGTATCGCGAACCAATCAAATAGAAAAATTGAAACCATGACTAAATGAAGATGAAGAGTTAAAGCGAGACGCAAAATACGATTGGATTCTTTTTATTGATCACCATATAGACGTATCTTGGGTAGTCATAAATGATGAGTTTTCTATCGATATAATCACGCAGTATTTCGATTATCTCTTCACTCTTTTTGAAATTCGACTGCATTCACCGTCTCCGTTGACTGTCTTAAAGTGCTATATATCATTGCACCTTAGTACAACTATCGTCCCGTATCAGTATCCGTATAATAATCAGCATTAGTTGATAAAAAAACCTGACCAGAAGAGTCAGGCGACAACGCTAGTCTAGTCAACACCAGGGAAAAACCAGTAAAAGTAAATGTTACAGAAGTACACTTTTCCGCAAGTGTAACTTTTGTAACATTATTCCCCCCCAAAAGAGGTGACTCTGTTCGCTTCATCCCTAAATATGTTTCGATTCACTGTTACCCACAAAAGTAATCGCCCAACTTATTCACCATTCCTGTGAACACTCTGGCACGTTCAAGCCTCCGCTCAATACAACGGCGAACTACGAATACAAAGCAGCCTTAATTAACGATCACATGTCACCAAGGCTATTCCATCAGTCACATTTTCCTGACGCTGGGATCCCACAGCTACAATGCCATCTGCCTAAATCCATATAGGCCAGCCGAGGAACCGACTAGCCGAGTGTTTTATTACCTGAATCCCCTAGGCTACAGCGGTGCTTTCACTACCACAGGATTGTTTATCTCCACCCCATCTGCTACTGCGATGGGCTGACGCCCTGGTAAAGTTTTGCATGCAGCCCCTCCCGTAGGCGGTGCTGTAGTGGGATAACTCTCTTTTGGTGAGATATAAACCGGTGTAGTTGCCACCAAGCCATCACCGAAAGTAACTTCAATAAAGGTGGCCTACCAGCCAGTAGCTGGGGAGCTAAGTGCGACTTCAAGCGTATTGGCCGGGCTCACCGCCAGCGGAAATGCGGTGTATCGCACATCACATGCATAGCGAAAATCACGGGCTTCAGGGTTAACGGCGGTCCATAACAGCACGTTATCCGGTGTCTCAGACAAGTTTACCGTCAAGGTTTCCACCTTATCTTTTATATCAATACTGGCGTTCAATTGCGGCAGCGGGGTGGATTGCTGCAGGCGATTAACAAAGGTAATCAATGACTGTTCACTGAAAGCAGTGATGCCATAGTGACTGGTATTGGGGGCAACTCGCAGCACCTTATTACCGGGTAATTTATCGTAATAAAAATCGGTATTATCAGGTACGTAGAAGTCATCACCGCTAGCATTAATAATATATTTCGGGATGGTGAGACGAGATTGATATTCAGTGCCTAAATATTGTAAGGGATCTGAAATCTGCATCAGCTTGGCGAAACCGGGGGTTTCTAGTTTTTTATCAATCTCTTCCTGATAGTAGGGGGTAAACGCAATCGGCCAGTTACCGCCATATGATTGATACATATGTTCCAATGCAACACGGGTATCCAGCAGATCAATTACAAAGGGCACAATGGCCTTAACGCGTGAGTCCGCAATCGCTGTAAGCCACGTTGTCCAACCACGCTTGGACAAACCTGTGACAATAAAGCTGTCTAATGCTTTATCCGGCAAGGCTTGCTGCCCCATGCTCATGGCCTGAGAAATTGCGGCCGCCATGGGGACATGCAGTGGTAATGTAGAACGCGCTTCTGGGGCATCCATAAATAAAGCCCAACTGTGAGCAACACTGTAATCTTCCTTCCGTGGTTTACCATCCTGTTGATACTCCAGGAATTGATTGGGAATGGTGCTAATCGCTATCACCACGGTATCCGTCGCCCTGGCAATATTTTGCAATGTGTCGATGGAAAAATCGCTCGGGCCAGAAGGCGGGATGCTCTCAGTACCATAGTTGGTACCATTATTGATGACCACCAGCGCTCGTGTTGATGGGCTATTTTCCGGAATAAAGATCTCAACTTCATGCTGCCATGCCGCAGGAGACACCAAATTCTCTGGCGACCAGTGCTGCGAAGTCAGTTGATAGCGTCGCCATTCCAACCCCGGCAGATTTTCCTGACTCAGCAAATTATAGATAAGCGGTTCTGCTGCCAGCGTTTCCCTGTAGCAAGACAGTACCTGGGTAAAATCCGTATTACTGCATTTTGTTGATTCGACACCCGCTTGCGCCAGACAACTAGCGCTGAATGACAATGGCAACACGAATATCATCGCTGTTAAATATCGAGGCATAATCCCTATCCTTTTATCTAATGTGTTTCGATGAAAACACTCCCAGAACGATTAGATAACGGATAAACAATTAAAAAAATCCGAATTACACCCTGCGATGCCACTTTTTATATCATCAGGCTAACAAAATACCGATTTTCACCTTGGGGAAGCAGGGAATTAACCTTCTTTTGCGATCAGTAACGCTTCCAGCAGATCCAAATCATGTAGCAATTTTTGCAGTGTTTCATTGCTGATTTTCTGCGTCGCGCGCAGGTGATACAACTCACCACGCTCGGCCCGTAGCGCGGTTAAACGGAAACGTCGCTCCAGGTTTTCTATCAATAAGGTATTTTCAATTTCGTCCTTACTGCCAGTGCGCCGCCGCAGAGTCCCAATGACCCGCGAACTGACCTCTTTCAGTAATTCCGGGTCAATATTCTCCTCACTGCTGGTGGCCAGACGCTCTTCCATCTTATTCAGGCTGACAATCGCCACTTCAGCTGCTGCCGCCCGCGCTAAACGTATTTCTTCACGGCTGGCGCTCTTATCTGCCATCACGACACCGCGCAGTAATGGTGGTAGAGCGATAACCCCGATAATCACCGACAGCAAAATCACGCCGGTGGCAATAAACACCAATTGGTAGCGGGATGGGAAAGCCGAACCATCGCTGAGGAATAAGGGAATCGACAGCACACCGGCCAGCGTAATTGCCCCGCGTACACCAGCGAACGAAGCCACCCACAGTTCACGAGTGGTATAATTGCTAAATTCCAGTGGCCGTTTGGTCAGCACTCGCTTGCTGATTTTTTTCATCGACCACAGCCAACTGAAACGCAGCACCAGCAATGCGCCGTAAATGATGGCAACATCCGCGAACAGGTTCCAGGTCTGAATAGTTGGATCCAGTTCGGCCTGCACAATCGAGGTTTCCAGAATGCCGGGTAATTGCAGACCCAACAGAATAAACACCATGCCGTTAAACACAAATTCCAGCATCGACCATACGCTATCGGCTCGTAACCGCATCGTTAGTGGTGCGTTACGGATAACACCAGACTGACTGATGGTCATCCCCGCCGCCACTGCCGCCAGAATGCCGGAAACACCGATATGCTCGGCAATCAGGTAAGAAGCGAACGGCAGCAGTAGCAGTAAGACGATTTGTGTTGCCGGGTCATCGCCACTCCATCGGCTCATCAGGCGCAGCGACTTACTGTAAAGCCAGGTAACCGCCACACCGGCCAGCAGACCACCAATAGCCACTTTCAGGAACTCCAGCGTGGCACCGGACACGGTAAAGACCATGGTGCCCATCGCAACCGCAATGGCGAACTTTAACGCGACCAGACCGGAGGCATCGTTCATCAACGCCTCCCCTTCCAGTACGCCCATAATTGATTTAGGTATTCGCCCTTTCCCCACGATACCGGACAACGCCACGGCATCGGTTGGTGACAATACCGCCGCCAGCGCAAAGGCCGCCACCAGAGGAATACCCGGCACCATCCAGTAAATCAGATAACCGATACCGATAACCGTAACCAGCACCAATGCCAGCGCCAGACCTAATATCTCCCGCCCGTGGTGAATAAACTCCCGCGTTGGGGTCTTCCAGCCATCGGCAAATAGCAACGGCGGAATAAACAGCACCAGGAATAATTCCGGGTCAAAATCGACATGCAAACCAAAGTGGGGGAAAGCCAGTAAGGCACCACAGACAATCTGCATCAAAGGGAGGGGGATTTGAAACGGCAACATCCGGGTGACAACACCGGAAAGCGACACCACCAAAATCAGGATGAGGATTGTAAAAAAGATTTCCATGCTTTCCTTAGACTCAACTCAACATAAGATCTGACCACCGCCCCCCCCCGCAAACAGGGCCGGAGCGTCGCTTTTGATAGTAGATCACTTTTTTGTGCAACGGGGGAAAAATCGGTAACAGATAATAGAAAAATGCGAAGAAATAAGGTTATTAAAAAAATAGCGGCATCGGGAATCTATTAATCCCGATGCCAGCAAAAACTCACGGCTTAGATTGCCCAGCCACCCGCGTAAAAGGCCACCAGTGCAACCGCGATAATCACCGTACCGACGTTCAATTTACGCCATTCGCCAGAGAAAATGCGGCCGATCACCAGTGAGCTGAAGCCCAGCATAATGCCAGTTACGATATTACAGGTCAGCACAATAAACACGGCACAAAGTAGGCCGGACATCGCATCAACGAAGTCTTCGAAATCCAGTTTGGACACATTGCTCAGCATCAACAAACCCACATACATCAGAGCAGGTGCAGTTGCATAAGCCGGAACCAGATAGGAAAGCGGAGAGAGAAACAGCATAAACAGGAACAAAATACCGACGACAGTGGCCGTCATACCGGTTTTGCCGCCTGCCGCTGTACCCGCGGCGGATTCAATATAAACCGCCGCAGGCGCTGCACCCACCAGACCGGCAAAAATGCTGCTGACGGAGTCTGAGGTCAGTGCTTTACCGCCACTGATAATCTGACCATCTTTATCCAGCAAGTTAGCCTGACCGGCTACCGCACGGATGGTCCCGGTAGCATCGAATACCGCCGTCATCACCAATGCCAGTACGCTTGGCAGCACCACAGGTTTCAGTGCCCCCATGATATCAAGGCTGAAAATCAAGGAGTCGCCGTTAGCATCTGCCAAGCTTGGCATCGCAAATAGCCCCTGATAAGTCACGCTTGGGTCAAAAATCAGACCGATAACCGAGATGGCGATAATGACCAGCAAAATGCCACCCGGCACCCGCAGCTTTTCCAGACCGAAAATCACCGCCAGACCCAATAACGTCATAATTACAGGGAAAGAGGTAAATGCACCCAGTGCTACCGGTAAACCTTCAATTGGGTTTTTGATAACCAGACCGACACCGTTTGCCGCAATCAGCAGTAGGAACAAGCCGATACCAATGCCGGTACCGTGTGCCACGCCCATCGGCAGGTTACGCAATATCCATGACCGGATACCGGTTACCGAGATAATAGTAAACAGCACCCCCATCAGGAATACCGCGCCCAGCGCCACTGGGATACTGATATGTTGGCCCAATACCAAACTGAATGCAGTAAACGCGGTCAATGAGATAGCGCAACCAATGGCCATTGGCAAGTTTGCCCACAACCCCATCAGCAAAGAGCCAAGACCCGCCACCAAACAGGTTGCAACAAATACCGCTGTTGGTGGGAAACCGGCTTTGCCTAGCATGCTCGGTACTACGATCACCGAGTAGACCATGGCCAGAAAGGTTGTCAGACCGGCCAGCACTTCCTGGCGCACATTACTGCCACGTTCACTAAGCTTAAAAAATGCATCAAGCGAACCTTTCGGCTTTACTGCCTGGTTCGCTTGAGGGTTGGTGCTAGACATGGTTATGTCCCCTGTGTGTCATTTAAAAGTAGTCAGCAAGTCAAACATCCTATCCATACGTAATCGTTTCCGTCCCTGCCGATTAACTCGTCAATTCCTCCAACACACCCAGGGTGGAGAAAATAGCAAACGATTAGCTGGAAGCACACATGACTGAAAAAAAATCGAAGAAAAGGAACCTCCGCAATAAGCGTGATTGTTGCAGCCCGTTTGAACGTGGCCTGCGCGCGCAAAAACCGGAACGTACACGTAGTACGTGAGAATTTTGAGCACTGCCCAAGTTCGAACGGGTAAATAAAATAGCTTTATTGCAAGGCAAACGATTATCTAGCTATTTGCAGCGACTAATCAACACCAGATAGCGACATTTATGACATTTTTTTACATTAACTTATTGGGGCGCATTAATTGTGGCGGGAAATGAAAGTGTGAGCGGCCTCACACCCGTTTTTCTTACGTGATCCTTGATAGCCCATTGTGGGTTTATCCGTTTTCTAATTTGAAAGCGCCTCCCTTTTCAATCGCCTGCTGATAGGCTGGGCGCTGATGGATACGCACTAAGAAATCTTGCAGTTTCGGCAACCCCTCAAGCCCATTGCGGGTATTAATTGCCTCGATAGGAAAACTCATCTGAATATCTGCTGCGCTAAAATCGCTGCCTGCAAACCACTTATTTTTCGTTAAATGCTGCTCCAGATAATCGCGGTGAGTGGCAATTTGTTTATTCAGATAATTTTTCTGCACTCCAGCACCCAATGCCTTAGCAATTGGCCGGATAACCCAAGGTACTGGTGGCCCACCCAATCGGCTGAAAATAAGTTTCATCACTAATAACGGCATCAATGACCCTTCGGCATAGTGCATCCAGTAACGAAACTGTTGGCGGTCATAATGGCCAGTGGGTTTAAACAACCCCTGTGCATCATAGGTTTCTTGCAAATACTCAATGATGGCACCCGATTCCGCCAGCGTCAGATCGCCATCAGTAATCACCGGTGATTTCCCTAATGGATGAATTTTTTTTAGCTCTGGTGGTGCCAGCAAACTGCCGAGATCGCGCTGATAGCACTTCAGCTCATAGGGGATTTGCAATTCTTCCAGCATCCACAAGATACGTTGTGAACGTGAATTATTCAGATGGTGGATAATGACCATAGCCAGGCTCCATATGATAAGTGATTGAGAAAGTTACAACAGTACAAAAGTTATTATAGTCGAGTGCCCGATAGCCCTTTATTATTCTGACATTCGCGTTAAAACAACCTTTAGACTGTAATTAACAATAACAATCTAAAAGCTGTATTTTTACTTTACAACTTATCCGCTGTATTGTGAGATTACAGCTTATACTCGGTATTATGCTACTTAGAACAATTCCCTGCTGAGGTCTTGATGGACTATCCCATTAAAATTTTGAGTCAATTACGCCCTACGTTGATTGGCTTTCGAAAGAATAAAGGGCTGACTCAGGCCAGTCTGGCACAACTGTTAGGTATCACCCAGCAGTCCTATGCAAAGCTTGAGGCAGACCCAACATCAGCCAGTGTTAAACGGCTTTTTAAAGTATTACAACTTTTAGACGTAGAACTGATCCTCAGTGAGAAAAAAAACGCTAGGCCGCATCCCAGTAAAATCCACCAGCCAGAAAACAGTCAGACGATAAATTCACCGTCAAAACAAGAGGATTGGTAATATGGCTGGTCGCATTCAACGGCTGAATATTTGGATGAACGGCCGAGAGTGATGTAGCGCGCATTTTACGGATAGCCGCTGGATTGTCAGGTTACCGCAAGAGGATATGTGCCAAGCGACAGGGACTCCCCCTTAAAAAGATATCAAACGGATGGTGGCCCCGTCTTACAACCATCATGGAGATTTTAAGTGGCTCGGATAATGCCAGTGAAGACAGAAAAGTCTTCTTTAAAGCGCAGATTATTTTCTGGTTACTGGCAGCAATGGATGGCCATGCAAAAAACTTCAGCATTACACATCTGCCCGCTAGCCATTACCATCTCACGCCACTTTATGATGTGCTATCAACCCACCCTATTATTGGGGCGGGCCGTAATCAAATTGCGGCCCAGAAAACCAAGTTAGCGATGGCGGTGCGAGGGAGTAAAAATGACTATTTAATTAACCATATACAGCGGCGTCATTGGCGACAGCAGGGCACAATTGTTGGGCTGGGAACGGCTCAGGCTGACAGTATTATTGATGAGATTATTGCCGCTACCCCGAGAGTAATCACACAAATACAAGCTCGGCTTCCCGATAATTTTCCAATTGATTTAGCAGAAAGTATCCTCACAGGTCTTAATCGGCAGTGTGAAAAAATAGCGGCAATGCCTTGATTGACCAATATAAAAAACCCAGCTATTACACTGGGTTTGATTTATTTGTTTTTCAATAACAGCGAAATCAGAACGGGATATCGTCATCGAAATCCATTGGTGGCTCGTTGCCGCCTTGCGGTTGTGCTGCGGGTGCCGGTTGGGCCGGACGCGAAGTCTGACCACCGCTGAACTGGCTACCACCCTGCGGCTGCTGAGGTTGGCCCCAACCACCTTGTGCACCGCCGTCTTGTGGTGCACCACCACCCGCCGGAGCACCGCCGCCTTGACGGCCACCCAGCATTTGCATGGTGCCACCCACGTTAACCACAACTTCTGTGGTGTATTTCTCAACACCAGCCTGATCTGTCCACTTTCGGGTCTGTAGAGCACCTTCAATATAGACCTGAGAGCCTTTGCGCAGATATTCACCCGCCACTTCAGCCAATTTGCCGAACAACACCACACGGTGCCATTCAGTTTTTTCTTTCTGCTCGCCGGTGGCTTTATCACGCCAGCTTTCGGAAGTCGCCAGGGTGATATTGGCAACAGCCCCACCGTTAGGCATGTAGCGGACTTCCGGGTCTTGGCCCAAATTCCCGACCAAAATCACTTTGTTTACGCCTCTGCTGGCCATGTGAACTCTCCTGATGAAATAAATTTTGTACAGTATAAACGAGTAAGTTTAACACGCTAACAGGCAAACGGCACAACTGATCATAACTGCGGAATGCATTACAGATTTATCGTGATAACAGCCTGAGTTGCACTCGGATACTGGATATCCATTCAGGTTTTTTTGTGTCATAATTGTTCGTTTGGTACTGGCTGTGTCCTTTTTTCGGCGTTGCAAAATGCGTCTATACATTACTCAAAGTAATTGGAGTTGCGGGTAGGCGGCAAGCGAGCGAGTCCGTATGAGCTTACAACCAGTAAGTAATTAGGGTGAGTGAACGCAGCCAACAACCCTGCGGCTTCAAGTACGAAGAGTAAAAAAGGGCACGGGAGAGGCTCAGTTTACATCCGGGAAATATTTGAATGGATAATATCGAAGTTCGGGGCGCTCGCACCCATAATCTTAAGAATATCAACCTGATTATCCCGCGCGACAAACTGATTGTTGTCACCGGTCTATCGGGTTCAGGTAAGTCTTCACTGGCTTTCGATACCCTGTATGCCGAGGGGCAACGCCGTTATGTTGAGTCTCTCTCCGCCTATGCACGCCAATTTCTATCGCTAATGGAAAAACCGGATGTCGACCATATTGAAGGTCTGTCTCCAGCCATCTCCATTGAGCAAAAATCGACCTCCCATAACCCGCGTTCTACCGTGGGAACCATCACTGAAATCCATGATTATCTTCGTTTGTTGTTCGCTCGTGTCGGTGAACCACGCTGTCCGGATCACGATGTCCCGCTAGCCGCCCAAACCGTCAGTCAGATGGTGGATAACGTGATAAGCCAGCCAGAGGGCCGCCGCCTGATGTTACTGGCTCCAGTGGTAAAAGATCGCAAAGGCGAACATACCAAAACACTGGAAAATCTCGCCATGCAGGGCTATATCCGGGCGCGGATCGATGGCGAGGTCTGTGATCTGTCTGATCCTCCTAAATTAGAACTGCAAAAGAAACACACCATCGAAGTTGTGGTCGATCGCTTCAAAGTGCGTGAGGATCTGGCTCAACGGTTAGCTGAGTCATTTGAAACTGCGTTGGAATTATCCGGCGGGACTGCCGTAGTCGCTGATATGGACGATCCACACGTCGAAGAGTTGTTATTCTCCGCCAACTTTGCCTGCCCGATTTGCGGCTATAGCATGAGCGAGTTAGAACCACGCCTGTTTTCCTTTAACAACCCGGCCGGTGCCTGCCCGACCTGTGATGGTCTGGGCGTGCAGCAGTTCTTTGACCCTGATCGCGTGTTACAAAATCCGGAGCTGTCACTGGCCGGTGGGGCGATCCGTGGCTGGGATCGTCGTAACTTCTATTACTTCCAGATGCTGCGTTCACTGGCAGAGCATTATAAGTTTGATATAGAAGCGCCGTTTAACTCGCTGGATGCCGCAATACAGCAGGCCGTGTTGTACGGTTCTGGCAAAGATACCATTGAATTCAAATACATTAACGATCGGGGTGATACCACCGTTCGCCGCCACCCATTCGAAGGGGTGCTGCACAATATGGAACGCCGTTATAAAGAGACGGAATCCAGTGCTGTGCGCGAAGAGCTGGCCAAATTTATCAGTAATCGCTCTTGCACCTCATGCCACGGCACACGTCTGCGCCGCGAAGCTCGTTATGTCTTTGTCGAAAATACCACGTTGCCAGAGATTTCAGAACTGAGCATCGGTCATGCGATGAGCTTCTTCCAGAATATGAAACTGAGCGGCCAGCGGGCGCAAATTGCCGAGAAAATACTGAAAGAAATTGGTGACCGACTAAAATTCCTGGTTAACGTCGGGCTGAATTATCTGTCATTGTCCCGCTCTGCCGAAACCCTGTCCGGTGGCGAAGCACAGCGTATCCGTCTGGCCAGCCAAATTGGTGCGGGTTTGGTTGGCGTAATGTATGTGTTAGATGAGCCGTCCATCGGCTTGCATCAGCGTGATAATGAACGTCTGCTGGAAACACTGATCCACCTGCGTAATCTGGGCAATACCGTGATTGTGGTGGAGCATGATGAAGATGCCATCCGGGCTGCGGACCATGTGATTGATATCGGCCCCGGTGCGGGCGTACATGGGGGTGAAGTGGTTGCAGAGGGTACCGTAGATGACATTATGGCCGCGCCAGCATCATTGACCGGCCAGTTCCTGAGCGGGAAGCGGAAAATTGCCATTCCGGCGCAGCGGGTAGCCGGTGATCCGAATAAAGTGCTAAAACTGATTGGTGCCAGCGGCAATAACCTGAAAGATGTCACTCTGACACTGCCTGTCGGGTTATTCAGTTGTATTACGGGTGTGTCCGGCTCAGGTAAATCGACGCTAATCAATGACACATTATATTGCATCGCCCAGCGTCAGTTAAACGGTGCAACCAGCAATGAACCGGCCCCATACCGTGATATTCAAGGGTTGGAGTATTTCGATAAAGTTATCGATATCGATCAAAGCCCGATTGGCCGAACGCCGCGTTCTAATCCCGCGACCTATACCGGTATCTTTACCCCAATCCGTGAACTATTTGCTGGCGTACCTGAATCACGGACTCGTGGTTATACACCGGGCCGCTTTAGCTTTAACGTGAAGGGCGGTCGCTGCGAAGCCTGTCAGGGCGATGGGGTCATTAAAGTCGAAATGCATTTCCTACCTGATATCTACGTGCCTTGTGACCACTGTAAGGGTAAGCGTTATAACCGCGAGACGTTGGAAGTAAAATACAAAGGTAAGAGTATCCACGAAGTGCTGGCGATGACTATCGAAGAGGCACGCAAGTTCTTTGATGCTGTTCCGGCACTGGCTCGTAAGCTGCAAACATTAATCGATGTGGGTCTATCCTATATTTGCCTGGGGCAATCGGCCACCACCTTGTCGGGTGGGGAAGCGCAGCGAGTCAAACTGTCGCGCGAATTGTCAAAACGTGGCACTGGCCAAACGCTATATATCCTGGATGAACCGACCACCGGCCTGCATTTCGCTGATATTCAACAACTGTTGGCGGTATTGCATCAGTTGCGCGATCAGGGCAATACCATTGTGGTGATTGAACACAATCTAGATGTCATTAAGACCGCTGACTGGATTGTTGACCTGGGGCCGGAAGGGGGTAGTGGTGGTGGCGAGATTCTGGTTTCCGGCACACCGGAGACCGTCGCAGAATGTGCCGCATCACACACCGCCCGTTTCCTCAAGCCCATGCTGGAACGTAAACTCGCTGGGTGATTAAGCACTCTGGGGCAATCGACAGGTTGCTCCAGAGGCTATTTTTGTCCAGCATCAAACCGCTAACGCCTGCCGCCGCTGCTCCGACAACCCCTGTAAGACCAACTGATAAGAACGATCAATTAGCGAGTAAAACTGCGAGTTTGGTAATTTTCCATCCAGAAACACCGTGTTCCAGTGCGCTTTGTTCAAGTGTTCACTCGGCACGATCTCCGGATGTTGCTCTCGTAGACTTTCTGCCAGTTCGGGGCTGGTTTTGACTGAAATAGACGGCCGGCCGCCAATCTCACCTACCATTGCAAACATCACATCAGCCACTTTAATTTGGTTCGTCTGCCATTCCTCATGATCGCTCTGCTCTGCCCCTGGTTTGGACATGCAATACTCCAGTAATGCCGAATTATTCATTGAGTTAACTCCTATAATGGGCCAGTACTTTCTCGCGAAAAAACCGCATAAGCTATTTATTCTACAAGCAATTAATTCCATAACGCATTCATTCCATCAACCATTCACTTTTTCGGATACAGCAATACGCTGAAGGGTTAGCTTGCACCTATTAAAGAAGATTTACTGTGAGCGATGAATGATCGTGTGGCATATATCCGCCACACTAATCAGTATATTCTTTAATCGATTTACAACCATGGGCTAAGCGGGAAACAAACCGGATATGAGGATAAGTGACGGGAAATTGGTGGAAAAAATAAAAACAAAAGGCGATATTACTATCGCCTTCAGACTGCTGACAAACCCCGATGACGCAATGTTAGGCGGTGAGGATGGGCAGAAGAGTAAAGCGTCCGCGCCAGGGATGGCGCGGCTCGAGCCTCCAAGGATGGGTTTACGGCGTCTTTACGATCTGCCTGTTCTCTCCGTGCTGAGCACGTTGTAATAACCTCAGGCGATATTACTATCGCCTTAGAGACTCGAAGGTAGACTTACTGGACCGCAGCAAAAGCCGCCGCAACCCGCTGGACATTACCGTGATTGACCCCTGCCATGCACATTCTGCCACTGGCAATCAGGTACACACCAAACTCTTCACGTAGCCTGTCCACTTGCGCGGCGCTAAAACCGGTATAGCTGAACATGCCGCGCTGTTGCAGCAAATAATCAAAATTACGATTGGGTAGCGCCGCTTTCAAGGCTTGCACCAATGTGCTGCGCATTTCAATAATACGCAGGCGCATCTGTTCTACTTCAGCTTGCCATTGCGCCCGTAATTCATCGTCATGCAGCACTTTCGAAACGACCTGCGCACCAAAGTTTGGTGGGCTGGAATAGTTACGACGCACGGTGGCTTTCAGTTGACCCAGCACACGGCCCGCAGCGTCTTGACTTTCACAGACCACCGACAGACCACCGACCCGCTCGTTATACAGGGAGAAGATTTTAGAGAAGGAGTTACTGACCAAACACGGCAATTCAGCCGCCGCCATCGCGCGGATAGCATAAGCATCTTCGTTTAACCCGGCACCAAAGCCCTGATAGGCAATATCCAGGAAGGGGATCAGATCCCGGCCTTTGGCCACGTCAATAACCTGATCCCATTGTGCATTCGTCAGATCAGAACCCGTCGGATTGTGGCAGCAAGGATGCAGTAAAACGATGCTTCTGGCCGGTAACTGCTGCAAAGTTGCCAGCATTTGATCGAACTTCACGGTCAGTTTGTCATTATCAAAATACGGATAGGTATTCACCTTAAAACCTGCGCCGCTGAAAATAGCGACATGGTTTTCCCAGGTGGGATCACTGACCCACACCTGTGAATCGGGGAAATAATAATGAAGGAAATCAGCACCCACTTTCAGTGCACCAGAGCCACCCACGGTTTGGATAGTCGCCACCCGCTGTTGAGCCAGCATCAGATGTTCATTACCAAATAGTAATGTCTGAATAGCCGTTCGGTAGGATTGCAGACCTTCCATCGGCAAATAAACCGGTGTCCCGTGTGGCTGAGCGCTCAGTTGGGTTTCCGCAGTAGTCACTGCCCGCAACTGTGGAATTTCACCCTGTTCATTATAATAAAGCCCGATGCTCAAATTCACTTTATGTGCTCGGTCGTCGGCTTTAAAACTTTCCATCAGTGAAAGGATGGGGTCACCTGCATAGGCGTCAACATTCTGGAACACGGTGCTGCTCTCCTAGATTGATAATAATACCCGTGATACTTCAAGCCGCATGTACGTTAGCTACACTCATAACCCGAATCACTTACTGATGTAAGCTCATCAGGATTTATTCGCTTGCCGCCTTCCTGCAACCCGAATTATTTAGGGTATATACTCTGGTGGATATACTTAGGCAGCTTACCTTATTCCCCTAGATATTCCATCGCTACGCGGGAGGTCAGCTTAGTGATCAATTCATAGGCACTGATACCGCTGTAGGCGGCGATTTTCTCAACCGGTAATTCAGCCCCCCACAGTAAGACCTCATCACCGACTTTGTCACAGGCATCCGGCCCAAGATCAACTGAAATCATATCCATTGAGACCCGGCCCACAATATAAACTTCACGGCCATTAACCCGCATGGGTGTACCTGACGGTGCACTGCGCGGATAACCGTCACCATAGCCAATCGCCACAACGCCCAGGCGAGTATCACGCTCACTGACCCAAGTGCCACCATAACCTACCGGCTCACCGGCTTTATGTTCTCGTACCGCAATCAGGCTTGATTTCAATGCCATGGCAGGTAATAAACCAAAGTGGCTCGCATCAGGTGAATCCAGCGGAGAAACACCATACAGAATGATGCCCGGACGGACCCAGTCACGGTGTGCATCTGGCCACAACAAAATACCACCAGATGCTGCAATAGATTGTTTACCCGGTTTACCGGTGGCGAAGGCATCAAAACAGGTGAGTTGTTGGTGGGTGGTCTCCACCCGTGGTTCGTCAGCACGACTGAAATGGCTCATGATATTGACCGGCTGCACAACGTTATGGCATGCACTCAGGCGCTGATAAAAAGCCTCGGCCTGTTCAGGGCGCACACCCAGACGATGCATACCGGTATCCAGCTTCATCCAGACATGAATTGGCGCAGGAAGAATGGCAGCCTCCAAGGCTTCCAGTTGCTCAATGCTGTGTACCACTGTTTCAATGCGGTTAGCCACCAGAACCGGAAGATCTTCTGCGGCAAAGAACCCTTCCAGCAGCAAAATCGGTTTTACAATCCCACCGGATCGCAGCATCAGCGCTTCGCCAATCCGCGCGACACCGTAGCAATCGGCATCCTGCAAGGTATGTGCTATTTCTAATAACCCGTGGCCATAAGCGTTTGCTTTCACAACGGCAATCAGGCGGCTTTGTGGCGCCATGCGCCGTACCTGTTGCAAGTTATGTCGCAGAGCGCGGCGATCGATTACTGCTGTTGCCGCTTTCATTTCTGATCCTTAATAGATGTTATGCCCAAAGTCATTGGTGTCGCAGGTCGCCAGCAAGCGAACAAACCCCGATGAGCTGACACAAGTCAGTGATTCGGGTGACAAATCTGCCAGGAGCAGATTTGAACGCGGCTTGCGGCGGCCTCGCAGAGGCGAGGCCCATGGACGGGCCGAGTAACCCGTATTGCTAACAACCCCGCGACTTCGAGTACGAAGGGGATATTACTCGTCGTCGTATTGCATACCGGTATAGTTATCAAAGCGCGACCATTGACCATTAAACTTCAACCGCACAGAACCGATCGGGCCGTTACGCTGTTTACCCAAAATAATCTGCGCTATCCCTTTTTCATCACTGTTCTCGTGATAAACCTCATCACGATAAATAAACATGATTAAGTCAGCATCCTGCTCGATAGATCCCGATTCACGTAAGTCGGAGTTTACCGGCCGTTTATCGGCACGTTGCTCCAAACTACGGTTAAGCTGCGATAACGCCACTACTGGCACTTGTAGCTCTTTCGCCAGTGCTTTTAGCGAGCGTGAAATTTCGGCAATTTCTAAGGTACGGTTATCCGAAAGCGCCGGCACCCGCATCAATTGCAGGTAGTCGATCATAATCAGGCTCAAACCACCGTGTTCACGGAAAATACGCCGCGCGCGGGAGCGCACTTCAGTCGGCGTCAGACCGGATGAGTCATCGATGTACATATTGCGTTTTTCCATCAATATGCCCATGGTGCTGGAGATCCGCGCCCAATCCTCATCATCGAGCTGGCCGGTTCGGATACGAGTCTGGTCGACATGTGACAGTGACGCCAGCATACGCATCATTATCTGATCACCGGGCATCTCCAGACTGAAGATCAACACTGGTTTTTCCTGCATCATCGCGGCGTTTTCGCACAAGTTCATCGCGAAAGTGGTTTTACCCATTGATGGGCGCGCGGCGACAATGATCAAATCGGACTTCTGTAACCCGGCGGTCTTTTTATCTAAATCGGTAAAGCCGGTTGAAACGCCAGTGACACCATCATGGGGCCGCTGATAAAGCTGCTCAATTCGCGCGACCGTGGCTTCGAGGATCTGATCGACACTTTTCGGCCCTTCATCTTTACTGGCGCGGCTTTCAGCTATCTGGAACACCTTGGATTCAGCCAGATCCAGCAAATCTTCACTGCTACGCCCTTGGGGATCGTAACCGGCATCGGCTATTTCGTTGGCTACCGAGATCATTTCACGAACAACAGCACGTTCGCGCACGATATCGGCATAAGCGCCGATGTTCGCTGCACTTGGCGTATTTTTTGATAATTCTGCCAGATAAGCAAACCCCCCCACCGAATCCAGATCGCCTTTTTGCTCCAGCGACTCAGACAGAGTGATCAAATCGATCGGCTTGCTGTTTTCCAGCAAACGCTGCATTTCAGTAAAGATCCGGCGATGCGGGCGGCTGAAAAAGTCATTGCTGACTACGCGTTCTGACACGTTATCCCAGCGTTCGTTATCCAGCATCAAACCGCCCAACACGGACTGCTCTGCCTCCAGCGAATGAGGCGGGAGTTTCAGCCCTTCCATCTGGCGGTCTCGCGGCTCTGTCATTTTGTTGGTTGGTTTTTTTGCGGCCATGAAGAGTGTTCTTTACCTTGGTTGCGAATAGAGAAATGACAAATATATACCCAAAGTCATTGGAGTTGCAGGTAGGCAGCCAGCAAACGAACCCCGATGAGCTTACTCGAGTAAGTGATTCGGGTAAGTGCGCGCAGCTAACCCCCCTGCAGCTTCAAATACGAAGGGTATAAAATATAACGGCCTAGTATACGCGATGATATCCGAAGGGGTCATTATTCATTATATAGCAATGGAATTCCCTATCACTTATCGGTATTAACCAGACCTTGGCACCTTGCGCGGAACCCTGTAGGGTGAAAATACATCTACGTCGAGGAGCTAACATGGCAAAGCATATTCAATTTACCACCACCGGTGGACCGGAAGTGTTGCAGTACCTTGATTTCACACCTGCCGCCCCCGCAGCACATGAAGTTCAGGTAGAAAATAAAGCTATCGGTATTAACTATATCGACACCTATATCCGCAGCGGGCTTTATCTACCGCCACAGTTTCCCAGTGGCTTGGGCACTGAAGCCGCAGGTATTGTCACCAAAGTCGGTTCATCGGTTAACACCATAAAAGTGGGTGACCGGGTGGTGTATGCTCAGTCAGCTCTCGGCGCTTACAGCGAAGTCCATAATGTGGCGGCTGAAAAAATTGCTCTGCTCCCGCAAGAAATTTCTTTCGAACAGGCGGCCGCGTCTTTCCTTAAAGGGCTGACTGTTCATTATTTATTACGCCAGACCTATGAAGTCAAGCCGGGTGAAGTGTTCTTATTCCACGCAGCGGCAGGGGGGGTCGGATTGATTGCCTGCCAATGGGCTAAAGCACTTGGCGCAAAACTGATTGGCAGTGTCGGCTCCGATGAAAAAGCTGAATTGGCAAAAGCGGCCGGAGCCTGGGCCACCATTAACTATCGCACCGAAAATATCGCCGAGCGGGTTGCCGAACTGACCCATGGCGAGAAAGTTAGCGTAGTGTATGACTCTGTCGGAAAAAGTACCTGGCTGGACTCGCTTAATAGCCTTAAACCCAGAGGTCTGCTGGTTAGCTTCGGCAATGCCTCTGGCCCGGTAACAGGGGTAGACCTGGCGATACTGAACCAAAAAGGCGGTCTGTATGTTACCCGACCTTCCCTTAATACTTATGTCACCAACCGACAAGAGCTGGAAAGCGCCAGTCATGAGCTATTCTCACTGATTACCCGCGGAGCAATTAATGTTGATGTCGCTAAAGCGCAGCAATTCCCTCTGCGAGATGCCCGCCGCGCCCATGAAATATTAGAAAGCCGCCAGACAACCGGGTCCAGCTTACTGATCCCTTAAGTGATGGGCTGTTTTAATCATAGAATTAAAAAAACAAAGGGCTACGATTAAGTAGCCCTTTGTCATAACGCTTTCTTTGATGCCTATGTAGGGGTGTAGCAGAGTATTCTGTCAGAATCATGATCACTTAAACGACCGTGCCGTTTATACGGCTATTTACCTCTGACAGGGATGAAAATGTGATACCAAATCGTATCGTTTAGCATCCTAGCAAGCACGTTCAAGAAAAAATACGTTTTATCTACAATTAACACCACTAAACTTTCAGGCTGTGATCGTTGCCGCAAGACAGCAAAATAATCAGTAACGACGTACTGCCGGTTTCTGCATTGCACGCCAGATCCAGACGACAGCAACGGCTAAAATCAGCCATGGCAGCAGCTTAATCATCATGACAAACAACCCGCCAACCATCATAAAAGCCGCTGCGACCAGCAAAGCGGCAAATATGCCCAACAAAGAGATACCGGTTACCATCAGCATGATAAAAAAGCCAATAACAAAGAGGATTTCGAACATGGCTGGCTCCTTAATAATTATGCGTCGCCCAATACGGCAGCAAAAACTGAAACTGTCCAAACAGTATTACAAGAAACATGCCAATGTTGTGGTGAAAGTAACAGCTTGAATTAACTCTATTTATATAAACTCCCCTGCCAAACCCCCTGACAGGAGAGGTCAATTTGACTAACTTTTAGCTAATTTACGAGCGGGTCACCAATGCCAGCGCCTGCTCCACTACCGAGACATCGGCACCGGGCTTATGTGCATTTTCACTGAGATAGCGACGCCATTGACGCGCGCCTGGGATCCCCTGGAAAATACCAAGAATATGCCGGGTGATATGGCCCAGATAGGCACCGCGTGACAGTTCCTGCTCAATATAAGGATAAAGCGCTTGGATAGCTTTAACGCTATCAATAACAGCCGCATTAGGGTCAAACAGTTCGCGATCCACTTGCGTCAGAATACTTGGGTTTTGATAGGCTTCACGCCCCATCATTACCCCATCAAGATACTTGAGATGCTCTTTGGCTTCAGCGAGAGTTTTTACGCCACCGTTAATGGCAATCGTCAGTGCCGGAAAATCGCGTTTGAGCTGATAAACCCGCTCGTAGTCCAGTGGGGGGACTTCGCGATTTTCTTTCGGGCTAAGCCCTGAAAGCCAGGCTTTGCGGGCATGAATAGTGAAAATATCACATGCACCACGTTCCGCGACGGTTTGCACAAATTCACACAAGAACTCATAGCTATCCAGTTGGTCAATCCCGATGCGGGTTTTAACCGTCACTGGAATAGAAACCACATCGCGCATGGCTTTAATACAATCTGCGACCAAACTGGCTTCCGCCATCAAACAGGCACCAAAACGACCATTTTGCACCCGATCAGAAGGGCAGCCGACATTTAGGTTTATTTCATTGTATCCCCGCAGCTCGGCCAGCTTGGCACAATGCGCTAATGCCTGTGGGTCACTGCCACCAAGTTGTAGCGCAACCGGGTGGTCCTGCTCGCTATAAGCCAGATAGTCCCCTTTGCCGTGGATAATGGCACCGGTGGTGACCATTTCGGTATACAACAAGGTTTGTTTGGTTAGCAAACGATGAAAGTAACGGCAATGGCGATCCGTCCAGTCGAGCATCGGTGCGACGGAGAAACGTTGCAGGGGGTAGTGCGGCTTAACTGCCGGCGTACTGGAAAAAGTCTGGGCTTCGTGCATTTACTGTGATTTCATCGGTTATTATTGCATCAATTACCCATTAATATTGCTCACTGAGTGAACGATACAAAGGGATGGAACTGGCGATTATACCATAGAACCTTGCTGTGACTGCTCGTGTGATAGTGGAAGCATAAAACCAATAATGCGGTCATCGAATGCGGTGACTTGCCAAAATTGTGACACTTGGCTTCCCCTCAGCTTTTCGCCTCTCGGCGATTAGCAGTAAATATGGTAAAATCAGTGCAATTTGAATGCTGCGGGATGTATATGATGAACTCTATCAATGAGGCAAAGCTACTGGCTCAAGCTGAAGGTCTGTGCCAACAACGGAATGTCCGGCTGACACCGCAACGTCTTGAAGTTTTACGTTTGATGGCACAACAACCTGGTGCAATCAGTGCTTACGACTTGTTGGATCTGTTGCGGGTTTCTGAGCCACAAGCTAAGCCGCCAACCGTTTATCGCGCATTAGATTTTCTGCTGGAACAAGGGTTTATTCACCGTGTAGAGTCTGCCAATAGCTATGTGTTGTGCCATCATTTTGAAGAACCAGCCCATACTTCTGCGTTATTTATCTGTGATCGCTGCAAGATTGTGACTGAACGGACCACCGTCGGTATCGAAGAAGCACTGGCACAGCTAGCAGAACAATCTGGTTTTGTATTGCGTCATAGCGTAGTTGAAGCTCATGGTTTATGTGCTGGATGCGGGGAAGTTGAAGCCTGTGAAAGCCATGACCATTGTAACCATGACCACTCTATTGTGACCAAAAAGAAATAGATCCTTGACGATAAAAATCAGACTGTCGCTGGAAAGCGGCAGTATTAGATATATTTGAATAATAAAAACCAGACACCTATATTAGCTTAATGCCATAGGCATAAATACGGGTATATAAATAAATTTCAAATAGTCAATTTTATGACGGACACTTCCTTGTGTCTATGGCGATATAAATTGGAGATGAATAGAATGACTTAAATTAAAGTATAATGACCACCTTCGCTGTTATTTGAATAAACATAAAACCAGCAAGAAAATATTACTTAAAAGCATTCATTAAAAAAGGAGCCAATTAATTTATACCAATATCAGTTTAAGTCTATTTAACTCGGCTACCAGCGATACTTACTGTGGTCTTCCCAAGCTTTAACTTCTTTCTCGGCCTGCTCTTTCTGATAGCCGTATTTCTCCTGGATTTTACCTACCAGTTGGTCACGCTTACCTTCAATGACCGTCAGGTCATCGTCAGTCAGCTTGCCCCACTTCTCTTTCACTTTACCTTTAAACTGCTTCCAGTTGCCGTCGGCTTGATCTTTATTCATAATATCTCCGTTACCTTAGGATTAGTCAGTTTATTTAATTAAATACGATAAACACTCTCTATTGATAAAAACAACTTTATCTAAATTAGCCAATCACAGTCATAATTTAAATTAATTTTCGTTGTTTCGTTTACCGTAGTTATAATTATAGCAGAGGATACTAACAATTGAAGTCAGGGTGATATTAATCGCTGAGCTTTCGGTTATAAATAGAAATAATTACTGATATTACTCAGTTAAAACAGCAGGTAATAAATTATTGTCGGAATGCTCTTAATTTAAATGTGATGACATAGGCGGGAGGTTAAATTGACAATATACCCTTCAGACTGAAGGGTATATAGGAAAGCTTAAAATCAGATCCAGTCGCCATTGCGGATGACGCCTACGGCCAACCCTTCAATAGTGAAGCTTTGCTCACGCAAATCGACAACAATCGGCTGGAACTCACTATTTTCTGGCAGAAGTTGTACGATATTACCTTGTTTTTTCAAACGTTTTACCGTCACTTCATCATCAATGCGCGCGACAACGACTTGCCCGTTACGCACATCCTGCGTTTTGTGCACCGCTAATAGGTCGCCATCCAGAATACCGATATCTCTCATCGACATTCCGTTAACCCGCAGCAGAAAATCTGCACTCGGTTTAAACATCGATGGGTCTACTTTGTAATGCCCTTCGATATGTTGCTGTGCCAGTAGGGGTTCGCCTGCGGCAACCCGACCAATTAGTGGTAGGCCATCTTCTTCTTCCATCAGCAAACGAATGCCGCGGGAAGCGCCGGAGACAATCTCGATAACACCTTTACGAGCCAGTGCTTTTAAATGCTCTTCAGCAGCGTTAGGAGAGCGAAACCCCAGACGCTGCGCAATTTCGGCACGGGTCGGTGGCATGCCGGTTTGCGCCAGGTGATCGCGAACCAGGTCATAAACCTCTTGCTGTCTGGTAGTAAGTGCTTTCATTCCGCCCCCTGTTTGTTTATACAGTCTTGCTGTGAGTATATACAGGTAAGTGGGTATTGGGAACCAAAGAGTGAACAAAAACAGGGATTAATCACTGTTAATATCAACAACGTTGTGCGCACCTTTATTAACCGACATGCTGCCAAAGCACCATTATCCATACAAATAGTGCTAATCCAATCGCCAAGAACACAGCGGCGGACCCCATATCTTTAGCACGGCCTGAAAGCTCATGGCACTCACTGCCGATACGGTCGACCACCGCTTCAATAGCACTGTTAATAACTTCTATAATGATCACTAAAGCGACACTGCCAATCAATAAAATGCGTGCTATCGCATCTATATCCAGCCAGAAGGCCAGTATAATAGCGATGATGGCGGCCACGGCTTCCTGACGAAAAGCGGCTTCATTCTTCCAGGCTGCGGTTAGGCCTTTCACCGAGTAACCCGCCGCTTTATAGATTCGACTGAGTCCCGTTAATTGATTCGCCATGTTTTATTGCCTTTATCTTAAGTTAATGATGATTTTTGCCGCTTTCTGTTGTCTCATCACCACAGATCTCAAAACCAGTTTCTGGTATCCTTGCGACGAATTGCTAACAAGAGGCTTCATGTAGTTATGTCAGGTTGGCGTAAAATATATTATAAGTTACTGAATTTACCACTTAAACTGTTGGTAAAAAGCAAGGTTATTCCGGCAGATCCTGTGACTGAGTTAGGGTTAGACCCGTCTCGTCCTATTCTGTACGTATTACCTTACAATTCTAAGGCTGATTTGCTGACTTTACGAGCACAGTGTCAAGCATTGGACTTGCCCGACCCATTGATTCCATTGGAAATCGATGGCGTGCTACTTCCCAGTCACGTATTTATCGATAACGGCCCAAGGGTCTTTCGCTATTACGCACCTAAACAGGAATCGGTAAAGCTGTTCCACGATTATCTGGATCTGCATCGCAATAATCCTGAACTGGATATTCAGATGCTACCGGTTTCCGTGATGTTTGGTCGTTCTCCGGGGCGTGAAGGCCATGGCACACCTCATCTGCGAGTGCTTAACGGTGTCCAGAAATTCTTTGCTGTATTGTGGCTGGGCCGCGATAGCTTTGTCCGTTTCTCGACCACCGTATCACTGCGCCGAATGGCCAGTGAGCACGGTACCGATAAAACCATCGCCCACAAATTGGCACGCGTAGCAAGGATGCACTTCTCTCGTCAACGTTTGGCGGCGGTTGGCCCAAGTCTGCCGGCCCGTCAGGAGCTATTCAAAAAGCTATTGGCCTCTAAGGCGATTGAAAAAGCCGTCGCTGATGAAGCGCGGACCAAAAAAATCTCTCATGAGAAAGCCCAGCAAAATGCCATTACGCTGATGGAAGAGATAGCTGCCGACTTCTCTTATGAAGCAGTGCGTCTGTCTGACAGGGTATTGAGCTGGACGTGGAACCGTTTGTATCAGGGTATTAATGTCCATAATGCCGAACGAGTGCGGCAGTTGGCGCAAGACGGCCATGAAATCGTCTATGTACCTTGCCATCGCAGCCATATGGATTATCTACTACTCTCCTACGTGCTTTATCACCAAGGGCTGGTACCGCCACATATTGCCGCTGGTATTAACCTGAATTTCTGGCCTGCTGGGCCGATTTTCCGCCGTCTGGGCGCGTTCTTTATTCGCCGTACCTTTAAAGGCAATAAGCTCTATTCAACGGTTTTCCGCGAATATCTGGGCGAATTATTCACCCGTGGCTATTCGGTTGAATACTTTGTTGAAGGCGGGCGTTCGCGTACAGGTCGCCTGCTGGAGCCTAAAACCGGCACGCTGTCGATGACAATTCAGGCCATGCTGCGTGGTGGTACGCGTCCAATCACTTTGGTGCCAATTTACATCGGCTACGAGCATGTGATGGAAGTGGGTACTTACGCCAAAGAGTTGCGCGGTGCCACCAAAGAGAAAGAAAGCCTGTGGCAGATGCTGCGGGGCCTACGCAAGCTGCGTAACCTCGGCCAGGGCTATGTCAACTTTGGTGAACCAATCCCACTGACCACCTATCTGAACACCAATGTGCCGCAATGGCGTGATGCTATCGATCCAATTGAAGCACAGCGTCCAAGCTGGCTAACACCGGCAGTGAACGATTTAGCGGGTCAAATTATGGTCAGAATCAACAATGCGGCGGCAGCGAATGCCATGAACCTGTGTTCTACCGCATTGTTGGCCTCACGTCAGCGTTCACTGACGCGTGAGCAGTTGCTTGAGCAGCTCGATTGCTATCTGCAACTGATGCGCAATGTGCCTTACGCGAAAGATGTCACCGTGCCGGATAAAACGCCGGAAGAGTTACTTAATCACGCCTTGAATATGAATAAGTTTGAGGTGGAGAAAGATAATATCGGTGACATTATCATCCTGCCACGGGAACAAGCCGTGCTGATGACTTACTATCGTAATAACATCCAACATTTGCTGATCCTGCCATCGCTGATTGCCAGTATGGTCATGTACCAACGGCGTATTACCCGTGCCGAGTTGTTACGGCAAATCAGCATGATCTACCCCATGCTGAAGGCTGAATTATTCCTGCATTACAGCAAAGAGCAATTGCCACAGACCCTGGATACGCTGATTGATGAACTGGCTCGCCAGCAATTGATTTGCGACAAAGGGAACGAATTGGTGCTGAATCCGGCCCGTATTCGCCCGCTACAATTGCTGGCCGCCGGGGTGCGAGAAACCCTGCAACGCTATGCCATTACCCTGTCATTGCTGAGTGCTAACCCAAGTATCAATCGTGGGGCGCTGGAGAAAGAGAGCCGTATCATGGCACAGCGGTTATCCGTTCTGCACGGGATTAACGCACCGGAATTCTTTGATAAAGCGGTATTCTCAACCCTGGTAGGGACTTTGCGTGAAGAGGGTTATATCAGCGACAGCGGTGATGCCGTTCAGGATTATACGCTGGAAGTTTACAATATGCTGAGCACGTTGATGACACCGGAAGTGAAGCTGACCATTGAAAGTGTCAGTATGCCAGCCGAAACCAGCAATCAACTGCCAGCCCCCGAGGCAGAAAATAAAGAAGAGAACTAACTCCTCACGGCGCTAAGCAAAAGTAAGAAACAAAAATGGCCGG
>NZ_CQAZ01000025.1:24261-37668 GCF_001152565.1 Yersinia pekkanenii | reverse complement strand
CCGGCCATTTTTTTGACTGTTTTCTAGCGGTGCGTTTACGGCCAATAACTGATAAGTATCCCGAGGAACAAGACTAAACCCACGTAATTATTATTCAAAAACGCACGGAAACAGGGATCACGCTCACGCTGAGCAATCATCTTCTGCTGGTGAACAAACAGTGCGCCAGCCAGTAAGATTGACCAATAAAATGCCCCGCCCAGATTAATTAGCCAGCCTATGACCACCATCAAAACCAGCGTGACCAGTTGCAGCAAACCGATGATCAGTTTGTCATGCTGACCAAATAAAATGGCGGTAGATTTAACCCCAATCTTCAGATCATCATCACGATCAACCATGGCATATTGAGTGTCATAAGCGACGGTCCAGCAAATGTTCGCCAGCAATAACAACCAGCAAACCAGCGGTAAACTTTCACTCACTGCGGCAAATCCCATAGGGATTGACCAGCCAAAAGCGGCACCTAATACCACTTGGGGTAAATGAGTGACCCGCTTCATAAACGGATATACCCAGGCCAGCGCCAGTGCTGCCAGCGACAGCCAGATGGTCATGCTATTGAGTGTTAAGACCAAACCAAAGGAGAGCAGCACTAACACCACAAACAGAATTTTGCTCTCCTTCTCACTGATTACGCCGCTGGGTAATGGCCGGGATGCAGTGCGTTTTACAAAACCATCAATATGTCGATCAGCATAATCATTGACGACGCAACCGGCGGCGCGCATGAAAAACACACCCAAGACAAACACAATCAGTATTTTGGGCTCAGGAATACCTTCCCCTGCCAGCCACAATGCCCACAGGGTCGGCCACAGTAGCAATAATGAGCCAATGGGCTTATCGATCCGCATCAAACGGCAATAAGCCCGCCATTTGCTCTGAACAGGACTTCCCTTCAATTTATCCATCTCCAAAATCTTACTACGGCTTAAACCGAATACAGTGGCGAGGCCGGTAAAAAAACTTCCGTCAGTAACAGGGGGTTGCCTGACAGACGCAGCAACGAGCGGCGCGCCCAAAGTTCATTCTGCCGCCCCACTTGAATATAATCACGGCTTAAATTGTCCCCACCAAATAAATAGCGCCCAAGAGGGAGGGTGCCTAAATCCACCAGCGCCCGATCTGGGCCAGACAGTGTCTCCTCGGGGATAACCGTGCGCCCAAGCAACCAAGGCTTATTATCACCACACAAAATGATTTCCCGTAGCCAATAGCGTTCGCTTACAGGTAAGTGCTCTGCATCTTCCCCTAACTCATTACGCGTAATAAAGCATTCTCGCTGGGGTTCGACATGGACTCGTTGGCAATGTTGCTCAAAACGCCGGGTCATCGATCCCAATTCCATTAGCCAGTCAGCGACGTCAGCAGGAATATTTGGCTGATCAATGGCGCACCATTGGATAGGTTTTATAATTGATGCATCGCCGGTAGACATCTAGCTTGCTCCCTGCCGGGGAGAAAAGGCTCTCCCCGCTAATTCGTAAAGAAGGGGACATTGTAGCGCAGATTGAGGATCCCGCGACATCAGGTTGCTCTTTATTATGAGCCAACAAACTAAACTAAGTGAGTGCATACTCTTCAATATGTTCAAGGATAAATCCAACCCGCATCTTTATTCCCCAATATTGCTTGCCACTGTTGGGATCACTTGCTGAATAATATCCATCATAGGCATTATCGAAATCGATAGGGTAAAAGGTGTTGTTTTTTTTATCATATAAAACATTGTTAAAATTCAAATCATTATGAATAATATTGTTATACCCTAAATCGTCCATCATGCTTAAAAATCGTTCCTTTGCATTGGGGGGGTAAATTTTAGAATTAATTTCTATCAGCGTTTTACCTGGCACCCGATACATCCGGATATAGTGTTGATTTCCCTGCTTAATGAACTCAGCAGAGCCCTCTCCATAGTAACGATTAAAGTACTCAACTTCTTTCATGTGAACTTCGGTTAACAACACACTGTCTTGTGTGGATAATTTCTTTAATACGAAGTCCGGGTTATTGGCATCAAGAAAAACATCGCCAGCGTTTCCGCGACCAATTCTTTTACCTAATTTAATCTCGGGATTAAATGCAGAACTCGACGGTTTTGATAAGGATGGCCCGCCCCCCGGTAGCCGCCCTTGCTTGATAAATGTAGGGCCTTGTTTTAAGACAACACCTAAGTCCTTACCGGTAGTTAAGTCAACTTCCCAATAGCTCGCGCCGCCCCCCGGCCTGACCCAAGCCTCGCGCATTCCACCAGAGACGAGTGGATCTTTTAGCTCAACCCATTGCACTTCAACTGGCTTTCCATGCGGGCTTGGTATCGTCTGACGCGTTGGTATCACTTCGCCTTCCGCAACCGGCAAACGGGAAGGTATAACAGGCCGTGGCGGAGGAGCCAAAGAACCCGATGGTTTTACGCCCAGTGGCGAATTTTCAATCAATTTCACCCCACGTTCCATTCCCCGAAGCTGGCCCGCCTCCATCACCATAGCCACCATACCCGCTGCCATATTTTCATTTTCGTTACGGGAACGTGGACCTTCGACTCTGGCGATAGTACACATCGGGTTCGGGAGCGGGAGTTTACAGGCCCAGCTCTCTTCTAACGAGGTCCAGGCATTACGCCAAAAACGCGTGTTCTCAGACTCTGGCCGATAGCCCTCAATAATGGCATTGATTTTATTTTGCAACGCACGCCCCTCAGGCCGCTGACCTTTTTCAATTAATGTCTTGATTGCCAGAGAGCGGACGGCCCATTCAAAGCCAATCTGATCAGCTTTGATCTTCGCATTATATTCCGCTTTTTTCGCTGCCATTGTTTTAAAAACGTCAATCGATCTGCCGTTCTTACTCGGCATCGACATATTGGCGACAAAGCGATTGCTGGCATCCCGACGCCGTTTAAATTCATTAACAGGTGAATCATTTTGCTTATGCGGGTCGCTATAACGGTAATAATAAGCTCTGGAATCATCGATTTTTTTCACCCCAGCCTCTGTCAGGATCTCTCTTATCGCCTGATCGTCATCAAAAGCGTCGGGAAGATGGGAATAAGCCAAACGCATATTGAGATAATCTAATTGCCGTTGAATTTTTTCTTGCTCGGATTTATAGAGCCTGTAATACACCAGAGTGTGTAAGGGATGACCAGGCTCAAAAAATTTAGCCAGTGCTATAAGCTCTACCTCAAATCTTCCACGTTCCACATCAATAGCCGTACCGGCAACCATGCTGTCAGCTATTTGTTTTATTCTTTCAAAGGTTATCTGAGCATCCTTATGCAAAGCGGACACATCTATTGATCCGGCGATGCGTTTGAATACACTTACCGTTTGATCTAAGGTCAGTGGCTCGACTTCATTAGATTGGCTGAAATGAGATAAGAAGATAGCCGTTGGACTGTAGAGCGCCCCACCAGCCTGATGTAATGGTTCTTCTTCCTTAAGTAATAAGTTATACAGTTGCGCGCTATCCTTACCTTCTAATCCATCAAGGGCTTTACCTTGCAATTGATAATGTAGCTTGAGGGTAGTTTTGAGTGAAAACGACAGACTGCCTACCGCGTGTTCAAAATCGAGATATTGCGTGAAATCCTGCTGGCTACAGGCATCAAATCCAATCTGGCCACATCCGTTTAAAATCATCTCGCCCAATTCCGGCGATTGACTCTTCAGGTAGCGCCCTTGGGCATTTTTCGGCGCAAAACCATTAGCCAGATAAGCCTCCGGTGCTTGCAATATCGCAGGCCGGGCATCCATTCCTTCATGGATAACCCTCAATGCCCTAACCGCTCGGGAAACAGGTAGTTCCGGCGCACCTAGCTGCTCCAGCCCCCAATCGTTTAAATCTGCAGTGGGAACTCCCGCGATGTCACCATAGCGATTGCCATAATGGGAATGGTTATAGAGTATCGCCGCCTGCATCTGGATCTCTTTATTCTCAGGCCAATAAATGGCAGCAGATAATTCAGACAGTGTGGGCTGATGCTCTTGGTGCAGCCACCAGACAAGGCTTAGGGCCGCCAGTGGGGTCAGTTTCTCTGCGGTGGACAGCGTCAGGCCCTTTTGGGATAACTTAAACAGGATATCCCGATCTAAACTGATAACATGGGCTTTTTTGTACCCTTGAGCCGCGGTCAATCCGGGTCTTAAACCTAATAAATCATTTACCCCCCCTGCAGTTTCTAATCCTTCTACATCATAGAGTTGCAGGTAGAGATCCACAATTCGCCCTACTCGGGCATCACTAATTTCTGGAAATTGTTGTGCCCATATTTTTTGATCTAATTCTCTGGCACCATCAATTAGCTGCATCGCGTGGCTGAACGCCGGATCCGAGGTCGAACTTACATTGGGCAGTTTTTGTGCCATTGTTTCCAATAGCTCTTGGTCTCTTGCCGTCACCTTTAAGGGGAGTCCTTTCACTTCCACAGGATCAGTCAGTTGGGCCATGATTGAACTCATGGTTAAGAACGAAAGATTATCTTCTGCACTCGGTGATGACCATAACGGAGCCGACCATGCTTGTGCCGTAGTCCATGAACAAAGTTGGGTTTCCTTCAACATCAATCAGTCCTTTAATTGGATGAATAAACAATAAAACGTCATTTGAAATAACGTTACGTCATTAAATTTATGATACCGGCGCAGGCCAAATTAAATGTCTTGTAGATCCTTACTTAAACCTTAATTTTTTGTAAGAAGCTAACCCGCTGATTATTCGTCACGAGGAGGATTGAGTATTGAGTGAAGAAATGAGTGAACTTGGTGTTTACAGCAGAATTAAGCAAAATGAGGCGTAGCGAGCGGCAGTAGTTTAGGTGCAGACAGCACACAGCCACCGGAATGTACATAGAGTACATGAGGATGGCGAGCACTGGACTAAGCCTAAAATACCCATGCGCAGTAGCCGCCCAGAAGAACACAACGAAAAAAGGTGTGCCAAGGCACACCAACCATCCAGCCATATTCGGCAGTGCCGGGAATTAACCCTTGCCTTTTACACTACCAATAAAGGTTTTTCGGGCTGAAGTTGAGCCCAAATGTTCCGCTTCGTTCAACAATTTCAGCGCCTTATCAACGTCACCGGCTTTCACCGCGTCTTTAATCGCTTGGTTGAAGTAGTTTTCAGTCTCACTCAGCATGGGTTCAGCCGGTTTTGCAGGCGTTGCTGCCGCCACCGCTGTTGGTTGAGGAGCGCTACCCACCACGACCGGAGTCGGGTTTGGTGCCGACTGTATTAAACCAATCATCACGTTGCCCATGCCTTGCTCGGCAGTGGCTTTAATTCTCAAATTACCGGTCGGGATATGTTTGGCAATCGGGTCTGGAATATCCGGCACCGCATTACCCACGCCCATAGCATAGGCCTTGGCCGGATCCAGCAGCGTGGTGGTTTTGGCCAAATCATCGCGGGTGGTGTAAACCAGCAAATAGATTTGTTTCTGGCCCAGCGCCGGAGTCAGTTTCATGACCCCTTGCAGCCGATCGCGGGTCATGATGCCCGCTTTTTCATAAGTGAAATAGCTGGAGGGATAGTAGGCTGCTGGGCGCATTTGCTCATCCAGCACTAATACACTGGGGGAAAATAGCTGATTATCAGTCACTAAACTGCTAAGCGTGATCTCCATTGATCCACGATCGGCAGGTAAAGCAAAAGCAGCCACCGCCCCTTCAACATTCCCCTGAGAGATTTGCGGGCTGGTGGTTGTCAGTTTGATGTCCTGAGTCGCAGGCGGCACCAAGGGCTGCCATGGCAACTGTTGCAAAGTGGCAGTACTGATGGTTGGCGCGATAGATACATTCGCCGGAGAAATAGTTGACTCCGCGTGCACCGCCAGAGGTGCAGTGACCCCTAAAGCCAATGCCAGACAGAGTGTCAGTAGATTCTTTTTCATTGTTGTACCCTCATACATTGAGCGTCGGCGCTAACTGTGCACAGGCAAGGTTGGCAAAGTTATCGAATTACTTTGGGTATGCTTCTTGTTGTCAGCAGAATGCGGGCCATCGCCCGCACACCGGTATTAAAACAGAACAGCCCCCAAGGGAGGCTGCATCACTACTGTTACCACCAGGCTTCGAATTGCGCGCCAAAGGTAACTTCATTGCTCTTGCCGCGACTGTTGGTATCAAAGGTACCATTCTGCGCCAGACCATTGTTCGCACCAGCCACATCGTTATAGCCCCACTTCTCATCCCAGTTGGCATAAGTTGCGAAGACACGGATGGCCGGGCGAGACCAGATGCTGTCGCCTGCTTGCCATTGTTGTGCCAGTGTCAGTTTGTATTGGCCATTGCGGTCACCGGTACGTTGTGACTTAACATTATCGTAGCCCGCTTCCAGCAAGGTACTCATGATTGGCGTCCATTTGTACATTGGGCGCACACCCACGCTGTACCAAGTGGTGCCGTTGTTGTTGTCCCAGTCAGTATCCTGATACAACGCGACATACATCATGTCCCACTTTTCAGCCAGATTAATGGCACCGTGGTCGATAACACGCAGCATGTGACCATTGTTATTCACTGACGTACCTTGTGAATGGCCACTGTTATACGAAGTCATGGAGTCAGTCGCGTACTGAACTACAAATTTGTTAAAACCACCCATCATGCTTTGAGTATGTTCCGCAGTCAGCATCACACCATCTTTAGAAGCATTAGGTGCTAACGCGTAGTCATCCTGAGTATTAGCGCGGCCATAATCCACACCAAACTCCAATGTGCCGCCTGGGTTAGTTTCTAAACCGGCTAAACGGATGTCATACACATCGTTGACAGTGTGGTCGGCATCTTTACGGGCATTGTCGATCCAGGCACTTGAACCACCCGCTTCTGAGTTACGGGTTGCTGCGATAGATAATTTACCGAAGCCCAGATCAATAGTCTCTAAACCCGCACCTGGGCCAGAAATATCCCAGTAGTAGAAGTCAATCATATGGACGTCATGACGTTGGTAGAAACGTTTACCTGCCCACATGGTGGAGCCTGGCAACGATTCGATCAAATTCTTACCCTGCACGTTGGCTTCACGGAAAGCTGGGTCAGTGGATTCCCAGTCATCACGTTGCGAAACGGAATACGCGACGTTAGTATCTAAGTAGAAGCTCTTATCACCTTCTTTCCACAATTCCTGGCCTAACTTAATTTCCGCATAAGTTTCACATTCATTACCCAGACGGTATTTACTTTGAGCACCGGTTGCTTTGAAACATTGCTGTTCGCCGCCGCTACCCGTCCAACCGATACCGGAACGTGCATACCCGTGGAAATCAACAGCCATAGCTTGAGTGGAAAGAACACCAGCGGCAACAGCCAGTGCTATCGGTAATTTGCGCAGAGTAGTCATCAGTAATCTCCTGTTATATTTGCCTATCGGCATGCGTGCTTTACATTCTCCGTAACCAGACGCCGTGGTAACTAGACGCCCAGTTCTTGGTAAAGTCGCCTACACGCAGTGCCATCTTCACGGAACAGATGACAACGTTGTGGCGGTAGACCGATAGAGAATGTTGCACCTTCTTCTACCAGCACCACGTCGTTCTGGCGGTAAACCAGGTTCTGACGTATTGCCGGAATTTGGATGTGAATTTGAGTCTCATTACCCAGTTGCTCGACCACCTGAATCTCGCCTTCCAGCGTGACTTCAGAGGCACTGCTTGGCAGCAGATGTTCCGGGCGAATACCCAAAGACATATTTGCGCCGACCTGAACCTGATCACCTTCAACCGGCAGCCACACTAACTGACCATTTGGATTTGGCAGTTCAATCTGTACCTGACGAGGTTCAACCGCGGTCACTTTAACCGGTAAAAAATTCATTTTCGGCGAGCCGATAAAACCGGCAACAAAGCGATTGGCTGGGTAGTGATACAGCTCAAGCGGTTTACCGACCTGCGCCACATTGCCAGCATCCAGCACCACAATTTTGTCGGCCAAGGTCATGGCTTCGACTTGATCGTGGGTGACGTAAATCATGGTGCGTTGCAGGCGCTTATGCAGGCGGGATATCTCAATGCGCATCTGCACCCGTAGCGCCGCATCCAGGTTAGATAGCGGTTCATCGAGCAGGAAAACATCCGGCTCGGCGACCAGAGTGCGGCCAATAGCCACCCGCTGACGCTGACCACCTGATAAGGCTTTTGGTCGCCGCTCTAACAGATGAGCCAGTTGCAGCACTTCAGCGACCTGATTCACCCGTTGGCTAATTTCGGCTTTCTTCACGCCGGCCAATTTCAGGCCAAAGGACATGTTCTCAGCAACCGATAAATGGGGATAAAGCGCATATGACTGAAACACCATGCCGATGCCGCGTTCAGAAGGCGGCACTTCGTTCATCCGCTTACCACCGATCAGCAACTCACCCGAGGTGATGTCCTCAAGACCGGCAATCATCCGCAATAGCGTCGACTTTCCACATCCGGATGGGCCAACAAACACCACAAACTCACCGTCATCGATCTCCAGATTGATATCTCGGGAAATCACAGCCTCACCAAAGGCCTTATAAACGCCACTCAGCGTTACATTAGCCATGTGTTACTCCTTTGCTTACGCAAACAACTTTTCGTATAAACCTGAATGAAGAAAAATGGCGGAAGCAAATCCCGGCATGACCCATTGATTACTCCCAGTCCCTGATGACTCTCTTGCCGCGCGCCGTACCGCCATGCGTGGAGCCTGGTTGCCCCGGACGGCGTCGCGGCCTGAGTATAGGGCTGTACGTTGGTAAACGCTGCAACGCACTGATCTACTTGGGCAATAATTAACCGAACAATACCCTCTTGCTGGTGACAGCGTTTCAATGCTGCTGACGCTGTTTTCAAAGTCGGTGACCTTGTTTTCAATGACGGTGCCGTTTTTCAATGTTGCCGATAGTGCGCGAGTGCCACTATTTGGTAATCATCCGTAACAACGTTTTTCATGGGGGAGGCGCTGGGAGGATGAAGGAACGACCAAAGTCGGCAAAAGTTCCATCACAAATACAAATACGTGATCTGACCTACAAATTTCGACCGGTATTATTGTGTCTAACACCACAGAATAGGCCGCAGTGTTAAGTGGGTCACAATAACTCGTAGGGGGGCGTAGAGAGGGGGAGGATGATGGTGCATCCGGTTGTGACTCAATATGTCAGCGTAATAATTGACAGCTAATGATTCACAAAAAAGTCGGTACCCACAAAATTGGATAAAAGGATTGGATTATGACTCGCAACTTTACAAAATCCGGCATTAGTAAGACCGCACGTGTTTTGGCTCTGTCAGCGCTAACCACGCTGGTACTCTCTTCCTCTGCTTTTGCCAAAATTGAAGAAGGTAAACTGGTTATCTGGATCAATGGCGATAAAGGCTATAACGGGTTGGCAGAAGTCGGTAAGAAATTCGAGAAAGATACCGGTATTAAAGTGACCATCGAGCACCCAGATAAACTGGAAGAGAAATTCCCACAAGTGGCTGCAACCGGCGATGGCCCGGACATTATCTTCTGGGCGCATGACCGTTTTGGTGGCTACGCACAATCCGGTTTACTGGCAGAGCTGCACCCATCTAAAGCCTTCCAGGACAAATTGTTCCCATTCACATGGGACGCGGTGCGCTTTAATGGCAAGCTGATTGGTTACCCGGTCGCAGTTGAAGCACTGTCGCTGATTTACAACAAAGACTTGGTAAAAGAAGCACCGAAAACCTGGGAGGAAATTCCTGCGCTGGATAAAACACTACGGGCTAATGGCAAAAGTGCCATCATGTGGAACCTACAAGAACCGTACTTCACTTGGCCACTTATCGCGGCTGACGGCGGTTATGCCTTCAAATCTGAAAACGGCGTTTACGACGTGAAAAACGTCGGTGTGAATAATGCGGGCGCGAAAGCAGGTCTGCAATTTATTGTCGATTTAGTGAAGAATAAGCACATCAATGCCGATACTGATTACTCCATCGCAGAAGCCGCCTTTAACAAAGGCGAAACCGCGATGACCATCAATGGTCCGTGGGCATGGTCCAACATTGATAAAAGCAAAATCAATTACGGCGTGACCTTGCTGCCAACCTTCCATGGCCAGCCATCTAAGCCGTTCGTGGGTGTTCTGACTGCCGGTATCAACGCCGCCAGCCCGAACAAAGAACTGGCCACTGAATTCCTGGAAAACTACCTGATAACCGACCAAGGCCTGGCGGAGGTTAACAAAGACAAACCACTGGGTGCTGTTGCACTGAAATCATACCAGGAACAACTGGCAAAAGATCCACGTATTGCGGCCACCATGGAGAACGCTACCAAAGGTGAAATCATGCCAAATATTCCGCAAATGGCGGCTTTCTGGTATGCCACCCGCAGTGCGGTGCTAAACGCCATCAGTGGGCGTCAGACCGTAGAAGCGGCATTGAACGATGCGGCTGCCCGTATTACTAAATAACAGTTTCAGCTGTAAAAGGGGCTCGGCTCGCCGTGCCCTGATACCACTTGCTGTAACATTATAACCATACTCAACGTAATTGACGTTGCAGCAAGGCAGCCAATGAACGACAACTCGGTGAAAACCGATTTGAACAGCATTTATGCCAGCCCGTAGGTGAGCCTCTATAAGGCTCATTAATCCCGATGCGCTTACACAACTAAGTGATGCGGGTGACAAATCTGCAGGGAGCAGATTTGAACGCTGCTTGCAGCGGCCTCACAGAGGCAAGGGCCATGGATGGGCCGAGTAACGAGAGCAGCTAACGCCGCTGCGACTTTAAGTACGAAGAGTATGAAGGGAGTTTTATGCAGTTATCCCACACCGAGTATCAAAGCCGTAAAAAGAAAATTTCCTGGTGGCAGAGTGATGTCCTTAAATGGCTGGTTATCAGCGTATTAAGTCTGTTCACCTGCTATTTGATCGTGTTGATGTATGCTCAAGGTGAATATCTTTTTGCCATCGTGACGCTTATTCTGGTGAGTCTGGGGCTGTATGTCTTTGCTAACCGCCGTGCTTATGCCTGGCGCTATGTTTACCCCGGCGTGGCAGGGATGGGGCTATTTGTTCTGTTCCCATTGATTTGTACTATCGCCATCGCTTTTACCAACTACAGCAGTACCAATCAGTTAACCTTTGAGCGCGCTCAGTCGGTATTAATGGACCGGCAGTTCCAGACCGGTAAAACCTTTAACTTTGGTCTCTATCCAAGCAATGGCCAATGGCGTTTACAGCTCACCAATCCGGACGACAATACCGTACTGATTTCTGAACCTTTCAATATTAATGTGGCGACTGAGCAAAAAGTAAAAGTCACACCAACCGGCGCTGAACAAACGGGCGAGCGCGCTTCACTGCGTATCATTACCCAACATCGTCAAGCACTCAGTGAACTGGTCGCTATCCTGCCGGATGGCGGGGAATTGCGCATGAGTTCACTGCGTCAATTCGCCGGAACCAGCCCGCTATATAAGCTGGGCGCTGATGGCAAAGAGTTGATTAATAAACAAACTGGCGTGATCTATCGGCCAAATATTAATATCGGCTTCTATCAGGCGATTAATACGGATGGACAGTGGGAAAATGAAAAGCTCAGCCCCGGTTTTACCGTCACTATCGGCTGGAAAAACTTCCTGCGGGTACTGCACGACGAGGGTATTCAGAAGCCTTTCATCTCGATCTTTATCTGGACCATTATTTTCTCGCTAATGACCGTCGTGCTGACTGTCGCAGTGGGTATGGTGCTGGCTTGTGTGGTGCAATGGGATTCCCTGGAAGGCAAAGCCGCCTATCGGGTGTTACTGATCCTGCCTTATGCCGTGCCCGCATTTATCTCGATATTAATTTTCAAAGGGTTATTTAACCAAAGTTTCGGTGAAATCAACCTGATGCTGAACCATTTATTTGGCATTAAACCCGCCTGGTTTAGCGACCCTATCACCGCAAAGAGCATGATACTGATCGTCAATACCTGGCTCGGTTACCCTTATATGATGATTCTGTGCATGGGGCTGCTGAAAGCGATCCCGGAAGATTTATATGAAGCATCAGCAATGGATGGCGCGGGCCCATTCCAGAACTTTTTCCGCATCACATTGCCGCTGCTGATTAAGCCGCTAATGCCACTGATGATTGCCAGTTTTGCCTTTAACTTTAACAACTTCGTGCTGATTCAGTTATTAACTAACGGTGGCCCGGATATGATTGGTACTACCACTCCGGCGGGGTATACCGATTTACTGGTGAGCTTCACCTACCGTATCGCCTTTGAAGGGGGCGGCGGGCAGGACTTTGGTTTGGCTGCGGCGATTGCAACCCTGATTTTCATTCTGGTAGGCGCGCTCGCGATACTGAACTTGAAAGCCAGCAAAATGAATTTCGATTAAGGAGGAGAGGCAGATGGCCATGGTTCAACCTAAATCCCAGCGTTTGCGTCTGTGGGGCACCCATTTTTTGATGTTGTGCTTTATCGCGCTGATTATGTTCCCATTGTTGATGGTGATTACCATTTCTTTGCGGCCGGGTAACTTTGCTACCGGCAGTCTGATCCCTGATCAGATTTCATGGGAACACTGGAAGCTGGCTCTGGGTATGAGTGTGACTCATGCTGACGGCAGTGTGACCCCACCGCCATTCCCGGTGATGTTGTGGTTGTGGAATTCAATCAAAATAGCGGTGATCACCGCCATTGGCATTGTGACACTGTCCACCACCTGCGCTTATGCTTTTGCTCGTATGCGTTTTCGTGGCAAAAGTACCCTATTGAAAGGCATGCTGATTTTCCAGATGTTCCCAGCAGTGCTGTCATTGGTCGCCTTATATGCCTTGTTTGACCGAATCGGGCAATATCTGCCATTTGTTGGGTTGAATACCCATGGCGGGGTGATTTTTGCTTATATGGGGGGGATAGCCCTGCATGTCTGGACTATCAAAGGCTATTTCGAAACCATTGATAACTCACTGGAAGAAGCGGCAGCTCTGGACGGTGCGACCCCATGGCAGGCTTTCCGACTGGTACTCTTACCGCTGTCAGTGCCTATTTTAGCCGTGGTGTTTATTCTGTCGTTCATTGCAGCTATCACTGAAGTCCCGGTCGCATCCCTGCTATTACGGGATGTCAATAGTTATACCCTGGCGGTGGGGATGCAGCAGTATCTGAACCCGCAAAACTACCTGTGGGGCGATTTCGCCGCAGCAGCCGTGCTGTCTGCCATCCCGATCACCGCAGTCTTCTTGCTGGCACAGCGCTGGCTGGTCGGGGGGTTAACTGCCGGTGGAGTGAAAGGTTAAATTGGTGCTAAAGGGGTGACTGTTCCTACGGGCGCTCCGGTCGCTTACGCGACTACGGCCCCAACGGAACATTTCCCCTTCGATTAGCATTATCAGTTATCTGAGTTTATGCCGCTGCTTTACTTGATTGACTTTCCCTCTGGTACTGTGTCTTTAGGG
>NZ_CQAZ01000025.1:0-24227 GCF_001152565.1 Yersinia pekkanenii | reverse complement strand
CCATTTTTATGCTTAAAATAAACCGCTATTCTCTCTTCAATCTTTCGGTATTGGCTAAATACAAAGTCACCACCAGTAGCAATATCGAACCGGAATAAATTAGCGTATCAATTGGGTTTTCATGATCAACTATGATCAGCCGGATAATAGCGGTGATGCCGATATAAATAAAATAACGCAGCGGGAAGTGATAGCCTGACTCAAAATACTTAACAATCAAGGCAATAAATTCGAAGTAAAGGAAGTAAATCACAATCCCTTCAATCAGCATGTAAGACGATGCATCCTGATTATTGACGAACAATACCTTGCCCAGGTGAAAGGTTTCCTTTATCAGGAAAACCACCAGAATAGCGGCCAATGCAATCAATCCCACATTCAACAACCGCTGTAGATTTTTAGCTATCCATTGTGAACGCGAATTTTTAGCCATAAATACTCCCATTGAAAGTCGGTAAAATAACCCAGGCCGAAAAAAAGCCCCTTACTGAGTAAGGGGCTAATAAGCACGGATCAAAGAGCTTAAGCCCGCAAGCTTAACGCCAGTTCTTGAAACGGTTAATCAACGCATTGGTAGAACTGTCATGACTGGTCACATTTTTGTCATCGGCCAGTTCGGGTAAAATACGGTTCGCCAGTTGTTTACCCAGCTCTACACCCCATTGGTCAAAGGTGTAAATGTTCAGGATAGCCCCTTGGGTGAAGATTTTGTGTTCATACAACGCAATCAATGCACCCAAGCTGAATGGGGTAATTTCACGCAGCAGAATGGAGTTGGTCGGGCGGTTACCTTCAAACACTTTGAAGGGCGCAACATAAGCCACTTGCTCAGGCGTTTTACCGGCAGCAGCAAATTCGGCTTCAACTTCTGCCAGTGATTTACCGAAGGCCAATGCTTCTGTTTGGGCAAAGAAGTTAGACAGCAGCTTCTCGTGGTGGTCACTCAGCGGGTTATGACTGATCGCCGGTGCGATAAAGTCACAAGGGATCAGTTTGGTGCCCTGATGGATCAACTGGTAAAACGCATGCTGGCCGTTAGTACCCGGTTCGCCCCAGATAATCGGGCCCGTCTGGTAATCAACCGGATGACCGTTACGATCGACATACTTACCGTTCGATTCCATATTACCCTGCTGGAAGTAAGCCGGGAAACGGTGCATATATTGATCATAAGGCAGGATGGCTTCGGTTTCTGCACCGAAGAAATTGTTATACCAGATACCAATCAATGCCAGCAGGATAGGCAAGTTCTTCTCAGCCGGAGTTTCGGCAAAGTGTTTATCCATGGCATGTGCGCCACTCAGCAACTGTTCAAACTGTTCAAAACCCACTGACAGTGCGATAGATAAACCAATGGCAGACCATAGGGAGTAACGGCCGCCGACCCAATCCCAGAACTCAAACATATTGTCAGTATCAATACCAAACTCACCGACTGCTTTGGCGTTGGTCGATAATGCTGCAAAGTGTTTCGCAACATGCTTTTCATCACCGGCAGTCGACAGGAACCAATCGCGCGCGCTGTGGGCGTTAGTCATGGTTTCCTGAGTAGTAAAGGTTTTTGATGCCACCAGAAACAACGTGGTTTCCGGGTTCAGCGGTTTCAACGTTTCAGCGATATGGGTGCCGTCAACGTTAGAAACAAAATGCATATTCAGGTGATTTTTGTATGGGCGCAGTGCTTCGGTCACCATATAAGGGCCAAGGTCTGAACCACCGATACCGATATTGACAACATCGGTAATGGCTTTGCCGGTATAGCCCTTCCAGTCGCCACCGATGACTCGGTCACAGAACTGTTTCATCTTAGCCAGCACCGCATTCACTTCCGGCATCACATCCTTGCCATCCACCACGATCGGGGTGTTACTGCGGTTACGCAGAGCAATATGCAGAACCGCGCGGTCTTCAGTGCGGTTAATTTTTTCACCAGAGAACATGGATTTAATCGCACCGGCCAGATCGGTTTCTTTGGCCAGAGCTTGCAGCTTTTCCATGGTTTCACTGGTAATGCGGTTTTTGGAGAAATCCACCAGCATTTGATCATTGAAAGTGGCTGAAAACTGGCTAAAACGCTGATCGTCCTTGGCAAACAGGCTGCTGATGGTGACATCTTTCATCTGCTCAAAGTGTTGCTGTAACGCTTTCCAGGCAGCGGTTTGACTAGGATTGATATTTTTCATAGCGACGCTCTTCTAGGCTTAAGGATTAATGAAACGAATGCCTTAATTGTATCCTGTTACCCTGTGATTGAGATCTCTTTTCTTGCGATAGGTATTATCTCTTGAAACAACACTTGATCTGCTTCCTGTTTTCTTGCAGTGCCCTTTCATCTTAGGACTTTCAATCTTAGCCACCGCCTACTTCCCAACCAGTATCCAATCAATTTAGTAATATGGTTTGATGAGTTATTAAATATGAGAATGCCTTATAGCCATATCATTGACAGAACGCCGATAACCCGTTATTTCCTTGTACAGAGAGAAATACCAATGGCCACCCAAGATGGCATCCCTGACACGAGGTTTTTTAGATGATTTCCGCTATACACCAACAGGTATCGCCGCAACAGGCTCGCAGTGCTCCAACCGCGACCGTGGTAGCCAAATTCGGCGGCACCAGCGTGGCAGATTTTGATGCCATGAGTCGCAGCGCCGATGTGGTTTTATCGAACCCGGACGTTCGTTTGGTGATCCTGTCGGCTTCTGCCGGTGTTACCAATCTGTTGGTCGCCCTTGCTGATGGCTGCGAACCAGAAAAACGCGAGCATCATTTAGATAAAATCCGCCGGATTCAAGACAAGATCCTCACCAAACTCGGCAATCCGGTGGTTATCCGCGACGAAATTGATCGCATGCTGGAAAACATTGCCATGTTGTCTGAAGCGGCCAGTCTGGCAACCTCTGCAGCACTGACCGATGAACTGGTCAGTCACGGTGAATTGATATCCACTCTGCTATTTGTCGAACTGTTACGCCAGCGTCAGGTCGCGGTGGAGTGGTTTGATGTGCGTAAAATCATGCGCACCAACGACCGTTTTGGCCGGGCCGAACCAGATACCCATGCATTGGCTGAATTAGCCCAGACCCAGTTAACGCCCCGAATTCAAAATGCCATTGTGGTAACGCAAGGCTTTATCGGCAGTGAAGGTAAAGGCCGCACCACTACCCTTGGCCGGGGCGGCAGTGATTATACTGCGGCACTGTTGGGTGAAGCGCTGAATGTTAGCCGGATTGATATCTGGACAGATGTTCCGGGGATTTATACCACTGACCCACGCGTGGTTCCGGCGGCAAAACGCATCGATAAAATCGCCTTTGAAGAAGCCGCAGAAATGGCAACATTTGGTGCCAAAGTGCTGCACCCGGCAACCTTACTGCCAGCGGTGCGCAGTGATATCCCGGTATTTGTCGGTTCAAGCAAAGATCCCGCTGCCGGTGGCACACTGGTATGTAATGAAACGGATAACCCGCCGTTATTCCGCGCACTGGCATTGCGCCGCAAACAAACCCTGCTAACTTTGCATAGCCTAAATATGTTGCACGCACGGGGTTTCCTGGCGGAAGTGTTTAATATTTTGGCACGGCACAATATCTCGGTTGATTTAATCACCACCTCTGAAGTGAGCGTGGCACTGACGCTGGATACCACCGGCTCGACATCCACCGGTGATAGCTTACTGACCACCTCATTGCTGACCGAGCTTTCCTCTCTGTGTCGGGTTGAAGTGGAAGAAGATCTGGCGCTGGTGGCCATTATCGGTAACAACTTGTCGCAAGCTTGTGGCGTGGGCAAAGAAGTGTTCGGTGTCCTCGATCCGTTCAATATCCGCATGATTTGCTACGGTGCCAGCAGCCATAACTTGTGTTTCTTGGTGCCGGGTAACGATGCAGAAAAAGTGGTGCAAACCCTGCATTACAATCTGTTTGAATAACACGGTTTGAGTTAGAGTAAAAACTAACTATAAGCTGATAACCCCAATAAGCTGATAACACCGACCGGGCGATTTCGTCCGGTTTTTCTTATCTCTGACACTGACGATTAAGGATATTCGCTTCATGTTAGTAAAAATCACCCGGCTGTTTCCGCTATGGGCATTACTGCTCTCGGTTGCCGCCTATTTTCGCCCGACCACGTTTATCGGCATCGGCCCTTACGTCGGTCCGTTGCTAATGATCATTATGTTTGCCATGGGTGTCACCCTGCGGCTGGATGATTTCAAACGGGTGCTGTCACGCCCGGCCCCCGTGGCGGCGGCAACTTTTCTGCATTATCTGATTATGCCGCTCACAGCATGGCTGCTGGCAATGCTGTTCCGTATGCCGCCGGACTTGTCTGCTGGCATGGTACTGGTAGGCAGTGTTGCCAGTGGTACAGCATCTAATGTAATGATTTATCTGGCCAAAGGTGATGTTGCGTTGTCGGTGACTATCTCTGCCGTTTCGACTCTGGTTGGCGTTTTTGCTACCCCGTTGCTGACCTGGTTATATGTCGATACCACCATCAGTGTGGATGTGGTTGGGATGCTGAAAAGTATTCTGCAAATCGTGGTGATCCCGATTGCCGCCGGCTTGATTGTCCATCACACCTTTACTAAAACAGTAAAACGTATCGAGCCTTACCTACCGGCGATGTCGATGGTTTGTATTGTGGCTATCATCAGCGGCGTGGTTGCCGGTAGCCAAAGCCATATTGCTTCAGTGGGTTTCATGGTGATTATTGCGGTTATTCTGCACAATGGCATTGGTTTGTTAAGTGGCTATTGGGGTGGGAAGCTGTTCGGCTTCGATGAATCAACTTGCCGCACACTGGCAATTGAAGTTGGCATGCAAAACTCAGGGCTGGCCGCAACCTTGGGTAAAATTTACTTTTCACCTTTGGCCGCGCTACCGGGCGCACTATTCTCAGTGTGGCATAACCTCTCCGGTTCATTGCTGGCAGGCTATTGGTCAGGTAAACCGGTAAATAAAGATAAAAAATAATTCACCCTATCAACAATACCCGTTAAATACGGGTATTTATTTCTTTCATATTTCCCTTCTTATCATATTCCAAATTAAAAACTCAATAAATAACATCCAGTATTTACCTGAATAAGTTTTAATTAATTTTAAACTTCATTATTTATTTCCCCACCGATATTAAAAAAATATTATCTCTCTCTTATTACTTAATATTACTTAACTCCAGACCACACTCTGTCGTTTTTATCCTTCAGGGACGGTAATAGTGCTGCCCAGAAATTTGACTCAAGGACAGAGATAACTGGGCCTTTTCATCGTTTTGTTTGGCCAGGGTATTTCTCCATCAGACATTATGATCAAAAAACGCACCGCATTATGCTTGTTATTGAGCACTGGCGCTCAAGCTCACCTGACGCCGGGAGCCGACATTCCTTCCCCTTTTAATGAATCACGACAGAATTTACAAAACAACAGTAACGAAGTTAGTCACTTAATAGAAGAACGTCGCCAGGCTCCATTTAAACAACCAGAATCGATAGCAAAAGCACAGAACAAGGCACCGGCATTAGAAAATGCGGAGCAGTGCCTGCCAATTAATGGTGTTTATGTTCAGGGTATGACCTTATTAACTACCGCTGATTTAGAGAGTCTCAGCGCGATACCAGAGCAATGTATTGGCAGTGAGAATGTCAATCTACTGGCCCGTGAACTCACTCAAATTTATCTGAGTAAAGGCTATATTATGGCTCGCGTTCAGTTTGTGCCTCCTGATGCTGAGGGCGAACTGGGGCTGGATATAACGGAAGGTTTTATTGAGAAATTTGAAAGTGATGATCCTGAATTAAACGGCGAAAGTCTTTTCCCGAACATGATCGGCAACCCGCTGAATATAACTCAGTTGGATCAAGGGTTAGATCAAGCCAACCGGTTACCCTCCAACCAAATAACCGTGGATATCTTACCGGGAACGGTCGCGGGTGGCTCAATTCTCAAACTCAGCAATACCCGTTCAAAACCCTGGCACATAACCACCTCACTCGATAATTATGGTAATAAAAGCACCGGTGAATGGCTGAGCCGAAATTCTTTTTCTTTCGATAATCCTCTTGGCTTATCAGACTCAATCAGTTTAAGTTTGACCAGTACCCTTGATAACCCAGAAAAAAACCATAGCCGAGCCTATTCACTATTTTATTCCGTACCTTACGGGGCGTTAACCTTTAGTGGTTTTGCCAGTTACTCCGAATATCTTTATCCGGTGCAATTACAATTTAATACCATTGAGCTACAAGGTAAAACCCAGCAACACGGTTTGCGTACCGACTACGTATTCTATCGCGACCAAGAACAAATTAATGGCTTAAGCGCACAACTAACCTATAAACAGGCAGAGAATTACCTTAATGATCAGAAAATCGCGATTAGCAGCCCGACACTGACGGTATTTGAATTAGGGGTAAATCATCTACACATTCTGCCAACCGGCATATTCAATGTGAATGTCAGCCTTGAGCAGGGATTATCATGGTTAGGTGCTGATAAGAATTTAACCGCCAGCCATCAGGATAGCCAATTCACTAAAGCTAAAGCCGCGGTTACCTCCAATCAATACTTCAAACTGTTTGATGATTTCTATCTGTTTAGCAACCAATTCTATGGCCAATATACCCGTGACCGTTTACCGGGTGTTGAGTGGTTAAGCGTCACCGACAGCAACGCAGTTCGCGGTTTTAGTCGCAATACCTTATCTGCGGATAAAGGTTGGTATCTACAGAATACCTTGTCTCGCAACTTCACTCTCGGCAGCACCACCCTAACCCCACGGTTTGGGGCTGATGTGGGCCGTATTCAGCAAAATCCGCAGGGCTGGCGCAGTGCCATGGGCTTGAGTGCCGGTATCAACGTCAGCTATCGCGATATCAAACTGGATATTGAAGCCAGCCGTGGTCACCTGCGGTCAGGTAAATCAGAGAATAAAGATCCTACTCAAATTCTGGCGCGCTTCTCTTATTCCTTTTAATTAATTCGCTGCCAGTGAGAACCAATTTTTATCAACACCAAGCACTATGAAAAATAAATGGAGAAATAAAAATGAAGCAAAATAAGTTCAAGCTCTCCCCGGCAGGAAAACTGGCGGCGGCTGTTGCTATTATTTCAGTCTCAGTGGCTACCTGCTATGCCACAGGTATTGTCGGTGTCGGTGACCCTGCCCACAACCCGAGTATTAATACGGTAAATGGCGTTCCAGTCATCGATATCGTAAAACCTTCAGCCTCCGGCTTATCACATAACCAATATAATGAATTTAACGTTAACAAAGCAGGTGCCGTACTTAATAACTCTCTCAGTGATGGCCAATCAAAATTGGCAGGGCAATTGAGTACTAACCAAAATCTAAATGGCCAGGCTGCCAGTATTATTTTGAATGAAGTGATTAGCCGTAATCCATCATTATTATTGGGGAAACAAGAAGTGTTCGGTATGGCAGCCGATTATATCTTGGCCAACCCCAATGGTATCACTTGCAATAGCTGCGGATTTATTAATACCAATCGCAACTCACTGGTAGTCGGTAACCCATTAGTGGAGCAAGGGGATCTACAAGGTTTTGATACCAGAAATAATACTAATCTATTAGAAATAAGAGATTGCTATACATCGACAATAGGATCGATAGACTTGATTGCCCCACGCATTAACATGCAAGGAATGGTAGATTCCAGAAAGAGCATTAATATCATCCTTGGTCAAAACAAAGTGGGTACTGATGGAGAAATACTAGCATCACAAAAATACGCAGGTTCGGCATACGACAGTAAAATATTTGGCAGTATGATGGCTGGCCGAATCAGAATAATTAATACCGCAGAAGGCAATGGGGTAAATATGTCAAATGAATATTCTGCCCGTGAATCAATAGACATTTCAACACCAGGAAGATTGAATCTTGATATCGATTTTGACCCCGAACTGAATTATAACCCTGCCCCCACCGACTTAAGTAGCAAAAATATAACCGTCAGTGCCGGTGATATTTTTACCTCAGGCGATATTATTGAATCCTCTTCTGGCGGTTCGACAACACAGGCACTCAAACGTACCAAACTTAAAGGCTCTAATATTTCTATTATTGCCAAGAAAAAAAATCATTTAACGGCGGCAGAGATCGACGGAAAAAATATTGTGGTACAAGGAGGCGATGTACAGTTTGATACAGAAAAGCTTATCAATACAAAAAAAGACGGTTATTCAGAAAACGGCGGCTGGGGGTTACATAATTGGAGTAAATCTGAAGACAATAAAGATGAACAACAAATAAATATTGGTACCAGTATTAAAGCAGAGAACAATATTTCGCTTCAATCAACTCAAGGTGATATCAAGCTATCAGCTTCGTCGATAAAAGCAGGTAATAACCTCGTTATAAAAGCTAAAAAGGACTTACGACTGGATAGTAAGATTGAGCAGGAGCTAACACATAAAAAGGGTCATAACTATGTACAAATGCGAGAGGATAAAACGTGGGATAATGAAACTATAATTCAAAACCTGAATAAAACTACCCTACAGGCAGGCAATAATCTGGGTCTAACGGCTGAGGGGGAAATGACGTCCAGTGGCGTTAACGCCTCGGCAGGAAATGATTTATTGATCAATGCTAATGAAGTCAATATTACTGTACAAAAGACAACATCACAAAAATCCACAAAAGGCAAAAATGAACAAAATCTAGGGATTGGTGGAATTGATCACAACAATAATGATAGAAATATAGAAACCAACCACCGTTCCGAAATAACTGCCGAAGGCAAGATCCTGGTTATTGGTAATAAAGGGGTTTCTATTACCGGCAGCAAAGTAAAAGGAACCAAAGATGGTTATGTTCAGGCAGATCAAGGTGGTATTAAGATTGATAACGCCATAAGTACCACCACGACTAAAATTGATGAACGTACCGGTGTCATATTTAATATTACTGGCAGTTCGCATAAAGCCAATAATAGAGATGAAAAAATTATCGGCAGCGAATTAGCTTCCGATGCTAATCTTAAAATAATCAGTAAAGATAATATTGATATTATTGGCAGTCTGGTCAACAGTGCCGGTGAATTGGGTATCGAAACATTGGGTGAAATCAATGTTAAAGCGGCCCAAACACAACAGAAAATAGATGAACAAAAAACCAAATTGACTATTTCGGGTTTCACCAACGATGAGGGTAACAGCCAGTATCAGGCGGGTTTGAAACTGAATCACACCAGCGAAAGCGAAAAAACTGACAGTATCGACAATCACGGTGCGTCGCTGCAAGGTGGCACCGTTAAACTGGACGCCCAAAAAGACATCACTTTCAGCGGTTCGAAAGTCACTGCTACCACCGGCGATGCGGATATTAAAGGCGAAAATGTCTCGTTTATCGCTGTGCAAGACACTCTCACCAGCAATAAAGAAAAAGAAGCCGTTGGGGTTGATGTCCACTATACCGGTGGCATGGATAAAGCAGGCAGCGGTGCAAATGTCAGTTATGAAGACAGCCAAACTACCCACGAAAAATCGACCGCCGTCGTCTCTGGTTCACAGGTCGCAGGTAATCTGAATATCACCGCTAAACAAGATATTATCAATCAGGGAACCGGTCATAACCTTGGTGGCACTTATCAGGCACAAGGCCATAATATCCATAACCTGGCCGCCGAGAATAGTGAGATAACTCACACCAAAACCACCAAAGTTGATGCCGGCTTTGAGGCCAATATTGCTTATGGTGAAGTCACTCGCCCGATTGAAGACATCATAAACAAAGCACAAGAGCTGGATATAAACGGCATGCTTGAAGCTGCGGGCGAAGTAGGCGCAGCTAACGTGGGGATAGATCTCGCGGCTAAAGGCGGAACCAAAGAAACCCACCTCAACAGCAACCAGTCCGTAGTGACATCAATTAAAGGCGGTAGCATCGCGCTTAATGCCAGTGACGAAGTTAAAGATCAGGGGACACAATATCAGGCGGATAAAGGTGGCATCACTCTGGATGCATCGCGCCATAACTCTGAAGCCACCGTTAATCGTGTTGATCAACATGTGACAGAAACCTTCGGCGAAGCCGGTATTCGTGTTTACACCTCAACGGGCAAAGACATTACCCTTGATGGTAAAGGTAAAGGGGGATCGACAGATCAACATATAAAAGGTGATATCGCGCAAGTTGGCAGCATGAATGCGACAAATGGCGTCAATATCAATGTGAAAGAAGACGCTATTTACCAAGGCACCCATATTAATGCAGGCAGTGGTAAAACCACGATTAATGCAGGCGGTGATATTCGTTTTGATCAGGTCGCTCACCACACCAGCGAAAGCCACAATAACGTGGAAGCCAGTGCCCAAGTCAATATCGGCACTAACGTCGGCAGCAAAAACTTTGGTGCCGGTTTAGGTGGTGGTAACAGTAAGGGGCAAAGCAGTACCTCAGTTGCCCAAGTCAGTCATCTGCAAGGCCAGCAAGGTATTGAGCTGAATGCAGGGAAAGACTTAACACTCACTGGCACCGCGCTCGGCAGTAAAGAGCACGCTACCGGTGATATTCTGCTGGCGGCCGGTAGTAAAGTCGATATTCTGGCAGCGCAATCACAAGGCTCCAAACAGGATATGGCCTGGTCAGCCAGTGCCAATGCGGGTATCAGTAACAGTAGTGGTACCGATAAAAATGGCAAAGGGATACAAGCAGGCGCAGAAGTGAACGTTGCTAATAAAGAGGAGTCGGCGACCCAACATCAGGGCAGTGTGATTAACAGCCAGGGTGCAGTCAACATTAAAGCGGGCAGTAACGATAACCAAGCCATCCATATGCAAAATGCCAATATCACCAACCAGAAAACCACACTGACGGCAGATAATGGCGGCATCTTGCTGGAGTCAGCGCAAGACCAAGAGCACAAAAACAACTGGAACTTCACTGCCGGGGCCAATGGCAACCAAAGTAGCGCTTTCAATAAAGATGACAAGGGTGTTGTCGATAAGCAAAGCAGTGAGAAGATCCATAATATCAGCGCTCAATTAGAGGTAGAGGTTGAGAAGCTGGATGCGGTAATACAACAAAACACCCACATCAATAGCAGTAATATCGCTCTGAACAGTGCTAAAGACACCGCGCTGGCTGGCGCTATGCTCAAAGCCAATGATATTAATGGCACGATTGGCGGTAACTTGAAAGTGCAAAGCCGTGAAGATATTCGACAGGAAGTTAATGTCAATACCGGCTTGAGTTTCAATCACAGTAACGAGAAACAAGACAGTATGATTAATCAGGTAGCCGAGGCGACGCCGATCGGCTCGGATAAAGTGAAGAAAACACTGACCACTAAATCCAACAAGTTATTCGATAAAACCAAAAAACAATATCACCAAATATCAAGCTACTTTGACACTAAAGAAGGGGGCAACGTGCAGACCCTCAGCTATATCAAAAAGGGGAGCAATGAGACGTTAACCGAATCCAAGGACGAAGAGGAAACTAAAGATAAATGGTGGCAAAAAGGGGCAAAAGCTGCTGGGAAAAAAGTCAAAAGTACCGTTCAGGATGAGCAGGTCAAAGGGGGGAGTGGCAAAGCTAAAATTGACGTCAGTGTCGTTGAAAATAAAGCAGTCATAGAACAATCAGCCATCAGCGGCATCCAGTCAGTTAATCTGAAAGTGGCCGGTAAAACCGAACTGAACGGCGGGAAAATATCCAATAAAAACCAGGATGTTGTTTTACAAACCAATGGGCTCGAATTACAGGACATCAACGGTAAGCTCACTGAAGGCGGGGCCAGAGTAAATGCGTCGTCTAAAGTCACCGAAGTAATAGGTGACGGCTTTGGTGAAATTTTAGCCGGTAAAATACCACTGATCGGTGCTCACGGCGGCTCGGTACAGAAAAATGCCGTCGCAGGCGTAACGCGAGACTAAAGCGAAACCAGCACCGCTAAAAGGGCATTAAAAAAGGAGATAGGCATTGCCGCTATCTCCTTTCATTTTATTGAATAATTTAGTTAAGTATCAGTCTGCATCGTAACCCAGATTAGGGGCTAACCAACGCTCGACTTCCGCCACAGGCATCCCCTTACGGGCGGCATAATCCTCAACCTGATCGCGCTGGATCTGCGCCACGGCAAAGTATTTGCTGTCCGGATGGCTGAAATACCAACCCGATACTGACGCCCCTGGCCACATGGCGTAGGATTCAGTCAGCTTCATACCGGTGTGGGTCTCTACATCCAGCAATTGCCAGATTTGGCCCTTTTCGGTGTGCTCCGGGCAAGCCGGATAGCCCGGTGCCGGACGGATCCCCTGATAGTTCTCACGAACCAACTCTTCGTTACTCAGGTTTTCATTGGCGGCAAAGCCCCAATACACCTTACGCACCCGCTCATGCAGATATTCTGCAAAGGCTTCAGCCAGACGATCTGATAACGCCTTAATCATGATTTTGTTGTAATCATCATGTTGAGCATCATAGGCAGCGGCCAAGGCGTCCTCTTCCAACCCGCCGGTCACCGCAAAGGCGCCGTAGTAATCGGCTTTACCACTGGATTTTGGGGCGACATAGTCTGCCAGGCAATAGTTCGGGAAGTCGGTTTTTTCGGTCTGTTGGCGTAAATGATGGCTGACCACCAGCACCTCGTCCCGCCGCTCATCACGGTAAATCTCGATATCATCGCCAACACTGTTGGCCGGGAATAACCCCACCACACCTTTTGGATGCAGTAAGTCTTCAGCAGACAGTTTATCTAACAGTTCATTTGCATCGGCGAATACCCGTTTGGCTTCTTCGCCCACCACTTCATCTTCGAGAATGCGCGGATATTTACCTGCCAGCGACCAAGTCATAAAGAACGGCGTCCAGTCGATGTAATTACGCAAGGTTTCAATGCTGGCTTCCACCGCCTGAACACCTAATTTGTGAGCCACTGGCGGCGTATAGTTCCCCCAATCAATGACGGTGTGGTTCGCGCGCGCAGCCTGCAAACTGACCGGTGGAGTACGCGGTTTTTTACGTGCATGCTGAATACGAACGGTTTCATATTCCTTACGGGTTTTCGCTATAAAATCATCACGTTGGGTATCAGATAACAACGCCGACACCACGCCAACACTGCGCGATGCGTTAGACACATAGGTGGTGGAACCGTTGTAGTGCTGCTCGATTTTAACCGCAGTATGGGCTTTAGACGTGGTCGCGCCACCAATCAGCAGCGGCAAGGTAAAGCCCTGACGCTCCATCTCTTTCGCCACGTTAACCATTTCATCCAGCGACGGCGTAATCAGGCCAGACAAGCCGATGATATCCACCTTCTCCTCACGCGCGGTTCGCAGGATTTTCTCAGTCGGCACCATCACGCCTAAATCGATAATCTCGTAATTATTACACTGCAACACCACGCCAACGATGTTTTTGCCGATGTCATGTACATCGCCTTTAACGGTTGCCAGCAGGATTTTTCCGGCGGTAGTTCCTTTCTGTTTGCTGGCTTCAATATAAGGTTCAAGATACGCAACCGCCTGTTTCATCACCCTGGCTGATTTCACTACCTGCGGCAGGAACATTTTCCCTTCGCTGAACAAATCGCCAACCACATTCATACCTGCCATCAGCGGCCCTTCAATCACCTCAATCGGTCGGTCGGCCTGCTGACGGGCTTCTTCGGTGTCCAGTTCAATGAACTCAGTGATCCCTTTAACCAGTGAATACTCCAGGCGCTTCCCCACTGCCCAGCCACGCCATTCCGCTTGCTGAATCGCCACTTCGCCACTTTTACTGCTACGGTACTTCTCAGCGAGATCCAGCAGGCGTTCAGTGCTGTCATCACGGCGATTGAGGATAACATCCTCAACGGCATCACGTAGTTCATCCGACAGATCGTCATAAATAGCCAACTGACCGGCATTGACGATCCCCATATCCATCCCATTGCGAATGGCGTAATAGAGGAAAACGGCATGAATGGCTTCACGCACCGGATCATTGCCACGGAAGGAGAAAGAAACGTTGGAAACCCCCCCTGAAATCATCGCGTGGGGCAGTTCGGCCTTGATATCGGCACAAGCGTCAATAAAGTCGACAGCATAGTTGTTATGCTCTTCAATCCCGGTCGCTACCGCGAAAATATTTGGGTCGAAGATAATATCTTCCGGCGGGAAGCCGACGGTTTCAGTCAGAATTTTATAGGCGCGGCGGCAAATCTCGATTTTACGGGCGCGGGTATCGGCCTGCCCCTTTTCATCAAACGCCATCACTACCATCGCCGCACCATAGCGGCGTACCAGTTTGGCATGATGAATAAAAGCCTCTTCGCCCTCTTTCATCGAAATGGAGTTCACAATGCCTTTGCCCTGAATACATTTCAGGCCTTTTTCGATCACATCCCACTTCGAGGAGTCGATCATAATCGGCACTCTGGCGATATCTGGCTCACCGGCAATCAGGCTAAGAAAACGCACCATGGCGGCGGCGGAATCCAGCATGCCCTCATCCATATTGATATCGATGATCTGCGCGCCACTGTCTACTTGCTGGCGGGCCACATCCAGCGCTTCATCGTATTTTTCTTCTTTTATCAGCCGTTTGAAACGAGCTGAACCCGTAACGTTGGTGCGTTCGCCGACGTTAACAAACAGGCTGTTGGCATCAATGGTCAAGGGCTCCAGCCCTGCCAGACGGCAAGCCACCGGGATATCCGGCAGTGGGCGCGGAGGTACCCCTGCAACAGCCTTAACCATCGCGGCGATATGCCGTGGTGTGGTGCCGCAGCACCCACCGACAATATTCAAAAATCCAGCCCGCGCCCACTCGCCAATCTGCTCGGCCATCTCTTTGGCTTCGAGATCATATTCACCAAAAGCATTTGGCAAACCGGCATTCGGATGCGCACTGACATAATATTCAGAAATACGGGATAACTCAGCGACATATTGACGTAACTCATCTGGCCCCAGAGCACAATTCAAGCCAAAGGACAGCGGTTTAACGTGACGCAGAGAGTTATAAAAAGCTTCGGTGGTTTGGCCGGATAATGTGCGACCGGAAGCATCGGTAATGGTGCCGGAAATCATCACCGGCAGCAGCACGCCCATGGCTTCAAATTCAGATTCGACAGCAAAGGTAGCCGCTTTAGCATTGAGGGTATCGAATACCGTTTCAATCATAATCAGATCAACGCCGCCCTCAATCAGGGCGCGGGTAGATTCGCGGTAAGCCTCAACCAGTTGATCAAAACTGACATTACGGAACGCCGGATCGTTAACTTTAGGGGAGATAGACGCAGTTCGGTTAGTCGGCCCGAGTACACCGGCAACATAACGTGGTTTTTCAGGCGTACGGGCAGTCCATTCATCAGCACAGATTCGGGCTAAACGGGCAGCTTCATAGTTAATTTCCGCTGACAGTGACTCCATCTGATAATCCGCCATAGCAATGGTGGTGGAGTTAAATGTATTGGTTTCAAGAATATCAGCGCCCGCTTCAAGATAAGCATTGTGAATAGCAATAATGACTTCCGGTTTAGATAGCACCAGTAAGTCGTTGTTACCTTTCAGATCACTTGCCCAATCAGCAAAACGCGCGCCACGGTAATCAGCCTCTTCCAGCCGATAGCTCTGGATCATGGTCCCCATACCGCCATCCAGCACCAGGATCCGTTGTGCCAATTGCCGTTGTAATTCCTTAACCTTATCGTTTATTACTGTATCCACCGCTGTCGCCTCTTTACCCTATTACCTTGCCATTATCTGACGTATCTTTTGCAGTTTGTACTTATCAGACATGCTACAAAACCAATTTGCTATAAAGCCAGTCTGCTACAAAAACAAGCCATTCTCCAAACCCGACTGTCATCCTAGCACAAGTTACCAGCCGAATGAGTCCACGCACAGTTGAGACTTTTTCAGATAGAACAGCCAACACATCGGATGAGTACTTTTAACCGTTTGCATGCATAATTGAAAAACGAAAATGAATTCCATAAAAATAGATGAGAGGCCGATCTATGGCACTACCCATTTCGATTAAACGGGGAAAGAAACCCAAAGCTACAGGGCAAGCTACCCCGGCGGTAACGGGCCAGGTTCAGTCATTGACTCGCGGACTTAAATTACTGGAATATATTTCCGAATCGCAAGGAAGTGTCGCACTAACAGATTTGGCACAACAGGCGGGTTTACCGAACTCGACCACTCATCGCCTGCTGACGACCATGCAACAGCAGGGTTTTGTCCGTCAGGTCGGTGATTTGGGCCTTTGGACCATGGGTGCTCATGCCTTTATTGTTGGCAGTAGCTTTCTGCAAAGCCGTAATTTGCTGGCCATGGTCCACCCGATACTGCGCCGTTTAATGGATGAATCCGGTGAAACGGTGAATCTGGCGGTACTGGATCACAGCGACTATCAGGCCATTATTATCGATCAAGTGCAATGTACCGCATTGATGCGCATGTCCGCACCTATTGGTGGCAAGCTGCCAATGCATGCGTCAGGGGCAGGTAAAGCCTTTCTCTCGACCTTGCCGGATGATCAATTAGTGCAATTGCTGCATAAAAAAGGGCTGCACGCCTACACCCAGCATACCCATACCAGTCCGGCCAGCCTGAAAGATAATCTGGCGCTGATCCGCAAGCAAGGCTATTCATTTGATGATGAAGAGCATGCTCTTGGCCTACGCTGTATCGCTGCCTGCCTGTTCGATGAACACCACGAAGCCTTTGCGGCGATATCTATCTCCGGCCCGATATCACGTATTACCGACGATCGCGTGACGGAGCTGGGTGCGTTGGTCATTCATGCTGCAAAAGAAATCACACAATCTTACGGCGGCGGGAATGGCGCTATTTATGTCGATCGGTGATCGGGGGGGGCAGTGTTCGAAGAAGGGTTTTCCACCCCCAGGGGTACTCCGGCGTCTCACGCCGCTACGACCCCAACGGCCCGATCCCCCTTCATTTGAAACTGTATTTTTCAATCCAATCAAGGCGTAGCGAGCTAAGTCAATCTGAATGCGCCCAGCACGCAGTAGCCGTCAAGATATCACCCGCTGGGAGAAGCGCTGTTTTCGTCGATAGGCAAAAACATCCTCCACATGCCCGTCCTTAATACGTTGCTGCAGCCCTCGCCAATAGCTGGCGTGGAACAGGTCGCTATGCATTTCCTCAAAAAAATGTCGCACTTTCAGGTCGGTACAGAGGAAATGGCGAAATTCTTCTGGGAATACATCATTGGGTGACACGCTATACCACGGCTCGCTGGCCATCTCATCCTCCGGATAGCGCGGTGGTGGAATATCGCGGAAATTCACCTCAGTCATATAACAAATTTCATCATAATCGTAGAACACCACGCGCCCGTGGCGGGTCACACCAAAATTCTTAAATAACATATCGCCGGGGAAGATATTCGCCGCCGCCAGTTGCTTAATGGCATTACCATATTCTTCAATGGCATCCTTCAATTGCTGATCATTTGCCTGCTCCATATACAGGTTCAATGGCGTCATCCGCCGCTCCATATACAGGTGTTTAATCATGATTTTATCGCCTAAATCTTCTAATTTTTCCGAAACTTCACGTTGTAACTCGGCCAGTAGTTCAGGGCTAATACGGTGCTTATCGATAACGAAATTCTCATACTCTTGGGTATCCGCCATACGCCCGACGCGATCATGCTCTTTAACTAATTGGTAGCATTCTAAAACCCGCGCCTGAGTGACCTCTTTTTGCGGCGCGAACTGATCTTTAATCACCTTAAACACCCGATCAAATGACGGCAGAGTAAACACCAGCATCACCATGCCTTTCACTCCGGGGGCGATAATAAACTGTTCACTCGATTGATAAACGAAAGTCAGGTATTCGCGATAACTTTCTGTTTTGCCGTGCTTCTGGCAGCCGATCGCCATATACAGCTCGGCAGTAGACTTGCCCGGTAATATTTCCCGCAGCCACTCAACCATTGCCGCAGGCAAGGGGGCATAAACCATAAAATAAGAACGGGCAAAGCCAAACACGATGCTGGCCTCTGCCTTACTGGTCAGGCAGGTATCAATAAATAACGCACCCGATTCATTGTGATGGATAGGCAGCAGAAATGGATAGACCCCACCCGCCAGCCGCAGTTTCCCCACTAACCAGGCGGCTTTGTTGCGATAAAACAGCTCATTGGCCATTTGAAAACGCGCCTCGCCCAGTTGCTTATCAGTAAAGGTCTGCCGCAGTGCGGCCACAATATAATCAATATCTCGGGGAAGATTTTCCCATGGTAAGCGTAATGGTAAGTCATGAAGAACAGCCTGCAACATGCTGTTCAGATCCCCTTTTGGCGCAAAATCACGGGCTAAAGGACGTGGGATCTCACGAAAGCGCCGCTCTGGTTGTGAGCTGAAAACAAACAACTTATCCGGCGTTAAATCACGGTGTTTAAACAAACGGCAGTAAACCGAATTAAAAAAGCTCTCCGCAATTTCAAAACGTGGGTAATCCGGCAACAACTCGGTGTAGATCTCTTTTACCCGCGCCAGAAATTCTGCATCAAAACAGCGCTGATCGGTGATGTGCTTCAGTTGCTCAACCACCAATCCCACATGCTGGTCATAGAGATGAATACGCTTCTTCATCGCCTGCTGTACCGCATGCCACTCTGCCTGTTCAAAACGGTGCTGGGCATCGGCAGTGACCTCCAGAAAGCGGCCATATTGTGCATCGAATCCCTGCAATATTGTCTGAGCGATCAGTTGTTGCAGTTTTACCGCCATACTCACCCCCTGCCATACGGAACAGAGCCTGCATAAGCAGGCTCTGACTGCTGACAAACCTTGACGACGCGATCTTGCGAGGTGAGGACGGGCAGAAGAGTAAAGCGTCCACGCCAGGGATGGCGCGGCTCGAGCCTACATGGATGTATTCACGGCGTCTTTACGATCTGCTTGTTGTCACCGCTCCGAGCACTTTGTCATTAACCTCAGCCTGCATAAGCAGGCTCCTGATAAAACACACTTTTCAGTCAAACAGGGTTTAGAACTGCTGTTCTTCCGTCGAGCCGGTCAATGCAGTGACTGATGACGCGCCGCCCTGAATGATATTGGTGACTTTATCGAAGTAGCCAGTACCCACCTCTTGCTGATGGGATGCAAAAGTATAGCCGCGCTCAACGGATGCAAATTCTGGCTGCTGCACTTTCTCAACATAGTGCTTCATGCCCTCGCCCTGCGCATAAGCATGGGCCAAATCAAACATGTTGAACCACATGCTGTGGATGCCTGCCAGGGTAATAAACTGGTATTTATAACCCATCGCCGACAGATCATCCTGGAAGCAGGCAATCTCTTGGTCGGTCAGATTCTTTTTCCAGTTAAATGATGGCGAGCAGTTATAAGCCAATAACTTACCAGGGAATTTCGCATGAATCGCCTGCGCGAAGCGTTCAGCCAGTTCCAGGTCCGGCGTAGACGTTTCACACCAGACTAAATCGGCGTAAGGGGCATAGGCCAGACCACGGCTGATCGCTTGCTCGATACCCGCATGTGTGCGGAAGAACCCCTCGGCGGTGCGCGCGCCGGTCACGAATTGATTGTCATAGGGGTCGCAATCAGAAGTCAGTAAATCAGCAGCATCAGCATCAGTACGGGCAATCAACAAGGTTGGTACACCCAGTACATCGGCGGCTAAACGGGCAGCAAGCAATTTTTGAATCGCTTCTTGGGTCGGCACCAACACCTTACCGCCCATATGACCACATTTCTTCACCGCAGCCAGTTGGTCTTCGAAATGCACCCCCGCCGCGCCCGCTTCAATCATGGCTTTCATCAATTCAAACGCATTCAGCACACCACCAAAACCAGCTTCAGCATCAGCGACAATCGGCAGGAAATAGTCGGTATACCCTTTGCTACCCGGTTCAATATTATTCGACCACTGAATCTGATCCGCGCGGCGGAAGCTATTATTAATTCTTTTAACCACCGCAGGAACAGAGTCGACCGGATACAGTGACTGATCCGGATACATACTAGAGGCGGTATTGGCATCGGCCGCCACCTGCCATCCAGACAGATAAATCGCCTCGACACCGGCTTTAGCTTGTTGCAGAGCCTGACCACCGGTTAACGCACCGAGACAGTTGATATACCCTTTACGTGCACCACCATGCAGTAATTCCCACAGTTTTTGCGCGCCGTGCTGCGCCAGCGTGCATTCCGGATTGACGGAGCCACGCAGTTTGATCACGTCTTCTGCGCTATATGATCGGGTGATACCTTTCCAGCGCGGCGATTTCCATTCCTGCTCTAACTGCTGAATTTGTTGAGTACGAGAGGTCGTCATGGCGATATTCCTTATTATTCAATTTGGTAGGGCTAAATAGGGTGTGATACCCAAAGTCATTGGAGTTGCAGGTAGGCAGCAAGCGAACGAATCCCGATGAGCTGACACAAGTCAGTGATTCGGGTGAGCGAACGTAGCTAACACCGCTGCGGCTTCAAGGACAAAGGGTATCTCAGGCGAGTAATGCGTAGCCTGGTAGCGTCAGAAAGTCGATAAGCTCGTCTTGTGTTGTAATACGTTCCATCAGGCGTGCGGCCTCTTCAAACCGCCCACCATCAAAACGCTCTGCGCCAAGTTCAAGTTTCACTACCTGCATTTCTTCACTCAACATGCTGCGGAACAGCTCTTTAGTCACCGTTTGACCATTACTAAGGCTTTTCTGATGATGTATCCATTGCCAGATAGAAGTACGGGAAATCTCCGCCGTCGCGGCATCCTCCATCAGGCCATAAATCGGTACACAGCCATTACCGGAGATCCATGCCTCGATGTATTGCACCGCGACCCGGATATTGGCCCGCATCCCCGCCTCAGTGCGATCGCCGGTGCAAGGCTCCAGCAACTCAGCGGCAGTGATCGGTTTGTCGTGCTCGCGGGTAACCTCTAATTGGTTGGGCCGTGAACCCAATACATTATTGAAAACGTCCATCACGGTATCTGCCAGACCTGGATGTGCAACCCAGGTACCATCATGACCGTTGCTGGCTTCCAACTCTTTATCAGCACGGACTTTATCCAATACCTGTGCATTTTGGACGGGATCTTTATTTGGGATAAATGCCGCCATACCACCCATCGCCAAAGCGCCGCGCTTATGGCAAGTTTTGATTAGCAACCGAGAATAGGCGCTGAGGAAAGGCTTAGTCATGGTGACTGATTGGCGATCTGGCAGCACCCGGTCACTGTGATTTTTCAGCGTTTTGATATAGCTAAAGATATAATCCCAGCGACCACAATTCAGGCCAACAATATGATGGCGTAGATGGTAGAGGATCTCATCCATCTGGAACACCGCAGGTAATGTCTCAATTAATACCGTGGCTTTAATGGTGCCTTGCGGTAAATCGAAACGATGCTCGGTAAAGCTAAAAACATCACTCCACCAGGCGGCTTCTTGGTAAGACTGCATCTTGGGCAAGTAGAAATAAGGGCCGCTGCCATGGGTAAGTAACTGCTTATAGTTATGGTAGAAATACAACGCGAAATCGAATAAACCACCAGGGATAGCTTCCCCCTGCCACTTAACATGTTTTTCTGGTAAGTGCAGACCGCGAACCCGAGCAATCAATACGGCTGGATTGGGCTTTAACTGATAAATCTTACCGGACTCATTCGCATAGGAAATTGTCCCCTTTACCGCATCGTGCAAGTTAATCTGACCATCAATAACCTTATCCCAACTTGGTGCCAGCGAATCTTCAAAATCGGCCATGAACACTTTTACATTGGCATTAAGGGCATTAATCACCATTTTGCGCTCAACTGGCCCGGTAATTTCGACTCGCCGATCACGTAAGTCAGTAGGGATCCCCTGAATTTTCCAGTTACCTTCACGAATGGAATTGGTTTCCGAAATAAAATCAGGCAAAGCACCTTGATCGATAACATGTTGCCAGGATGCCCGTGCAGCAAGGAGTTTGCTACGTGGCTCAGCAAATTTCATCACCAATTCAGCTAAAAATTCGATAGCCTCATCTGGCAAAACCTGCCGCTCAGCCGCATTAAAATGCTGTGTGAAAACTAACTCCGTGCCGACTAACTGTTGTGTCATTCCCCTTCCCCTCACCCATGTTACGACTTGTGTCTCAACGCCAATACAGCGCCACTCTTGGATCCTTATCGGGTAATGCATTCCAGCTAGAAATTGAAGGCTGTATTTCATGGTCATTCTTCATCCCGACAGAATTAAGAATAATCAATTAATTGGTAAAATCAAAAACGATTTCCATTTTTATTTAAAATAATTATTTAATTCTTATTTATCATATTGTTAACATAAATATGATGTGATAATAGATAGGAATCAAGTTCCATTACATTAAAACTTAGTGGTAATTTATTGTTTAGTAAAGAGATTAGACCGGTTTGACAGGAGGGAAATCGTATTTATAAGAGAAGGGAATGAACAGGCGGCCTCGATTCAGCCACCTTAGTTAACATTGGCAGTAGTAGAAAATCAATCGAGAGTAGGGTTCATATGACGCAAATCAAATGGTGTGATTTGGTAAACATAATAGTTCAGCCAGTTGGCAAACAACAGATGCCCATGGCTACGCCAGGATGCTTTTGGCGGTAACAATGCATCATCATCGGGGAAATAATTGAATGGGACTTGCGGGTTAAGACCGGCGGCCAGATCACGCTGATATTCTCCCGCCAGGGTATCAACATCATATTCAGGATGGCCGGTCACGAAAGCAACCCGCTTATCTTTGCTAGCAAACAGATACGCACCCGCCTCTTCAGATGAGGCCAGGATGTCCAAATCCGTATATTGCCGAAGCACTTCAAGTGGGAAGTCAGCATAGCGGGAATGCGGGGCCAGGAATGTCTCGTCAAAGCCGCGCGTCAGCAACGCCAGTGGTTCCCGCGTTTGATGTTGGTAAATACCTGAGAGTTTGGTCTCGCGAGTCATCTTGGGGATACCATACAGGATGTTTAATGCCGCCTGCACTGCCCAACATACAAACAAGGTTGAAGTAACATGATCTTTTGCCCAGGCAATAATACGTTCGATCTGTGGCCAATAGGCGACATCACAAAAATCAACTAAACCCAGAGGAGCACCCGTCACAATCAGCCCATCAAAATTTTGGTCCTGGATATCTTCAAAGTCGCAATAGAAGTTATTCAAATGCTCCGCTGGCGTATTTTTTGACTCACGGCAATCAACCCGCAGCAGTTGGATATCAATCTGTAATGGTGAGTTAGAGAGCAAACGCAAGAATTGATTTTCCGTCTCAATTTTTTTAGGCATCAGATTCAAAACCAACACCTTCAGGGGACGAATTTCCTGAGTTTTCGCACGCGATGAGGTCATTACAAAGACGTTCTCATTGCGCAAGAAACTCACAGCGGGTAATTCATCAGGAACCCGAATTGGCATGCCTATATCCTTAATATATCCGTTTATACGTTTAGACTTCTAGATGCCTGAAGATAGCGGATTTTAGATAAAAAGTCGAGTTATCTACAACAACCTGAAAATGTTTCATTGCCGTAATCTCAGTATGTATGAGCTGACGAGTGAACCGTATCAATTTGACAAACAGCTAAAACGCAAAAAACCCCTGTAAATGCAGAGGGTTCAGGCTACTAACAAAGTCAAATGAAGGAGGATCGTGCCGTTGAGCCGTAGCAGCGTAAATTGCCGAAGTGGCGCGCCTCATCACACACCTGGCTTGAAGCTTATTGGTTGCCATCTCTATGTTACTTAACAAATTATGTACAATTTAACCAATATTCCGGATATAAAATAGTCGGTATATGTATCTAACTTATTTATCATTAACGGTTGTTTATTTATAGCCCAAAAAGCAAAAACCCCACGCTTTTGGCATGGGGTTTTTACTTGATTTGATACCTGGCAGTGTCCTACTCTCGCATGGGGAGACCCCACACTACCATCGGCGCTACGGCGTTTCACTTCTGAGTTCGGCATGGAGTCAGGTGGTGCCACCGTGCTATGGCCGCCAGGTAAATTCTTTTCTATTACTACCGAATATTTTCTATTACTGCCGAACTTTAACCCATATTACTGGTGCTGATACCCAGAGTCGAACTGGGGACCTCACCCTTACCAAGGGTGCGCTCTACCAACTGAGCCATATCAGCACAACTAAATTTGATGCCTGGCAGTGTCCTACTCTCGCATGGGGAGACCCCACACTACCATCGGCGCTACGGCGTTTCACTTCT
>NZ_CQAZ01000024.1 GCF_001152565.1 Yersinia pekkanenii | reverse complement strand
ACTTGAAACTGCAGCGGTGTTAGCCGCTCTCTCTCACCCAAATCACTGACTGATGTCAGCTCATCGGGATTCGCTCGTTTGCTATATCACCAATAATTCTGGGTATGAAAGATAAAAAGGACGGTACGAAGCGCTGTTTATATACTCAAGCGGCCCAATTAAGGGCCGCTTATTCACTCATTATTTGCTAACTTTGTTTGTTAAACCTGCAAATTAAAACTCTTCGCTGGTTTCATCAGCTTCATTGGCAAATGCTGCGGTAGTGGCAACAGGCTGTTCACCATTACCACCGTTAAGTAGCATTTCACGCAGTTTTTTATCTAACTCAGCAGCAATAGTTGGGTTTTCTTTTAAATAGTTGCTGGCATTGGCTTTACCTTGACCAATCTTGTCACCGTTATAGCTATACCATGCGCCTGCTTTCTCAATCAGTTTGTGTTTAACACCCAAATCAACAAGCTCGCCGTTGATATTGATGCCTTCACCGTACAGGATCTGGAATTCAGCTTGTTTAAATGGTGCTGCAATTTTGTTTTTCACCACTTTAACGCGGGTTTCGCTACCAACAACCACATCACCGTCTTTTACTGCGCCAATACGGCGAATATCCAAACGTACGGATGCATAAAATTTAAGTGCGTTGCCACCGGTGGTAGTTTCTGGGTTACCAAACATCACGCCGATTTTCATACGGATCTGGTTAATGAAGATCAGTAAGGTATTCGCGTTCTTCAGGTTCCCTGCCAGCTTACGCATAGCCTGGCTCATCATACGTGCCGCAAGGCCCATATGAGAGTCACCGATTTCACCTTCGATTTCAGCTTTTGGTGTTAGTGCTGCCACGGAGTCAACGATAATAACGTCAACGGCACCCGAACGAGTCAAGGCATCACAGATTTCCAATGCTTGTTCACCAGTATCTGGCTGAGAACACAGCAGGTTATCAATATCTACGCCTAATTTTTTGGCGTAGATTGGGTCAAGAGCATGCTCGGCATCGATAAATGCACAGGTTTTGCCTTCACGCTGTGCAGAAGCAATAACCTGTAATGTCAGCGTAGTTTTACCGGATGATTCAGGGCCATAAATCTCAACGATACGCCCCATTGGCAAGCCACCGGCCCCCAATGCGATATCAAGAGAAAGGGAACCGGTAGAGATGGTTTCAACATCCATTGAGCGGTCTTCGCCAAGGCGCATGATAGAACCTTTACCGAATTGTTTTTCAATTTGGCCCAGTGCTGCTGCTAACGCCTTTTGTTTATTTTCATCAATAGCCATTTTTACTCCCTCTCTGGTATGCCAAGGTTACCCCTACCATCACCACTGAATGTTGTTTTGTACAGGAAATTAACGCTAATTATACTGTACAATCATACAGTATCAAGCCTATTTTTACAGAAAATCACCTAATAGTGTTTGTAGTGAGAAAACAGCCGCTTGCAGCCGTACAGCGTCACGATCACCGGGGAAAACCTGCTTGCGCGCCAAAACCTGACCTTCACGCGCCGCAAAAGCAAACCATACAGTACCCACTGGTTTATCCACACTGCCGCCATCTGGTCCGGCAATACCACTGATCGATACTGCGAAATCAGCATTGGCTTCTCTCAGTGCTCCTAGCGCCATCTCTCGCACTACGGCTTCACTCACCGCACCATAATTCGCCAAGGTGACTTCGTCTACCCCCAGTAAATCATGTTTAGCCGCATTACTGTAGGTGACGAAACCGCGATCAAAATACGCGGAACTGCCCGCTATATCCGTCAGGGCTTTGGCTACCCAGCCACCAGTACAGGATTCAGCACAAGTCACCCAAGCACCACGTGCCGTTAACTTACTACCAATTGCAATACTGAGCTGACGTAATTGTTTCTCGCTCATTGTTGCCCCTTACTCTCATCAAATCTCTGGCGCTGATAGTAGCACTTCTTTAGCTCGTAACGACAACCACTGTCGGTTATGCGAAACGCTTCGCAGGGGGCAATGAAAAAAAGCACTTTCTCGTACAAAGCTTTACCTCAGAGGCTTAGCTGTTAGTATCAAAATAAAGAAGATGCGGTTGGCGACATCGGTGGTGTCGGTAATTTATCCGGGATGATGAACTAAGGACGTGACAGTGAAAAAAATTCTTAACGCCTTCTTCCCACTTTATAGCGCAACCGTTTTGATGTTACTGGGTTCAGGCTTACTGACCACCTATATCTCGCTTCGTTTGACCGCTATCCATGTCTCTGGCGCATTGATCGGGGCGATCATTGCTGCAAACTATATTGGTTTGGTTATCGGCGGTAAGGTCGGTCACTTTCTGATTGCCAGAGTAGGTCATATCCGCGCTTATGTCGCTTGTGCCGGTATTATCACGGCTGCAGTATTGAGTCATGGGCTGACTGAATATATTCCTGCGTGGGTGGTCCTTCGCTTGATTATTGGCCTTTGCATGATGTGTCAGTTTATGGTGCTGGAAAGCTGGCTCAATGATCAAGCAGAGTCTAATCAGCGCGGTACTGTGTTTGGCTTTTATATGGCAGCGACCTATGCCGGCATGGCGTTAGGTCAGGTGGTTTTGATGATCCAACCTGAGTTGGGTTTGAGCACACTTATGATTATTGCGCTGTTTTTTGCCCTTTGTCTGGTGCCGGTTGCACTAACAACTCGCAGTAATGCCCGGCAGATGTCACCAGCCCCAATGGAACTGAAATTCTTTATCAGCTCCATTCCCAAAGTACTGGCTTCAACACTGGTCATTGGCATGATCGTTGGCTCGTTTTATGGCCTGGCCCCGGTTTATGCCAGTCTGCAATCGCTGTCAACGCAAGAAACCGGGCTATTTATGGCATTGTCTATCTTTGCCGGTTTGGTAGCTCAGCTCCCCCTCAGTTGGTTTTCCGATCGCTATAATCGAACCCTGTTGATCCGCATTAATGCGCTGTTATTAGCATTAACCGCACTGCCACTGGCGCTAGTTCCCCATATCTCGTTCCATTTTTTACTCGGTTTGGGGTTTGTGGTCAGTATGCTGCAATTTACGCTTTACCCTTTGGTTGTCGCACTGGCTAACGATCTCATTGAGCCAGAACGCAGGGTCTCGCTAGCTGCCTGTTTATTAATGTCATTTGGTGTAGGCGCCAGTATCGGACCACTGGCCGTGGGCGCTCTGATTCAGCCATTGGGTGGCAATATTCTGTATGCATTCTTCGCTCTGTGCGGTGTAAGTCTGATAACACTGAGCAGGACGGTTAAGCAGGATCAGGATGAGTTTGTTAATGATGCACCCGTACCCCATATGGCAATACCCGATAGTTTGGTCAGCTCTCCGCTGTCTTCAGCGCTGAACCCTAGCTTTGACGAGCAAATGATCCACGATGTCATGCCCCCGCCAGATCAGCCAGAGGTGGCAGAAGAGCCAAAACAAACGCCGCAGGGCGATACTTCAGAGGAAGATAAAAGGCCGTCATAACGCGCGGATATCTCTTACTGTGCCCGATGTATTGTCATCACCGAGTCTTGTTCGTTATTGATCCAGAATACTGAAATTCGGGTACTACTTGTTATTTATTCGGCTTTGAATAAAAATACCAGCCTCAGGTATTTAGCGGGATGAAAGCATGTCGAGACAAGATGAGCAACGGTTGCTGGTGAAAATTGCCACGCTGTACTATACCGAAGGCATGAAGCAATCGGAGATTGCTGACAGCCTGCATTTATCTCAATCTTTTGTGTCCCGTGCGATAACCCGCTGCGTTAAAGAAGGGGTGGTTAAAATCAGCGTTATCCAGCCCGCCAATATGTTTATTGGTATCGAATCACGTATTCAAAAACACTATGGTATCGACCAGGCCATTGTGGTGGATATTGCCGATGACGCTAACCCAGCTCAGATAAAACACGCTATCGGTTCCGCCGCAGCTCACTATATGCAAACCAGTATTCGCCCCAATGATATGGTGGGTATTTCCTCGTGGAGTACCACTATCCGGGCGATGGTCGATAATCTCCATCCGCTTAACATTAAAACCAGCGGTGTTATTCAGTTACTCGGTGGGGTCGGTGCCAATGGTAATGTGCAGGCTACATTATTAACCCAAGCATTGGCTGATATTTTGAATTGCCCGGCCTACTTGCTGCCAGCACAAAGTATTGAGCGTTCGACTGAAGACCGCGCACGCCTGATATCAAGTGGTGAAGTCGCCGAGGTGGTGAATAAATTCGCGGAAGTTGATCTGGCCTTAGTCGGTATTGGCGATTTAGAACCCTCACAGTTATTGAAAAATTCTGGCAACTATTACCACGAAGAAATGCTGAGATTGTTGGCAGAGCGCGGCGCAGTGGGTGATTTGTGTCTGCACTATTTTGATGCCACGGGCAACGCAGTACTTAGCGATGAAGAAGATCCGGTAATTGGTATGTCATTGCCACAATTGCGCACTTGCCCACGGGTCGTGGCGCTGGCCGGTGGTGTAGGGAAAAGTGCCGCCATTCGTGGTGCGCTGACCGGTCACTATATTGATGTACTGATTACTGACAGGTTAACCGCCGAAACCTTAGTATAGAAATTATCGACTGCGCCCAGTAGCCTTCCTCCGCTGATTAATCGCGCCCTCCCTGGCGCAGCACCGGAGATATCTACCACTGTAGCTAAATCCTCTACTTTCCATGCCAGTAGCAATCAACGCCCAGGTATTTACTGAATGCCTCTTGCAGTACCTGAGCTGTTGCTGAATGATTCATCGCCACATGGTGTTCAAAACCATTATTACAGATATGCGTGAGTAAACTTTCCAGTTGTGGCACCTCCACTACCGCACGGCAACCCACGGTATCTAATTCGTCGCTAACCGAGCGCCCTTCACCAACGTAAGCCCGTACCCGCCCAGTAAAATCATCGGAAGAGAGGCGGAAATAAGTTAATGGCCCAGACTTCATCCGGCCATGAACAGCACCGCAAGTATTCTCACAACCTACGGTTGTTCCGATAATATCAGCGGTACCCATGGTTGAACTTTCCAGGCTTTCGCTAGCAAAGTTGCCACAATGGAATAGCACGCATTTATCACGTTCCGCGCCAAAGTTGTTATTCCAGTCAGCAATCGAGGCGGGTGACAGCGAGCAACTGGCCAGCGCATACATCGATAGCGCGCCCATCACATCAACTTCACAGGCGCTGGGCATTAATTGTCCGGACATCACACTCATGATGGAACAGACGTTAATCCCCAGATTTTGTTGTAGCGAGGTCCAGCACTGCATTGCAGTAGTATCAATATCATTGGCAATAATCCATTCACTGATAACCACAAACAACTTGGCCATTTTATGCAATTTGTCTTGTGGGATAGCGCTGGTATCACCGTTAGCTTTTAACAACTCCAGTTTTTCACCGACACGGATATCGTTATCACTGAGATTAGCAACCCGGAAGAACACCTCGGATAAATCAAGGGTTTCAACCGTAATACCCAAATTTTCCAATAATTTTTCGCTGTAACGCACCGTATTAAAGTTAGTCGGACGAGCACCGATGGCCCCAACTCGCACCCGCTTCATGGCATGTACTACACGGCACAATTGCACAAACTGCTCTACGTCGCGGCTGAATACTTCACTGTTCAAGCTGCAAACATGCTGCTTGGTCAATGTAAACGGAATGCCATATTGGCGCAGGTTATTACACAGCGATATTTTGCCGCAGAAGCTGTCACGGCGTGTTGCCAGCCCCATTTTGTCCAGTGCATCTTCTTCTGCCTGCACCAGTACCGGGACTTTAAGACCAGATAGGCGGATCGCATCAGAGACACTTTTTTCATCGCCGAAGTTGGGCAAAATAACCACCACACCATGAATTTCTTCGCGGTGCTTACGGAACAGTTCGGCACACACGTTGGCATCACGCCAGTTTTCTACCCCACCTAGCGGGGTTTGCTCTTCATTGAGCATAATAATATTGATACCCAGCCGGTCAAACAGCGCCAGAGCATTACGGCGCGCGTCTGCCACCAGATAGCTTGGGAAGAACCCTCGGTTGCCGATAATCACCGCAAAAGTTAACTTACGAGGTATTGCTGACATATATTTACTCCTAGTGTGGGTTATTTCGGCTGAAAACGCGCACGCGCGATGGCCGTTTGCCAGAGGCTATAGTTATCTTGCATCTCCGCACTTTGAGTGCGCGGTTCGATGTACTCCACTTCGCGGGGAAGTGCTGCCAATTGCTGGCTATCCTGCCACCAGCCGAGGGTTTTCCCCCCTAAATAGGCCGCCCCCAGTGCCGACACTTCTGCGGTGTGATTGCGTATCAGCGTGCGCTGCAATAAATCGGCTTGAAATTGCATGAGCCAGCGGTTGCTGGTAGCGCCGCCATCAACCCGTAAACATTCAAGGCGATGGTTACCCGCCCGTTCCATGGCAAAAAAGACATCCGCTATTTGGTAGGCAACCGACTCCAGACCCGCACGGGCCAAGAGTGCGGGAGTTGTGGCGTCGGTCAGGCCACAGAATAGCCCCCTAGCCTGACCGTCCCAATAAGGCGCGCCCAATCCTGATAATGCCGGGACAAAATAGACCCCTTGATTGCCCGACTGGCTTTGTGCCATGTCGGTCAGATGCGCTAAATCAGTGATACCCAACATGCGTGAAACCCACGCCACCCCTGAGCCGGTATGGGTGATGTTGCCTTCGAGGGCATAACGTAACTCACCATCGTGCCAGGCAATGGTGGTACTGAGGCCGTTGCTTTGTGTAACCGCCTGCTGCACGGTGGTCATCAGAGAGGATCCGGTGCCATAGGTGGCTTTGATTTCCCCAGCCCGATCGCCGCCCTGCCCATAGAGTGCGGCATGTGAATCGCCGATTTGTGCCACAATCGGCACTCCCTGACTCAAGCCACTGATACCCGTATTACCCGTGTGTCCGTGGACAGCCGCCGAGGGTAAAACCGCAGGTAGGCAGAGGTCAGGAATACCAAATAACGCCAACAGATCCTGATCCCATTGACCGGAATGGATATTAAATAGCTGAGTACGGGCCGCATTGGAAAAATCGGTCGAGAAACTTTGGCCGCCACTCAGTCGCCAAGTTAGCCAGCAGTCAATGGTCCCTACGCACAGCTCACCCTGAGCAGCCCGTTCAACGCCTTGTGGAATTTGCGCTAACATGCCGTGGACTTTGGCCGCAGGGAATAGGGGATCAATCTGTAATCCGGTACGTTCTGCAATCATTGCCGCTTCCGGCAACTGGCTCAATGCCTGACAGAAAGCCTCTGAGCGCCGGCACTGCCAACTGACCACCCTGGTCAGTGGAATTCCTGTTTTCCGTTCCCAAATCAGTACCGACTCACGCTGATTACTGATAGCAACGCCAGCCACCCGAGCCCCCGTCAACTGACTCAGGCAACCTTCGATGGCCAGAGAAACTGCCTGCCAGATTGCCAGCGGATCCTGCTCCGCCCAGCCGGGTTTCGGATGTTCCAACAGGAGTGGTACCGAAGCCTTCGCCAGGATCTGTCCGGCACTATCCACCGCGATGACTTTGGCATTGGTGGTACCTTCATCAATAGCCAAAATAATCGGCATCGACATGATTACTCTCCCCGGCAGAACCGCAGAGCACGAACCACAATGCCTGCTGCATCAAAACCATGGTAGGCGCGCATCTCCGCCCTATCGGCAGCAATCGCATAACCGCCATCAGGAATACCTAATCTTATCAAGGGGATCCCACTGCCCGCTTCGGCCAGCACTTCAGCCACCAGGCTGCCGACACCGCCATTAATATTGTGCTCTTCGATGGTAATCACTCGCTGACTTTTCCCGAGAATGTTAAATAGTTGTTGAGTATCACACGGGCGAATGGAAGAAACGTTGACCACCGCAGCAGAAATGTTGCTGTCTGTCAGTATGGCTGCGGCGCTTACAGCTTCATGCACTGTAGAACCCATGGCGACCAAAGCAATATCCTGCCCTTCTTGTAAGACATCAATTTTCCCTGGGGTGAATCGATAGTGCTCATCATGAAGTTGTGGCAAGGGTTTACCGTCCAGGCGGATATAGACCGGCCCAAGATGCGCCAGGGCATAATCAATGATCTGCCGGCACTCTTCGGGGTCAGATGGCGCATAGATTTCAATATTGCCAAAGCCACGCAGAATAGCGATATCATCAATACAGTGGTGGGTACTGGCCAGTGGTCCGTAGCTGGCGCCTGAGTTGAGGCCAAACAGTTTTACATTGCTATTGTTGTAACAAACATCAATTTTGAGCTGTTCGTTAGAGCGTGAGATTAAGAATGGCGCGGCATTACAGGTCACCGCGACTTTCCCCCCCATCGATAAGCCGACGGCAGTTCCCACCATCGCTTGTTCGGCAATGCCGACGTTCACTACCCGGTCGGGGAAACGGGTCATAAACGGCCCGATTTTCGCCGTCGAGGTTGAATCTGCTACCACCGGCACCAGATCCATCCCCTTATCCACCGCGTTGATAAACTGCTCGACCATCACTGCGGCCAAATGTTCTGCATTACTCATCGCTCAATTCCTCCAGTGCCAGATCTATTTCAGCACCTTTCGGCCCCCGGTGGTGCCACTCCACGCGCCCTTGAATAAAGGAGATCCCAGCACCTTTTTCGGTGTTGGCAATCACCACGTTAGGTTTACCATTCGGTTGTAATGCCTCCAGTGTTTCCACCACTGATTGCATATCATTACCACGACATTCAGTGACTTGCAGACCGAATGCCTGCCACTTATCAGCCAGCGGGTCGGTGTTCATGATTGATTTAGTGGTCCCTGCCAACTGGAGTTTGTTTTTATCGTTAATGATTATCAGGTTGTCTAGTTGATAGTGGGCAGCAACCAGCGCCGCTTCCCAGTTACTGCCTTCAGCCAATTCACCGTCGCCGGTCAGAACAAATACCCGGCGTTTGCTATTAGCGCGTTTGGCCGCCAATGCAATACCCACCGCAACGGGAAGGCCATGGCCCAAGGCTCCCGTATTTAATTCAATACCCGGTGTTTTATGTTTTACCGGATGGCCCGGCAGATGAGAGTTAGCATGTTGATAAGTCGCCAACCATTCCTCTGGAAAATAACCCGCTTCCGCCAGACAGCAGTAATAGCCGCCAACAGCATGGCCTTTAGATTGCACATAGATATCGCGATCGGGTGAAGTTAGCCGGTCCGGCGCGCAATTGAGGATGCGGAAATAGAGCGCAGTCAGGATCTCTACCTGCGAAAGATCAGCACCGGTATGCCCTCCTGCGGGGCTGTTCGCATTAAGCAGGACGATCCGGCGGCGAATAGCTCGCGCCTTTTTCACCAGCTCATCGACTGACAGTGAATACGGATTCATGACATTACCTCTCTTTAATTTCTACCCCTAATGAATTTTTACTCACTAAGGAATATTTATTCCTGATGAGGCTAAAAAATAGCTTTCATCAAGCCTGTCCGGAAGTTTTCCTCCGGCATGACGTTATCGTTATCAGTGTCCTATGGGCCGACAGTATTCTATGGGCCGACAGAGCATGACTCGCCGGTTTGCCGACTCAATGATCATTCGCTCTTTATTGCCGGTTCACCCTGCCCCACTTGCGGTACTACGGTGGATTTTTGCGATACTATGGCGGCCTTGTGCTGCAGACGGTTTTGCATCTGATCAATAATCACCGCCACAATAATTACGATACCTTTGATAACCATTTGCCAGAATTCACTGACCCCCATCATCACCAGCCCGTCGGCCAGAATGCCTATCACAAATGCGCCGATCAGCGTACCGAGAATAGTGCCTCGACCACCGGCCAGAGAAGTCCCGCCCAGTACCACCGCCGCAATTGCATTCATCTCAAAACCACTGCCGTTCGCCGGGTGGCTGGCCACCAGTTGCGCAGAAACAATGATCCCGGCAATCGCTGCACAGAAACCGGAGATGGTGTATACCCAAACTTTGACCTGACGGACTTTGACGCCAGAAAGCTCCGCAGCCCGTTCGTTATCGCCGATGGCATAAACATGGCGGCCAAACGGTAAGCGGCGCGCGACGTACGCAATCACCAGCGCCAGAATAAACATGATCCAGATGGCGAGCGGCAAGCCCAGTAACGTACCGGATCCCAGTAAGTCAAATCCGGTATTGCCCAGTTGTGGATTGCCCTGTAGGCCGGGGAAAGTTTCGCCACCAGAAATCAACATCGCCGCACCGCGAACCACATACATGGTGCCGAGAGTGCAAATAAAGGGAGCAACGTTATAGCGGGTAATGATCCAACCATTGACCGCACCAATTAGTGCTCCGATAACTAATACCACTGGCACCACCACCCAAACACTGGGGAAAATAGCGATACCAAACATCGGTAATACAATGCCTTGGGTGATCATCCAACCCGCGACCATGCCACACAGGCCCAAGGTTGCACCGATTGAAAGATCAATCCCAGCGGTGATAATGACGAAAGTGATCCCTAAGGCGAGGAACGCATTGATTGCAATATGCTTGACCATAATGATCAGGCTGCCGGTCGCCAGAAAGCCAGGAACCATGACAGAGAAGAAACCAAGGATCAGAAACAGAGCAATAAAGGTGCGCATCTTTAGCAGAAGCAGCAGCATGTTTTCTCGTGACCACGACGCGCCACCGGGTTGGTGACTCGCCAGCGTAGTGCCCGTTGTTGCTTTCATCATTCAAACCCTTGTGCACTTGCCGTAACCAATGCCGATTCACTCGCTAGCTGACGGGATAGATTCGCGGTCAGTTTGCCGTTCGACATCACCAGAATGCGGTCTGATACCGCCATGATTTCTTTCAGATCTGAAGTGGAGAACAGAATACCGATCCCCTGCTCAGAGAGTTTCACCATCATTTCAAACACATCCGCTTTCGCCCCAACATCAATACCTCGCGTCGGCTCATCCAGTAGCAAAATATTTGGGTGGGTCAGCAGTGAACGACCGATGACAACTTTTTGCTGGTTGCCACCGCTGAGAGCTTGAATTTCCACCTCTGGCGAAGAGACTTTGATCGACAAATCACCAATAACTGAAGCAACCACCTGCGTCTCACTCTCCTGCCAGATAGCGAATTTATGTTTCAGCCGACGCCATAAACTGGAAATGGTCAGGTTGTTGGCCACAGATAACGCCGGGAAAATACCCGTTTTCTTGCGGTCTTCCGGTACCAGGCTCATGCCCAGGCGGATACGTTCTGCGGTTGAGGTTTTGGCACTGATTGCCGCGCCATTAAGCCGGATAGTGCCAAGATAGTGTTGCTGGGTACCCAGCAGGCATTCGAACAATTCGGTACGCCCGGCGCCCATCAGCCCATAAATTCCAACGATTTCACCCGTCCGGACTTGCAGCGAAACTTGGTTCACCACTCGGTTGCCAGATTCATTAATAAGAGTGATGTTATCTACTTCCATCATCGGCGCACCGAAGGTACGGTCCGGATGAAGAAAACTAGAAACCGGGTCACTGCCCAGCATTTCACGCACAATCCACGGCACATTAATATCTTTTACTGCGGCTTCAGCCTGAAAACGACCATCACGCAGAATAGTAATGTAGTCGCCAATCGCCATCAGCTCTTCCAGCCGGTGTGAAATGTAAACGATGGACACCCCCTGTCGGGTCAGCTCGCGGATAACCCGGAACAGGATATCGACTTCGGTTTTGCTCAGTGCCGAAGTCGGCTCATCCAAAATCAGAATATCCGCCTGTTCTGCCAGCGCCTTGGCGATTTCAATCAATTGCTGCTGGCCGACTTTCAGGTTTGAGACCCTCTCTCTCGGTGAGATAGCCTGATCAAGCCGCACCATTAATTGCTCCGCAATCAGTTCTTGCGCCGCCTGATTAATGGGTTTTAGACCTTGCTGGATCTCGCGCCCCAGAAAGATGTTCTCTGCGACATTGAGGTTTTCCGATAGATTCAGCTCCTGATGTACCATGCCGATACCCAGTGCCGCCGCCTCGCGGGTATTGGCAATAGTGACTGGCTGATCGTTGAGGTAAATCTGCCCAGAAGTTTGTTGCTGTACCCCGGCCAGGATCTTCATTAACGTTGATTTTCCGGCACCATTTTCGCCGATAATCACATTAACCTTGCCGCGATAAACATTATAATTGACGGCATCTAACGCCAGTGTGCCGGGAAAACGCATCGAAATGTTCTCAGCGCGCATGACGATGTCAGGTCGGTGATCCATTAGTGGCTCTCCTTATTTAAACTGAGTGGCACACCATTGCTCAGGCCGGTAGGGGTTAATGTGACTGCGGCCAAAACTGCCACTTGTTGCCCAATCCAACTGGCATCGGGTTTTGCCACATCCTGTAAAGCACGCTGACTTAATGCCTTAGAGAGTTGGGCGTATTGCACCTGATTTTTAAAATCCTCGAAGCGGATAAAAGTTGATGCATCACGGATGGCATTGCCTTTGACGATTGGCCCCAATTGCAGCACTTGTTCGTCGCCATCGATTGCCAACCGAATCATTCCTTCCCGCCCTTCTGTTTCTACCGCCACCACTTTGCCGCTAAAGCGCACAAAACGACTTTGGCTATTTTTCCCTGTTGCTGGCTGGCTTTGCTGCTGCTTCACCTGTTGCCAACTGAGCGCATTGCTGTTGGCAAACCGCAGCACTTTTTTCACCCAAAGCGTGGCGGCGACTTTGTCCGGTGGTTGGTTATAGTCACTGACCACCGCATTTGGATCGACCGGCAGGATCGGTTTGCCATTTTCATCCAAATCCACCACGGTGCAGGCCACCAATACGGCGCTAATAAACAATACTGTGCTGACAACCAACAAGCTGCCTGCTTTCGATAGAGCACTGAACCACATACTGCCTCCTGACAGGAGGGGCTGTTACACCCCTCATTCTTAAACCATGGCTTTAGTGGCCGGTGATATTGAGGTGAGTATTTCAGTTGAAATCAGTGCTTCAGTGCAAAAACATTCAGGTCCTTGGCATTGTTTTCATCAATCAATACGCAATCCATCAACTGCTTTTCTTCCTGGCCGGTTGAACCGGTTTTCAGGTATTTATCAGCCTGAACCACCGCCATCTGGGCCTGTGCCCAACCTGGCTGTAATACAGTGGCTTTGATATTGCCTTTGTTGATGATGGAATCGCGCACATAGTCGCTACCGTCAAATCCAACCACAATCACGTCGTTACGGCCGGCGGCTTTCAATGCGGCCTCAGCGCCTAATGCCATGGTGTCGTTACCGGAAATAACCCCAGTGATATCTGGGTTAGCCTGCAAAATGGACTCCATACGGTTGAAAGCCTCAGTCTGGCTCCAGTTTGCCGTCTGTTGGGCGACCATTTTCATGTCGCTATGTTCGTCGATCACGTCGTGATAACCCTGTGAGCGCACATGTGCGTTGGTGTCGGATTCGCGGCCCAGCAATTCAACATATTTACCTTTGCCACCCATCAAGGTGACGAATTTTTCCGCACCCAATTGTGCGCCCTGATAGTTGTTAGAGACGATTTGCGAGACTGCAATACCGGTTTCATTGATTTCACGGTCAATAAGGAAGGTCGGGATCCCGGCTGCCTTGGCTTTTTTCAATGGCCCGATAGTGGCATCAGACCCGGCGTTATCCAGAATAATTGCCTTAGCTTTACGGGCGATGGCGGTTTCCAGCAGTTGGTTCTGTTTGTTCACATCATCATCATGAGAAGCAACCAGTACGGTGTATCCCAATTCCGTGGCTTTAGCTTTAGCGCCTTCCGCCTCTGCTTTAAAAAATGGATTATCGTGCGAAGGGGTAATTATGGCGATCAGGCCATTACTGGCGGCGGCAGCGACACCCGCCATTGAGATCAATGCTGCGGTAAGACAGGATTTCAGTAGGGTATTTTTCATTATTTTTCTCCGCATTGAATATATATTCACCATTAAATTTATATTCAATGTAATAATACGAATGCCCCGCGCCTTGTCCAATATGAGTGCAAAGAAAGGAGAAGCCGGTCACAAATTAGACTGCTGGGAAGTTTGAATCGGATACAATTCTTTCTGATTAGAAGACCCTCACAGTAAAAACGGATTGATCATCACTCCTTGATGAATGATTGGAAAAATAATCGATTGGCGTGGTAGTTCACTTGAGGATCTGAAGGCTTTCCCAGAAAGTGCTTGTGCGGTAGCGGGGAAGCAACTACGCAATATCCAGCATGTTATCGAACCTAATGATTTCAAACCTATAAATGACTGGGGAGCGAGGTTATTGAAATACGGTTAGATGATAATTCCAAAGCTTATCGTGTTGTTTATATTGCCAAATTCGAAGAGAAAATTTACGTATTACACCGTTTCCAAAAAAAATCGTAAAGAACCAGTCAGAAAGACGTCAATATTATTAAGGTTCGTTATAAAGAAGTTATTCATAAGCGGAGAACAAAAAAATGACAGATAAAATTGATGTAACGTCACGTCACATTACTGCCGCTGCAGACAATATTTTTACTGACTTGGGCTTTTCTGATGTTAAGGCCGCTCAACTGTTAACTGAATCAAATACAGAGATTGAGCAAGCTTTGGCTATGAAGAAGGCACTGATGACGTCTATTGCCAGTTGGATCAAATCAGAAGGAATACGGCAAGTGGACGCGGCCACATTATTACATGTGTCGCGCCCAAAAGTTTCCGATGTTGTTAATCAAAAAGTTGAAAAATTCACCCTTGATTCACTGATTAGCATGGCGGGTAATATCGGTAAAAAAGTCATACTTATTATCGAGTAAATCAGTAAATTCGGACTCAGCGATATAGCTCAACCGTAACCGGAGTTACCTGCAATTCATCTTGCCAATGGGTTAGCGTCAAGGCCGTCAATTGCGCCACTCCCTGATAAAACGGGTGCCCGGCATCGGATTGCAGCAAGGCCAGATAACGATAACCCCATGGCAACAGGTGTTCTGCCAGTAACGCGGGTAAATCTACCGGTTGATGTTCTGCCAACCAGGCAGCCATCATCAGCAATAAGCCAAAATGATCCTCTGGCTCCTGCTGTTCCAGTGTCACCTCCACTTGCCGCTGCGCCATCCAGTCACGCAGTTTTACCGTGGAGTCGCCAAATAACACATTTTCTTTATCTAAATACACCGAACCCCAAGGGGGCGCGGGCAGTGCATATGGGCCGATAAACAGCCGCTGCCAAGCCTCTTCCAGCGTGTCTTCTGACTGGTCTTGGGCCAATAAAGCGGCAATTGGCATCAGTTGAATCTCAAGGCCATATGGCCACTCGGCAACCCACGCACTGCTGCTCAGTTGCGCCACAATATTACTGCACGCCGGGCTATCCGGCTCACAATAAAATAGCGCCCCTAAGACTCGGCCAGTCAGCGCAATTTGTTGATAAGTCGTATCAGTTCCAACCATTTCATTACCATCCCGCATGACATTAGTTTTAGAGCGTCATCCCGACCGTCATATGCAAGCCATAAAACACCCCACGGCCAATCAACTCACCGGCGATCATTAGCAACACCGCCAGGATCATACCAAGTATTAATGGCGTGCGGCCTCGGATCAACGGGCAGATCCAGCAACCCAGAGCTAATACCAACAGCACCAACCGCCAGACCATCAGTGTGCCGTAATGAGGGATCAGCTCTGAAGCCTGTTGGACTGAGCTATAAATTGTCGACAAACTGGCAGCCTGCATAATGACACTGGCAACACTGATAATCAGCGCCAATCCACTGATCATCGGCAGTTGTAGCATCGCCCGCCCGTTAATATCGGCCCATTGTAGCAGCAGATAACCCAGCATCGGCCCGCCGATAAAGACGGTCAGTACAAAGCCCAACGGGGTATAGAGGTTATCCCACGTCGGAACCGTATCAATGGAGTAGACTCGGCACATGGCATAAACAAATACCACACCCAGCACCATGGCCACCACTAACCAAACCTTACCCAGCATGGCGGGCATTTTATTTAAAACTGCCAGCAACCAGTAAAAACCGGCCACGGCAAAGAACAGCGAACCGGCCGCTATCTCATTACTCAGTGCCGATCCTCCGATGCGATTTAATGAGTTGAACGCCCGCATTGGCGATCCTAAATGCAGTGTCGAGGCGATAAAAGCCAGCGCCATTAGCACCCACAAGACAAACATACTGCGGTGAACCCGCTGTTGCTGCCCACGACTCAAACCGCCAAATATCAGCGCCAGGCCGAGAACAATAAAGCCCCCAACCACACACTGCCCCAGTACCGTAAAGACCATTAGTGGCCATTCATGCCATCCCATGCCCATATTATACCTCCTTCGGATTTGCCAGATGACCGGTGGTGTCTCTGACCGGTCGGCTGTTAGCATTAGGTTTCACTACGATATTTGGCAGCGTGAAATGGGCTGCTGGCAGTGGTGCAACTTCGGCTAAGTCACCGTATTTCTCGCGAAGTTCATCGATAGGGGCCATATCCAGCGCCCGCAGTGGACAAGAGTCGACACAAATGGGTTTCTTGCCTGCGGCAACGCGTTCATAGCAGCCGTCGCACTTGGTCATATGCCCTTTTGTTTCATCATATTGCGGTGCACCGTACGGACATGCCATATGGCAATAGCGGCAACCGATACAAATTTCCTCGTTCACCACCACAAAACCATCGTCACGTTTATGCATTGCCCCACTCGGACACACTTTGGTACAGGCCGGGTCACTACAGTGGTTACAGGCGATCGACAAATAGTAAGCGAACACATTCTGGTGCCATGCGCCATTATCCTGCTGCCAGTCACCACCGGCATACTCATAGATGCGTCGGAAACTGACGTCAGTTGATAAGTTTTTGAAATCCTTGCAGGCCAGCTCGCAAGTTTTGCAACCGGTGCAACGGCTGGAGTCGATGTAAAAACCATATTGCGTCGTCATCAGTCAGCTCCTTATGCCTTGGTTACTTGAACGAGGTTAGTATGGGATGGATTCCCTTTCGCCAATGGAGAAGGCCGTTGAGTGGTCAATACGTTAATACTGCCCGCCCGATCAATGCGGTTTTCATCCGGGCTGTACCACGCCCCCTCCCCCAACGCTACCACCCCCGGCATCATACGTGGCGTGACTTTGGCATTGATTTGTACTTCGCCACGGCCATTGAAGATCCGCACAATATCGCCACTTTTGATATCACGCTCTCTGGCATCTATCGGGTTAATCCACATCTCCTGACGGCAAGACGCTTTCAGCACATCAACGTTACCGTAGGTGGAGTGAGTTCTGGCTTTGTAGTGAAAACCGGTGAGTTGCAACGGATACTGCTGGCTAAGTGGGTCATCGAAGCTTTCAAAGCCTGCGGCGTACACCGGCAGCGGATCGATAACATCGTCTTTTTGCAATTCCCAGGTGGCAGCAATTTGTGCCAGTTCGGCAGAATAAATTTCAATTTTGCCGGAAGGTGTGGTTAGCGGATTGGCCATTGGATCGGCGCGGAAGGCTTTATAGGCAACATGGTGGCCAGCTGGATCGCGTTTTTTAAAGATACCCTGCGCGCGGAACTCCTCGAAAGAAGGTAACTCAGGGATGGCTGGTTGCGATTGCTGATAGAGATGGCGCAACCAACCTTCCTGCGTGCGCCCTTCGGTGAATTGCTGCTCGACCCCCATGCGTTTCGCCAGTTCAGAGGTCATTTCATAGATATTTTTGCATTCAAAGCGCGGTTTGATCACCTGATCGGCAAAAATCACATACGCCATATTGCCGCTGGAAGCATCAAGGCAGAAGTCCATCTGCTCGGAGGCGGTACAATCGGGCAGGATGATATCGGCGTATTTGGCCGACGAAGTCATGTGGTTATCGATGACCACAATCATTTCGCATTTTTTATCATCTTGCAGAATGTCATGAGTCCGGTTGATTTCAGAGTGTTGGTTAATCAGGCAGTTACTGGCGTAGTTCCAGATAAACTTGATCGGTACATCCAGCTTATCTTTACCTTGCACACCATCGCGCAAAGCGGTCATCTCTGGGCCGCGCTCAATGGCATCGGTCCATAAGAACATTGAGATACTGGTTTTAACCGGGTTTTCCAAGGTTGGCATACGAACAAACGGCAAGCCATAGGAGCCTTCACGCGCACCCGAGTTACCGCCATTAATACCCACATTACCGGTCAGGATCGCCAGCATGGCAATGGCACGGCTGGTAATTTCGCCGTTGGAATGACGCTGAGGTCCCCAGCCCTGAGCGATATAAGCCGGTTTAACTGATCCTATCTCACGCCCCAATTTAATGATTTTTGCCGCTGGAATACCGGTAATGGCTTGCGCCCATTGCGGGGTTTTAGCGGTTTTATCCGCGCCCTGCCCCAAGATATAGGCTTTGTAATGGCCATTTTTCGGTACACCTTCCGGCAGGGTTTTCTCGTCATAACCGACGCAATATTTATCAAGGAACGGCTGATCAACCAAATTTTCCGTGATCATCACATACGCCAACGCGCAGGCTAGGGCGGCGTCAGTACCCGGTCGCAGGGGGATCCATTCATCTTCGCGGCCCGCTGCGGTATCGGTATAGCGGGGATCAATCACAATCATCTTGGCGTTGGATTTTTCCCGCGCCTGTTCCAAATAATAGGTGACACCGCCGCCGCTCATCCGCGTTTCACCGGGGTTATTACCGAACAGCACCACCAGCTTACTGTTTTCAATATCGGACGGGCTGTTGCCGTCGGCCCAGCCGCCATAGGTATAATTCAAGCCAGCGGCAATCTGTGCGGTACTGTAATCACCATAATGATTAAGGTAACCGCCACAGCAATTCATCAGCCGCGCCAATAAGGTCGATCCCGGTGGCCATGAGCGGGTCATGGTGCCGCCCAGCGTACCGGTGCCATAGTTGAGATAGATGGCTTCGTTGCCATATTCCTTAATGATGCTTTTCATGCTGGTCGCGAGGGTATCAAAAGCCTCTTCCCACGAGATACGTTTGAATTTGCCTTCACCCCGTGCGCCGATCCGCTTCATCGGGTATTTCAGCCGATCAGGGTTATACACCCGACGGCGCATTGAGCGGCCACGTAAACAGGCGCGTACCTGATGCAAGCCATCAAAATTGTCATCACCGGTATTGTCGGTTTCAACATATTTAATTTCACCATCAACCACATGCATACGTAGCGGACAGCGGCTACCACAGTTAACGGTACAGGCACTCCATATCACTTTACCGTCGTTGGTCGGATTTATAGCCGATTGAACAGCATGGGCAGCACGGGAAAACGGCAGCGAAAATGCCCCGGTCGCCACTGCAAGGCCACTAATCAAGGTTGTTTGAACCAGTTTTCGCCGGGTAACTTCAGCCGTTAACAGCCGCGATTCGTTGGTCTCTTTCATAAGATTCCCACTTGGTTGCATTCCAGAAAATGGAGAACATCCGCCAGGGATGAAATCCGATTAATTCAAAAAATGAGTCATTCAGCGGGATAGGAGGTCTTTCAGTTGGAGCGCAGTGGCACCATTGTTGCAGTTGTTATAGTTAGGATCATAAATAAACCTTCCCGCCCTGATAACCCTACCTCTTTTGGCTAGAGCAGGAGTTGTCTGGTATCAATAAAGCCATGAGGATTAACCTCACCTCACTGTTTTATGATGGATTTGTGATAAATAACCGTTCTGATCAACAAGCTTGATGACACAGTACCCTGGTCGGTTGTGTTGCATTAACAACAAGAAGTGAGTAGCAGTTGTACTGTTATTTTTAGGTAACCAACCAATAAAATTGTTCTGCCGGAGGCAGCCCGTCGTCGTTCAGACGGTGAAATTGCTCTTTAGCCGTCATTTAAAAGCTTTTAGAATCAGAGAAATGATCATACAATATTATAAAAAACAGTATGTTACCTAACAATTGTTTCGCGCTGTGGGGCTTTAAAAAAAGCAGCTGTCTTGGATGCTATTTTTAACCTCCACACATCCAATAATTGCATTTGAAAATATTCATATTTAAATAATAATTAAACTATCATTTTAATTAAGATCGTGTCTTTTCATTGTTAGTAAAAAGCATGGCAGCTATGGCGTTCTAAATGGAAGCAATACCCCTACGGAATAGTCGCATTGAACTGACTGACGATAGTCATCAGTCTGATTCAGATAAAATTACTGGGTTAATTTCATTGAGTAATAACATATTTACCTATAGGAATATTTATTATGTCCTTTATCTCTGCATTTAAGGGAGTGTTGTATGTGATTACAACGGGAATAGATCAAAGAAATTATTTTCACACACTTTTAGCGCCCTCGCAGGAAGACATCATTGCCTTCCTTCTATCCCCTGGATGGGGAAAAACAACACGTTTTATGTGTTGTTTGGGTAAGTGGCTATCAGTTTATTTAATCAAGTTTTTTTCATTTTATCTGGATTAGAATTATGTCCTTTTATCAGATACAGATTATAGAGCGAGGTGGATATACATATCGAATAAAATCACCTTCTAATTCAGACAAATCTCATTTATATACTGGCAATAACCATATGCCTTTGCTAATTATTGTCGGTTACTCTGTTACGGATAACAATGTATAAATTAAATTTATTAAACGTTTATCTTATAAGTATATTTAAATATGCCAATGCAATCACAATGGGATATAAGATATTTATTTGCAATTTATCACTTAAGCCCATTGATTTTAAAAAATATTCGCGATAAAAAGAAACGCGCTTTATTTATATTAAGTTTAATTGAATTATAAGGAGAGTGATATGTTTGTGTCTGGTTTATTAAAGGCTTTCGTTGTCACTGCGCGCAAGAAATCGTTAAAAAACGCAGCAAAGGAATTGTTTATCACCGCGTCTCCGTTGTCCCGCAGAATAAAAATATTTGAAGATAAATTGGGTGGCGACTTGTTTATTCGGGGAAAAGATGGCGTCACATTAAACCAAAAAGGAATGGATATTTATAATGCTATACTACCCTACTATGAGTATTTAATTTCTCTGGAAAACGATTTTATAGAGGAAAACAATCATAATAGAAAAAAACAGACCATAAAAAAAAGTTTAGGCATATTGATTGACCATGACATACCCAGTTTCATGTCTAATTTTACTTACAATCATCCTGGGGAAATTAATATATACACTCATGACAGCATGGATTTGAATTTAATAAACATCTTACACAATAGTGAGATAGATGCAATTATATCTACTAATACTTTAACCGTTGATGATGATAGGTTTGGCGTTGTTAACATTAAACCTGAAGTGATTAATATCGCATACCAGGCGGGACTAAATCGTGATTTAGTGTTAAATGGAACGATTATTATAACCCCCTCATTGCTAAAAGCCGCGAGTTCCCACAATACACTTAAATGTAATAACTTCAATAATAGCTTAATATCTTTGGGTATAAAAAATGTTATTTCCATGCCAGAAATAACAAGTCATTTATCTAAAATTGAAAAAGGTGAAGTCATCGGATTGGTTCCTAGTTCCATGTCTGATTTTATAAAAGATAAATTCAAAGGAATATCAATTTTTCCTTTTTTAATTTTAGACGATGAAATAAAAATAGAAAGAAACGTCTATTTTTTAAAAGAAAAAGAAAATATTATTTTTGAAAGACTGATATCAAAGTTGAGTTTATCAATGAACTATTAGTTTTTCACCTTACTGATTAAATATTATTCAACCACTCAGGGTGGATGTTTTAACATACAACTCAAAATTGACATCGTACCAGAAACACATTAGCTACTGAACGCCACATAGTATATAGCCAATTTTCATTTACTATATTTACCATTAAAGCCTTAGAATGCCAGGCTGAGTTAATTAATGTAATCCTGCTTATCCACAATGGTAATAATGTCGTCACTTAATCAGTGGCGACATTATTATCGCTCCGTAGTTAACATCATAACCAGAACGTAATAACCCATCAGAGATATTAATTTATAGTGACACCTATTTATGGTGGTGAAATTATTGGGACTTGTAACGCTAGCCTATTCCATTACAAAAAGACCATAGTGCGGAGCTTCAGCCCTCTGACCAGCATGTGTATTGTCTTGCTCAGGTGAGAACAAACAGCACCATACGCTACAATATCATTAATCATCGATATAATAAAACACAGCAATGCTGTGTTTTATCCCTTATAACAGGTGGCATTTAAATAGGGTGTATATATCATAACGTATTTTAATTGCCCCCCTTGCTAACTACCTGTTAGTTTTATTGATAAAATAGGGAGTTATATACGGCAGACCACGTTACCCATCGAACAAAAAACACCAGCCATAGAAAAAGCCATATATTTCCCGCCGCCATATTCAAAGATAATGACTCCCGCCTCCCGATAAAACCAGAAATGACAATTTGAGTTAAGTTGCAAAAACACCAATAATAAACACATAGATATATTTTCAGTATCACGGATTTTTAATTCCATAGTTCAGACTTTTTAAACCAGATTATAAATTGCCAGCGGTATCGTCTTCACTAAAGTATCGTTGCCGACCGTTAGTTAAATAAGTCATTGACTCTTGCAATGAACAAATAAATAAGATGGCCAGCTAAGCTGGCCATCTTATTTTACTTACTTTATTGTCAGGCAATAAATATTACGGAAGTAGCGACCAAAGCGTGTTGTAATCTTTGCCACCGGGTTGCCAATCTTCTGAATGGGCAGTATGAGCACTAAAGCAGAGCCAATTTCTACCGAGACTGCTGACTTTGTCGCCAATCGCATAGATGGCACCAAGCTGCCAGGCTGGATAAGTGCTACCGCCACCATCACCGCCGCCGCCGCCAGTGCTGGCCGCTGTCGTCACAGAATAGACATTACTCGGTACTGATAATCGACCTAGAGTATCTTGTGCTGCGACAAAATAACGGTATGTTGTCTCAGCTTGCAGCCCGGTATCTTCGAAAGAAGATTTCGTATACGGAACTTCTGCAATTTGTACCCCATCACGATAGATGAGATAAACCTTAATTCCAGCTGAACTCGCCGATAGACCCCACATCAGACTGACACTACTCTCGGTTTTCCCCATACTATGCAAATCTGTCGGGGCAGAGGGAGGGAGGTCATTACTATTATTTGATAACGTACGGGCCGACACCGGAATGCTTAACGCGGATTCAACACCTGTGGCATTAACAGTGCTAACTGCATAGGTATAGGCAGTATCCGCTTGCAGAGCTGAATCAGTCACACTCAGTGCTGTGGTGGTGGTCAACAAACTACCATCACGATAGATTTTGTAATGAGAGACATCTGAAACCGTTGCAGTCCAGGCAAGTGACACTGAGTTATTGGTTGTACTCGTCGTGCGTAACCCTGTTGGTGGCAGTGGTTGATCATTACTACCGTCCCCCACGAAGTTCAGATCGATAACCTGATAAAACGCATTGCCGGTATCAGCCACTTCCCAAACGGCTAGCAACACATGATAACCGCTGCGGGTGGGTAGAATCACATCATGGTGCGTCGGATCTGACGGTGTTAATGCGTCTTTCACACCTGTAACCCAAGTCGGTTGCTCATGCAATTGAACTTGATAAAACGGCGTGTGTTCAAATTGTGCTCGGCTAAGAGGCAGATTGGGGTTCCAATCCGTTCGTGTCATAAAATAGTTCCAGCGCCGAGTAAGATGCGGAGTACCAAAACCCCATATGACGGGGATAACCTCGCCAGACAACACATCATGTTTATCCCAGTGGGTACCGGGTTTATCCAGAAACTCACCATTATCTTGATTACCGCTGGCTATTTTTCCATCCGGTGGCGGTAAAGCACTCACAACATCAGAGGGTGCATAAACATCCTGAAGATTCGCCGCTGTCGCAGGGAAAAACTTACCGGATTCGCGTTGATTAAGCTGGCCGAGATTAAGTAGCCCAGCTTGCCAGGCAAAATAAGCGCGAGACGCGGGAGAAAATATGTGGGAATGGAATAAGGATGCATCAGTATTTTTACTGCGGCTGATAATAGTGGCGGATCTCTTTTTCATAAAATAGACCTTTATATGATTAATTGATTGATTTAATTTTTTATTTCATTTTAATAACATCTATCAGATGCAAAATAATGAAATTAGCGCTGTACCGTGAGCTGCCATAAAGTGGTTGCTTGATCCGGTGACCAGAATTCATTTGAGGTGTGTTGCATCACGCAAATATAGTTTTGTGCGTTATGCCGTACCACATCATTATCGCGGTACCATTGACTCGCTACCCAGATCGAAAGGCTGCTGGTTAACGTAATGGCCGTAAAGGGAGCACTTAAATCGGAAATCTGACCTTGTGTATCAGTGGCACTGACCTTATAGGTATATTGTTTGTTTGGTTCCAGTCCGTTGTCAGTAAAGGTTTTATTAATCGAGGTGCCCACCTTAACTCCATCACGGAACACGGTGTATTCTCGGATGGAATTAACATTAATCTGGTGTTCCCACGCTAAACCAATACTGGTTTCAGCTTTTAATTTTTGAGCCAAGTTATAGGGGGCTAGCGGTAGATTATTACTGTTACCGGCATCACTGTGAATCAGGGCCGCGTAGCGATTTTTAAACTCCCAGTTATAACTTACCCCTTGGGCACTTTTACCAATATCCCAGTTAATTGACCAGGTCATCAGGCCTTTAATGGATAAACCTGCGCTATCCAAGCGGGCAAAAGCGTTATATACGTCTTTCTTGTCAATCACATAGCCATTGTTTGCTGCATCAATATTAGAGGGTAAGCCAATAACAAATTTATCGGCTGGAATTTTGATAAGTCCGCGAGTACCAGTAACCAAGCTTTCGGTTAGGTAGTATAGAAAGTCTTCTTTTCTCTCATCGTCATTTTGATTGATGTACCTTGGTTCTTCAATTTCAGCCACCCAAACACCGGCACCACCCTGGTTATAATACTGAGGTGCAATAAAGTCGTAATAACCCTCTAATGCATTGATATAATGACTATATTCTCTACCCACTTCTAAGTAAGGGAATTCTGGTGCCATACTAATAATGAAGTGTTCGCCTAATCCAGCGTAATGCTTTCTTACTTGTATCAATGCGTTGGGAATAACGATATGATTTTGATGTTTCTTCTCAATAGAATAGATTGCATCCTGCTCCAAATCGATATCTAAACCATCAAACCCATAGGTATCAACTAAGCGTATAATTTCGGCTGCCAAGGCATTCTCTTGCCCATTCTGTAACTCTATATGTCCATCCGCGCCCCCTAAGGAGATCAGCACCGTTTGCCCCCGCTCATGCAAAATATCAACTTGTGCGCGAAACTCAGCAGTAGTCATATTATTCGGCGTAAATGTGGGAATACCAGCACCTTTCATAAAGGAAACTGCAACAACATTGTATTCTTTAGGTACCTCACTTAACTTAACAATTGCAGACGTCCCATACCTATAGCCATCGCCACCGGCAGAATTCCAATTATGCCAGAACCCCATAAATATTTTTTTATTTCCGATATCAACTCGCTTAGCGGGTGAGTTTTTTAAATATTTGTTAGTCATGGATACTTCCTCATTTGCATCGTTAATAATACGTGAATGTATGTCTTTTAATCCTTGTCGTGTTTATCTCAATTAATTTAATTATCACTCTGACATTCAAGTTACAAAGTGAGAGTATTATTTTCACTAAGTATTTTTATGTGAGACCAATATTCTCGTCACTGTTATGATACCGCAACAAATATGATTAACCGACACAATCAGTATTTACGCTTAATGGGGTTAAATACAAACTCATTTATTAGTAGGCAGATTGTAAAAAATGCATTCTTGGTAGGAAACGTCTATTCCTCATCAAAATGAGTCAATATTTAGCTGCCCATACTTCAGGCAGTCAACAATAATATCGCGCTCTTTCATCATCTCTTCGATATTACACCGACTCAACCTGTAAGCAAGATGTCCGCAGACACACCGAGTGATGATATCGAGGGAGAGTGCAATCGTTTATTCGTATCAGGGCATCGATAAGTGCGGAAAATGAGATCCACCCTTTATAAAGAGGCCAGAGCCGTCGCTTCGGCCTGACAATCTATAGTAAGATCATCGGCAAAAATATAGCAGCTTGGTTTTACTAACGATTATTTCTGTTATCGAACGCTTTCGCTAACAGATGTTGAATGTGAGAAAAATATGTCAAACAAACCGTTCCACTATCAGGATCCCTTCCCGCTTAAGGAAGACGATACTGATTATTACCTTGTCAGTAATAATCACGTCTCGGTTGCACAGTTTGAAGGCCACGACATGCTGAAAGTCGAGCCTGAAGCCTTGACCCTACTCGCGCAACACGCTTTCCACGACGCCTCCTTCCTGCTGCGCCCCGCTCACCAAAAGCAAGTTGCCGCTATTTTAGATGACCCGGAAGCCAGCGAAAACGACAAATATGTGGCGCTGCAATTCCTGCGTAACTCAGAAATCTCGGCCAAAGGGATTTTGCCGACTTGTCAGGATACCGGCACCGCAATTATCGTCGGTAAAAAAGGTCAGTGCGTCTGGACCGGCGGCAATGATGCTGAAGCGCTGTCACGCGGCGTGTATAACACCTTTATTGAAGATAACCTGCGTTACTCACAAAACGCGGCGCTGGATATGTATCAGGAAGTTAACACCGGTACCAACCTGCCAGCGCAAATTGACCTGTACAGCACGGAAGGCGAGGATTACAAATTCCTGTTCGTCACCAAAGGCGGCGGCTCCGCCAATAAAACTTATCTGTATCAGGAAACCAAGGCGCTGCTGTCACCGGGTAAGCTGAAAGATTATCTGGTCGATAAAATGCGCACCTTGGGTACCGCAGCCTGCCCGCCATACCATATTGCCTTTGTTATCGGTGGCACCTCCGCTGAAAGTACCCTCAAGACCGTCAAGTTAGCCTCAACCAAATACTATGATGGCCTGCCAACTGAAGGGAATGAGCACGGACAAGCCTTCCGTGATCTCGCGCTGGAACAAGAGTTATTGGCAGCCGCGCAGGACTTGGGTCTGGGTGCACAATTCGGTGGTAAATATTTTGCTCATGATGTGCGGGTCGTGCGCCTGCCACGCCATGGCGCATCCTGCCCGATAGGCATGGGCGTCTCCTGCTCTGCGGATCGTAATATCAAAGGCAAAATTAACCGTAAAGGTATCTGGCTGGAAAAACTGGAGCAGAATCCGGGGAAATATATCCCAGAACACCTACGCCACAGCACCGAAGGTAAAGTGGTTAAAATCGATCTTAACCGCCCAATGGCCGACATCTTACAAGAGCTATCTCAGTATCCGGTGTCAACCCGCCTGTCACTGAGCGGCACTATTATTGTTGGCCGAGACATTGCCCATGCCAAATTAAAAGAACGGCTGGATAATGGCGAAGGCTTACCGCAATACATTAAAGATCATCCAATTTACTACGCCGGTCCCGCTAAAACACCCGAAGGTTATGCCTCAGGATCACTTGGGCCAACCACCGCCGGTCGCATGGATTCCTACGTTGATCTGCTGCAATCTCACGGTGGCAGTATGATCATGCTGGCCAAAGGCAACCGTAGCCAACAGGTGACCGATGCCTGTCACCAACACGGTGGTTTTTATTTGGGCAGCATCGGTGGCCCAGCCGCGGTACTGGCGCAAAACAGCATTAAGAGCCTGGAGTGTGTGGAATATCCTGAATTGGGTATGGAAGCCATCTGGAAGATTGAAGTGGAAGATTTCCCAGCCTTTATCTTGGTCGATGATAAAGGTAACGATTTTTTCCAACAGATCCAGGCATCAAGATGTAACCGCTGCGGTTAACATCAATATTCAGCCCCGGTGATATCACCGGGGTTTGTCAACTAATGAGTTCCTGCTGTTCTGCACCGTTTTTCATCCTCAGTAGCTGAATATTTTTTAAGCCCCCTGCTGGTGCAATTTATTAACCGCCATCACCATGCTCCACCGGCTCTTCCTTGATAATCTCACCACGTTACTATTCCCCGCCCACCGTTAGCACCAATGGTCAGCCGTCAGACTGATGAGCCATTTTCGTGCAACAGAAAGCACTAATTTAGTGCAGTAGCTTTCTGCTTTACTATTTGATTTTTATTATAAATTCCTCGTTGACAACCACTTGAAATACTTTTTATAGTGACCCTGACTTCTCCGCAAGAACGCCAACGTTGTCGGCTTGTGGTTATGGCAATAGAGCCCTCGCAATGTCATCTGACTTTGCCGGGCTTTTTTTTTGGCTTTTTTTCAGACCCACCTTTTTAACCAATGCCAGGGGTAACTATGTCTAGAATAGAACGATCCAGAATAAAATGTCATTACGCCACGCTTTCAATCGCGCTGGCAGCAGCATTTGCCATGACCTACTCAGGTATGACGATGGCGGCAGAAAAACCGGTGAAAATAGGTTTATTGGAAGATGCATCAGGGAACTTTGCCTTACCCGTTATTCCCAAAATCCATGCCACAGAACTTGCGATAGCAGAAATTAATGCCAAAGGCGGCATACTCGGACGCCAAATCGAGTTGGTCAAATACGATACGCAATCCGATAACACCCGCTTCCAACAAATGGCTCGTCGCTTAATTAAAAATGACAAAGTGGATGTCATATTCGGGGCGTTTTCCAGTGCCTCACGCGAAGCTATCCGCCCGATAATGGATCGCGAAAAGCAGCTCTATTGGTATAATAATCAGTATGAAGGCGGCGTGTGTGACTCCAATGTTTTCGTCACTGGCGCAGTGCCTGAGCAGCAGTTCTCAACCTTGATCCCGTGGATGATGGCGAAATACGGTAACAAGGTTTACACCATTGCCGCCGACTATAACTTCGGGCAAATCTCGGCCGAATGGGTACGTAAGATTGTGGAAGAGAACGGCGGCACTATGGTGGGCGAGGAGTTTATCCCACTGAGTGTCTCGCAATTTGGTCAAACCATTCAGAACATTCAAAAAGCCAAGCCTGATTTCGTTATGACCTTACTGGTCGGGGCTAATCAATCCTCTTATTACGAGCAACAAGCGGCGGCAAAACTGAACTTACCAATGGGTAGTTCGGTCAGCGTGGGCCAGGCTTATGAGCACAAGCGCTTTAAAGCCCCAGCCCTGAAAGATATGTATATCACCGCTAACTACATTGAAGAGGTGGATAGCCCCGCCAGTAATGACTTTAAACAGCGTTTCCACGCCAGGTTCCCGAATGAACCTTACATCAATCAGGAAGCGGCAAACGCCTATGATGCGGTTTATCTGTATAAAGCTGCCGTGGAAAAAGCGGGCAGTACCGATATGGATGCCGTGCGTAAGTCACTGGAAAGCGGGGATATCTGTACCGATGGCCCATCTGGCAAGGTCTGTATCGATCCTAAAAGCCATCATTTAAGCCATACCATTTATCTGGCTCATGTGAAAGACGACCACTCTATCGAGATCCCTAAAGTGTGGACGGATATCAAGCCTTATTGGTTAGGTGAAGCCGGTTGTAATTTGCCGGTGAAACCGGATAACAGCCAATACACCCCATCATCGCCACCGAAAAAAGCCTAACAAAACCGGTGAGTGAAGGGTTGACCGCACCTAGGGGCACTCCAACGGCTCACGCCGTTACGGCCCCAACGGCACGTTTCCCCTTCATTTGGCTCTGTCAGCAGTCTGAAAGGGCAACTTTGTCGGGAAGTCACCGCCGGTGGCGGGCTTCCCTGTGTTATCCATTTTCAATGGTGTCAATCAGGACACCTGGGATTGCCAAACGATGTTAACGCTATCCTTTCTCTATTCAGTGGTTTATCAATTTGGCGATAACTTCGCCTATCTGGTGCTGGCAGCACTGGGGCTGGCGGTTATTTTTGGCATGATGGGCGTGATAAATCTGGCACACGGCGAATTCATTATGTGTGGTGCCTATGTCACCATTCTGATGAGTAAAGCGGGTCTGCCACTGCCCTTTGCCATGCTGGCTGGTACCTTGGCGGCGGCCTTTTTCGGGGGGGTGGTGGAGCGCCTGGTGGTGCGCCATCTTTATGGCCGCTTATATGATTCGGTGGTGGCAACCTGGGCTATCAGCCTGATTGTGCAGCAAGGTATGCTGCTGATAGCTGGCCCTTCTCTGGAAGGTCTGTCTACGCCTTTCGGCTCTTTCACCCTCGGCGAATACTCCTTTGCCACCTACCGGGCACTACTGCCCTTCTTCGCAATTGCCATCTTAATGGTGCTCTATTGGCTGTTCTTCCATACCAATTACGGCGTCTGCGCCAGAGCCACTATCCAAAATGCCCGTATGGCCTCCTGCTTAGGGTTGGAAACTGATCGTATTTATACGTTGACCTTCGCGTTGGGTGCCGGTTTGGCGGGATTAGCCGGAGCCATTTATGCACCGACACTGACCGCTGTTCCCACCATGGGCAGTAGTTTTATTGTTCAAGCCTTTGTTTCGGTGGTGGTCGGTGGTGCAAATGTTTTAGTTGGCACCATTCCTGCAGCGATTGCATTGGGCGCGATACAAACTGGATTGAATTCTTGGTATGGGCAATTAGCCGGGCAAATTGGCTTATTGGTTACCGCTGTACTGGTTATCCGCTTACTGCCGAACGGCATTGGCAGCCTGTTTACCCGTAACCGCTAGGAGCTGCATGTGACGACAACTTCTCTGAATATATCGACAGATGACGCCAGAAAACGCCCGCTATCCCCGACCCGGCTGGCGGTACTGTTGGTTCTGGTGGGAGCTATCGCCCTGCCATTAGTGGTGGATAGCGCCATGATCGGCGACTTTTCCTACTTCCTACTGTGGACATTCTGCGCCATTGGATTGGCGGCGATGTGGGGGCATGGCGGTATTTTATCTTTCGGACAGACCGCGTTTTTTGGCCTTGCCGGTTACACCTATGGTGTGATGACGCTGAATTTCGGCGATGGCGTACTCTCTACCTGGTCTGGCTTAATAATGGCCTTACTGGTAGCCGCCGCGGTGGCCGCCGCACTGGGCTATTTGATGTTTTACGGCGGCGTAACCGGTATTTTTATCGGCATTGTCACCCTGTCTTTCACTCTGGTATTGGAAACCTTTATGTCGCAGACCGCAGGCCCGCAATGGGCTATCGGCAGCGCACGGCTGAATGGGTTTAATGGCATGTCAGGCATGCCGCCGCTCTCCCTACCCTGGTTTGATGGCAAATTACTGACACTGGAAGACAATGCTTTCTATTACCTGATTATCCTCTTGCTTGCTGGGGTTTATTGGGGAGTGCGGCGGTTATTGCGCTCTGATTTTGGCCTGACACTGGCCTCTATCCGTGAGAACCCACGCAGGGCAGAAATGCTCGGTATTGATATCCGTCGTTATCAATTATTGGTGTTCGTGCTGGGTGGCGTGCTCTCCGGTTTGTCCGGTGTGCTTTATACCCTGTGGGGTTCGTATATCACACCGTCCTCTATGGGACTGACCGCCGCCGCGATGCCGGTTATCTGGGTCGCGACTGCCGGGCGTAAAAATATCTTTGGCACGCTGGTGATAACCGCCTTGCTGGTTTGGTTATCACAATGGTTGGCTATCTATGGCAGCGAATACGCCATGATCCTGTTGGGGGCCATTCTGCTGTTTGTGGTACTGGCCGCACCCAATGGGTTATTGCCTTGGCTGGCGGAGAAAATTACCCACTTATCAGCCACTCGCCAGAAAAAGGGGCAGCCGCTATGAATCAGGCATCGCAGGATCTGATCCTCGAAACCCGTGGGCTAAGCAAACGCTTTGGCGGTATTCAGGTTATCAATCACGTTGATTTGCAAATACGCCGTGGCGAGGTGCGCTGCGTGATTGGCCCGAATGGTGCCGGTAAAAGTACCTTTTTCAAATTACTCACCGGCGAACATACGCCCAGTGATGGGGAGATCCGCTTCTTTAATCGGCGCTTGAATACGCTGGCACCGTTCCAGCGTATCCGAATGGGAATGAGCATTAAATTCCAGATCCCCGGTATCTTCCCTGAACTGACGGTCAGGCAACATTTACAACTGTCGCTAAGTCACTTACGCCCGGAGGTTCGTTCGCAAGCGGTCAGTATCGATGAGCTATTAGAGCGTTTTAAGCTCACCACGGAATACCATCAACTGGCGGGCAACTTATCTCACGGCAAGAAACAGTGGCTGGAAATTGCCATGGCGGTGTCGTTACAACCGACATTACTGATGCTGGATGAGCCGGTAGCCGGTTTATCTATCGATGAAACCTATCTCACCGGCGAGCTGATTAAACAGATGCAACACGACGGCCTGACGCTAATGGTAGTGGAGCACGACATGACCTTCGTCCGTCAGATTGCTTCACAAGTCACGGTACTCCATGGCGGCCAGGTCTTTGCTGATGGCAATGCCAGCGAAGTGCTGGCGCGTGAGGATGTGGCGGATATCTATTTGGGGAAAGCGGTATGAATAACGTGGTTTTGCAAATAGAGGGGCTGACGGGCGGTTACGGCGGCGGGCAAGTGCTCAATGGCGTCACATTACAACTGCATGCCGCAGAGGTATTGGGCCTGATTGGTCGCAATGGGGTGGGTAAAACCACACTGATGCGCAGCTTAATAGGAGCAGTACCGGCGAAACAGGGCTGCATTCTGCTAGGAGAGACCGACATTACCCAGGCGACACCGCAGCGCCGTGCTCGCTTGGGTATCGGTTATGTTCCACAAGGGCGTGAGGTGTTCGCCGGGCTAACCGTGGCAGAAAACCTGCAAGTCGGTATGCAATTTGTCCGTGAACACCGTGAATTCGCCCAAGACTTGCTGGAGCGGGTACTGGATTACTTCCCGATTTTGCGTCAGCGACTCAAACAGAAAGCCGGCACCATGAGCGGCGGTGAGCAACAACAGTTAGCCATCGCCAGAGCCTTGGTGGGTTCGCCAAAAGTGTTACTGCTGGATGAACCCTCGGAAGGTGTTCAGCCCTCTATCGTCCACATCATTGCCGATACTCTGGTGCGAATTGCTCGTGAGCTGCAGGTGGCGGTGATTCTGGTGGAGCAGGATATCGCCATGATCCAGCGGGCCGCACAACGTTGCGCGGTGATGGATAAAGGCCAGGTGATAGAAACCCTGACAAAACAACAACTTTCTGATGATCTTTTAATGCGCCGTCATCTGGCTCTGTGACCAGATGCCCTTATTACGTGGAGAATTGCTAATGAAATGGCTGGAAGAATCAATCATGGTCAAACGCGGTGTCGGTGCCGGACGTAAACCGGTAACCCACCATCTGACGGAAGAGATGCAAAAAGAGTTTCACTATACCATCGGCCCATACTCAACACCGGTACTGACCATTGAACCCGGTGATCGGGTGATTGTAGATACCCGGGATGCCTTTGAAGGGGCGATCAACTCAGAGCAGGATATTCCGAGCCAACTGTTAAAAATGCCGTTTCTCAACCCACAAAATGGCCCGATCATGGTCAATGGTGCCGAAAAAGGGGATGTCATCGCGGTCTACATCGAATCTATGCTGCCACGTGGCGTCAATCCACACGGTATCTGCGCCATGATCCCCCATTTTGGTGGGCTGACCGGCACAGATTTGACCGCCATGCTCAATGATCCGCTGCCAGAAAAAGTACGCATGATTAAGCTCGACAGCGAAAAGGTCTACTGGAGCGAGCGCCATACCCTGCCCTACAAGCCACATATCGGTACCCTGAGTGTGTCACCAGAAATTGACTCAATAAACTCACTGACACCGGATAACCATGGCGGGAATATGGATGTACCGGATATCGGGCCGGGTAGCATCACCTATCTGCCGGTGCGCTCTCCCGGCGGCCGTCTTTTTATTGGTGATGCCCATGCCTGTCAGGGGGATGGTGAGATTTGCGGCACTGCGGTGGAGTTTGCCTCAATTACCACTATTAAAGTGGATTTGATTAAAAACTGGCCGCTATCCTGGCCACGGATGGAAAATGCAGAAACCATCATGAGTATCGGCAGCGCACGTCCGTTAGAAGACGCAACCCGCATTGCTTACCGTGACCTGATTTACTGGTTGGTAGACGATTTTGGCTTTGAGCAGTGGGATGCCTACATGCTCCTTAGCCAATGCGGCAAAGTGCGGCTGGGCAATATGGTTGACCCTAAATACACCGTCGGCGCAATGCTTAACAAAGAGTTGTTAGCGCAATAAAAAACATTTATACCCTAAATAATTCGAGTTGCAGGTAGGTGGCAAGTGAATGAATCCCGCTGAGTTGACACGAGTCAATGATTCGGGTGACTAATCTGCCTGGAGCAGATTTGTACGCTGCTCGCAGCGGCCTCAACGAGGCGAGGCCCATGGACGGGTCGAGTAACGAGCCTAGCCACCCCCCCTACGGCTTGAAGTATGACGGGTATTATATTCAACAGCATAAGCAGGTGCCTATGAGTTCAGAAACACCGGTCAATATTGGCTTACTGTACTCCTTCAGTGGTGTGACGGCAGCACAGGAACAATCACAATGGCGTGGGGCGACACAAGCCATTGCCGAAATTAACCAACGCGGCGGAATCAACGGCAGGCTGCTGAATGCTATCCATTTTGATCCACAATCTGACGATGCGCAGTTCCGTACGCTGACCGAGCAACTGATCGTCGAGCATGAAGTTAATGTGATTTTTGGCGGCTATACCTCCAGTAGTCGCAAAGCCATGTCGCCCATTGTAGAGAAATATCGCCGGTTGCTATTTTATTCACAACTGTATGAAGGCTTTGAGTTTTCAGAGAATATTTTCTATGGCGGTGCCGCACCGAACCAGAACTGCGTACAGTTGGCAGACTATCTGGCCGGCCAATTCGGGGCGCGGGTTTATCTGATTGGCTCCCGCTATGTTTACCCCTACGAATGTAACCGTAATATGCAGGAATTAATCTTGCAGCGGCACGATGGCGCGGTCATTGGCGAGCGCTATCTTGATCTGAATGCTCCTTATGAGGCTTTCCTGCCGATCATCGAGGAGATAGCCAAAAAACAGCCGGACTTTATCTTCAGCACCGTGGTCGGGCAGACCGTTCCCTTTTTGTATCAGGCTTATCAGGCGGCGGGCTTGGATCCTACGCGGATACCTATTGGCAGCCTGAATACATCGGAAACTGAGATTGCCATTATGGGGGCTGAAGTGGCACAGGGCCATTTCAGTTCGGCCCCCTATTTCCAAAGCATTTGCAGCCAAACGAATCAGTCGGCACTCAAACAATTCCATCAGCAATTTGGGGCGGAATTCACCACGGACATGAATTGGGAAGCCACTTATAGCCAGATGCATCTGTTTGCCAACGCCATGGCCGAGTGTGGCAGTGACCGCATCTACCCGCTTTCAGCCGCACTGCGGGGCAGTCAGTTTGATGCGCCACAGGGCCGTATTCGTATTGATCCACTGAATCAACATACCGGGCTGTATCCACGCATTGGTATGGCGAATGAAAGTGGGCAATTTACTATCGTGCAGGAATCTCGCCGCATCGTCGAACCAGACCCCTATATGACCAACCAGATCCAGGGCGATTGGGTCACCAAGCTAACGACAGTGGGGTATCCACATGCGAGCTAATGATAGCCGAGTCAGTGCAACCGCCTTATTGCTCAGCCGGGGGATCCGCTGTGTGGTGTTACACCCCGACGACGACGACGGTGAAACACTCACTAATCACTTACGCCGCATGGGGTTTAAGGTTCAGGCTTTCTGGCCCATACCAGAGCAACTGCCGGCGGATACCGATCTGATTTTCTATGCATTACAGTCAGATAACCCAGAACCAGACGTGTCATGGCTCAATCACAGCAAACACGCCCTGATCGCCGTTATCGCCTATGAAAACCCAACGTTTATTGACCAGGCACTCAAAATGGGGGCGGGTGCCACTATCACCACCCCCATTCGCGCCTCTGGCTTACTGTCGTCCATGGTCTTTGCTTTGCACCATGGTGAACAACAACGGCAGATGAGTGATCGAATCGAGCGGCTGGAAAAAAAGATACTGGGAGTTCGCCAGGTCAGTGAAGCCAAAGCCATCCTGATGCGGATGCACAGCATTGGTGAAGAGCAGGCTTACGAGATCCTGCGCCATCAGGCCATGGACAAACGTATTACCGTCGAAGAGATCTCATGCGCATTAATTCAGGCCAATGATATTTTCGCCTGGACCACCCCTGGCGCGGCCAATAACCGGAAGAGCTGAGTATTTATCGCTCAATAGAACCCTGAGCATAACATTCATTATTTATTAGGATAATCATGTCGATAGCACCTTTTCTTGCGGCTGCAATTCAGTTTGAACCCTTGATGTTTGCCAAAGAAGCGAATTTACGTCAGCTACTGGCATTAGTAGAACAGGCAGCACAAAAAGGTGCGCGTCTGATTACGACCCCAGAAATGGCCACCACCGGCTACTGTTGGTTTGATCGCCAGGAAATTGCACCGATGGTTGAAACCGTCCCCGGTGATAGCACCACACGCTTTGCCGCACTGGCGCAGCGTTATCAATGTTATATCGTATTAGGAATGGCGGAAGTGGAGCCACAAACCGCGCTGTATTACAACAGTGCGGTATTAATCGGGCCACAAGGCGTTATCGGCTGCCATCGCAAAACTCACCCCTATATTTCAGAACCTAAATGGGCAGCCGCCGGTGACGTTGGGCATCAAGTCTTTGATACCCCGCTTGGGCGTATTGGCATGCTGGTCTGTATGGACATTCATTTCCCGGAAACCGCCCGTTTATTGGCACTGGATGGGGTTGATGTCATTTGCCATATCAGCAATTGGCTGGCAGAGCGTACTCCCGCACCTTACTGGATCAGTCGGGCCATGGAGAATGGCTGCTATCTGTTGGAAAGTAACCGCTGGGGGTTAGAGCGAGGGGTACAATTTAGCGGGGGGAGTTGCATAATTGAACCTGATGGCAAGATTGCCGCCGTGGTGGATGGCGGTGATGGCATTGCCTACGCCGAGATTGATATCAACCGTAGCCGTCAGCGCCGGGTACTGGGCGAACCGGTGTTTGAGCAGCGTCGACCGGACTATTATCATTCATTATTGAGCGACAGCTTTTTATGGGATCCGCAGGATTTCTTTGGGCTGTATGGGCAGCAGCCCTTACCGGCGGGCAAACAGAGCCGTATCACGGTGGCACAATTCTCCTCAGTGGATCAGGTAGAGGACAATCTGGCGACCATAACCGCCATGACAGAAGAAGCCGTGTCACAGCAAGGTAGCGAGCTTATTGTTTTTCCTGAATTAGCCCTGACGGGGTATCTTGCCGGTGCGACCCATGGCCAAACGCGGGAAAGCGCCTCGGTGCAGGCATTAACCCGCCTGGCCATGAAACTGCGGGTTTATCTGGTCGTCGGGATGGCCGAAAAACAACCGGATAAAAACTACAACACGCAGATGTTATTTGGCCCGGAAGGGGTAATCGGCAGCTATCGGCAAATACATCTGTCGCAGGCACAGCAGCAGTGGGCCAGCGCCGGAGAACACTGGGGCGTGTTTGATACCGCGATCGGCAGAGTGGGGTTGCTGTCAGGGCATGATGCACTGTTACCCGAGTCAGCCAGAATTCTGGCCCTGATGGGGTGCGATATTATCGCCTGTTCCGCTGCACTGGCTAGCGGCTTCACTGCCGCTCATGCGGGCAGTGTCGTCACGCAGAATTACCCGATCCCTACCGGAGCCGATCCTCTGCATTGGCACTTATTCAGAACCCGCGCGGGGGAAAATAATCTTTACTTCGCCTTCGCCAATACTGCTGATGACATCAATGGGCTGGGAGGTTATAGCGGGATCTTCGGGCCTGAAACCTTCAGCTTTCCACGCCTTGAGCGACTGCTCTGGCAAGAAACACAAGCCGTAACACAACCCATTGATACCGCTTCCCTCGCCGGCAGCCCCTACCCAACCAATGTGGTGCGCCGTAAAGATCTGGTCGCAATGCGCCAGCCTCATCACTATAAACCACTGCTGAATTAACCGGGTTACCTTGTGAACCTCAGAGTTTACAGTGCAACCATGAAACTAAGGAGAAACGTGCCGCAGGGCCCATCGGCGTAAGCCGCCGGAATGCCCTAGGTGCGTTAACCCCTTAGCCCATCATGGCATCTCTTCTATATCAGGTGGATGCTTCATCAGGCAGATGCTTCGCCGTCGATTCATCGGTGGTAGCATCATTTTCCACCGTATCAACATTATCGACACCCCTGGGCATGTGGATTTCACCATTGAGGTGGAACGATCCATGCGGGTACTCGACGGTGCAGTCATGGTGTATGACGCCGTCGGTGGCGTACAGCCGCAATCTGAAACTGTCTGGCGTCAGGCCAATATCGGTAAACCACAGGTGACATATCGTGAAACCGTGACCGATATTGAAGGCAAATTTGTGCGCCAATCTGGTGGTAAAGGGCAATATGGCCATGTGGTCTTTACCCTCGAACCACAGGCTGCGGGCAGTGGTTTTGCCTTTGTCGATGCCACTAAAGGCGGTGTGGTTCCGCGAGAATATATCGGCGCGGTAGAAAAAGGCGTGCTCGAAGCCACCAATACCGGTGTATTAGCGGGTTATCCGGTCGTGGATGTGAAAGTGACTCTGACCTTCGGTTCCTATCACGAGGTGGATTCATCTGAACTGGCGTTCAAAATGGCAGCCATCTTTGGTTTCAAAGAGGCAGTCAAACAAGCATCACCGGTAATTTTGGAGCCGGTCATGCAGGTTGAGGTGGAAACACCGCAAGAGTATGCCGGTAACATGATGGGCGACCTTTCCTCTCGCCGTGGCCTGGTACAAGGTATGGAAGAGATGATCGGTAGCGGGAAGATTATCCGCGCAGAAGTGCCATTGTCAGAAAGGTTCGGTTACTCCACCGTACTGCGCTCCATGTCACAAGGCCGGGCAACCTATAGCATGGAGTTCACACATTACGCCGAAGCACCACGCAATGTCGCCGATGCGATTATCGCCGCACGAGGCGGTAAAGGCTGATCTGCCGGTTAAATCATAGGTTAAGCCACCAGTGGAAAATTTTCTGCGGGTGGCTTTTTTATCGACTAACTGGCTATTCATCAACTAAATGGCTATCCGTCGACTGATCTCTACCACCTGATCACCTGGCAAATGATAGTAATCCGTGACATGAGTGCAATTTCTTACCATAAAGGCAAAGCTGCTCCGTTGCCATGCGGGCAACCCACTACCATCCTCACGACCCACAATGGTTTCATGGCCCAAATAGTAAGTGATATCGTCGAGTTCGAACGGGCAGTTCATCTTAACGATACTCTGCAATAACTCGGGAATATGTGGCCGCTCCATAAAGCCATACAGGGCGGTGCCGCGCCAGTAATCCGGTGCCTGCTCGATAATAACCAGTCGTTCTGCGGGATCTACGCGGGGAACGTTCAGAATATCAATGGTGAGAGATAAGACCTTCTGTTGTAAGGCGCGGTTACGCGCCACATGCCAGCGCATTACCGGTGGAATATCATTCTGGGTGCGGGTCAGAAACACCGCAGAACCCGGCACCCGAGGAATATTCTTAGCGCGTATTTTAGTAAAGAACTCATCGATACCCACCACCTTCTCACTGATAGCCAGTGATGTGGCTTTCACTCCGCGATGCCAAACCAACATTACGGTACAGACAACGGCGGCCAGCAGTAGAGGAATATAACCACCTTCCAGTACTTTAATTAGATTGGCAATAAGAAAACTGGCATCGATAATTAAAAAACCACCCGCAACTGATACGCTAGCCAACAAATTCCAACGCCATATTTTTCGCATCGCCACGAACAGCAATCCAGAGGTCATCAGCATGGTTAGCGACACGGCTATACCGTATGCCGCAGCAAGATTTTCAGAGGATTTAAAGAATACCGCCAGACAAACGGTCACTATCATTAATAACCAGTTGATCGTACCAATATATATTTGCCCGTAGCTCTCCGCTGCCGTCTGTTTTATGCGCAAGCGCGGTAGCCAACCTAATTGAATCGCCTGCCGGGTCATGGAAAAAGCACCGGTGATGATCGCCTGACTGGCAATAATGGTTGCTAAGGTTGCCAGAATAACCAAGGGAATTTGCATCATCGGCGGGCATAACCGGAAGAAAATATTATGCGTGAGATCAGCACCGGCCAAAATCAATGCTGATTGACCGGCATAATTCAGCAACAGACTGGGGAATACCAAGCCAAACCACGCCATCCAGATCGGTTTTTTACCAAAATGCCCCATATCGGCATACAGCGCTTCCGCCCCGGTGACGCACAGAAAAACGCCCCCCAAGACCAGAAAACTGACGAAGCCATTAGAGAGCAGAAACGTAATGCCATAGTACGGGTTAATCGCCAGCAGAACCGCCGGGTGTTGAACAATACCCCAGATCCCCAGCCCTGCGATGACCAAAAACCACAACGCCATTATTGGGCCAAAAACTTTACCGATTTTAGCCGTACCAAAAGGCTGAACAGCAAATAACGCCACCAGAATGACCACCGTGGCAGGCAGGATATAAGGATGTGCTTGCGGAATAACAATATTCAAACCTTCAAGGGCGGAAAGCACCGATATTGCAGGCGTAATGGCACCATCGCCGTAAATTAATGCCGCACCAAGTAACGCGGCCAAAACAACCCAGTGATGCCCCTTCCCCTTACGCGCCAACAGGGACATCAGAGCCATAATGCCCCCTTCACCATGGTTATCAATACGCATGGCAAAAACGGCATACTTTACCGAGGTAACCAGAATCAGTGTCCAGATAATCAGCGATAACAACCCCAAAATTACCGCCGGTGTCGGGTTATTTCCTGACAGCAACAGCACGGTTTTCAGGGTATAGAGGGGGCTGGTACCGATATCGCCAAAAACTACGCCGAGTGCGCCACCCGCCAACATAATCCCACCAGGCGATTTCTGCACGGCGACCCCATTGGCCACTAATGCCATTTTGTCCCTTGCACCGGTCATTTTGTTCATTACAACATCCCTTTACCTATTCACCCGCCAGGCGCGATGATTTATTTAAATTCCCCTATGAACAATATAGCCACAAAGATGCAGCTCTATACATTACCGTGGTAAATATCCTCCAGATACAGCGTTAAATCCTCGCAGACCGACATACGGCAGCCGCTCTATTAATCCACAGGCAAAGCGGTAACAAGATACACAGCTAACAGAGAAATTTGTTCAAGTTTATTCGCATGGCTATTCCGAACAAACCATGACTGATGCTATTGCCGAGTGTTTGTATTAATTTCTCTCAGGTAAGAATATTCTTGCAACCCTTTGTAACTGAATGTTTTTTTAAAAAAATCATTGCGTAAAAAGAATGCCTGAAGTTATTCTCATTGATACATATAACAAAATGTAACAAAGATTTAGCTGGGAGAAGTCTGCATGGATCGTCGCACGCTATTAAAATCGTCAGGTTTATTACTGGGTGGATTAACATTAGGTGGCTTTATTCCTAGTGCTCAAGCAAAAAGCGCTAAAATATCCCCACAAATACTGATACCGAGTAAACAGCAGCCTCTGCTATTAAATTTTAATGAAAACTCGCTGGGAATGTCGCCTAAGGCACATCAGGCTATTATCGAGGCTCTGCCGACCGCGTTTCGCTATCCGGATGCCGCTCGCGAACAACTCATTGCCGATCTCGCTGCAGAATACCAACTCAAAACCGAGAATATCACGCTAGGCAATGGCTCATCAGAGACTATTCAGGCGGTGATTCAGGCGGTGATCCGTCAGGCCGAGCAAGATAATACGCCAATTCAACTGGTGGTGCCGGACCCCACATTTAACTATGCCGAACGGTATGCCAAGCCTTTTGGTATCCCTATCGAGAAAGTGGTTCTGACGACAGAAATGACTTTCGATCTACCTGCAATGCAGCAAAAAGTGGCAGACTTCAAAGGTCGCTCGATTGTCTATCTGTGTAATCCTAATAACCCGACAGCGACTATCACCCCGGCCAATTTTATTGAAGCATGGGTTAAAAATGCCGCAGCGGAAACACTGTTTATTATCGATGAAGCCTATGCCGAGTTTGTCAGTGATCCGGCGTTCCGCAGTGCGATTGAGCTGGTTCAGTCAGGTCATAAAAACCTGCTGGTGACCCGAACATTCTCAAAAATCTATGCGTTGGCTGGCCTAAGAATAGGTTATGGTATCGCGCATCCGGAGCTGATAGCCGCAGTAGAAAACTTTGTTTCGTTAGATAATACCAACACCGCCGGAGCCGTTGCCGCATTGGCCTCGTTGCAGGACAAACCTTTTGTACAATACAGCCGCCAGTCTACCGATCAAGCGCGCAAAATTGTCACAACAGCCCTGGATGAACTGAAATTACCTTATGTTCCCTCTCAGGCAAATTTCGTTTTTCATCAAGTGACCGGAGAGGTGAAAACCTATCAAAGCCGGATGAAACAATATCATGTGTTGGTCGGGCGTGAATTCCCACCCGCGCTAGGTTGGAGTCGCCTTACATTAGGGACACCGGAAGAGATGGTGGCATTTGTTGCCCTGTTGAAAATGTTCCGTATCCAAGGTTGGGTTTAACAGGAATAAAAAATGAAGACATTAAGTTTGGCAATAATGGCCGTGGCGTTAATCAGTAGCCAACCTCTGTTAGCAAAAAACTGGCAGGAAATTCAACAAAGTGGCGAGTTGCGTATTGGCGTTCCCGGTGATTATGCGCCTTTGGCATTTCACGATAAACAGGGGCAACTGGTCGGTTACGATATTGATATGGCAAGGTCCCTGGCCAAGAGTTTAAAGCTTGAGGTTAGTTTTGTTCCTACCCGTTGGCCGGCCCTTTCTGACGATTTGGCGGCAGATAAATTTGATATTGCCATGGGCGGTGTGACCGCCACTGCTGGCCGTGAGGCACAGTTCGCGTTATCCCACGCCGTGGTCAAGAATGGCAAAATTGCCTTAGCCAATTGTCAACAATCGAAAAAATTCCCGACGTTAGATGCTATCGACCGTGAGACGGTGAAAGTGATTGTTAACCCCGGTGGCACCAACCAGTCTTTCGTCGATGCCCATATCAAGCAAGCACAGATCATTCGAACTCAGGACAATATCGCTAATTTGCAGGGCGTGCGCGATCAAAGTGCGGATATTATGTTCACCGACTTAATCGAAGGGGATTATTACCAGAGTAAAGAGCCGGGGGTATTTTGTGTCGCAACAGCGGAAATATTACCCGGAACCGGCAGCTACAAAGTGTATATGATGGCTAAAGATAATCAGCCGTTACTGAATGAAGTAAACCAGTGGCTGGCTGGCGAGACGAAATCCACATTAGCGCATCAGTGGAATATCGCCGAATAGCGTGCTTATTCAATAATATCTCGGTCTTCGGATCATTATTTTCCAAAGACCCGAATATTGAAACAATCAGGATGCCCAGACTTTACAACGTGATGCCGTAGCAAACTCGTTGAGTTCGATATTACCGATATGCAGACCGACCATTGCCATAATAGAAACCCGCGTATCAATACTGAAAAACGGGTTTTTGCGGTGCATCAGTTCAGAAATACGGGGCTGAGTCAGCCCGAGTAGGTTAGCCGCTTCTTGCGGGCTAAGCCGTTAATCCGCCATCCAGTACCAAAGCCTGTCCGGTCATATAACGGCTGTCATTGCCTATCATAAAGGCGCTGACACGGGCGACTTCTTGCGCATCACCTAAACGTCGTAACGGTATCTGTTTACGCAACCCTTTTAAGGCGTCCGTTGGCATCGCACGGGTCATATCGCTGTCGATTATCCCCGGTAACAGGCAGTTTACCCGAAGACCAAAACGCCCCATCTCCCGCGCCAGCGAGCGGCCAAGGCCGATCATCGCCGCTTTACTGGCACCATATGCGCTCTGTCCAACATTACCTTTGATGGCGGTCACTGAAGACATCAGCAACACCGCACCCTCGCCCTGCATTATCATCTGCGGCAATAGATGCTTATTCCAGTAGAAGATAGCATTCAGGTTAGTATCCAGTACATTACGCCAGTTATCGCCATTTTGCTGAATATGCAAACCATCGCCGGTGATACCGGCATTATGGATCACCGCACCGGGCGGGCCATATTTTTCCAACAACAGCGGGGCTAATGCATCGACATCCGCTTCATTACTGCCATCACAACGATAGCCGGTCACCCAACCGGGTAACCCTTCACAGCTTTTGATCACCTCAATACTCTGCTGCTCACCGCTACGCCAGGTAAAAACAACATTCCACTCTTTGGCCAGTTCTTCGACTAATGCACGGCCAATGCCGCGACTGCCGCCGGTAATTAACACCCATTGCCTGCTCATAATATTATTTCTTCTGCTCTGCCAACTTCTGGCAAAGCTCTCCTAATGTCATGTCCGGACTTTCCATAAACATCTCTGCATTCAGCGTGGCACCGAATTCGCGCTTTGCCAGCACCATCAGTTCGACATAATCCAGGCTATCGAGTTTGAGCTGATGCAGTGACATCTCGGGCGACAGCGCTGACATTTCCAGATCTTTGGCGTCACACAACATTTCACAAACGGTGTCATAGACTTGTTGATACTTTTCCATGGTCTTATCCTTATTTAGTGAGCGGCTAACGGCCACGTTTTTAATGTTACCGCGGTGGTGATTAATGGCCCGGCATCTGACCGGGCCTGAATAGCTGAACGCAATACCCAACCATCATCAGGATTACCGACGATTAATGTCGGCTCGATGGCATAGTGCAGCGCGCTGCGGACAAACACATGCGGGTCGATGCGCAGAAAATCAGTACTGAAATGCACATCGTGATGAGTCTGGATCACCGGCACATGCCTGAAAATATCAATCAGAGTGTCAGCCTGAACTCCCGACAAAACCTGTTTGGCGGTTGCCAGGGTTTCTGGCGCGGCAACCAACAATTTAAATAACAGCGCATCGAAAAACCCCCAACACTCAGCAGGTTGTGAAGTATCACCAGGGAATTGCTGGCTGAACTGATAAACGTTATCTGCCGAAAGGGAAGCCCATGGCCCGCTTTCTGTCAGTACCAATGTCGGCGCACCGCGTAATTTGCTGTTAAAGCAATTTTCGCCACGGGCAGTATCCAACAGATTGCCACTGACCTGCCCTATCGCCGGGCTGAGCCGTAGATGATAGGACGTGTTACACAGTACCGGCTGGCGCAAGCGGGCGTTAAAACGCAGAAAATCAGCGTCGGGTAATCGCGCTAATAACGCCGCACTGAGCTGATATTTGATATCCAGCATCGCACGCATACCGTGAACAGTCAGCTCCTGCTGGCCGAGATGCTGTGCATGTTGCAGATCAAAATGGATCGGGTTGTAATCGCCAGAAAACGCGGCCCAACGTTCGGCATCACTGAGATTGTAGTTGTAGTTAAAAATCGTGTTAAAAATCATACTCAATCCAGCCCGATAACCAGGGCAGCATTGGCCCCACCAAAACCAAAGCTCAGGTTCAGGGTATTGCGCAATGCTTTAGGGCGGTGCCCCTCACTGATGTAGTCAAGATCACACTGCGGATCGGCATTTTTCAGATGACAGGTCGCGGGCATCACTTGATGTTTAAGCGCTTGCAGGCACACTATCGATTCAAAGCTGCCAGCGGCAGCAATCAAATGACCCGAATACGATTTAGTACTGGAAAGCGGCGTGGTATAAGCCGCCTCACCAAATGCCTGCTTAATAGATTGGGTTTCGTTCAGATCGTTGAGCTGAGTCGAGGTACCGTGCAGATTAACGTAATCAATGTCATCTGCGCTTAAACCGGCCTGCTGCAAAGCATGACGGATCGTTTTTACCCGCGCGACCCGGTCTTCCGCCGGGGCGGTGAAATCAAACGCATCAGAGTAGTTACCGTAACCCTTAATCTCGCCGAGGATGGTGGCACCACGGGCGATAGCCCCTTCTCGCGCTTCCAGACACAACACTGCCGCGCCTTCCGATAACACAAAGCCGTTTCGGTCCAAACTGAACGGGCAACTGGCTTTGCTCGCATCTTCTTGTTCACGCGCCAGTGCACCCAGAATGTCGATATTCCACACTGCGGCATCGCTGCGCAGTGATTCCCCCGCCCCGGCCAACATCATTGATGCCCGCCCACTACGGATGATTTCAAATGCATCACCAATGGCAATGGTGCCGGTCGCACAGGCGGCAATCGGTGAGTTCTGATAGCCACGCAACCCCCAGTACAGGCTGCATGCCGCAGTACCGGCATTGGGCATCGACAAGAAACAGCCGAACGGTGTACCCAGTCCGGTTTCCAGATAACCTTCATAGTTATCATGGGTTTCATCCTGCCCAGCCCAGCCGCTGCCGATAATAGTGCCGCAATCGAGCAAATCGTAGTATTCCGCAGGGGACTTTTCCGCGAATGCCATCGCCATAGCCTCTCGTGCTGCCGCCAGCGCCAGTCGGGCATAACGCGGTAAGCGGCGGCGTATCGCAGCAGGGACCGATTTCAGATTGGGTTCAGCGTCAAGCAGGCCAAAAAAGCGCGATTTGATACCCTGCGCAGATTTATCGTAATAACGATAACCCAATTGATAATCCATAATGGCCGCCCAACTCTGTTCCGCCGTCATGCCCAAAGGGGTTACCGAGCCATAACCCGTTACCACAACCCGGCGCTGTTTATTTGTATTTATCATGATTTAATTCCTTTACTGTCCCTGCGGTTATCAACACCACCGCCTAACGCTAACCACAGTTTCATGGTGGCATTCAGGTAGTTATATTGAAGTTCGAGCAAATTGGTTTCACTGGTCAGCAGGGCGTCCTGCGCATCCAATAAGGTCTGAAATGAGACTGCACCCGCTTGATATTGGCTGTTGGTCAGGCTTAGCCGACGTTGGCTGAGTTGCAGGTTCTGCCACTGATTCTGCTTTTGTTTCTGGTAACTCAACCGCCCCGTCATCGCATCATCCACATCTTTGAGTGCGCTGTAGACCTTGCTACGAAAATCGACGGCAGCTAATTTCACATCCAGCTTTGACTGGTCGATAGTCAGTTGCACGGTATTCCACTGTAAGAAGGGCAAAGCACTGCTCACGCTTAACGTGCGACTGGGGTTACTGAACCATTGTGAAAACACCGCACCGCCCGCATCCAGACTGGCACCCAGTGAAAGGGTTGGGTAGAAATTCAGTTTTGCCACATCCGAGCCGGTTAATGCCGCCCGCAAGCGCCATTCGGCTGCCTGTACATCTGGCCGCTGGGCTATCACCTGTAATGGCAAGCTTTCGGCTATCGGCACCTGTTGTTGTAAATCCAGGGTTTTGCGCTCAGCCTGACGATAATCAGGCGCACGGTTAAACAGCAGAGCCATAGCATTACGCGCGGCTTCCCGCAGTTGTTCGATATTTTGATACTGATCCTGCCGGTTCAACAGTGACTGTTGCGCCTGTAACCGCTCGATTTCACTGGCATCACCCGCCGCAAAGCGCGATTGCACGATATTGAGGGTATCTTGCGAGATAACCAACGCGGCCTGTTGATTGCTCAACTGCTGATTAAATTTAGCAATCTGCCAGTAAAGATCGGCGGTAGTACCAATCAGCGAGAGTGCCGTTTCCTGACGATCCTGTTCGCTGGCATTAACCAGCCATGCTGATTGCTCGCGGCTACGGGCCAGTTTGCCCCACAAATCCAACTCGTAGCTCAACCCAAGCGCGGTGTTATAGTTTTCTTGCGGCGGAGTGTTTCCATTCAGCGACCGAGTATTGCTACCCGAACCGGTCAGGGTGATATCCGGGGCCAAATTGGTATTGGTCAGCCCAGCCGTCAACCGTGCCTGCTGTAACCTCAGACCCGCCGCCGCCAGATCGTTATTGCTAACCAACATACGATTGATATTTTCTGATAGTTGCGGATCATCGAAATTCTCCCACCAGTGCACACTGTGGTGCAGATATCCACCGCCACTGTCTTTAACACGCCATTCGTCGGGTACCGACAGCATCGGCCGCTGATAATCACTTTTTAGCCACGCCCCGCAACCGCTGAGTAATAAACTGATCAACAATAAGCTGATCAACGACAACGGGCTAACCCCGGTATTAATCAGTCTGCTCATTCTCGTGCCAATGCCTCGGTCGGATGCAAACGGGCAGCATTACGCGCTGGGAAAAAGCCGAATCCCAGCCCGATAAGCGCAGAGAAACTACAGGCCAGCACTAACGGTGGCCAGGTGAAAACCATGGTAAAGGTCTGGGTAACCCAAGAGAAAATTATCCCGGCTAACGCGGAACCGAGAATACCGATCAACCCGCCAATGGTGCAGATCACCACCGCTTCAATCAGGAACTGAAGCATGATGTCACTGGGTCTGGCCCCCACCGACAGGCGAATACCGATTTCATGGGTGCGCTCAGTCACTGATACCAGCATGATGTTCATCACGCCAACGCCTCCCACCAGCAGCGAAATAGCCGCAATAGAGGTGATTAAGAGCGTCATAGAATCAGACGTTTTTTGGATAGCTTTGCTCATTTGGTCATTGCTCAGAATAAAGAAATCACGCTGACCATGGGCCCGATCAAGTACCTTCTCAACATTGAGCTGTACCTCATTCACGTCGTAACCTTCAGCCACTCGCACGGCAATTGATTCCAGCGGCATATCCCCCGAGATACGCTCAGTGAGTGAGGTATAAGGCATCCAGGCAGCCAATAATCCACCGAACGACGAACTTACGCGTTTAGCTACACCAATCACTCGCAATGGAATACCATCCAGTTGCACAATTTCACCGATCGGGTTTTCCCCGCGAGCAAACAGAGTGTCCCTGAGTTCAGGTTGTAAGATGACCACCGGCTCACGGGCATTGACATGGCTCTGAGTAATGCCATCGCCAGCGATAACATTCAGCCCTTTCGTTTGGAAGAAACCGTTGCCGACCCCGGAGAGTAAAACCAACACTTGTTTGTCGCCACGAATAGCGACAACCATTTTGCTGACCACCGGTGACAGGCTATCAACATAAGGTTGACCGCTAAGCAACTCAACATCCGTCACCGTGAGGGATCGTTCGAAATCAGGTCGTGCTTTACCCCACCCCAGTCCGGGTCTAATATCGAGATTACTGGTACCAAGCTGGCTGATTTCATTGAGGATTTGCTGCCGCGCACCCTCCCCAACCGCCATGGAGGAGACCACCGATGAGATGCCGATAATGATGCCGAGCATCGATAAAAAAGCACGAATACGGTGACCCAGTAATGAGCGCCAGGCCATTTTTATCGCTTCTTTGACACTCAACCACCAGTGCGGGCGACCCGTCGCCACCGCTACCGGCAGCGCCGCGTCAACGGCGGTAGTACCGATAGCATCATTATTGCGATCAGCAATAATTTCACCGTCACTGATCTCGATAATGCGCTGTGCCTGATTAGCAATATGTCGGTCGTGAGTCACGATGATAATCGTGTGACCGGACTGATGTAGGCCGTGCAAAATCCCCATCAACTCCTGCCCGCTGGCACTGTCCAGCGCACCGGTCGGTTCATCCGCCAAAATAATGCCTGCGCCATTCATCAGGGCACGGGCAATACTCACCCGCTGCTGTTGCCCACCCGAGAGCTGTGCCGGTTTATGCAACAGATGTTGACCAAGACCTAAACGACGCAACAAATAAGTCGCACGTTGCTGACGCTCCGCAGGCTGCATCGCAGTATAAAGTGCCGGGATAACCACATTCTCGGTCGCCGTCAAATACGGCATTAGGTGGTAGCGCTGAAAAATAAAACCAATGTACTGGCTTCTTAATTGCGCCAATTGTTCACTGCTGGCCTGCTGCGTCGGGATGTTATGAATCGACATCTCACCCTGTGTCGGTTGATCGAGGCAACCGATGATATTCATCAGCGTCGATTTACCCGATCCCGAAGCACCGATAATCGCGACCATTTCGCCGCTGCGAATTGACAGTGAGATATTCTTCAGTACCGCGACAGATTCGGTGCCAGAGGCAAAATGGCGATAAATACCATTCAGTTGGATCAACGGACGCGGATTAGCGTTAGTAGAATGAATGGCGTTACTGCCCATTGACCGCTCCCGCAGGTGCACCCATCAGCACGACCTGCTCACCCTGCTGCAATCCCTCTTTCACTTCGGCATATTGACCATCACGCAGACCAAGCAACACCCCGCGTATTACCGTCTGCTTATCTTGGATAACCAGAACCCGATAACGGTTATCAGACTGCGGCACACCGAGAGCTGACAGCGGCACCCGCAGCACATTTTTTGCCTGCGCGGTAGTAATAAACACCTGCGCTGTCATCGAGGTGCGCAACAGTCGCTCGCCGTTGGCGATACTGAATATGCCATTGTAATAAACAGCAGAAGGTTGCTGGTTGGCGGGTTGCCCGCCGCTATCTTCACGTAAACTTTCTGCCGAGGCTTCCTGGATGGCATCCATTCGGCTCTGATAGCGGCGATTAGGATCCGCGACCACATAGAACCACAAGGGTTGCCCGGCACTGACTTTGAGAATATCGGTTTCTGAAATACGGGTGTGCACCGTCATGGTATCGACATTCGCCAGCACCAGAATAGTCGGCACTGTCTGTGAGGAAACAATGGTTTGCCCCTCTTTAGTGACGATACCCAGCACTTCGCCATCAATGGGTGCCATGATGCGGGTAAAACCAAGATTAGCCTTGGCGGTTTCCAATGCCATCTGGCTTTGCACTATCTGTGCTTCATTCACCCGCAATTGTGCCAATTGACTATCGTATTGTGCCTGTGCTTTCTCCAGCGTACTTTTCACCCCTGAACCTTCCTGCGCCAGAGTCTGTTGGCGGCGGAATTCGAGAAGATATTGGCGTAACAATGCCTGAGCCGCTTGCTTCTGTGCCTGTGCGCTTTGTAATTCAGCCTCAGATTTACGTAATTCGTTTTGCTGCAAGGTAGGATCAATTTCAGCCAACAATTGGCCACGGGTCACGCGGTCACCCTGCTTAACATAAAGCTTGGTTAACTGGCCGTTGACCTGTGCACCGACATTCACCTGTAATGACGGTTTTAAGCTGCCGGTCGCCATAACATTATTTTCAATATCACCAAGACCAATAGTTTCAGTGACCTGCGGTGCATCCTGATGGCTACCCGATAACCATAGCGCCGTCCCACCGCCAGCCACCAAGAGCAACGCCAGCAGCAGAGCCAGCGATAACCGCAGCCTTTTATTCGTCATATTAATATGCATCGATTAGCCCGCCACCGGTATCAGGCAATTTGACGCCATGGATTGGGCACTACGCACCAGTTGGCCGTCATTCAAGTGGAAAATCCGGTCAAACAGCGGCAGCACGCTTTCACTGTGGGTCACCGTGATCAGCGTTTTCTGATATTCACGGCAATGAGCAATTAAAGTCTGCATCACCTGCTGGGCGGTTTCTTCATCCAGATTGGCCGTGGGTTCATCCAGCACCAATACCGGACAATCGCTGTACATCGCGCGAGCCAATAATAGCCGCTGACGTTGCCCCAAAGAGAGCGCTGAATGGCTTTCACGTACCAATGCGCTAAGGCCGCCCGGTAACTTATCGATGACCGGGGTTAATTGCAGCCCTTGTAGCGACCGTTTAATTCGCTGAAGCTTATCAGCGTCCAGATGCCCATCAAATAAAGTGATATTTTGTAATACCGAGGCATTAAACAGAATATCTTCCTGACTTTGCAGGAAGAACAGTACATGAGCTTGCTGGAAATCAACTGGCTCACCATCCACCAAAACTTGTCCTTGCTGTGGCGGCATCAATCCGGCCATCACTTTCAGTAAGGTACTTTTCCCAGCACCGGATTCACCAATAATGGCAATGCTTTGCCCACGCGTTAGCGACAGCGATAAATCGCGCAACACGGGCTGGTTGGCATCATAGGAAAAACGGATATTTTGATAGGTCAATTGGCGAGTAAACGCCGGAATTGCCGGAGGAACCGATGAGTCACTGGGTGGCGGAGTCTGCCGCCCGGCGGGGAACAGATCGCGCGCGCGGATATCAATTACGTGCAGTTGGTTTTTCTGCAAAATCGCATAGAAAATTTTGGTGATATACGAAGTAAAGATCTCACGTACAAAGCTGTAAGCGAAAAACTCACCCAGAGTCAGTGTTCCCTGCTTTAACAATGGCAGAGCAAGCAACATAAAGAGCACCATTTCCAGGCTGCCAATCAACTGATACAGGCTATTTTTAACTTGGTCGTAGATCTTTTTCTTCTGTAACGCACTGAATAATGACAGTGCCAGCCCCGCAAATACCCCTTGGCGCTGACTGGCCAAACCGGCAGATTTAATGGTGGAAAAGCCCTGAATGGTTTCCAGAATAAAATCACTTTGCTCAGCACCTTTTACCTGCAACTGTTGGGTGTAATAGCGGTCACGGTAGATAGCCCAAATACTGATTAGCCCCATCAGCATCACACTGATGGCGGAAACCATTGCCAATAGCGGGCTCATATAACACATCACTGCCAGCGCAATAGCACCAATGATCCAGTCAGTGCGCAGACCGTTATCCAATTCAATTTTTTGCGTCGCAGCCATTTGCCAGTTAGAAAACCGGCTGAAGATGTCACCCGGTGCGCGCTTATCAAAGAAGTTAAGCGAATGACTCAGCAAACGGGAAAAACCGGCAACACTGTTAAGTACCACGAAGTGTTTGATGTAGCGCTCAGTGATGTATCGCACACAAAATGCTAACGATGTGGAGACCACAAAAGCCAACAGAAAATAGAAATAAGGGAAATCTTTATCACCGGCTGAAGAAAACACGTCATTAATCGCGCTGCTGACCATGGTCGGCATAATAAACAGTGTCAGAGAGATCAAAAATGCCAGCGTCATCAACCAGTAAATCCCGCGCACACTTGCGGTCTCTTTGAGGCTCATGCAATCAAGTGCGCTGTTTCGCTTGCTGTGTTCTATCTTCTTCACCGCTTCGGGGTCCGCTGGCGTTTCGGGATCAAGCACCAAGGCATAACCGCTGATTTCAGCTTTTAATGCCTCCATCGGCAGTAACTGTTGCCCGATTGCCGGGTTCATCACACAGACATAGTTGCCTTTACGGTAGGCGAGCAAGACATAATGGTTTGCGCCATAGTGCAAAATGGCGGGTAGCGGTATGGCTGACAGTTCCTGATGTTCAAACACCACCGGATAAGCCGGTATCGCCAGCTCAGATAAAATAGTACAAAGTGTAGCCAGTGACGTGCCGTGTGCAGAGGCAGGATAACGCTCCCGTAAGCTCTCCAACGGTGCGTTGATGCCTTGCGTCTGTGCCAGCATCGCAATACAGGCTAAACCGCATTCATTGGTTTCACTTTGAAAAACCTGGGTCGGGATTATCTTTTCCATTTTCTACACTTCTTTGTAAGTGACATTATTCATTAATAAAAAATAACGAATGTGAGTGCCATAACAACCAGTCTTGCGGATGTTGTGTCATTGACGTTTCAATCAATTCAGGTAATTTATTTTTGACTTCTCGTGGTTTAAGCGCAGGATAAATATGAATTTTTATTCCCTTATCGTAATACAGGTAATAAAAAACCACCTGAGCTGAAAGCGCTCTGGCAAGGCGAATAATGCCACTGTGCAAATTGGCGGGTCGGTTAAACAACTGGCAGGGGATTTTGGCTGTTTCAGCCATCCGATTATTGACGGTATAATCCGGCGTGATATCCGGGAATATCATAATATTCCGCTTATGCTCTGCCGCTTCCATGATGGCATCCATCAGATTACCAGCAATCGCACGGCTATCAGCATGGATCGAGCAATAGGAAATATTCACCCCGCCCATTTGCCGGGCCTGTTCCTCATAAGCTTCGGCGCTGGCCGAGACCACTACCGTTGCCTGACCTGGATATGCCCCTGCCCCAACCATGCCAGCGAGCACATCAGAAACCATATGCAGGGGAGCCAGAATAACCGGTGAACCGGCTTCATGCAGCGCACTGACCTGACTGTCTAACTGCTGGGTACAAGCAGCCAATTGGGCTAAAACTTGTTTGTTTTGCCCAAAGGTTGCTGCCAACTCCAACACCTGACGGCGTTGGGCGGTACGGATAAAATCTCGCGCTGACGGACTGTTCGAGTTATTCAACAAACATTGGCTATTGGCTGCCGCTACGCGGGCCAGATTCTTCTGCCGGCGCGAGTTCCCCCCCATCAATCGACACACCGCACTACACCACAGTAATAAACGGTAATCGCCATGCCGTAATAGCCAGCAAGCCAGTTTGGCCTGCCAGCGGCGGAGTGCCAATCCGCTGAAAACCAGCTTATCGAGCTGGTTTCTCCAGGTAAAATAACCCCATACGGCAAGCAGTCTCATTATTTATCCAGCGCTTTATCGTGCTGTAATAATGACAAAAGTTGGTCTGAAAATGCTGGAAATGCACGATCTTGTAACGCTATCCATTTCTTGCCGACAATAAAGCTCGGGGTGGCTTCAACGTTGTAATGTGCAGTCACTGCCTTCATATAAGTGAGGAGATCTTTAACCTCAGTTGATTGACTGACTCGCTGATATTCTGCGACATCAATGCCATTGGCCTTCAGCCAGGCTTCAAGTTGGCTGTTATCGCTGAGCTCAATCTTGTCTTCAATCACCGCTTTATAGGCGCTCTCGCGGTGCTGCGATTCAATGCCCATCACACTTAAGGTGGCAAACATCGGTGCGAAGCGCCCCAGACCACCGGTTTTATCGCTACTGATATGCAGGCGAACAAAACGAGTGCCTTCTGGCATACGCGCTTCTAATTGAGCAATATTCTCTTCATTGATGGCGCAGTAATGGCAGCCATAAGAGAAGATCTCGATAATGGTTTTATCATCTTTGATTGGGCTGCTTTCAATTTCACTGTTGCTAACAGAGACCAGCGTTTCTTCTGTATCTTGATTAAGCACAAAATAGTGGAAATAGGCCGTTGTTATCAATGAAGAAATAAGGATAACCAACAGTGTGTAACCGATAAAAAATCCCTTATTCCTAACTATACTGTTTTTTATCGATATCTCGTTTTTTATAGACATAAGAGGTTTATTCACATTCAGGGTTCAGGTAAAGACATAAACAATGTCAAATTACATTTATGTCTGTTTAACATCATGACTATTAACATTAAATTAATGCTAAAATTCTCAAATGTGAGACAACGTTACGCATTAATAAAATAAATAAGGCAAGCACAGTCATTATCCCTGCGCTTGCCAAAGTATCTTTAAATATCAATCGATATTAACAAATACTTAATCACATCTTATTTGCAGTTAGCAACATTAGACGCTGAAACGGTACGGCTAGTCACTTTACCGTGTTTGTCAGTACAAGTAGTAATAGCCTGACAAGCTAAAGTAGTGCTACCAGTCAACCACTCATAAGTATCTTTACAAGTAATACCAGTACCGCCAACGATTGTATTGGCATCAGTCATGTTGATTTTTTTCATGATAATTTCCTTAAAGAAAAATAAAAATTTACAGCCTATTACATTTAATAGCCCATTGAAGTAAGCGTTCGAGATGTTAGGTTCAAGCCCTAACAATCAGTAAATTAAACGCCGTATTTTTATACTCTATAAATAAAATAAATTAAAGAAAAATAGCATTTATTTAATGAATGAAAAATAAAATAAAATAAAATAAAATAAAATAAATTCCATGGGAGCTTGCTATTATATTTAAATAACAGTATTACCCCTCGAATTAAAAATATAAAAATAGCGAATTTAAACCGCTATTTTATACTCTTAATAATTATATACTCAGCTATGGAGTACATATAAACCTAGAGATACGACATAATCACAACTCCGCTGCCGCTAAAAATTCCCGCGTCAGGCAATCCTGTCGCATGAAGTGTTGACTCAATAGGGAAAGATGTACTCCCCTGTATCGCGCTTATCGAAACACCATCAGACAAGTCCTGCCCTGATACTTTCAAGGTTGATGTCAGGTTTCCATTTTGACCAAGATCGATATTTTTACTGCCCACTAGCGTCAATATCAGTGAAGTTTTAGCCGTACAATTGATGAGTAGTGGTTCACTTTTCACCGCACCATCAACACCTTGCTGATTAAGCGAACCATAATTGATATAGACATCACCCATGATTTCACAGGTTTCAGGTGTTGGAGGAACCGCACCGCAGTAGGAGCCGGGGATAACCCTACCAGTGCTATTGTTATCATTATCCCCTTGCCAATACATTATACCAAAGCAACTGCCAACAGATCTCAATGGATCAGCTGTCGACGTGACCCACGGCCCCGATATCCCATTCTTCAAAATAAAGGCTCTTCTCATCTCCTCTGCATCAGCCCCTTGGCTGACCTTTACATTCGTCGACGCATAGGATGGGTTACCACATATTTCAGCATTAGGACTATCCGAGTAGTGACATATCGCCACAGAACAAGATGAAGCAGTACAAAGTACCCCCTTCATTTCCTCGCTCGGCCAAGAGTAAGTTCCGTGATATTCATTACCCACCCGAGTTTGCGTCGAAACCCAGGCACTGGCCTGACTATAAAGCGGCAATAAGAACAGCACGCAGGCTATTAACCCGTAATATCGATGACTTACCTTCATATCAGGCTGTTCCATTCGTTTAAGTTCCATTGTCTCTATCCACATTTAAGCTGTTGATAACAAATTTCAGCGTTAACATATTCGTATTGAAATGAAATCAGAGGGGGTTTCGCCACTCAATAATATTGCAGCTTAAATGTTGCTACTGCATTAAATTCACCGTGCTTAATCGTGCGCTGGGTAATTGCGTCTGGTTCACCCTGTACATAGGCTTTCAGGGTAATAGTATTATTATCTGCATTAAGCACGATATCTTCACTGTCTTGATCCAAAGGTAATGCTTTCCCGGCCAGAGTCTCGATACCAATGCCTATTCCCATATCATTATCACTGACTGCCAATAACCCAGGTAATTTAAGGTTATTACTGCCAGTGAACATGATTTTGGCGATATTACCCAGACTGATATCACAATCAATCAGATGTATTTGAAATTGTTTGCCCAGGGTGCGTTGATTCGAATAGAGATATTTATCGACAATGCTACCAAAGTCCAAAGTAATAGCTTCACTCCCCGGGCGTATATTGCACGGCTCAGCAACCAGTGCGCCATGGAAACGCATATTGTCAGCCGCCCATGTCGGCACAGACCAAGAGATATTCAGAATGAGAATACTCAACATAATTCGCCAGCGGCGTATCAGCAGATTTAGATTAGCCATCAGTTGATCCTATTGATAGTCCACTAATAATGTAGCGGTAGCCTCAAAGTCCCCTTCACTTAAAGTGGCGCCCACGGCCTGAACCGGCACGGCCTGAAGCACCGGCGGGTTATTGCTGTCATAAGAAATACGGGTATTAAGTGCAAAAGGAGCACCGTCTTTCAGTAACCGAATACCGAGATCGGGAATATTGGTTTGTATCGCGGCGGGATCAAATGAGGTGACAGACACACTGACTATCGTCAAGCCCAGATCCAAACTCGTATTGGTTCCATCGCAGATCACGCGATAAGGCACAACCTGGGTATAATTGATGCCATCAATTTTGTTCACCCCGAGATTCTTCCCAAAAGCCACATCGATCATGCTGCCACCATTAACCACGCAAGGCGGAGGATCGATTAATGTGCCCGAGAACTCCATATTGGTGGCAGATACCTGGGCGCTACTCAGCGCTACTACCATCAGCGTCAGCATTCTCGCCACAGCAAAACGCACACTCAATAAGCCATTTTTCATTACTGGTACTCCACGACCATCGTCGCTGCTGCGCTGAAATAACCGGTATCCAGCGCACCCGTTGTTTGTTTTACCGGTACCGCCTGTATCACAGGAACATCCGGATAGGTAAAATTGAATACGTTATTGAGTGCCAGTGGCTGCCCATTACGTATTAGCTGTATCCCCAACCCCTGATTACTGGTTGCCAATACGCGGCTATCAAGTGCTGCGCCGCTACCCTGAATACTCATTTTCAGGCTATTGGATGTCACGGCAGTACAGCTCAAGGTATAGTTCACCGGATGCATATAGTTGGCACCGTCAATACGCGAAGTCAGGAGATCATCACCAAAGTCTACGTTGATAGTGTTGTTGCTGTTAATCTCACAAGGCGGTGCGGCAAGAATCGAGACAGAAACGTTAACCGTCGCCGTCTTCGTCATCGCCCATGCCGAGCGGCTTAACAATGTCGTCATCGCAACGATGGTTATCATCACTACCATGACCATCGGGGTCAGCCGGGTAACTATTCCCCTACAAACAACAGTCATCCCATATTCCTTATTCATTGGTTCAGCCTGACATCCGCCCTGTCGTCTCATACGCCATGCTAAAGTCGTAGCGCGATACGTTGTTATTTGACGCTTTCAACCACTGAGCAATTATTGCCAGTACAGGCAAATATCAGTTTTGGTCGGCCGCCGAAATCATTGACATACGTCAGTACCGGTTTGCTGCCTAAGGCACCAGCACTGGCGTCCAACATGCTTTGTCCCATTGGGGGTACCATCAGCGGCTTGAAGCCAGCGGCTGTTTTGCCAGTTTTACTCTCACTGAAATCCACCAATGTGATGTAATACGGCGTCGGGTTATTGACCTGATAGCGATCGCCCTGACGGGTTAGCTGTAACTTTTCCTGCCAGGGGGATGATAAATCACTCTTTTGTGCCACGATGCTGGCTGGCCGATAAAAAAGCTTGATGCGGGTTTGCAGCGCAATCTGCAAAGTATTAGCTTTGTCGGTGCGTGGTGGAATTTCACGCAGGTTAAAATAGAACAAGGTTTCCCGGTCTTGCGCCAGTTGGCTCACCGCAGGCAAGGTCTGTACTTTTAACTGGCTAAGGGCTCCTGGCTCTACGCGCTGAACCGGTGGAACCACCGTCAACGGCGTATTGATTTTGTTACCCTGCTCATCCTCAATCCATCCCTGCGCCAAATAAGGTAACTGCTTATTCTGGTTACTGATGTTCAGGCTGACTGATTTATCGCCGCCGTTGAGGATCACTCGGGTCCTATCCAGCGCAATCGCCGCAGTCGCCTGATGAGCCATGAATACGGTCACCAAAATGGCGCTGATACGCAATTTATTTGTCAATTTCATTACCTTTTCCTTCGATTAATCATGTCAGAACCCCGTGGCGCCGATCGTTTTCTATTCTCTAAACGGGCTGTTATCCGCAGGTCCATTGCTAAACCTTTCTACTGTGATACCGGGGGGGTATCCCCTTCCGTTATCGGCTGACAAGGCAACAATAGATTCGTCAGCACCGCTGGAGAAAGTGTCGTCGGGAGCGTCACGCGACATTGTATCTTGCCATTCCAGTGCACTGACATGGTTTCACCGGCCTTGATTCCACTGAGATAAGTAGAACCATCTTCGTTAACAATGCCGGTTTCTTGCTGATTCTTATTTAACACCGTGGCACCGAATGGCGGTGCTGAGCCATCGGCCATACGTAACATAGCCATGGCTTTTTCGCCGGAAATCACATTAAAGCGGCGATAACCGATGGCACCTTCAGTCAAGGTTACCTGTGCCACTGATCCAGCGACTTCAACATCATCGGCCAAATTGTCAATATCAATACTGGCCCGGTTGCGGTAATAGCTGTTCACATCACCCACCACCGCTTTACCAAAGTAGTTGGTACGCAGCGTTGACCCATACCCCTGAACCGGAACACCGGATACGCCTTGGGTATCGAGTAGTAATCGGGTACCACCGACATTATTGACCCGATGTAGTGCAGCACCTTCAGTGGTAATGGTTGCCCCCCCCTGAAGTCCTAAACCGACGGAAGAGTACTGCCCTTCCTGATAGCTGGCATTGGCATTAATATTCGCGCTATTGCCAATATGGTTGTAGCTGCCACTCACCAATGCGCCACTACGTGCCACACCGGTATTGATTTGGTAGTTATTATGGTTATCCAAACGATCGGCATACCCGACCCGATGGGTATTCTCACCATTACTGACTGACGCGCTATAACTCACCGTCGCGCTATTACCGAACGGCATGGATAAGGACAAGTACACCCCGTCATCATTGCTTTCGTTATAGCGGTTACGGAAAGCTGACAACGACACATTGACGTTCCTGAGTTTACCCATATCGAAATAGCGGGCTAACGATAGGTTATAACGATCATTGGCCGAGCGATCCCAATAGGTCTGATGGCTATAGTTCAGATAAGCACTCACCCCTAAATCGCGGAATTGCTGGTTAAAGCTAATGGTATACATCTCTTTATTGCCACCCACGTTATAGCCGCGATAACGTGCATCGAGATATTCGGTCATACTCATAAAGTTGCGCTCAGAAAAACGGTAACCGGCAAACGTCACCTGACTACCCGTTTCCTGAAAGTTTTTCGAATAGTTGACCCGGTAAGAGCCGCCACTCAAGGTGCTTTGATCCGGTAGACTGGCCCAGGATTGGGTCATATCAATCGACAACGCACCAAATTCCATCAAATCACGACCAACCCCCATGGATGCCGCTTGATATTCGTTTTCGCCGCTGATCCCGCCACCGTACAATGACCAGCCGTTATTGATCCCCCAGGAGAATTCCCCAGTAGCAAACGCTGGCCCTTCAGTACGATGACCGATATTCGAAGGCTTACCGACGGCCACTTTATAGCGCACCATTCCGGGGCGGGTCAGATAGGGAATACTGGCGGTATTTACTTGAAATTGCTGAACTTGGCCGTCAAGTTCTTCCACCCGGACATCCAAGGTACCGGAAACAAAACTGTTCAGGTTCTGAATACGGAATGGGCCAGCAGCAACCAACGTATCACTTAATACCCGCCCCTGCTGACTGATAACCACCCGCGCATTGGTACGGGCAACACCGATAATCTCAGGCGCATACCCTCGCAGATTCGGCGGCAACATATTGTCATCGGTCGCCAGACTGGCCCCGCTAAAGCGGAAACTGTCGAAGATCCCTGAATTCAGAAAATCCTCACCCAACGTAAGTTTGGCCCCCAAACTCGGTATCGCACGGTAAGCGTAATAACGGCTCCAGTCCCATTGATGTTCAGTCGGTGAACCGGAAGACTGATCGATACGAGACTGCCAATCAGCACGTAACCGCCAGGCACCTAAGTTAGCTCCGGTTGTGCCGTTACCGCTCAAACTGTTGTTGTTGGTATTGCTTACTTGCTGACGGGTCAATTGCCCTAACAAGTTGTAGTCGAAAAGAACCCCTGGGATCCCCTCCTCCCAACGAGATGGCGGATCCCAATCAGGTGCGCTGTATTCCAGCCAGGCTTGCGGCACACTCAGGTTTAGTGATGATGTGGCCAAATCGCCTTGCACGGTCATACCGGGGAGGCTACTGATATCCAGACATTCCCCATCACGCCACCAGGTTATCTTGTTAAGGCTATCTTCTTTCAATGCCAGCAGCTCAACCAGTTTGGGAGATAAACATGCCTCACTCTTTTTAGGGTCATTTTCAGAGGCATAGAATATTACCGGCTGCTCGTTAAGTTCCTGTTTGTTTAATTTAATTAATAAATCATAGCTCCCAGGCATGATAAAACCGCGTTGGGCAAATTGGCTCAGATCAATATTGGCGCGATCCTTGGTATCCAGCACATCGGTATTAAACTGAATATCATCACTGGCTAATACGCAATGAGTATTCCCACTTAGCGCGATCGCAATCAAAATACGTAAGAAACCGCAACGGGCAATACCAGGGGTGATAGAACGAGCAGACACCATGAGATACGTCACCTTACTCATTGAAATCAATAATAATCTAATTTGAAACGGACGCTGGAATGATAAGTTCCGGCACGCAACATTTTGCCATTACCCACTAAGCGCAGGGCATAATTGAGTTTCATATCAGCAGGGATAATATTAATATCGGGTGACTGTATCCCTGGTGTAGATAAATTTCCTTTATCATCAATAATTTGCATCGCAATCCCCTCGGCTTCACCGTAAACTGCAAAATGACTACCGTCTGCAGCACCGTCAAATGACACGGCAAAATGCTGGCTGTTAGATTTGGCCGGATCAGCATCAGCCAAACGGCAATCTAGCAAACGAATCTCGAAGGGGTGTTCATTTCCCATGCCGTTTTGAGCCAACTGACCTATCGGCAAAATCGCCATATCAATGGTCTGTTCCAGACTTCCTGGATCTATCGCACACGCGGTATCAGTAATACTTCCTTCCATACTCACGCGACCCCAATCGGTTTTCATGGGATCAGCCATGACTGATAAACTCATCAATGACGCCATCAGTAAGGAGGGAGGCACTATTAAAAAAAATGACCTGGACATAAATCACCTAGCTCATCTAACACGTATCTTTCTTAAGAAAAAAGACATGCGGAAGGATCCGCATGCCGAATTAGAACAGGATTACTTATTGATAAGACAACATGAAGTCTGCAACACTGTAGAAGCTACCTGGTTTGATAGCGTCAGAAGCGGTGCTGCCCTGTAGGTAAGCAGAGAAAACCAGAGTGTTGTTTTCGCCAGCCAGAGTCTGCCCAGCAGTTGGCTGGCCCAGAGTAATAACAGAACCAGAACCATCGGTGATGGCAATAGCAGCACCTTCAGCTACACCAGTGATGCCCAGCAGGCCAGAGACATCAGTGGATTCCGCGCCGCTGAAAGTAGTCGTAACAGTGTTCATAACAGTGGTGTCACAGTTTTCTAGTTTGATCTGGAAATTCTGTGGGTTTGATGTGCCGCCATTCTGCAGTACCACGTTAGAGATCTGACCCAGTTCAACGGTTTGATCAACTGATTCAGGTGCGATTGAGCAAGGTGCATCAATGATAGAACCAGTAAAAGTCACAGTACCGTGACCCTGATCAGCAGCGTTAGCCATAGAAGCAAAACCCAATACCAAAGCTGCAGCCAAGATCGTTTTATTCAGTTTCATTACGTGATTCCTTTTATACATAATTAAGATTTCGCAAGCAGATTCACCTTAATAAAATCAAGGTAAATACCGCATCGAAGTGGTTTAAAAATACAAACTAATACAGTTTCTTATCGTAAAAATACGAAAAATAAAACTGCAAAATGCCCAGAGCTATAAGGTCAATATGTAGGTATTGAAAAGTACCCACGTCTTAAGAAATATTTAAATAACGTTAAAGCTCTTTATTGTTCGACGCTGATAATACAAACATAGACATATACTTGATAGGAGTTTAATTCAAATAGCTTAAATTCAGAGTGTTTAACTTAATTGATTAGACTTACCAAAGAATATCGATAACATTGATCGATAAACATAGCACCCTCGACAGATATCACTACCAAAAAGAACATGTCGACACATTTGATCACTAAATAGCTTCTTTTCAAAATTAAAGATTGCTTATTCTATTACCCAATTTATAATCGAAGTTAAGTTATTAACATTTCAGTATCAAAAGCAGAAAAATCTCAGGTGTAAAACAATTAGACCTTGCTAGTTATTTGATGATTTCTTGGGTTGGTTCTGTTTTTTCATATATAAATCCGCATAAAAACCCAAGAAAACATACAAAACCATTGATATAAAAGAAGTTATTTAGAATCAAACAAAAACCTTTTTTTTTAAAGGGAATTAACAATTATGTTCTATTGCATAATAAAAAGGGCTGACATGAAAATTTATAGCGATGGTAATTTGGCTGTAAAAATATGAAGTATACAAAACAATAATAATATATAAGAACACGCCCATTTCGGCGTAGGAATAATCATATTATATTGTAGGAATTATCCTTCAAGCGAGTAGGAAATATTGGTTGGATACTAAGAATGTAGGAAGTTAAGAAATAAATATTCTTAAGTACAAATTAAAAGAGGAAATATCAATGAAACCGAAGACCCAGCGAAAAGAAGAAGTCATGGGTATATTAGAAGAACAGTGTAATTTTTTGAACTCGCAGTTTACTGACTCACCCCCTCCAGTAATCAATTGGCCAAAAACCAGAGAGCTTGCTGATAAGGCGCACTTGGATATTTATACGGCAAGGCTGGTATTAATGAAGTTGGTCGATGAGGAGAGAGTCAAAATGTCAGAAACCAAAGTAATGAACTCATTACGCTGGTTTATTGCTCATCCAACAAAAAAGTAAAACAGCCGCCATTTTGAAATAAGTGTGATTTTTTTCAGTAAGATATCGACTCTACAGATCAATATAGGCGCGATTGATTGCGGTCAGGCACTGTTTCTTGGCGCGATGACACCTCTAAAAACCACTATGATTAGCTAACCCGTTAGCATGTAACGTAGTGTTAGCTATACAGTCAACCTATTGATAAAAATGAAATTTTGTTTACCTACTGTTATAAGGCCAGCAAACTCAGCGCCGGGAGTTAACCTTGTTGTTATGGTCGTTATGGCCATTACATTTGTTGCCATGATGCACTATGAAATCAATCGAGGTGGTGTTGGGCTGCATCTTCCTACCAATATAGTCATCTGGGCCATGATGGCGCTGCTAGTGATAGCGCTCTATTTGCCACAGACTAAAGCAACCACGACCGTGAATTATCCGGGCATTTTGTGGCTTCTGCTTGGGGCATTGATGATAAGTGTTCCCGGCTTATGGCCCGCCTCACTACAACACATAGGTGCCTGGCTTCCCCGGATATTGGGCTTATGGGGTGGAGTAATACTGTTGCTTGGTCTGTTTCGCCTGAAACTGAGTACAGGTATACGGCAAGGGTGGCTGGTGCTAATCCTCCTGTCATCCTGGGGCCAGGCAATGTTGGCCATATTGCAACTATCTGTTTTTACATCCAATAACTGGATGGAATTTGATATTGCACAACGCCCCTATGGAATATTTCAACAAACCAATGTGCTGGCCAGTTACCTGGCAACAGGTTATGGCATCGCAGCTTATCTATTTATGCTATCAGGGCATCGGGTCATTCGTGGCATAAGTATCGTTACCTTGTTGATTTTCCCCGGCTTATTAATGCTGCTACAATCGCGGATCGGCTGGATCGGCGGGATAGCCACCTTGCTCTTACTGGCGCTATATTACTGGCGTCAACGGCAGATAGCTTGGCTGTGGCTATGTAGCCTACTGAGTTTGCTAGCCGCGTTTTATCTGCCGGAACAGATGAATGACAGTGGGCAGATATTAAAAGAAGCCAGCAACCGCGAACGCGGGTTAATGCTGGAATATACTTGGCAGATGATACAGCAGCACCCATGGCTGGGCTGGGGGTATGGTAACTTTGAGCCTACCTTTGCCCGTGAATTGGCGCAGAATGGGCTGATATTTAATAAATTACTTTACCCTTCTCACCCACATAATGAAGTGCTTTATGGTTGGGTCGAGGGTGGCATCATGGCACTGATAGGGATGCTGGTATTGGCTATCGGATATATAAAGCCACTTTTGATGCAACCAAAAACCGTTTTCCCTCTGTGGGTTATCACCTTGCCGATCGCTTTGCATTTGATGACAGAGTTCCCTCTTTATCAATCTACTGCCCACTGGTTAGTGCTTATTTTACTTGGCCGATTGATGGTACCGGAGTCTATGCTGGTGCCAACGATACGTCCTCCAAACCGTTGGCAACATTGGCGGCACGCTACCGTGGTTTTATTGGCGTTAAGTACCCTGCTATTTATGGTGACTGGCTTCAAAACTGGTCGCGTACTGACACTGACTGAAAGAACGGGCTTGGTTGATATGCGGCCATTAGATGGCCTGATAAATCCATACATTCAATGGGAAAGGTATAAGTACATTAAACATATTAATCTATTGCTGCGATTTAACCAACACCCAGACCCCGCGTTGCTGACGCAGTTTAGGGTATGGGCAGAACAGTATATTCAGTTGCATAATGATCCGAATGTTTATCAAAGCCTGATCATGATTGCTCGATATCAGAATGATGCCGTCCAGGCACATAATTTGCTGCAAATAACACAGACGCTGTTCCCCGCCAATCCCGCTTTCCAATAAGCTATTTTCTGTAATATGGTTCTATAGCCCCTTAACCTGGGGCTAGTTTGCTCACACGATCGACAAACCTGTATATTTCAGTGGGATTATCCTCTCCTTTTTTCATTCTGAGATTAATGTCAGGAAACATACTGTGTGCGTTTATTGAAAAAACGTTAAAAACGATGGTAAGGATATTTTGGCCAAAGGTCGCACTTATTCGACCATACAGCGATGGCCACTTAACAGAAATTTTCAGTCAATTATCTGCAAAATGCTGTTAATATCGCTAAATATCACTCAGGGAAAGGAAGAATATGTCTTCAAATCAGAATAAGCCCCCCATGCACTATGCTCAGTACTGGCATTTACAGCTTACTAAAAAGAAACACAAGCAGCAGAACGAGGCTATGAGGATATTATTTACCCAGAATATGTATGGGTTGAATACCTGTATCACATAGGAGTCCTCCCCATATTAGAGGGCGGATCACAGTAGTCGATTTGAAGCGGCACACTCTATTGATGGGAGTAATTCTCCTTTGCACAGGATATGAGAAATGATACGGCACTGGGAAAATGGAGAGACTCCGTGAAAAAAAAACAGCGCGAAAATGATCTTGATGTAAAAAAAGAACTAAAAGAAATGGATTCTTGTGCTGTCTACTTTTATCTGGCTATCCCCTTTATCTTACTCATAATAGGCGGGAAAAAACTTGCATCCTACACACCCCTAATCTGGTTTGGATACAGTATAATTTACATTATTGCTTTCAATTCTTTCATTAAGAGTCTCTCCTCCAATGAAGAGATAAGTATAGCCAAACTAAGCAAGACCTATGCAGGTCATCATATGTCATGGATAATCCTCGTACTGACATTATTGATTTTTATTTTCAGTAAAATACCATTTCTCCCTTGATAACAGCAAAAAAATAAAAATCATGTTAAATAAATAACGAGAATTAAGTTTTGCAATACAAAAATATAAATTAACAACATTGAAAACGTCTATTCGACCATCTGAGGTGCTCTACCCTCCCCAAATTATTCCATTCTGTCCCATATGATTTCACAAAGTGATAGTATTACCTGCAATCGCTCTTAGATATCATAATATGACTAATAGTTATCAACCTAACTATTATCGTGGTACTAATTGCATTTGATGCATTTATAAATACTCTTATACAACCATATTTTCCATTATGGAAATAGTGATATGAATAAATACCCATTGTTGTAATTAGAACCTAATGATATAAAACATAAATAAATTAATTAGAGTTATTAACACGCCATAAGAAAATGGAGATGATAATTAAATAATTACAATATAGACAATTCCATATTCCATTCAATACTCTATAAAAAAGGAGGCATATGCATTTTATAACAAAAACCATCTCATTACTTATAATAATAAGTTCAATAAGTATTTCCGTAAAAAAAGAAGAGGTACAAAATTGTTATGCTGATGAAGAACCACCCAATATTTCATTTGTTTATCACTATCATAGGGTTAAAAAAAGCTACATATTATAATCTATTTTAATGCTTCAAAAACAAACCATCTCAGGCACTATGTGTTTTGAGATGGTTTATTTAATCTTTTTAATTTAGTAAGTTATTCTCAATATATATCAATGCCTCAGCCACATTAGGCCGCCGACCACAGACTATCTCTGCGGTATTACTGTAACCCGTTAGCCGCATTATTTCTCGCATATCATATGAATCAATAATCAACCCATAATGTGATTTTAAATAACCTTGAGTGAGTGTAATTGCACCACCGACAAGAGCTGTAGCACTGGATGTTCCATTAAAAATCGCAGTGTAATCTCTGGTATTAATACCAACAACACTCTGTAAATCACCATAACCCGTCGTTGTTACAGAATCCCCCCAAGAATTCATATAAACATGAGATCCCGAATTACTGAAACTAGAGAGATTGCCGTTGGTAGATTGGCACGCACTGATCATACTAGAACCGTTATCCCCCCAGTCGTTAAACTCCGGTATCAAATCAAGCCGTACACCTTGTCCGATAATAGAATCTGAGAATCCATTACCCGCGGCTAAAATTACAACCGCGCCAATTGTATGTACGCATTCATAAATTTGATCCCATATAGATCGGAAATGACTAGCAGGTACATGCAGTGTTCGACCGGAGGCCACAGTTATTCCAGCCTGAATATTTAATACAATAATGTCCCCACTATGGGCATCAGCAATGATCTCACCTAAATTAGGATTGGTGGTTGCATCATAAAAAGATAAACGACATCTATCATTAACCAACCCTTTGATACCAATGCCATTAGACGATGTTCCGGCGATGCAACCAGAAGTGGCCGTTCCATGATTGCTATTTTCGCTTGAAGGCGCGTTACTGACAACGGTGATATTGATCAAATCTTCATGAGCTTCATTGACACCAAAATCATAAAGGCGGCATTCTGTTGTCAAACTTGACCAGAATGGTACTTGCCATGCTGGTATAACATTCATTCCCAGCCCTTCATGCAAATAACCTTGTAAAGCAGAAAGGTCTGGTGTTATACCTTTTTTTATCTGATACAGATAAGACTTTAAATTTAATATTGGTGGCAGATTAATATATTTTAAATCTGGAGATATACAACAATATTCAACATAATCAAAAGATTCTATCTCTTGTGCTAAAGCGAGCATTTCATCATTATTTAAATCAGATATTATTTTGAAAAAATTAATAAAACGAACAGATTTAGTGTCTCTTTTTATTATTTTATTCAGTGTATCTTGACTGAAGCAGTGAGAAAAATTAATTCTTGATTTAAACTTGGAATATATAGGGGTAAGGCTTGAATTTTCTTTACCAAGTCTATCTAAACCGCCTGCTTTAAACATTATTTTTAAATTATTCTTATCCTCAACTTGCTCTATTCTTAATTTTCCTTTTAATGAAGCCTTCTCTAAACCTAATTTAATGTGTGATAAAGTTTTAGGTGCCGATATGACGATACTGTGAGATTTCTCTTCTTTTCGCTCTCCACTTTTCATCAACAAGCAAGCAATAACATAATATGTATCATAACGTTGAGATTTAAATTTAACTACCTTACTTGAATCATAAGTTATTACCTCAGAGCAAACCTTACCTCCTTTTATTAATTTATATCTAATGGTTAATACATCGTCTAAATAGTTACAAAGGCGAACATAAATCTCACCATTAAATCTATATCTTCTGTATACTTCAATATTATTATTTTTATTTGCATGTTTTACATTTAATTTATCGATCACTCATCCCTCTCTTAGTTATTAAATAACACTAACCTGCGGGCACTAGTAGCATTTTTTAAATACGCACGGTTTTTAATATATTTCTTATAACTATTAATACATATATTGGTTAAACATTACCTATAGATCAACATACTATTCAACAAACAGCGTAACTGGTTAAATAAAATAAAAATTTAGCAATAAAACCTTTCAATATGATATTTTAAACCCCTCTATTACCCTTAGTTGTGATTGGTCCTTATTGGCGTAGCAATAAGGTAATGTCTCGTGCAACGTAGAGATTAAGTGCCTCCTCATAATTAAAAGAATCTAACTAAACATCAATTAATCTAAACTATATTTCAGATCAGTAAAAGTAAAAAATTCATTATAATATTACAACAAAAATTAAATTCAAAATAATTGACTTAATATAAACAAAAAAACAATATATTATTCTAACTTTAACTTGTATTTAAGATAAAAAACCCAAAAAAAACTAATATTGAAGATAATTGAACTATAATTATGATATTGATATAAAAATCACACTTGAAAAGCATGGGCATTTGAAATTAATTATTATGATAAAATAATTTAATTTCAAGTAAATGACCATAACATTATGTTTTATATGATTAAATAATAAATATTAATTTAAAATCAATATCACAAACTCGTTTAGACTAAATACCATTAAAAATAAACAATAACTCTTTAAAAATATAACTATAGAGCATTGATTATCTTGCTAAGTTATTTTTTTTATCATTAAAAATCAATTGGTAAATTACAAAAAAAAGTTTAAACGCCAAATGGACACACTTATGAACTAAGTACATATAATATTTTTTATGGTTACATTTGTAATGGAAATGTAAATATTTCAATTTAATTATAAAAAAAATAATAAATAAGATGATTCTCGAGGTATATAACTAGGTTATATCAGCAATAGATAACGGTTTTATTCAACAGAAATACCAAAAATTAATACGCTGACATCCATCTAATGCTCAAATCAATAACGCAAACACCGCTCCCCAACTGGCTATCAACCCATAGGCTTATTTTTTATTAGGACAATTCTTGCCATTTATCATCATCAGGATAATTTGTTTCTATCGCCAATTATTACTTGCCATTGAGATAATATTTACTGGCACAACAAGTCAACTAACAGTAGTATTACTTCATAAAACCCTGAATAAGTTCTTTAGATTAAGTAAAAAAATGATCCCCCATCACATTCGTTAATAATCCAAATATTCTCTTAATATAAAAGGCAAGTTAATTCCTAAAATTAACTATTATGATTGATTTGTTATTTCTTTATCGAACAATATCCTAATATTAATTATCTTCCAACGTATGAGGTACTAGAAACGTAAGGTTTCGTCTATTAAGAGTGAATGTAGCTTTCATCCTATGTGGAAAAACAATCCTAATAAATAAAATACTTAATTAAAGCTACAAATGGAGAATTATGAATATAAATGCCAATAGAAGAATGAAGGAATGGCGGGTTTTTACTAAAATTGTTGAAACCCAAAGTATTACTTTAGCTGCCGCAGCTATGTATATAGAGCCATCAACCGTAAGTAAATCACTTTCTTTATTGGAAAGTGAGCTGGGAATTATTCTTATTGAACGCAGCACCAGAAATATAAAAGTCACACAGACTGGTATGGAAATATATGAAAGGGTGAAGGTGATTATTCATGATATGGATTTTTTTACTAATGAGATACTCGAAAAAAAGAATAACATTGAGGGAGTATTACGTATTGCAGCCCCTACAATTATCTGTGAATTTCTATTGCCCGAATGGATACTTGAATTTCAGCATATACACAAACACGTATACTTCTATATCCGTGCATTTGATAAGTATACAGAACTCTCCCCTCATGATTATGACATAATCATACGGACTGTTTTTTTCACAAGAAAATCAATGGTATGCCACAAAATGGACAACCTTAATCTGATCATGTGTGCCAGCCAAAGCTATATTGAGCGAAACCCAACGATAAATCATCCTAAAGATCTATTGAATAATTTAACACTAAATCTATCCCATCAAAGTTTATCATATCCCATTATTTTAAAAAAACAGCATGAGGTTTATCATCTACATAAAAGCGATAGCAAAATAAATACGGATAATATCTTGTCACAATTTAATCTTATGCTCAAAGGGAAAGTGATAGCTGTTGCTACCCCAAGCTGGCTTGCATATGATTATTTACATAACGAAAAAATAGAACGATTATTGCCAGATTGGCAAATAGCAGAACTCCCCATTTTCATATTATGGAGACCAAGAAAAATTTACTCCAAGTTATTTTTAGAGTTCGTTGATTTCCTTGCTGACGCTTGGGGAAAACGGAATAAAATTGAAAATTGACGCTGATCATTCCCAATATCATACGATCTATAAGTTGCTTAGTATGAAAATCTGGCCGCCTCCGGCTACGAGTGCTTTCTAACTGTAGCCGGAGGCCTGGATATGATGACTGATAAAACGAAGCGAGATGTAGCCAATCGTTAGAGTAACAATTAGAGACTTACCCCCTCTAACCTGGTAACCCTGGATATATTAACTATAGTTATAGTAATGTTAGTTATTGTTTGATTCCTTATTAACTGATGTTGATTATCTGGTTATCATACCCATTATTTATTTTAAATTTTTATAGCTATCTATTGTTATTCTTAAAAAAGGCGCCTAGATTGTTAATTATTGGATCCCATTATGTTACATGGATGTACCTTTTGGCTTAGTGAGGTTTACCATGAACGCTTGCAGATTCGCTTGCATTTCAGCCTCCATCAGCTTCCTTTTGCTGACCTATATTCCATCCGCTAGCAGTGCCACAGACGGCATTATCACGTTCACAGGAGCCATTGTTGAAAGCCCCTGCTCCATTAACAATTTACAACATGCCGTCGATATAGAATGTTACAGAAATGGGAATAACACACATACCATAACCCCACTCAATTCATCACAGATTAATTTCCCTGGAGGGAAAGCGACGGGCATTACATGGCTCAATACGGCTCATACCCTTGGTATTATGAATGTAGAATATCAATAGGTTGCCAACATTAGAAAATGTTAACGTCTTTAATCCATTAACCCTGAGCGGCTATTACTTCTCAGGGTTTTTTCATTCCATTTATAATTATGCTAAACAAATTCGTTGATAACCCTTGGTGCCGATAAAGGTTATTACTCTTTCAATTTCAGCTTAAGACTCTGACTATTAGGTCAATCTAATTTGTGTAATGCGACAATTCCATCATGCTTAAACAGACAAACTACTCTGGAATTTAAGCGTACTACCTCCCTCATATAACCTTATTGTACGCCACAGATCATCAATGACATGACCTCCTTCCATTTTTCTGCATATTTACCCACATGTCCTAATTTCAGCTTGTTTCAGAAAAAATACCATTTTATCTTCAAAAAAAAGAGATATTCTCCATGGCTTTTCATCTCGTTGAACAGAAAAAATAAGGCAGAAAACTCTGAGTTTAGACCAGCGTATATTAGTAGGAATATATCACATCATAGAAAAACATCATGTTATCTAACGAACATTTAACGCGACAAAACAACAGAAAAATCTGGGATTTCGCTGTCTATCCTCTTATATAATCATTATGTCAACCGACCTTTAACTTGCGTATAATATCGAAAAATAAAAAAATGCAGATTTTAATTCCTTTTTATTTAACAAAAAAAGGCCAACTGACTTTATAAGGTTAATTTAAAATTATATAATAAAAAAATTTACAGTTGCTAATATTTACTGTGTTTATTATGTTTATTTAAGCCAGAGTAAATAAGTCATATAACATTCTTCACTCTATAAATAACTGAGGTTTTTATGTTTGTAATTTCACTATCAGAAGCCATATTACTGTTTGATTTATGCAAGAAAAGTCCCATCCCAATTTTATTGAAGAATATTACATATACCATAGCGGATGATTTTCTTATTTAAGTTTCTATTAAAATTAAAAACCACAAACGTAAGGCACTAACACTTTGGAATATATTGATACTTAGTCAGCAATCATCAAAACCAAACCATCTCTTTCCAGAAAATAAATAATTTTGGACACCCAATATATATTTTATATGTAACTTTTTTACTTAATTATCAACATATTAAATCACTCATTAACTCGAGAGAAATGACCAATGCCTATATACATCTGGAAATCAGTCAAACTCATGGTTCAGTGGTATCAAAAAAAAACGATTTATAAAAAAGATAAATTAATTTTAAAATCGAATTTTTTCAAAACATCAGCATGGGTGGCAATTATATTACAATTGTTTTTCCCTATCGCTATTTCCTATACATCTACTGTTATCGCAGCTGTATCACCAAACAAAAATTCGACTACCCCATATATCCTGACTCATGGGGAAACCACTGTATCGATCGCTAAAAAACATCAAATATCAATCAATGAACTACAAGAGCTTAACCAATCACGGGTATTCAACGCTCCGTTTGATTCACTGGGGAGTGGGGATGAAATTGATATTCCTATACCTTTGGCACTAAACGGAAACAATCAACCGACAGAAACAGAAATTAAACTGGCTAAGGGGATAATGCTGCTAGGAGATCCACTTTATCAGCAAGACTCGGGCCGTTATGCCGGACAGAGAGCGAAGTCAGCAATAGTCAATGAAGCGAATGAATCGGTTCAGACATGGTTAAATCAGTTTGGTACTGCCCGGATACAACTGAATGTCAATGATGATTTCCATCTAGATAATAGCGCTCTGGACTTTCTCATTCCTTTATATGATGGAGAGAGTTCTATGCTGTTCACTCAGTTAGGGGCCAGAAACAAAAACAGCCGCAATACGATAAATATAGGGACTGGTGTGCGAACCTACACCGGTAATTGGATGTATGGTATTAACACTTTTTTTGATAATGATGTAACCGGCCATAATAAACGTATAGGTGTAGGCACTGAGGTTTGGACAGATTATCTCAAGCTTTCTGCGAATGGATATCTCGGAACAACTGACTGGCACCCGTCTCGGGATATTGAATATTACAATGAGCGTCCCGCAGATGGTTATGATATCCGTGCTGAAGCCTATCTCCCATCTTATGCACAACTCGGCGGAAAACTCATGTATGAAAAATACAAAGGGGATGAAGTCGCGCTTTTCGGCACAAATAATAGACAGAAAGACCCTTATGCGGTCACTGCAGGACTTAACTATACGCCGATCCCATTAGTCACTCTAGGGGTCGATCACCGCGTCGGTAAAGGCAGTAATAATGACACCAGTTTCAACTTACAATTGAATTATCGTCTTGGTGAGTCTTGGCAGAAACACATTAGCCCGTCAGCAGTAGCCGCGAGCAGAACTTTAGCAGGCAGCCGATATGACCTGGTCGAACGCAATAACAACATCGTTCTTGATTATCAAAAGCACGAGTTAATACGACTGACGTTACCTTCTCAGTTAGTAGGTGTCACAGGTGATACAGCACTATTGACCGCTCAAGTGGTAACAAAACACGCTATAGACCGTATTGATTGGGAAGCAAGCTCCCTGATTGCTGCTGGTGGAAGTATTAACCCGTTATCTTCGCATGTGATCCAAGTGACTTACCCACCTTATCAAAGCACAAATAACACTTACACCTTGCATGCAGTTGCCCATGATATAAGAGGAAATTCATCTAATCGGGCGACAACACTTATTAAGGTTAATTCTCAAGAACTGAGCACCACCCACTCCACTCTGGAAGCCGCCCCACTCACTATTGAGGCCAATGGCAGCGATACCTCGGTGGTCACCCTTACCCTGAGGGACGGCAGCAATAATCCGGTCACCGGTCAGACTGTAACCTTTGATACCTCGCTGGGCAGCGTGGGAACCCCCACTGAGAGTGGCAACGGCGTCTATACCGCCGCCCTGACCGCTGGTACCCTCGCCGGTTCCGCCACCATTACTGCCAATGTAGGCGGCAGTCCATTTAACGTCCCCCCCGCTACCGTCATTCTCAACGGTGACAGCGGCGACCTGAGCACCACCCACTCCACTCTGCTGGCAGCCCCACTCGCGA
>NZ_CQAZ01000023.1:19621-82430 GCF_001152565.1 Yersinia pekkanenii | reverse complement strand
ACAATCAAAGCCGGGCTTAATGGCCCGGTCAATTCATGCATGTAGTGAGTTATTTCGCGTCAACCGGTTTTACAGTTAGTTGCAGCTCTGTCAACCCGAGGGGATCAGCGACAACAAAATATTCCTGGAAATATTTCTCAGAAGTATTAAGGCTGAAACCAATCATCAGCGCTTTCCCACGTATCCTGTAAAATCTCTTCGACAGTCTTCTTATCCTCGCTAGCCCCGCCCAGCACGGTTAACCCATCAGCACCAGCGAACCTCACTTTCACATCGACCTCGCCAAACTTCCTACTGAGTCGTTTATCCAGTTCTTCCGTTAGAGCATCAGAGTACCCAACGGGGAATTTTTTAATATTCAGCTTATCTATGGTCACTTCAACACGTAGCATATTTTTTCCCTCAGCTGTGATAGCGGGTTTTGGTATTAACATCCTCAATACCAGACTCGATATAGTCCACTCGCTTCTGTAGTTCTCTAATCAGCTTTTTGGCGGCATCCAAACGAATCATGACTTGTTGGTCTGGGTAATGCTCTGGTTCAATCTGCCTAAAGCCGGTGAGAGTATCAGTGAATGACGAACGCATGATAATGAACTCACCAAAGGCGCTGTGAGCTGTATCAAAAGAAGTCAGCTCTCGCATCCCGGTAAACTCATCTTTAGGATTTCTTGCCATGGTATCACCTCGCTAAGTTACTGTTCATTTATACAGCATTGGCAAGGGGCAATTCAATCTGTTTCTTGGTTGCGAGGTGGAGATATTGATAACATTCCAAAGATTTCGCGAACGAATTGAGTACATAACTGAGTACATAATGTAAGTTTTGTTAAAATTAAATCTATTGATTACATTGTGTTATGTGGTTTATTTCATAATCGTGAATGTAGAATGTTGGCTGCTTATTTTTATCTGACATTATTCTTTTTAACCCTTAATTCACTATGGTCATGCTGTATGACAGGCTGGTTTCTACCGGAGATAGCTCATTCGCAGCGGCCGATGACGTAGGCTTAAGAATACCATTTCAGCTCAGGAAGACGTTAATTTTGTCACTATTATCAAACAATCAACGGGTTATGAAATGTTCAGACATTCATTATTTGGGCTAGAATTAGCTTAAGTCGCGGTTTCTTGCTGCCAGATTTATTTTGAAATAATTATGTTTCTATCTAAATGGGTCGTTCTAACTAATATTTACCTACCGTTTACTTAGCTATTCATACAATCCGCCTACTGAATATAATTAGTGGGATTCATAGTGAAAACACTTCTGTTAACCGGTGCTACCGGTTTTTTGGGCGGTGCAGTGCTCGAAAAGTTATTGTTGGAAAACTCAGATTTTAATTATTTATTATTAGTCCGGGCCAATACACCGGAACAGGGACTCACCCGTATTCGAGAGAATATGGCGAAGTTTTATCTTCCCAGCGGGCAGTTGAATAAAATAGATACCCGTCATATTTTATTAGGTGATTTAGCTGAGCCGGAGAGTTTTACTTATGACCCGCGCATTGACGATGTAACCCATGTTATTAACTGTGCTGCGGTAGCATCATTTGGTAATAACCCATTAATCTGGAAAGTGAATGTAGTGGGCACATTAGCCTTTGGTAAAAGAATGGCGCAGGTGGCCGGTTTACAAAAGTTTGTCCATGTAGGCACCGCGATGTCCTGCACGCCTGATGCCGATACTGTGGTGAGTGAGCGGGTATTATCGGTACAAGATGATGCGCATTTAGTTGAATATACCAAGTCCAAATCGGCCATTGAGCGCTTGCTGGCTGAGCAGTGCCCGACTTTGCCATTGGTATTGGCCCGACCATCGATTGTTGTAGGACATACTCGTTTGGGGTGCCAGCCATCCGGTAGTATTTTCTGGGTATTTCGGATGGCATTAATGCTGCGTAAGTTTATGTGCTCACTGGATGACTATATTGATGTTATTCCAGTTGATTATTGCGCCGATGCTTTATTGTGTATTTTGCAGCACCCAAACTTACCTGAAAATATCTATCATATTTCAGCCGGAGAAAATGACAGCGTCAGTTTTGCTGAAATTGATCAGGCAATGTCATTGGCTGCCCAACAAAAACCGATGGGTACAGATTATCGCCAAGTAGAATATGATGTTTTAGTGCAAATGCGTAAACAACTGAAAGAGATTTTCGGCCCTTGCAATGAGCGCTTGATGCTGAAAGCGATGCGGTTATATGGTTCTTTTGCGGTGCTAAATGTACGGTTCAGTAATGAACGATTGCTCAGTTTGGGTATGCCAAGATCGCCGCGTTTTACTGATTATATTTCCTGCTGCGTGGAGTCCAGCTTTGGCATGACTATTCAGCAACAAATGGCGGTTGATTTTAAATAAGCACATTCCCCCGCTTGGTGACAGGGGGCGGGAAGTTGCCGCCGAATTAAGCGAGATTGCCAGTGCATTAAAATCCCTGATGCAGGTGGTAATGCAGGAACAACAGGTAGACACGCCGATTTATGGCTATGTTTGGTTAAGCATGGGGTTGACCATGGGGTTGACCAAACAGCTTGAGGAGTTAGACACTTTGATTAATATGACTCTGCGCAGGTGACCTATCCCCTTCGTACTTGAAGCCGCAGGGTTGTTAGCTGCTCGCACTTACCCGAATCACTTACTTGAGTAAGTTCATCGGGATTCGTTGGTTGGCTGCCTACCTGCAACTCCAATAACTTTGGGTATAACATGGAAATCAGGCAGATGATATTTCTGTCTGGCGGGTAAAGCAGGTAAGATAAGTCAATGAATCTTGTCATCAGGTACGGCAAAGCGGTATGGTGCAGGTAGCCTGGTCACCAGCAATTGAATTTGTGTAAAACTTAAGTGAAGGTGTAAAAATGGATAATGCAATTAAGCCGACTTTCCAGGACGTTTTGGAGTTTGTGCGTATGTTTCGTCGAAAAAATCAGTTGCAGCGTGAACTCATTGATAACGAAAAGAAAATTCGTGATAACAAAAAACGCGTTCTGTTGCTTGATAACCTGAGTGATTACATCAAACCAGGCATGAGCGTTGAAGAAATCCAGGCCATTATCGCTGATATGCGCACTGCTTACGAAGATCGTGTCGATGAATACACCATCAAAACCGCCGAACTGTCTAAAGAACGCCGTGAGCTGTCGAAAAAGCTGAAAGCGATGGGCGAAGTTAAGTAATATTGACCCGACGTAGGGTCGCGTTTTCAGGCTACTGACAAGGTTAATAAGCGGGGAAATGTACCGAATGGGTCGCTCTTTGTTTCAAACACAAGTGCGTAAGCCGTCGGTGCAGTCGTCCGCCAGTCTCAGTGCGACAAAATAGGGTTGTTATTAAGAGAAAGGCTGGCAATCAATGCCAGCCTTTCTCGTTGCTATCCCTTTACCTCGGCGTTAACGCAAGAAACGCAATGCCGCAATATTAATGCCTTTGACGAAGATAAACGCCAACAGTAATGAACCCCACAACGCCATAGTGATATAACTACTCACACCCATGATGTTCAGCCCGCTTTCCAGCATTTGCAGCAGGAACAGCGCCAGGACAATACCAAAAATCTTACCGAATCCACCATCGGGATTTACCCCACCCAGCACCGTTGCCAAAATAGTGATCAGCAACAGTGATTCGCCATATGAGGCTTTGGCCGAGTTCAGTTTTGACATCATCAGCAATGCTGCCACGGCGCACAGCAGTGATGAAATCACATACACCCAAATCAGTGTGCGGCGAGCATTGATCCCTGAGAAGAAGGTGGCTTTTTCATTAGAGCCGGACAGATAGATTTGGCGGCCCAATGGGGTCTTGGCCAGTATCAGCCAGATAATCAGTGCTACCGCGATAAACAGATAAAGCGGCAGCGGCACGCCAAGAAAGTTATTGCGATCCAATGCCAGCACATAGTTCGGGAAGTTAGAAATAGCCGAGCCTTTGGAGATCAGCACATTCACGCCTTTGAGTAAGGTCATGATGCCCAGGGTGGCCAAAATAGGAGATACCCGCACAATCGAAATAAGCACCCCGTTAATAACCCCGACCACTAATGCCACCGAGGCACCGGCCAACAGCATCAGCATCATTGAGCTGAACGTTGGGTCCAGATGAGTACAAACCCACGCCATTACCAGTGCACTGGCATTGGCGGTAGCAATGATTGATAAGTTAATGCCCCCAGTCAGCATAGTAATCGCCATGGCCAGCGTTAATACACCGGCGACAGGGATTTGTGAGGCAATGGACTGGAAGTTAGCCGCCGACCAGAACACGTGTGGGATAAACACGCTGAATATCATGCTGACCAGCACCAGCAGGGCAATCAGCCAGCGTTCGGTATGATCCCGCTGAGTTGTTTTTGACATGGTTATATTCCCACCTTATGACGTTGGCCCCAGGCTGTTACACTGATGCTGATGACAATCACCAGACCGATAACCACGGTATGCCAGTACGACGAAATCCCCAGTAAATTCAAACCATTCTGCAATATTGCTAGCAGAATCACCCCTAGCAAGGTTCCCGTCAGCGTGCCGCGTCCGCCAATAATACTGGTGCCACCGAGCACCACCGCTGCCAGTACGGTCAGCTCATAACCCAGTAAGGAATCTGGCGCGACGGTTAAGACGGTATAGGACTGCACCACCCCCGCGATACCGGACAAAAAGCCCATATAGCCGTAGACAAACAGTTGTAGCTTAAGAATGCTGAAACCCATGCGTGATGCGGCTTCCTGATTACCGCCTAAGGCATAGATTTGGCGGCCAATACTGGTGCGAGTCATCAGCAGAGCGGTGACAATGATAGTGATAAGCAAGGTCAGAATGGGCAATGACAGGCCATAGTCATAGCCATCAGCCGCGGTAAAGGAGAACAACATTGGCCCATGCTCGAACCATTCGGGATAGCTATACAGCCAGATGCCACGGCTGAGATACAGCAGTAATCCGTAGAATATATTCAGTGTGGAAATGGTGATAATGATGGACGGCACACGCAGGCGATTAACCAGCAGCGCATTAATCAGCCCTAACAGCAAACCAATGCCGCCCGCCAGTGCGAACGCGACCGGGAAGTTACCCCCAAATTTCACAATTAGTGTCACCATGACATATTGCGAAATGATGGTCATTGCCGGGAATGAAATATCAATACCGCCAGAAATCAACACGATAAATAAACCGCAGGCCAAAATGGTCAACATGGCATAGTTATTTATCAGGTCATAGATATTGGCAAGCGTCAGGAATTCTGGACTGGTGAATGCAAGATAAGTCGAAATAATCAATATAGTGAATGCCAGCATCACTTCATGGCGTTTTAATAGCTCTTTATTAAACAAGCTGGTTTTATTCACACTTTTTCTATCAAAACCTTGAGGGTTAGCCATTTACTACCTCTGCAATGGCGGCTTCGCTGCTGTTGCCGGGTAAGAACTCCTGCACAAGCTGCCCGGCCCGCATGACGACAATACGGTGGCTGTTAAAATAGGCTTCATCGATCTCATCACACACCATCAGTACCGCGATGCCACGAGCTGCCAACGTATTGATAATATTATAAATACCGGCTTTATTCGCGATATCTACTCCGACAGTCGGGGAATCGAGGATCAGTATTTGCGGATCGGTTGCCAGCCATTTTGCAATAGCAATACGTTGAGCATTCCCACCCGATAAGGTATTGACCGGCAAGCCGCTGTTACCAATTTTAATCGACAGGTGCTTCACCATATCCTCCACCAGCGTATCGACTCGTTCAGTACGCATCAGGTGGAAGGTATTTTTCAGCCGATGCAATACGGTGGCACTGATATTGTCACGGATCGATTGCGCCATAATCAGCCCGGTACTCATCCTGTCTTCTGAGACATAACCGATACCGGCGGCAATAGCATCGCGGTTACTGGCAAAATACATCGGCTTATCATTGACGCGAATAGTACCTGACTCTGGTGTGGTCAAACCGAATAAACTCAGGCAGAGTTCTGTCCGCCCTGAACCCAGTAAGCCAATCAATGAAACAATCTCACCGGGATGCAGAGTCAGTGAGACATTATGATACTCGTTACTGCGGGAGAGCTGTTCCACCGCCAATACGGGGGGAAGGGCCGCTCTGTAGGGGGGCAATACCTGAAAATCGAATTTCATGCCGGTCATCAGCCAGGCCAATCGTGGGTTATCCACTTCGGCCGCCGGGTAGGTTCCTACCCAATCGCCATCTTTCAGCACCGTAATGCGGTCCGAAATTTCCAGTACTTCACTCAGCCGGTGGCTGACAAAAACCACACATATATTACGTGATTTCAGTTCATGCACTACCCGCAGTAAGCCGTTAACCTCTTGTCGGGTCAGAGAGGCAGTGGGTTCGTCCATGACAATCAGGCGAGCATCTTGGGCCAGCGCACGGCAAATGGCGACCAGTTGCTTCTGTGCGATAGGTAAATTCTCAACCAACTCATCCAGATTGAGGTGGGCATCAATGCTGTCGATCACCCGCTCGGCAGTCTCTCGCATCTGACGTTTATCCACCCACAGGTGATGGTGGTAATAGTTCATGGCGATATTCTCTGCCACAGTTAGATTGGGGAATAACGACAGGTCTTGATAAATCACCTGAATCCCCAGTCTGACAGATTCAATCGGTGTCAAAGTCGAGTAGATCTTGCCATCAATTGTCATGATAGCGTCGGCATCAGGTTGATAGACACCTGAGATAATCTTGATCAGTGTTGATTTGCCACAACCGTTCTGTCCCGCAAGGCAATGGACCTCTCCCGGTAACAGGGTCATGGCCACCTTATTCAGCGCTTTAACGCCATAAAAGGTTTTACTGATATTTTCCAGGGTAATAAATGGCTGCATAGCTCTTCTAATCCCAAATGTCATTAATGGCAGAGCCGAGCAGAAGCCCGGCTCTGCGATAACACCATGAATCAATACAGCGAATCCACGTTGTCTTTGGTCACCCGTAATACATTGTGGAACTGGATCAGGTGCTTAGCCTGGTCAACCTCGGCTTTACCTACTCCTGGGACGTCCATACCCGTTTCGATTTTCTCGCCTTTCAGCACTTTGTCAGCCACTGCGGTCATGGCATAACCGGCAGAACCGGGGTCATAAGTCACACCCATGGTGATATCACCGCTTTTAATCAGCGATGCAGCCTGAGATGGGATCATCATGCCGAACACATGAACGTTGTTTTTTGCCCGTTTTTCTTTCACTGCGCGACCTGCGCCAATCGGGCCTTGTGAACCGAAAGCGACAATACCTTTCAAATCGCTATGTGCCTTCATCAAATCCAAAGTGGTCCGGCGTGAATCATCAATGCTCTCGGCGACCGGCATCCGGCTGGTCACTTCAAACATCTCTGGATAGTGTTCTTTCTGATATTTCACAAACAAATCGGCCCACAGATTATGTTGCGGTACAGTCAGGCTGCCGACATAAATTACATAGCCACCTTTGCCACCCATCGCTTTTGCCATCTCTTCCACGTTATCGGCGGCAAACTTGGCGTTATCGATGATTTCAATATCCCAGTTGGCACTTGGTTGCCCAGGGGATTCGTTAGTTAACACCACGATACCGGCCTCACGGGCTTTCTTAAATACCGGCTCCAGCACATCGGCATCGTTTGGCACGATACTGATGGCACTGACTTTTTTGGCAATTAAATCTTCAATTATTTTAACCTGTTGCGGGGCATCGGTGCTGGAGGGACCAACCTGATAGGCTTTGATACCCAGATCTTTACCGGCACGGTCCACACCTTCTCCCATGCGGTTAAACCACGGCATCCCTGCAATTTTTGAAATATTGACCACTTCTACTTCTTGTGCCAGTGCGCTGCCTGAGCACACCATCATGCTGAACAGACTGGCCGCCAGTAAGGTTTTCACTCTTAATGTTTTCATCTAAGGCTCCGGGAGCTATTGTAGGTTGAGGTTATTATTATTCCGTAAGGTGTTGGTGTAATATTCAGCGTTTTGTATTACATGAATTTTATTTATGTTTTTAAAATAATGAAGATTTAACAGGACGCAAATTTTACATCTGTATTACATTTCCTGTAGGAGGAATCTACTACCTTGATAGCTGTTTTCCCCATATACCTGAATGCTATTTACATGGATAAAATAGCTGCATTCTCTGTTTGTGACTGGCGTCATGATTTTGAGGGGCAAGATGAAGAGAGTTACATCAAAGTGGTGGGCAGAAAGCGAATGACAGTGCTATTTACATGGATATTCTGGTTCGGATATTTTTTGAGGTTCGGACTGTTCACCCAGAACTGAATAGTCGTTTATAGAGAACTAACGCACTCCGCCGGGCACCATGGTTAACAAGTGCTGATGGGGATAATGACGGGTAATATTGCGCTGCTGTAATTGCCAATAAATTTTTTCGACATCATGGCGTTGCCGATCCAGCAATAACCCGACCACACTGCCGCTGTGGGCGACGTTCAACCCGTATAAATCGAGATCCTCCACCAGTTGCAACAGGGCCATAAAGTCGGGTTTGACCAGCAAATGCTGGCTGGCCTGTGCGCTGAGCGTGGTAGCCTGGCCTAACAGTGAGTAATCATGGTGTTCGGCGGCCTGAGTAAATAGTTGCCAGGCCCGTTCCAGTGAGGCCGAACCCGCCAGCAGTGCGGGTTGGCGATTACGGCGATGGTACTCCTCGGTGTTGAGGCGCTGCGGGCTTTCCAGCAATAGAATATCCACTGCTGGCTGCCAGTCATAAGCAATTTGCGTTGCGGCAGTCTGGTGGTCAAACAGCGTCAAGTGTTGGAACAGGGTGCTGTCGGTCGGTTCCAGGCTGACGCATAACGCAGCAAGGGCCGATTCATTCAGGGTTTCACCCAAATGACGGGCGGTTGCCAGTGCGGTAGCGGCAATGTCAGCGGTACTGCTAGCCAGCCCTTTTTCCACCGGAATGGTGGAATCAAAACGAATATGCAAGCCACGGGCGCTATCTGTGGGCTGACCGAAATAAGCCAGTACTGCCGCCAGCATCTGGCGCATGCGTGGCCGCTCATGGCGATCCGCGACACCGTCGGTGACCGACACGGTACTGAACCAGTTTATTGGGCAGGAAATCAGCTTCTCACCACCGAGAATCCAACCCTGAATCAGTTCACCACAAGAGGCGGGGCAACGAGCCTCAGCCATGGCCGAAAACCTGCTGCATGGCAGTGATCAGCCGCTGGTTATCAATGGCACTTTTGATGGCGACACGATAGTGGTCACGGCTCAGACCGGGGTAATTGGCGCAATGGCGGATCAAGATATGGTGCTGTAATAACGCCTGTTGCAAATCGAACTCTGGTTTCAGACAGCGCAGGAAAATGTAGTTGGCGCATCCTTGCCACACCTGCAACGCGGGCAGGGCGGCTAAGTGTTGATATAACCAAGGTCGCTGCTGAGTCAACCATTCATGTGTGGCTTGAATGTAAGGCTGGTCATCGAGAATAATCTCACCTGCCAGTGCGGCAAACGCATTGATAGTCCAAGGTTCACGCAGTTGTTTCATTTGCGAAATAGCCGCCAGATCGCCACTGAGTAAATAGCCAAGGCGCAATCCCGGAATGGCAAAGAATTTGGTCAGGGAGCGCAATAAGTATAAGTGTGGGAAATCCGTTAATTGAGGGATCAGCCCCGGCGCATCGGGTAGGAAATCGATAAAAGCTTCATCGATAATCAAAGCAATACGGTACTGATGACAACACTGCACAATGGCTTGCAGCAATTTGGCATCAGGCATCAGGCCGGTCGGGTTATTGGGTGTTGCGATAAATAGGCAGTCTGGGCGCTGTTGCGCTAATAGCGCCAATAGCCGTTCATCAGGCTGATAGCCATCAGCTTCACTCATCTGATAATTATGAATCTGACAACCAACCCGTTGCAGGGCGCGGCGGTACTCAGCAAAGCCCGGTGTCAGTAGCACAGCAGTGCGGGGTTGCAAATGCTGCACTACCGCGTAAATCAGCTCGGTAGCACCATTGCCTGCCATAATATTCTCTGGTAGGCAATGGTGAGCGCGGGCCAGCGCGGCGTGTAATTGGCGATACTCAACATCAGGGTAGTGCTCGGCACGGGCCAATTGTTCAATAATCGCGGCTTTCAAGGACGCCGGCATCCCCAGCGGATTAATGTTGGCACTGAAGTCAACGATATTGGTGGCATCGGTGCCTATTTTTAGTGCCATTTCCAGCACATTCCCACCATGCTCACTCATTGCTGCGATCCCGATTTAACGTGTGTGTGCAGGGTACCATAAGCGAGGGAGTGGCGTTTAATGGCAATGGCTGCGGTGTGAACGCCGTGAAATAGAATGACAGTTACTGATCTAATATCAATTAGTCACGATTTCCATTCAAGTTTATCTCTTTAAAACATAAACTGTGCATCAAAAATAAATAATGACAATATTAAACAATATTTTCAACACCTTCGGTGGGAAGCGGGTTGTCATCAGCGGCGTGCAGTGGTGACATTGCGTAAATGTCCCTTTTTGACACGGCATATCCTGCTTTAAATGGCGGGATTTTTTATGCAATGGTTTGGTAAACAAGCATTTTCTATCGCAGGCACCGGTAGCAACTGGCTGGCTCCGGCCCGGAGCGTGCGATGACCCTCGCCGCCTGGTTTATCGCTTTTTTACTTGATAGCTTGCTCGGTGACCCGCCGCACTGGCCACATCCGGTGCGCTGGATAGGTAACCTCATTTCGGCGCTGCAACGAATTATCCGCCAAGTCTGCCGCACTGAAACGGCATTGAAGTGGGGCGGCGCGTGGTTGTGGTGGGGGGTAGTGAGTATGACCTGGCTGATGAGTTGGGGATTGTTATGGCTGATGACGCACATTAATCCATGGCTCGGCTGGTTGGCGCAAGTGTGGATGATTTACACCTTGCTGGCCGGGCGTTGCCTGCGTGATGCGGCACTGCAAGTCTTCCATGCCCTGCAACATGGCAGCTTGACACAAAGTCGCGAGAAACTGTCATGGATTGTTGGGCGCGATACTTCGCAACTGGAAAAACCACAAATTACCCGCGCAGTGGTAGAGACAGTGGCTGAAAATAGCGTCGACGGGGTGATTGCGCCACTGTTCTTCCTCATGCTGGGCGGTGCGCCGTTGGCTATGGCCTATAAAGCCGTCAATACCCTTGATTCGATGGTGGGCTACAAAACCCCGAAATATCGGGCGATCGGTTATGTCTCGGCGCGCATGGATGATCTGGCGAACTGGCTTCCTGCCCGGCTGAGCTGGCTGTTACTCAGTGCGGCGGCTGGGTTATTGCGGGCCGATTATCGCCAAGCGTTGCGTATTGGCTGGCGTGACCGCTATCAGCATTCCAGCCCCAATTGTGCATGGTCGGAAGCCACGGTTGCCGGTGCGCTGGGAGTGCGCCTCGGTGGACCGAATGATTACTTTGGTGAGCGGGTAGAGAAACCATGGATTGGCGATGAACGGCGTGAGATAGCGGTCAGTGATATACCGCGCAGTATTCATTTGATGCTGGTAGCGTCGCTATTAGCCCTTTTACTGTTTGCCCTGATTCGTCTGCTGCTGATCGGCATTTAACATTGAAGAACAACTTGTTGCGCTGCTGCGACAGCGTGAGACGGAGAAAGCGCAATGAATTTATCGGTGATGGTGCAAGGTACGGCATCTGATGTGGGAAAAAGTGTGTTGGTGGCGGGGTTATGCCGCATTTTTATGCAAGATGGATACCGCTGCGCACCGTTTAAATCGCAGAATATGGCGCTCAATTCAGGGGTTACCCCGCAGGGTGACGAGATGGGGCGGGCGCAGATTTTTCAGGCCGAAGCGGCAGGCATCCCGCCGGATGTACGCATGAATCCGGTGTTGCTAAAACCCACCAGTGACCGCAAGGCACAGGTGGTATTGATGGGCAAAGTTGCCTGTAATATGGATGCGGTGGAATACCATCAATACAAGCCGCAATTGCAGCAGAAAATCAGCGAGGTTTACCACAGTCTGGCCCGTGAATATGACGTTATGGTGCTGGAAGGGGCGGGTAGCCCAGCGGAAATTAACCTACGCGACCGTGATATCGTCAATATGGGGATGGCGGCAATAGCCGATGCTCCGGTTTTGCTGGTGGCAGATATCGATCGCGGCGGCGTATTTGCGGCTATTTATGGCACGCTGGCGCTGTTGCATCCCCATGAGAAAGCACGGGTTAAAGGGGTGATAATCAATAAGTTTCGGGGTGATATCGCGTTGCTCAAATCCGGTCTGGAACAGATTGAAGCCTTGACCCAGGTGCCGGTATTGGGCGTCATGCCGTGGCTGGATATCGATTTGGAAGATGAAGACGGCGTCGCGCTGCAAAATGGCAAATATGAGAATACTGCGGAAAAAACACTGGATATTGCGGTGATCCGTTTGCCGCACATTGCCAACTTTACCGATTTTAATGCACTGGCAGCCCAGCCTGATGTGCGGCTGCGTTATGTATCGCAACCGTCGGCATTGGGTCAGCCAGATTTGATTATCTTGCCTGGCAGCAAAAATACCTTGGGTGATTTACAGTGGTTGCATCACTGCGGATTGGCGGCGGCATTGCTGTTACAACATCAACGTCAGGTGCCGGTGATCGGGATCTGTGGCGGTTATCAGATGTTGGGCAAACGCATTATTGATGGTGTGGAGTCTGGCCTTGAACCGATGGATGGCCTGGGTTTGCTGGATGTCCACACCCAGTTTGTGCCGGATAAAGTGACCACCCGGGTCAGCGGCCACTGTCTGCATGGCCTGCCGGGGCTGTTGGAAACCTGCGGTGAGCAACAACTGGAAGGCTATGAAATTCATATGGGCGCATCCCTGCTCGGGGCGGCCGCCAAGCCTTTCGCACAATTAACATTGCGTAACGGGCAAGTGGAACAATGGCTGGAAGGTGCGGTGAATAGCGACGGCAGTGTTCTGGGCAGCTATATTCATGGCCTGTTTGACTGCCACCACTTTACTCGCACGCTGCTGGACAATTTGCGCCAACGTAAAGGGCTGGCGGCGTTTGACGGCGTGACAGTGAATTACGCCGAACACAAGCAGCAACAGTTTGATATTCTGGCATCGAAAATGCGGCAGAATATTGATATTGAAAGCATTTACCAATTAATGAAAGCACATCAACAGGCGCGCGCGCAGTGATTTTGATTACCGGCGGTGCGCGCAGCGGCAAAAGTTCGCTGGCAGAACGACTGGCAGCACAGGCGGCTGAGCGGGTGTTTTACATTGCCACTTCAGTGGTAACGGATGTGGAAATGGCTGAGCGAGTTGAGTTACACCGTGTCAGCCGCCCGGCACATTGGCGTACCTGGGAAGGTTATCAGAACCTGGGTGTGGTGCTGGAGCAGCAAGTGCAGCCCGGCGAAGCGGTGATATTGGAATGCATTACCACGCTTATCACCAATCTGCTGTTTGAACAGGCCGGCGATACCCTGGCGGAGCGGATGGATTTTGCGTCGCTGGAAGTGGCTATCCAACAGCAGATAACTGATTTGTTGGCAGCCTGCGCCCGCAGTCGTGCGCCGATTTATCTGGTGACTAATGAACTGGGCATGGGGATCGTGCCGGAAAACCGTCTGGCGCGGCATTTTCGGGATATCGCTGGCCGGGTCAATCAACGCCTTGCTGCAGCGGCTGACGAGGTATTTTTAGTCATTTCTGGCATTGAGGTAAAAATTAAATGAGTCTGCGTTTATTTCTCGCAACATTGCAGTTTATGACCCGAATTCCACTGCCAGAGCGCTGGACACAAGGGTTGGCAATGGACCACTACCAACGCGGCATTATCGGCTTTCCGTTAATCGGCCTGATCGTTGGGCTGATCAGTGGGTTAGTTTTTACCTTGCTGGCACCGTGGTGTGGCGTGCCGTTGGCGGCGTTGGGTTATGTGCTGGCATTGGCACTGATTACCGGCGCTTTTCATCTCGATGGGTTGGCTGATACCTGCGATGGCGTGTTTTCCGCCCGTCAGCGTGAGCAGATGTTGGCAATTATGCGCGATAGCCGCCTCGGCACTAATGGTGGTTTGGCGCTGATACTTATCGTGGTGGCAAAAGTGTTGGTAGTGAGCGAGCTGGCATTGCGCGATATGCCGATGCTGACCACGCTGACGGTGGCATCGGTCGTCGGGCGGACAGTGATTGTGCTACTGATGTACCGCCAGCATTATGCCCGCGAAGATAATGGCTTGGGCAATATTTACATCGGTAACGTGACCGGCCGGCAAACCATTGTCACATTGGTGGGGGGCGCGATATTGACCCTGTTACTCGGCAAGGGGGCGGCTTTATTGGCATTGGTAATGACTATGGTGGTGGTGCTGCTGCTGGCGACCTATCTGCGTCGCCGTTTAGGTGGGCAAACCGGTGATACCTTGGGTGCGGCGGTCGAAATCGGCGAACTGGTGTTCTTGCTGGCGCTGCTGTGACATCAGCGGTTTCCGATCAATTTTAATGAGTCATTCCTATGCGACTTTTTTTGGTGCGCCACGGGCAAACCGACGCCAATTTGCGCGGTGTTTTTTGCGGTCTGACCGATTTGGCTCTCACTCCGCTGGGGGTGGAACAGGCCGGTGAGGTAGCCGGTTGGCTAGCTGAGGTGGATTTTACTTATGGGATTAGCAGCCAGTTACTGCGTGCCCGCCATACCGCCGACATCATTCTCGCGGGGCAGGCTCTGGGCGCGAGTACTGATGAGCAATTGAATGAAATGAATTTCGGTGATTGGGAAATGCGCCATCACCATGACATACAACGTGAGGACCCGGATGCATGGGCGGCATGGCTTGCCGACTGGCAACAAGCCAGCCCGACTGGCGGGGAGTCTTTTCCTCAGTTCTCCGCGCGAGTCGAGGAACGGGTTCAGCCCCTGCTTTTGGCATCGACTGCCTTAGCACAAAGTAACGACAATAATCAGCTACTGGTCGCCCATCAGGGGGTACTAAGCCTGATGCTGGCACGTTTGCTGGCGATGCCTGCGGCAGCGATGTGGCACTTTCATTTTGAACAGGGCGCATACAGCGTGCTGGAGATCCACGATGGATTTGTCACGCTGCGTGAGTTTAACAGTCGGGCTGTTTGGCAGCCTGCAACACGAGGTTAAAGACATGCGAACACTTTCGTCAATTCTGCGGACCATTGCGCCGCTGGATAGCCGGGCGATGAGCCGCGCTCAGGCGCGGTTGGATGGCTTACTTAAACCGCCCGGTAGCTTGGGGCGGCTGGAGCAGTTGGCTATTCAACTGGCGGGAATGCGTGGTTTATACGGGCATCAGGTTGACCGCAAGCAAATCATTGTGATGGCAGCCGATCATGGTGTCTACGCTGAAGGTGTGACTATTTCTCCCCGCGTAGTGACGATGGTTCAGGCGCTGAACATGGTGAGAGGAGTATCGGGGGTTTGCGTGCTGGCCGCCAATGCGGGTGTCGAAGTAAAAATTGTCGATGTGGGTATCGATAGCGAAACATTGCCCGGCGTTTTGGACATGAAAGTGACCCGTGGTAGTGGCAATATTGCCTGTGAAGCGGCCATGACTCGTCAGCAAGCAGAAGACTTACTGCTTGCCAGCATCATGCTGACATTACAGCAGGTAGCTGATGGCGTGAAAGTTTTTGGGGTCGGTGAGCTGGGTATGGCAAATACCACGCCAGCGGCGGCGATGGTCAGCGTGTTGACTGACAGTGACCCTGAATTGGTGGTAGGTCTAGGGGCTAATTTCCCCAGTACGCAGTTGCATCATAAAGTCGCGGTGGTGCGCCGTGCTATCGCAACCAATCATCCGGATGCCCGTGATGGTATTGATGTGCTGGCAAAAATAGGGGGGTTTGATTTGGTTGGCATGACCGGCGTCATGTTGGGGGCGGCGGCGGCTGGATTACCGGTGGTACTGGATGGTTTTCTCTCTTATGCATCGGCGTTGGCTGCTTGTCGTATCGCGCCGGGTGTCCGCGCATATCTGATCCCGTCCCATCTGTCGGCAGAAAAAGGCGCAATAATTGCCCTGAACCATTTGCAATTAGAGCCATACTTGCAAATGGACATGCGACTAGGTGAGGGCAGTGGTGCCGCGCTTGCCATGCATTTAGTCGATGCGGCCTGTGCGATATATAACAATATGGGATCGTTGGCGGAGAGTAATATTGAACTACCGGTATCGCCTTAGTCCTTGATGGTTAGAACGTTGGGTCCATTTATCGGCGAACGCCCATCGCACCAGTACCGCAGGCGAGCATACGCCCGACGACCAGTTTGATCCCTTCGGAGATAGTATTGCCGTGTTTAGCGAGTAAATAACCCTCAACTATCATCAATTTGGAAGAGCAGTTTTGCCGAGGGTAGGTGTATACGCGAGATTATAGCGAGCGTTGAAGCTAACGGCCACGACACCTCGACCGTGACCCTGGCTCTGCGTGACAGTAACAATAATCCTATTCCTGATTTGGCGATTACTTTTACTACTGATCGGGTAAACAGCCAGATCACAAACCAGAGCCACTCTGGTAACAGTTATACCGCGAATATTGATGGCACTAAAGTTGGGATTGCAAATATAGCGGTGCAGTTATCAGGTACACTGATCGCGGGGCTCATGGAAACGGTAACCATAACACCAGGGGCCAGGGATCAGGCACAAGAACCAGATATTTTATCTCTAGGGCAACCTATTCAGGAATGTGCACTGCGAGATGGTACTTATAGACGAAGAATTATTGACGTAGATGCAATGACTTTGTACGACAATTACGGTAATGAGACTGCCGGAGTAATAACATACGATTTAAACGCCGGACGTGCAATTTTAGTCACTTAAGCCAGTTATTAATAATATAACTGGCTTAAGTGGGATTGAAATAAATAACAACACTGCTACCACAATTGATATTAGGGGCGACGCGTTCGTTACACCGGCACAATGTACCGATAATGGGGTCATACAAACTTAATGCCGAGTATTGTTGGGATTATTGCCGACCGCTGGGTTAAAGCCAATATTCTCTATGACTGTTGCCATCTGTTGGGTGCAATTGCATTGCTGATCGCGGCCAATGTCACAGACCCTAATTTCATGTTCTTTGTGATACTATTCAATGCGATGGTTTATATGCCGACGATTGCATTAGCCAACACCATTTCTTATATCTGTTTAGAAAAGGCCGGGTTGGATACCATTAAGGATTTCCCGCCGGTACGTGTTTTTGGCACCATTGGCTTTATTTTTGCCATGTGGGCGATTAGTTTGTCCGGATTTGAACTGAGCAATATTCAGCCTTATATTGCTTCAGGTGCGGCGTTGATGTTGGCGATGTACGCGCTTTCATTACCCGGTTGCCCAACCTCTAATGTTAAAAAAGACCGCACGTGGGTTAATATTTTAGGGCTTGATGCCTTCGTATTATTTAAACAAAAGAAGATGGCTATTTTCTTCCTGTTTGCTATGTTACTGGGTGCCTCGTTACAGATTAGCCATACTTTCAGTAGCCCATTCCTGCATGATTTTGCAAAAAATCCAATTTACCACGACAGTCTGGTGGTTCAATATCCCTCAATTTTATTGTCAATGGCGCAAATTGCCGAAGTGTTTTTCATTCTGACCATTCCCTTCTTCTTATCTCGCTTTGGCATTAAACGCGTGATGATGATCAGTATGATTGCATGGACTCTACGATTCACCTTGTTTGCCTATGGTGATCCGTCTACGACTGGCCTCTTTTTATTACTGCTATCAATGGTGGTATATGGTTGTGCTTTTGACTTCTTTAATATTTCTGGTGCAATTTATGGTGAGAAAGAAGTAGACCATAATATCAGAGGCAGTGCACAAGGCTTGTTTATGACGATGGTAAATGGTGTCGGGGCTTATGTTGGAGCAATAATCAGTGGGCATGTGGTTGATTACTTCACCGTCGGTGGTGTAAAGGATTGGAATAGCATTTGGTTATCTTTCGCTGCTTATACCGCCGTTCTGGTCATTATTTTTGCATTTGCTTTTCAATATAAACATGAGCCGACCGAGTTAAAAGGGCAGCCGATATCACATTGATTATCATGCTCATATTGGATTGATAGTTATTACTATTTACCTTATCTCCATGGCCTTAACTGAGTAGGGGCAAACGAGTCCCTTACGCGACAATTTTAATTATTAAAATTATCTGCTTGGTATTTTTCTTCTCCGCGTCAACCCGTTTATCAGCAACATTATCTTCACTCACTCAGCGATTCTACTTATTAGGTGTAGAAAGTTGATTGATATCACCGATCAATTTTGTCTTTATGATTTATTAAAACGATTATCTTTCGGCTTATCTGACGCGATATAATCCATCAACGCTATGACTTCATTTTGTTTCCATCTATATGATGGAGGGATGTTGCACACCCTAAATTTATTCCCGTTGTCAATCAAATAGACATGTCCACGGTGAATGTAGGGGAATATAGCGTACAAATCCAATCGCCATGATCACTAATAACATATTTCTGTCGGGTACATTGATACTGATTTTATATCCACGCCCGTCATTGCTGAACATGGTAGCCATATTTTGGCTAAGGTGAGTATTTACGCCAAACAGCAGATTACTCTATATAGCGTAAGCAGCAGTGACTCAATGGCGAAATTGACGATTGTTAAGTTGGAGTGTGTAAGAAAAATCTGACAACTAGTGCTGTCGCATTCCCATATACTTTTGCTTCCCGTTACTGTCTAATTGCTTTATTGAAATTTACTATGATCAAGGTCGATATTTTGCAAAATAAATAATTTATAGATGGAAGATTTATGCTGTTAAGTGAAATATGGCTCTTAAATTGAGAGTGCTTTCCTAGTATACATGCTTTCCTCAGATATTGACGTTTAAATAAAACGAGTTCTATCTCCTGAGTTTTAACTTTTTACTTATCACATTGTTGGTGAGCGACTCTTTCTATGAAAAAGTGATAATCGCAAAGATAAAATTCTACTAATTACTATTTGTAATGTTCATTTCTATTCAAAATTCACTCAGTTAACACTGATTGAAAATAGTGAGTAATAATAAGGAATGTAAAATATGCTAGGCGTAGCGATTAAAACCCAAAATACTTTTTATGAGTTAGGTTTGCTCTCTCTACTAAAACAAGTCTTTGATAAAGAGGGCTATGAGGATTACTTATTTATTTGTCTTGATGAAACTAAAGCAGTACACAAGGCTAATATAATATTTAAAGATTTCATGGTGATAGTGAATATATATCAAGATAATGGAGTTATCACGAATAGTACGAGCAGTAGTAATAAGCCGATGATGACGATTAATATTCCGTTTAACAGCAATAAGTTAGATATTTACAACATCATATCTAAAATAAAGAAAATCCTGGTTATTGCGCACTTGAGCCACTGTAGTATTATGAATAGTGATATATCCAGACGCCTCGGGCTTAATAACTACGTCCAACTCTCTCTAACTGAAAGTAAAATTGTTGAGCTAACAGGCCAGGGATACAGTACTGTTGATATTTCAAAAATACTTGAACGCTCGGAAAAAACGATATTAACCCATCGTCGAAATGCCATTAGAAAACTTGGGGTATTAAATCGGTTGGATTTTTACAACTACGCAACAAATATGAGTAATTATAGTAATAAAGAAACCGTTTTTATTTGTATTTGATAAGTCAGGGTATCTCCCTCCAGAGCATATAACTTCATTTAGAACTCACTTTACCAATCCATGTCTGGAGAGGCTTTCACTTCACGCTAGATTGGATAATGTAGAGTGAAGTGATTTTGCTTGGCATTAACTGGCAGATACAACTTTCGGATTGAAGCTATTGATAATTTGTACGTAATGTTTACGTTGATGTTCGGTAAATTCACCCCCACTGGTCGTCAAGGTAAATATCAGTATCGCACGATTATCAGGATTAGATCTGGCGTGTTGTGGCAATAGCACAATAGATTGAACCTGGCGCGTTCTTTCCCCATCTTGTAAAAAATTATTTGCTACCTGCACAACCGGCAGTTTTGCCGGGCCGAGCTCATGTTTGAGCAATTTGCCGTCAATCTGGAAACCAGGCAGTTTATTACGCAATGCTTCCATCTCTTTTTCACAGAAGGCTTCAGGTGTTTCCTCCTCAGCCAGCAAAGCACGGTTGATGATAATGTTATATTCGTGGTTATTAGGATCTTTGAACATTAAAATATTCACTGACTGATCCAGAACCGGGGCTGTTGTTAAAAAGGTGCCCTCATAAATCGAATAGGGCGAAGGTATCGTATTCATAGAATTTTAAGCTCCAACATTCTGGTTATGTATGGGTAACAACAGCACTTCAACGCGCCTATTTTGTTCTTGTCCTGCTTTTGTATCATTAGATGCGACCGGTTCTAATGCTCCTACTCCCCGGATAATAAAGTTCTCAGCAGAGCGTGAACTGTATTTAATGAGCCAGTCGCGAACGACTAACGCACGCTGCTCGGAAAGCTTCATATTGAATGACGCATTACCGGTGTTATCCGAATGACCCACTATCAATATTTTACTACCTTGATTATTTTCTACCAGCAGTAACAGGGACGCCAGCATGTCGTTGGTTTGCGTATTGAGTTTCAGTGTAGTGCTGTTTGAGTCAAACAGAGGAACCATTTGGGCTGAACTGAACATGGGAATATCTTGATAAATTTCAATTCGCTGGTTTATTTGGTTCAACAACGGCTCGCATTGAGAGAACCCCCAGCGCGTGATGTCGAATGAGTTAACGCATGCAGACAATATTTTTCCCATATCGCTTAACTTCACGATGTTATCTGCAATATGTTGAATAGAGATATTATTAATATTATCCAAAGAAACTATCTGCTGATTAAACTGTTTATAGCGAACTTTTTCTTGCGATAAAGTGTGTGCCATGTGCAAAGCCAATAGCAGGGTAACGAAGCATAGGCTCCATAACCATTTTGGGCGGGAGATCGGCATTATCATTGGTGGTTTTACTGCATCTATCACCTGCGGTTTACGCCAATTAATCACCTTCGGGAACGGTGGTAGTGATAAGGCTGAGGCTAAACCGGGCAAAATACCCAACGTCTTCTCCAGCCATGCTGACCAGGCACCATGCTTGATAAACCCTTTGCCATTATCAGATAAAATCACATCAGTTAACTGGAATGATGTATGGGAAAAGAGGGTTTGTAAGGCACTGGTGACACCGGATTGGTTTAACCAGATAAATAGATTGTGCGCCATCGCATAGCGCTGAGCCGCGAACCTGGTGTTGTTGGTATCTTGCGACTCAAGTTTCTGGCTCAATGATTGGAAAGCAGCCGTTATATCAAGCGCTTTCTGGTTGGCAAGATTAATATCCCCTGTCCAATAGGCGTTATCAGAATTATGGCTGAGACGTTCATTACTCAACTGTATATAAATAGTCAACACGCAGGAGAGGGGGGTTGGCAGCGACAGTGCAGAAAAACTGTTCTGCCACTTGGCGAGCTGTGAAATTATAATTGATGTATTTTCATATACATCAGGCAAGAACGGAAAGAAGGCCAATACCTGTGCTGATGGATGGTGGGCCGCAATATGTTTGAGGCGTTTTTGTAACGTTTCTGGATCAGGAATTAAGATCCAAATAGCATGGCTGGAAAAACGCGTATTATCGGCAGTCGCAGGGTTACTAAACCACTTGGCCGCATAGGGGCCGAGGATCAAAATGACGGTGTTTCCCTGATCCGCAGGCTGTGCCACGACCGGTTGAGGTCGCTGAGCCGGTTCCGGTTGCTGGTGTGCCGGTTTATGGGCGTAATGCCAGCAGACCGTGATGACTAATAGCGCCAGAAAAACAATAAAAATAACGTTATTCCATAACGTATTCCCTTGAAAACTAACGCTTGTTATCAAAGCGCAACTCGCCGCGAGCCATAGTAGCACGAGTGTTTTATTTAATTTAATCTTAAACATTTAAGACAGAGCACCTAAATTACGAAAGCACCAGAACCAGAGTGCGGAGAGCGATATTGTCAGAGCAAAAAAGGGCAAACCAAGAGAGCGCCAGTGACGGTGTTGTTCCATGGGTTTATCTGCGGTGGCAGGCTCGGCTTCAGGGGTAACTTCCTCGAGTTCTGACTCAATGTTGATATCATTACTGGCTACGACCAGGCTTGGCGCTGATAACTTATGACCATAACGTGCGAGCAATTGTTGTGATTTAATATCACAGCTCGGTAAATTGCATGTGAGAACAAGGATCTTGTGCGCATATTGGTAAATTGTTTTGTCATCACTGTTTAATAATTTTTCCAGGCTTAGGCTATCGATAGGTAAAGGCGTGCTGTAACCGTAGAAGTAATCTGATAATAAGTAGCCATCCCAACTTAAGCCTTTGTCTTTAACTGTATTTTCAGTACGTCTGTCGAGATAATGGCAAAGCTGATGACATAAACAATTGACTTCGATTGGTGGTAATTGCTCTGATTTCAGCGCGAGACAGAATTGTTCAATCAGCGTTACCAACTTTAACTGAAAACCGGACAATGACGGAATGATGCCATTGAATGATAATAAGCTGTCGATAGTTAAAATCTGTTTAAAAATGCCTGCGCTTTTCACCAGCATTTCTCCACAACATCACCCCAACCTTGCGAACGAATATAAGGACATATTCTGATCGAGTGTGGGTTTGAGTCCGTTTCAGTATTAAAGGCTAGGTTTAACTCAAAGGTTGAGTCATCGATTTGGTTAATAAATTTTTTCATATTGTTCATATCAACCTGTTCCACCATCACTTGCACGTTTTGTGGGTTATAAACGCCAAGGTGCCACCACTCCACATCTTCACGGGTAAAATCCACTTCATCTTTTTCTACTTTCAGCGTTTTTTTATTCACAATAATCAGGGATTCTAGCCACTGTTGGTGGACGCTGGGGAGGTCAGCGAAATAACTCACTTTGTTTACACCAACAACATCCGGATGTGCGGCCCGTTTTTTAAAATTGACACCAATCCGGTATTCGAATTCCTGTAAAGAACGTTGTGTACCCAAGGTATAGCAGCCTAGATCACTCCCTTCTTGTTCAGTATTCAGTAGAGTACGAACCCGTTTTTTGGCGATTTTGTCTCGCTCCCACCAAGCGAGATCAACGGCACCCGATTTTTTGGCCGCATCATTGTGATCTGACCAAACCTTACTGTGCTCCTTTCGGGTATAGAAATGCCAGAGTAAGATTTTGTGTGGGGCATAGGTATCATAGCCGTGGGTAAATGTGCGGGCCGCCATGGCAATTTCTTCGCCCATAAAGAAAATATCAGGATCGTTGGCGACATCGCGAACAAAACTGCCATCACTAAATATAAAGCCAGCGGCCAAATAGCCACACCGCACTGGTGCGGTTTCGGTGAACGGCATTGACATCATTCGCACCATTCCTTCCGGCGTGAAAGAATGAAATATTAAGCGGCTGACATAATCTTTTCTGTGTTCGTTCTCGCCGGGTTCATAGCCAGGTGGATAACTGGATAATACCGGCTTAGGGCTCTTATCACGCAGGCTGTTCAACATAGTGACCATTTCATGATCCCAGTGTTGAATAAAGCGGCAGTGAGAGTCTATTTGCAAGAAATAGGCTTCATTTTGAAATAGCCCTTCGGCCATATGCCTGGCCCAACAGGCACCTTTACTCTCATAATAATGAACACTTAAAATCCATATGCACGCCTGGTTATATTCCAACTGATACAATGGAAAACCAAGATGGGTGCTACTTTCGATCAGTTGCATACCCTGATTTAAGAACGCATTGATGTCATTATCATTTTGCCAAAAAACGGCAATATTAAGATTTTCTGGCTGTTGGGCTGTATTTATCATGTCATGCAGCGTCGGGATCAATTCGGGATCCCGATAACTGGCAATGCTGACAAAAATAGACGATACAGGCTGCATATATAATCCGTGTAAAATTGACTGTGTTGTTATCGTGGGTTAATTAATCTGCAAAATAATTTCTGCTGCGGCGCTAAATTTACCGTTAGCCGGTTTTGCGCTAACTGAGGCTGGCTCAAGCGTCGCTTTCCATTTGAATTCAGCGGGTGTGGCACTGGCAATATTGATTTTTTGCTCGTTGGCGCTGCCATCTAGTGCCAGTAATCTCCCGGTGCTGTCGCTGATTTTTATGCGCATCCGATCATCCTGACCTTCGTTGTCTTTTACTTTGATGTAATTGCCGTCGGCAGTCGGGGTTTGCGTAGTAATGGCTGCGGTTGCCGAATACTGGCCATAATCGGTTTTACAGGTAATATCAAAATTAAGGTCTCGTTCTATTCCGTTACTTAAGTTGCCGGAGGTCACCAGACCAAAGTCGACAAATTTTGTACCGTCAAAAGTGCAGGATGGGGTGCTGATGATGTTGATCTGGCTAATGTCCAGTTTCTGCGCATAGTTAACCACGCTATTACTGTTCACCCAGTTATAGGCTATTGTGCCGCCAGGCAGAACCTGCTGACCGACCGGATTAGTCAAGGCTAGCGTATCCTTGATTTTATAGATCTCAATTCTGAAATAACTATTTTCGCCATAATCCCAACGGCCAGTCGGGGTACTAAATGTCATCTCCCCACTGCTGTTAAAAGTACCATATGCAGGGTTGCCACCATTATTCCACAGGGGTTTGATGGCAATACCGTCGATATTGGTGGCAAACAGCCCGTTCCCCAGACTTTCGCCCAGCATGGCAGTGACATTTTTGCCGTAAAGGTTGCCTGTCACGCACTGATCATGGCTGACGAGGAACCCCTGTGTCGCAGTATTCACATCAGAAATATACTTTGTAGAATCCGCCGGTTGATCTGCATCAATGGTAATGGTAAATGCAGAGATCGTCATGGTTGACGGCGGAGATCCCCCTTCGGCACTTATCGTGTCAACCACACAGGCGGCATTTGCTTGCCCAGCGAAAACTGCACCGCATACTAAAATAAAAAGCTTCCGTATCATGGCTGACTACTCCTGTTCTGTATCAAGTTTAGAAATCAGTTCCTGGGGAATGATCTGAAGTAATTCACCAAAGCTTTTGCCGATTGTTTTTTCTGAAAAAGACAATAAAGCAATGACCGGGCTGCTGGGTTCGGCATGGGTAAACCACTGGCGGACCTCAATAAGTCGAGATAAGGCATCCGCACGGTTTTGAATCCCTTTTGGCAGTGTTGGCGCTTGCAGCGCGACAGGTGCCGGGGGTAATGGTGCTTGCGGCTGAACAGGCGGCATCGCAGTGTCGATCTCTGCTGTTACCGCCATTGCTGCTGCCGTTATCAGGGGATCAGGGGAGGCGATGTCTGGCTCATTATCCAGTGGAACCGCAATGTATTCCGCTACTTCAAAAGCGACCACCGCCGCCAGATCATCCCCGGCAAAGTGGCGCAGTAGTGAGGTCAATCTGACAAAGTCTGGTGTAATGTCGCCAAGGGAATCATTAGTCCGCGCCGTTAATTCCAACAACAAGGCATAGGCTTTCTGCAACGAGAGGATGGTACTGTCGCCACGGCTCTGCCATTCATGCTTAATCGCTTCCAGTATGCCTTCTTCCAGTGCCCCTTCTTCACGAGGGAAGGAGTGAGCTTTTTCCATCTCTTTAACTGAAATCTGCATTCCTGCTGCTTTAGGTAACAACTGGTTGCGAAAGTCAGCGATAAACCCTTCAGGATTGTCCAATTCTGCCAGGGCATTAGCCCGCATAAAGGGTTCAAACTCCCCTTCATCAAAGAGTTGGGGGTGCAGGTCATCAGGCCAGGTATTCAGGCACCAGAGTATGGCCTCCAGCCCTTCGTACACGGCACTGACACCAATTTGGCGCAGGCGACAACGCATCAGAATAATAAGCAGCCGCACATCGCGAGCTTTACCCAGCAGTTCGAGGCATTTTCGCTCGGTATCTGTCCAGTTAGTGGGTTCGGCAACTTCGACAAAATCGCCATATTCGGCAGTCAATTTGGGTTGCAATTTTGTCTGCATCATAAGAAATGCTGAATCATATTCCAGAGTTAGGCCGCAGGGGTGGTCACCTGGAATAGCTTGTATCAGGCGGTGATAATAACCCGTACTGTCAGTAATACGCTGTACACTCATGTTTTTCCTTTTAACGCCATGGGTGGACGTCGTGGTTTATTTTTCGTTTTTAGGCTAACAGCCGTGCAGGTTATGGGTTAATAGCAGTGCATTTCGGGTTCAAAACTCATCCCTCGGACATCGGCAGAGATATCATCCCGCGCCAGCCAACTGGTGTATCCCAACTGACTCCCGCCCTCCAGAGTCGCAATAGGGACTTCACTGGCAGCTAATATCAACCGGACTTCCCAGGCATATTCAAATCCGACAAAGTTACGTACCCACTCACGTAATATGGGCAAATCCTGTCCGGAGGGGCTGAAACGTTGGTACTGCTGTAGGCTGAGCGGGCCGAAGATCAGTTCAAATTTGTGCTGCCGATCTAAAACGGTATCGCCCAGAATGGCACCGTCACCCAACATCATCGCCGAGTCACCGTCACCGAGCTGGGTCTGGTCATTTTTATCCAGATAGATCCATTGCGGGGCGTATTCCACCATGCTGACCGGCACTTCAAAGTAGTACTGCAACGCACCCAATAAACCTTCAGGATTACGCGCTTCACGAATTAAATGTGCTGATGAGGCGAGGTGTGCATGAACCGGCAACGCACTATTAGTCAGTTCCTGTGGATCAAGCCCGGCCAGGCTACCGACATAAAAGGAAAATTTTTCATCATGTTGCCTATCCAGCGAAGCGGTATCCTGCGAGACAAACCAGGCCCGATAAAATTGGGATAGAGCACGATGATGAAAAAGATCAACGAAGTCGGTCATCGTATGGTCATGCAGTTCAGCGCGGGTGTAGGCCAGTTCGGTCATCTGCAGAGGCATCGCACCATGCGGCCCCCAAATACCCAGACCAAAAAGCTGTAGATCCAATTTCCCGTCTTTGATTTCAACATGGGATATCTCACGGGGTGAGAACGCCATACTGGCACTTTGCCCGATACGGAATGTTTCTTGCTCAGGCAGCATAGCTTGCCCTGGCGCTGGCATATCGGCAGTGCGGGCAGCATTAGCGCGCATCATGCTGATAAAACCCGCATTCCAGGGCTGTGCTTCTTGATACCAGACATCCAGATTGGTCAGACCTTTCTGATGAATTTTCTCATCAGGTTGCATTACAGGACTCCTCGTCGGCCAGGGCGGGCTTTCCATTGACCGACACGCCCTCTTTGCATGGAGTTCAGTTCGGTTTCAGTAAACACGTTGATGGCAGCATGGCGCGCCAGATAGTTTTCCATGATCAAACCAAACAGATAAGGGCTGATACCGGAGAATCCTTCTTCATCGACAGTCAGTGTGCAGCAGATACCACGGCCATAAACCAGCAGACCATTACCCGGCAACCGTCGGATCACCGGCTCGCTTTTACAGCCAACCAACGCATCAATTTGGGTATTCGATTCATGGTCTGAAGCATTAACAAACAGGCGCAGCATATTGCGCAATGATTCACCGCCATTGGAATGGGACATATCAGACAACGGCAGATAGTTGAAACTGAGCTGACGAATCAAACGCCAGGCAGATTCATCGATGGCAAAGGGGGCTCGCGGAGCACTGGGCTGGAATACGAAGCGCGCGCCATGCACTGGCGCCGAATCCGACATGGTTAATTCAAAGTTACCACTACTCGAAATGAGTCGAGGCAGATCCCGATTAGTCACCAGTGCCTCGATAGATAAATAGCGCAGGCTATCGCCATAAGGTGCTTCTTGTTGGTCAACTAACGAAACAAACACCTCAGTACTGGCATAAGGGGTGCGGGTGTCATACTTCCGTTTATTATTCTGACCGGTCCTGGACTTGCGGGTAATGGAGAAATAACGACCAAAATTACCATTGTCACAGTGGCGGGTTTGGTAGAGAGGATTAAATACCACCTCTTTGCTGGTTTCAGCCTGTTGACCAAACACTTTACTGATCGAGAAGACTTCGTAGTCTAGCGGACGGCTACGATCAGGTACCACATGAAAATCGTTCAACGCCCGATTGATCTCAATCTTATCCATCCGCTTCGGAAACAGATTGATCACCGGGGTGCAATTTAATAGGAAACGAGAGGCAGCAACATGGCTCACTAGCTCCTGCGGCAACCGATCCAGTAAGATGATTATCTCTGCTTCGTTGGTATGATTATTGCGCAGACTTTTGGATAATTGTGTCAGGGTAAAGAAATAGAACCGCTGGCGGCAGGTAAAATATTCGTGCATCAGGTTATGGCCATGGAAAATATTCCATGACAACGGCAACAGGCTTTGATCAGGGCTGAGCCCCTCAAAAGAGAGAGGGTTGTCACTGATTACGGTATCTTCTGCTGTTTCTCCGTGGCCTGCCCGAATGATGGTAGCAACATGGCTGGCATGCAGGAGTTCAAAGATATGTGAAACTATTCTCTCGTCCCCATCAATATAGATGGGTAACCGATCCAGCCCCTCCAACTGTGAGAATTGTAAGTCACCCACCAGTTTTAATTTAATGCGCAAGGCACCCTTAAGCCGGTGATAGGGAATCCGGTGCTTCTCCAGATTAGGCATGTCAGGTGGCACAGAGCTAAGGCGCGCCTCGGTTATCTCCAGTGGCCACAGCCCCACATCCTGCCCACTGCGGAATTCACAGCGCGTGGTTTCGCCTGGCGCAATATGGGTGAAGAAGGAGCTGCCACGAGGAACATTATACCCCAGGGTCAGGTCACCCTCTTTCAGATTTGGCTTAAGCTGAATGACCCCCATAGAGGGAGTGGGTGAGTTGTAATTAGGATAGACAATATCCAACAGACGCTGAGTAAATTTAGGGAACTCGGCATCTAGTTTTATTTGGGTTCTGGCGGATAAAAAGCAGAAAGATTCGATCAGACGCTCGACATAGGGATCGGCAACTTCAATCCCATGCATACCCAAACGGCCCGCAATTTTAGGATGCTTATCGGCGAACTCTTGCGCCATTTCGCGCATGAAAGTCAGCTCTTTATTGTAGTAGTCAAGAAATTTGTGATCCACTTACTGCCTCGGTTGTTTTATGTCAGCTTTCTTTCGCCCTATCAGTCGAATTACTTCTATCATTGTGCTCGTTTATTAAGATTCTATACATTCATAGATAACGGCATTTATAGACAACGAAATAATTTTATCAATTTTGTCTGCACACAATAAATTAAAATATTATTTTTATTCTACTTTGCAGATGATGTAGGAGAAGGTTTGTAATAATGTTTTTTAATATAAATTAGTATGGGAATTATTACATGCTGGAGTGTATGACTCAACTTTCTTTAAAGGCTTTATAATGTTAGAACTAATGGTTTATAATTACATGCTGACTTTAATCAATGGGTTGCGTTATGGCTACGATATGATTTTAGGACTTTTGCGTGGGCGAAATTCCTAATTAAAATGAGTGTGTATTATATTCAAATTACGCTTAAATTTTTATTGTAGGAAATTTCCATACCTATTAATGGAATTATCTTACATTGGTTGGTGAGGTTGTCTTATATTAATGTTTGATGGAGGGTTAGTATATTTAAGCGCAGTAGGACATTAAGTCGAGTGAAATTCTTAAAATGATAAATATTGAATTAATCTGCTTTTGTTTTTTATTTAATCACATTACTCTTGGCCCCACGAGATAGTTCGTTACGTAATTATTTTTACCCTACGAGCCACCATCAATACACATATAAACTGATATAGACATCCGGCATAAAAATACAGACAGATGTGAATACAGTTAAAAAGACCAGGATAAACAACGTGGCTATTACCAGGAAAAATTTATTTGGCAAACTGGATGCCACTCTTTTTAAAGGTATTGAAAGTGCGACCACTATTTGTAAGTTGCGCGGTAACCCTTATGTAGAGCTGGTTCATTGGTTGAACCAACTTTGGCATCAGGATGATAACGACCTTAAACATATTATTCGATATTTTGCGGTGGATGTTGACGCTTTTGAGCGCGGCTTAGCTCAGGCACTGGCCAAATTGCCAGTCGGTGCGACCAGCATCTCCGATTTTTCATACCATATTGAGTTAGCCATTGAACGGGCATGGGTCTATGCCAGTTTAGAATGTTTAGATACTCGTATTCGTAGTGGTCACCTGCTGCTGGCGATGTTAACCAACATGGAGTTGCGCCGGGCGCTGTTTGTTATTGCCCCAGAAATGGAAAAAGTCTCTCTGGAGCATTTGAGCAGCGATTTGAATTTCATTACGCAGACATCACCGGAAGCGAATGAAACAGCCACAGATGGCAGCCCGATGTATGACGGCGCGTTACCCGGCGAAGCCAGTAATGCTATTGGTCATAAAAGCACAGGTACATTAGCGCAGTACACCACTGATCTGACCGCATTGGCCCGTGAAGGCAAGATAGACCCGGTGCTGGGGCGTAATCATGAAATTAGCACCATGGTGGATATATTACTGCGTCGCCGACAAAACAATCCGCTGCTTACCGGTGAAGCCGGCGTAGGGAAAACGGCGGTAGTTGAAGGATTGGCATTGGCTATTGCTGCGGGTGAAATGCCGCCAGCACTGAGTCAGGTCAGCTTACTGGCGTTGGATATTGTCGCTCTCTCTGCGGGTGCCAGTATGAAAGGTGAGTTTGAAGCTCGTTTGAAGAATGTTTTGGACGAAGCGATGGCTTCACCAACACCGGTAATCTTGTTTATCGATGAAGTACACACTCTGATTGGTGCGGGTGGTAATGCCGGCACTGGCGATGCAGCGAACTTGCTGAAACCTGCTTTGGCGCGTGGTCAATTGCGTACCATTGGTGCCACTACCTGGAGTGAGTTTAAACGCCACATTGAAAAAGATCCGGCGCTGACCCGTCGTTTCCAAGTGCTTCAGGTCGGTGAGCCTGATGAAAACACCGCGATTTCCATGCTGCGTGGGCTAACACCTGCGTTAGAAAAGCACCACGGTGTATGGATAATGGATGAAGCCTTGCAGGCTGCGGTACGTTTGTCTCATCGTTATATTCCGGCTCGTCAGTTACCAGATAAGGCGATCAGTTTGCTCGATACCGCCTGTGCACGAGTTGCGGTGGCGCAGTTCTCACAACCAACAGAATTGCAGCAACTGACATTCCAGAGTGAAACGGCGCAAACAGAGTTGTCATCACTGGAAAAAGCACGGCATTTTGGTAAAGGGCAGGACGAACGTGCTGAGCAGTTACAAGCAAATATTGCCCAGTTTTCAGCAGCAGCCAGCCAGCTTAATCAGCGTTGGCAGGCAGAGCGCGAGTTGGTAGCGGCGATTACGGCTACACGAACTGCGCTATATGAACTGGTTTCACAGCCAACGCTTGATGAAGATAAACGCCAGCAGCATCAGCAACAATTGGCGCAGCTAGAAGAACAGCTTTTACAGGTTCGTGGTGCACAACCCTTGGTGCAGGCTGAGGTAAACGCCACAGTGATCGCCAATATCGTTGCAGACTGGACTGGGATCCAGGTAGGACAAATGCTGAAAGACGATATCCGCGCGGTGATGGAACTGCCGCAACGTCTTGAAGAGCGCGTTATTGGTCAGCCTCATGCATTAGTGCAATTGAGCGAAAATATTATGACTGCGCGTGCGGGTATGGCTGATCCAAGAAAGCCACTGGGCGTCTTTATGTTGGTTGGTCCTTCTGGTGTGGGTAAAACAGAAACTGCGCTGGCAATTGCTGAAAGTATGTACGGTGGTGAGCAAAATTTGATCACTATTAATATGAGTGAATATCAAGAATCGCATACGGTTTCATCATTAAAAGGTTCGCCTCCGGGCTATGTTGGCTACGGTGAAGGTGGTGTGTTAACCGAAGCCGTACGTCGTAAACCTTATAGTGTGGTGTTGTTAGACGAAATCGAAAAAGCACATTCTGATGTACATGAACTGTTCTTCCAGGTATTTGATAAAGGTCAGATGGAAGATGGCGAAGGGCGGTTTATCGATTTTAAAAACACTATTTTGCTGTTGACCAGTAATGTAGGCAGTGAGTTATTAAGCAACTTATTAGCTGATCCCGATACCGCACCGGATCAAGATGGAATATTAAGTGCTTTGCAGCCTGAATTGTTGAAAGTTTTCCCCGCAGCATTTTTAGGTCGCGTTACGGTGATCCCTTATTTGCCGCTACAACAAAGTGCGTTGCAACATATTGTCCGGTTACATTTAGATCGTATCGGCGGGCGTTTGCAGTCTCAACATCAGTTGACGCTGCAATACAGTGACAAAGTGGTTGACGATGTCGTTAGCTGTTGTTCGGTGGCAGAAACCGGCGCGCGGATGCTTATTCGTTATATTGAAAAAAATATTACACCGGAAATTGGCAAGTTTATTTTGCGCGACCACAATGTGATGCCTAAGCAGATTGTTTTCGTCGATAAAGTTGAAAATAAATTTACGGTCTCGGTGTTGAATGAAAATGATAAAATACATTAATTTTAATGTGATGATGATGTGTTTTATTCAACCAATATTTGCTGTTACTTGTAATAATAAAAGGCAAAAAAAGAATAGTAAACACCTGTCCGTGTAGATGTGAACTATATAGATGTTTTAACCAATAAATAATATTTTAAAATAAACTAAAGGATAAAAATTATGCGTAAAGTAAATTTAGCAGTCTGTGCTCTGGCTCTGTCTGTTGCTTCAGCGACTGCTTTTGCAGGTACCGATGGTACTGTTACTTTCAACGGTAAATTGATCAACGAAACTTGTGAAGTTGCAGCTGGAAGTGAAAACATTGTTGTAACATTGCCGACGCTTTCTACCCAGAATCTGAGCGCGGCTGGTGAAGAAGCCGGTTCTACTAGCTTCGTTATCGACGTAGTTAATTGCCCGACTGAAATCACCAGCGTAGCTGCTCACTTTGAAGCTATCAACAGCACCGGCGCTAACCCAGTGACGGGTAACCTGACAAACAACGCTGAATCTGCTACGGCAGCTGGCAAAGTTGAAGTTCGTTTGTACAACATCTCAGATGCATCGCAGATCCTTGTTGGTGATACCGGTTCTAAATTTGATGTTATCCCAGGTGCTGATGTTGACGCTCCAGGTACTGTGCGTATGTCTTACGCAGGTGGCTACTATGCAACTGCAGCAACTACTGCTGGTGATGTGACTGCTCAAGTTCAATACGTACTGGCTTATAACTAATATCCCTTTGGGATGATAGGTTTGCGGCCCATCTTTAATCGGGCCGCATGTTAGCAAGTAATAACACCTTACTGCTCAGGCTGATAAAAGGGCTGGTAGCAAGGTGTTATAACAATAAACTTGCTCATTCAACGCATTATTATTTGGTAGCGTGATGTTTTATAAAACAATTATTTTAGTGTTGTCGCTGATTGCTGGCAACATCCCAACGTATGCTGCTATGACGATTAGTGGCACTCGTGTGATATTTCCGGCAGCCCAAAAAGAAGTCAGCATACGGACTAATAATAAAGGCACGCAGCCAGCTTTAGTACAAGTTTGGGTCGATGACGGAAAGAGTAATGCTAATATTAATAACGTAACTGTTCCTTTTATGGTTACCCCGCCGGTATTTCGTGTTGAGGCCGGTAAAGGTCAAAGCATCCGTATAATTTATAACGGTATGGCATTGCCGCAGGATAAAGAGTCAGTATTCTGGTTTAATATGCTGGATATACCCTCAGTACAAAAAGATGGAAGTGATAAAAATAAACTTGAACTGGCTTTTCGCACCCGAATTAAAATTTTCTATCGACCAACCTCATTGGATAGTAGTGGCTCTGAACAAAGAGAGAAACTGCAATGGGAACTGATTAGCGATAGTCAGAAAGGCCAAGGTGTGAAAGTGACTAATCCGACGCCTTATTATATCTCCTTTGATAGTGGTGTGGCGATAACAGGTGGGAATAAAGTAGAGCTTAATACCGAAATGTTAGCTCCTTTTTCAACACTGGTATTTTATCCGAAAAATAAAACCTCAAGTATTTCAGCTGTAAATTACAAAGTGTTAAACGATTACGGCGCAAACGTTGAAGAAAAATTATCGTTTACACAAGGTAAAGGGACTCTGGTTAAAGAATAATAAAAACTAAGCATGAGCATATTTTTTTTGAAAAGGGAACCCTACGCACTTGTCACCAAAGGGACAGAATTAACGGGAGCTTTATATCGTGAACCATTCATGTATAACACGCGACATAGAAAATAAAATCGACAGATTGGTTAATGTACCCTGTAAAGCTTTATTAGGTTTCACGATTGTAATGATAAGTGCGGCTTTACTAATAAATAAGAGTGCTACAGCAGCACCTGTTATGAATTCAACTGATCATGCTGAAATCACAGCCGTTGAATTTAACCCTGGGTTTATCCACGGTTTGTCCGTCGATGTCTCGCGGTTTATGAATGAAAATCCGGTGTCTCCAGGCACCTATGATGTAATGGTCATTGTTAATGGCAAAATGAGTGGTAAGCATACTATCCGCTTTAAATCAGTAGACGGTGAGTCAACTGCCGAACCTTGTTTCAGATTGGATCAGCTTGATGCATTAGGTATTAGAATTGAGCTTAATGGTTCTACTCATATACCAGAGAACGTCAAGGTAGCAGCAAAAGATCAGTGTTACCTGTTAAAGGATTTAATTAACGACAGCAGTATCAGCTATAACTCCGGGGATTTTGAACTTTCAATCACCGTGCCGCAGTTTAATTTAGTGAAACATCCACGCGGATATATTGACTCCAGTTTGTGGGAGTCAGGCGGGCCAGTGGGTTTTCTGGATTATAGCGGCAACCTTTATAGCGTTTTTAACGGTCATAATGATGATGACAATAAGGTATCAAATTCGTACAACGGCAATATCGGTTTAATTGGCGGGGCGAATATAGGTGAGTGGCGGTTAAGAAAACGCCTTAATACCCGTTGGGCCAATACTGGCGGGATGCATACCCAAAATTTGTACGGTTATGCGGCAACAGACATTACCCCATTGAAAAGTCAATTAACAGTTGGTGATAGTAATACTACTGGTGATTTATTCGAGGGCTACGGGCTACGCGGTGTGCAGCTTGCATCAGACCGCCGTATGTTAGCTGAAGGGATACGCAATTATTCCCCGGTAGTGCGTGGTGTGGCAGAAACCAACGCCAGAGTTACCATCAGCCAGCGTGGGCAAACTGTGTATGAGACGGTGGTGACACCGGGTGCTTTTGAACTGGCTGATATTGGTACCATGGCTTACGGTGGTGATTTGCAAATGACGATCACCGAATCTGATGGCAGAACCCGTACTCAGAGGATACCTTTTTCGGCGCCACCAATGTTGCTTTACCAAGGGGTCTCTCAGTTCAATATCGCGGCTGGACGACTGAATGACAATACGGTAAATGCGGATCCGACTATCGTACAGGGCTCGTATCACTACGGTCTAGGCAATACCTATACGCTGTATGGCGGAGCGCAACTGGCAGAGAATTATAGTTCGATAGGGATAGGTAACGCATTCAATACACCGATCGGGGGTATTTCTATGGATGTTATCCATGCGAGAAGTGAATTGTTCAATGACCATCGCTTATCCGGTAATAGTTACAAAATTGACTATAGCAAATACGTGGGAGAAACCGATACCAACCTGACATTAGCGGCGTATCGATACTCTTCCAGTGGATATTACAGTTTTAGAGAAGCAAGCCTGGATCACTATGGCATTAACAATGGGCGTGATGATATTGACTACCGTACACGTAACCGCCTGTCGCTCAGTGTTTCCCAGCGTATAGCTGACAATATGTCGGTTAACCTGAACAGCAGTTTTTATAGCTACTGGGGAAATCAGGGTACGTCAAAGCAATATGCCGTGACCTATAACCATTCGTTGCGTTATTTCTCTTATGCTGTGACGGCGTTACGCACCAGTAATAGCAGCGATAACAGCAACAATGGCAACAATAGTAGTAACAATAGCAATTATGAAAACAGTTACATGCTAGCGATTAGTATCCCTCTTGGCGGCAGTGGGATAAGCCGGCCGTTGTTTAGTTCGCTATATTCTATGGCTAGCCGTGATGCTGCAGGGAACTCAACAGTGCAGGTGAATGCGAATGGCAGCAGGGGCGATCAGAGTGAGTTGTCCTATGGTGTCGGGACATCGTATGCCAGCGGTGGTGAAACCTCTGCGGCTAAAACGGTAACAGGTAACCTTAATTACCAGACCCCGGTAGGCCAATTCGGGATGACGGCATCAGCCAATAATAATGCGTCGAAACAGCTTTCAGCTTCGACGAACGGTAGCCTGGTGGCACATCAGGGCGGTGTAACAATCGGCCCAAGACTTGGCGACGCGCCTTTTGCCATCATTCATGCCGAGGGTGCGGAAGGGGCAATGTTGTTTAATGGCCGTGGTGCGAAAATTGACAGCCGTGGATACGCCATTATGACATCGCTGACACCGTATCGTGAAAACAGTGTTGGTATTGATTACAACAAGTTACCTGACTCAGTCGATGTACTTGAGAACCAGAAAATAGTAGTACCGAGAGCCGGGTCAATGATCCCCGTCAGTATGAAGACCATTACTGGTACCGCACTGATACTGATCGTCAGGGATGAAAATAAAGAGTTTATTCCTATTGGTACAGAATTGTTGGATGCCGATGCAGTGAGTCAAGGAATTGTTGGGCAAGGCGGAATGGTATTTATCCGGGGCTGGTCGCCAGGAACACAGCCACTGCATGCCATCTGGAATAGTGGCAAAGATAAATGCCGTATTGAATCAGGCACGGAAGCTAACACAGTGGCGAAGACAGAAAGCACGAAAATAAAACAGTTGGAGGTGATATGTCTTCGTGGCTAAAAAGTAATGTTGTACTGAAATTGGGTTCGTTTTTACTGTTGCTGGTAGTGGCTTTTATAGCGCGGCAGCCAGTGCAGGCAGCCAGTTCATGTGCAGGAACGACTGATTGTAACGTTCAGGTTTCATTTACCGGCGAGTATTTGGAAGATACCTGTGAAGTCAGTATTAATGATGGTTCATCTTCAGAGTCTGTTTTATTACCGACTTTATCGACAAACCAATTGAGAACCGATGGAGCAGAAGCGGGTAAACAGCAATTTCAAATTGCGTTGAAATCATGTCCGGTAAATAGAACTGTATCATTACGCTTTATTAGTGCGGGTGCCTCAGTACCGGACGTAATCACCGGAAACTTACAGAATGAAGTAGCTGATGATTTCAGCAAAAATGCACAAATTAGATTAAGTAAAGCTACAGGGCAACAAATGGTGGTTGGCGATGAAAATAGTGTTCAGGAATATGTTATTTCCAGTTCAGGTGAGGATGTCACCCATTATTTTTTAGCGGGTTATTATGCAAAAGGTATGAATACAGTAACCCCTGGGCAGGTTAGAGCAACTGCTGGTATTGAATTGGTTTATAAATAGGGGGATACGGTTCAGTATTATTTTTTACATTTAATCTCTCCGATAGTGGTTCGGGAAGCTGACTTCTCGATAATATTTACAATATATTTTGAATAAAAGGTACATATGGTTAGTAAAAGTAGTTCCCAAAAATTTATCGCTCGTAACCGAGCGCCACGCGTACAGATTGAATACGATGTGGAAATATACGGTAGTGAGAAGAAAGTTGAACTGCCATTTGTTATGGGTGTGTTGGCTGACTTATCTGGTAAACCTTTAGAACCCTTGCCTTCAGTGGCAGACAGAAAACTTCTGGACATCGATATTGATAATTTCGATGAGCGTATGAAGGCAATGAAACCACGCGTTGCATTTGCTGTAAAAAATACGCTGACTGGTGAAGGCCAATTGATGGTGGATATTACTTTTGAGAGTCTTAATGACTTTTCTCCAGATGAAATCGCAAAGAAAGTCGATTCGCTGTCTCAATTGTTAGATGCCCGTACTCAATTAGCTAACTTGCAAACCTATATGGATGGCAAGGCTGGTGCAGAGGAATTAGTAATGAAACTTCTGAAAGATAAATCATTACTGGCAACACTGGCATCGTCACCGAAAGCAAAGCAATCCGCTGTTGACACGCCACAGTAAGATTGATTAGGAAGAGAGAATCCATGTCCACTTTAGAAGCAAAAAATAAACCAGCCGCCACTACTGCGACTGAATATAGCGATTTTAATTCGTTATTGACCAAAGAATTCAAGGCGAAGTCTGAGCAGACGAAAGCGGCTGTAGAAGGCGCGGTTAAAACCTTGGCTGAGCAGGCGCTGGCTAACTCAGTAACCGTATCAGACGATGCTTATAAAAGCATTGCCTCTATCATTGCTGAAATTGATAGCAAGCTGTCTGAACAGATCAATTTGATTCTGCATCATCAAGAGTTTCAGTCTCTGGAAAGTGCATGGCGTGGTCTGCACTATTTAGTGAATAACACCGAGACTGATGAGAAGTTGAGATTGCGTTTCCTTGACATCTCTAAAGATGAATTACGCCGTAACATGAAACGTTACAAAGGTGTTGCTTGGGATCAGAGCCCATTATTCAAGAAAGTGTATGAAGAAGAATATGGCCAACTGGGTGGCGAACCTTATGGTTGCCTGGTAGCAGATTACTATTTTGACCATACTGCGCCTGATGTTGACCTGTTAGCGTCAATCGCCAAGGTTGCTGCTTCTGCTCACGTACCCTTTATTACCGGCGCGGCACCTTCGGTGTTGCAAATGGAATCCTGGCAGGAGCTGTCGAATCCGCGCGATTTGACCAAAATCTTCACGCAGAACCTTGAGTATGCAGCATGGAACTCACTGCGTCAGTCTGAAGACTCCCGCTATATTGGTCTGGCGATGCCACGTTTTCTGGCGCGTCTGCCATACGGTATTAGCACTAACCCGGTCGATGCCTTCCACTTTGAAGAGACCACTGATGGCGCTGATCACAGTAAGTATGTGTGGTCAAATGCGGCCTATGCAATGGCAGTTAACATCAACCGTTCATTTAAAGAATACGGCTGGTGTACCCTGATCCGTGGTGTGGAAAGTGGTGGTGTTGTTGAAGGTCTGCCATGTCATACATTCCCGACCGATGATGGCGGCATTGACATGAAATGCCCAACAGAGATTGCTATTTCTGACCGTCGTGAGGCCGAGCTGGCTAAAAATGGCTTTATCCCATTGGTTCACCGGAAAAATACGGATTACGCAGCTTTCATTGGCGCACAGTCACTGCAAAAACCAGCTGAATATTACGATGCGGATGCAACAGCTAATGCCAACTTGTCTGCGCGCCTGCCATATCTATTCGCGTGTTCACGTTTTGCCCATTACCTGAAATGTATCGTGCGTGACAAAATCGGTTCATTCAAAGAACGTGATGAGATGCAACGCTGGTTGAACGACTGGGTTATGAACTATGTTGATGGCGACCCGGCGAACTCTTCTATCGAGACGAAAGCACGTCGTCCTTTGGCTGCGGCTGAAGTGATTGTTGAAGATGTTGAAGGCAACCCAGGTTATTACCAGGCGAAGTTCTTCCTGCGTCCTCACTTCCAGTTGGAAGGTTTGACGGTATCACTGCGTATGGTTGCGAAATTGCCTTCGCTGAAAGATGTTGCGTAATTAAATGTATTAAATACCACCAAGAGGCTGCGGGATAATATTTCCAGGCATCCTGTTGTGAGCATCACTATTTAAATACATCTGATTTTTATCGTTACAAGTAGGAAAGTATGTGTTTTCGTGCAGAAACATCGCACGAGGCCTTTAGTCATTCAATGCATGGCATTGAGTGGCATTAATCTAAGTGTTAGAGAGGAATGTATGGCGCAAGATATGTTTATTAAAATTGATGGTATCGAAGGCGAATCTTTAGATGCTAATCATAAAAACGAAATTCAGATATTGGCTTGGAAGTGGGATGTTTCTCAGCACTCGAATATGCACAGTGGTTCAGGCGGTGGTTCAGGTAAAGCCTCTGTTTCCGATTTCTGCTTCACGCATTATATCGATAAAGCTAGCCCGAACTTATTGAGCTACTGCTTACTTGGTAAGCACATTAAAAATATCCAATTCGTGCTGCGTAAAGCCGGTGGCGATCCGCTGGAATACCTGACTATCAAATTTACCGATGTCATCATCACTGCTGTTGATATGGCTGGTTCTCTTGAAGATGAAACTCGTCCACGTGAAGAAATTCGTTTCTCATTCACTAAGATGACCCAAGATTACGTTATGCAGAATGCTGAAGGCCATAAATCTGGCGTTATTTCTGCCAACTACGATGTTAAAGCTAATCAGCAAAGCTAAGTAATGCTGTTTTAGATTAGACGTCAAACTTGCCACTATAAAGGTGGCAAGTTTTCTCAGTCTCAGGTTTCTGAGTCAATAGTTTAGGTGCATATCAGCATGAGTATTAATGTCCTGATTTGTGTCACAGGCTTTATCCACAATAGCTGTAAAAAGACCCGACAGTAGCGGATGTAATAAGAGAAGTCATGGGGATGTCGGTGACTATAATATTGTGGATAAAGCTTAATGTTTTTATTTGATTAGGCTGAGTATGAAAAAGAGTATCCGTTGGTTTAATTCGATTACACAGTACTTTTTTGTAGCGCTGGTAACTCTATTAGTAATGGCCTGTAGCTCGAAGCCTCAACCCGCAGAAGTTGAGAAACTTGTCGTCGAGCTTACTACGACTAAAGATATTAATCCTAATGACAAAGGTGTGGCCAATCCGTTAAGGATCTCGGTTTTCACTCTTAAGAGTATGGATGAATTTAAGTCGAGTGATTTCTTCACTATTACCGAAGAAAGCACGCCATCGCTAAAGGAACAGATGGATAAAGTGTATGACGGAATCATGCTACCCAATGAGACAAAAAAAATAGAGCTGACGCTGGACAGTGGAATCACTGCTATCGGCGTTGTTGCTGCTTATCGTGAAATTGAACAGGCGGAGTGGAAAGCGGTTATTAACCCGTTACCCAAGAAACGTATAGAACCCTGGTATAAAAAATTATGGTCAGGGAAACAGCAAGATGTACCGATCGTGAAGGTGCATGTTGAGCGTCTGTCAATATCAATCAAAGAAATGGATTAAGTCGTGAGAACTAACAAAGTCGTTTGGAGTGAGGGTCTTTTTCTTCGCCCGCAACTTTTTCAACAGCAAGAACGTTATCTGGAATATTACGCCCATAAAAGAGCGGCAACCATCACCCCCTTCTTTTGGGGATTCGCACAATATGAAATTGATCGTGAAGCGCTCTCCTATGGCAAGTTGGTGCTGCGATCTGGCAAAGGCGTGTTACCTGACGGTACGCCCTTTGATATCCCCGGTCACGCTGAACTGCCTGAGCCGCTCACCATCACCCCGGAACATTTGGGCAAGCTTATCTATCTGGCAGTACCACTGCGCATGGATAACAGTGATGAAACTATTTTTGATGAATATGATTCGAGTTCATTGGCGCGTTTTTACGCCTATGAAGCGGATCTTAGCGATACCAATGCGATTCGTCAGGGGCCAAAGCCGGTACAGCTATCGCGACTGCGCCTCAGATTAGTTTCTGAAAGTGAAATGACCGAATCATGGATCGGTTTGCCATTGGCCAAAGTTCGCGCTATTCAGCCAGATGGCAGTGTATTACTGCATCTGGAGGATTACATTCCCCCCGTGACGGGCTATGCGGCAAGCTCACTGCTGTCGGAGTGGCTGACCCACCTTAATGGTTTGGTCAAAATGCGTGCAGATATGCTGGCTAAACGCCTATCAAACAGTGATGGTAAAGCCAGCGCCAGTGCAGAAATTGTCGATTATTTACTGCTGCAAATTTTTAATAAATATGAGCCGATCCTCGATCATCTACGGAATATCCCTGAATTGCCGCCGATCATGCTTTATCAGGAATTAGCCAAATTTGCCGGTGAACTCTCCACCTTTATTCGCACCAAAACGCGTCGGCCGCGTCCGGCGCCAGGATATGACCACGGCAAACTTTACGCATCGATTCGCCCATTAGTGGATGATGTGCATGAGTTGCTCAATCAGATCTTAGTGCGTGCCGGGCAGATGATCCCGCTGGACCCTAAAGGCAACGGCGTGTGGTCAGCCTCTGTGCTGCCTAATGAATTACGCTCGTTCTCCAATTTGGTATTGGCCGTCCACGCACAATTGCCAATGGATGTATTGCAGCATCAGTTCTCGGTGCAAACTAAAATCAGTGCGCCTCAACAGTTGCATGAATTGGTGCGATCACATTTACCGGGTCTGGAGTTACAACGCTTGCCGGTCCCCCCACGGCAAATTCCGTACAGCGCGGGCTACGTTTATTTTGAATTAATGAAAAGTGGGCCATTCTGGGACAAAGTTTCCAATGCAGGGGCCATTGCATTACACGTGGCTGGTGATTTCCCTGCACTGAAAATGGAACTCTGGGGGATTAGAGATTCATGAGTGACAGCAGTGAATTGAACGGAGGAATGCCGATACCTCCCTTTGACCAAAGCAGAGATGCGGATACTAATCCGCAGGCGTTGGGCCATTTCTTGCTTGATGAGCAGAATAGCTATACGGACAACATAGATAATACGGATAATACGCAGCACAGTGCGGCGTTCAGTCGTGGAGCGACCCGTCCATCAGGCTTTCAGCCCTATGACACCGCCCAACTGCGAGGCGAAAGTGTGCAGCAGCGGGTGGCTAAGGCAGTCGCTTCGCCTACACCATTATTAGAAGCCGCACAGCCGTTATTGCGCGCCTTAAGTGAAATGCCGGAACAGATAGCGGATGCCTCACAGATTCAGATATTAAAAGAATGCCTGAAAAATGAGATAACCCTGTTTAGTGTGGTGTGCGATGAAGCCGATATCTCATGGAAGAAAATGGCTATCGTCCGCTATTGCTTGTGTACCGCGTTAGATGAAGCGGCTCACACCATGTCGTGGGGCATGATATCTGGCTGGTCGCAAAGCAACCTGTTGAACCACTTTGAAGGTGATAATGACGGCGGGAATAAATTTTTCCTGTTAGTCGGTCGTCTCTCAATGAGCCCGCATGAATATTCGGATTGTTTAGAAGTATTGTTGCGTATTTTAGGGCTAGGTTTTGAAGGCCGTTACAGCATTATTGAAGATGGTGACCGGCAATTAACCAAAATCCGCCAGGGGTTGTTAACGCTACTGCAAAGTACCAGAGACACGGTTCCTACCGTACTTTCTCCGCATGGGTTAGTGACCCATCAATCCAGAAAACGCCGTGGGATTTTTGTCCCGGTTCGCGTATCGATGCTGTTGTGTGGCTTCTTAATTGCCGCCACCTTTATCGGCAGCAAATATTTTCTCTCCATCCCAGAAAGCGACTTGCTAAAAAGGATGGCTGTATTGCAACGGCCTATTGTTGTCGCACCACCGGCTGTCGCGCAAAAATTAAATCTGACGGTGTTGTTAAAAGACGAGATCGCGAAGCAATTAGTGAGTGTCGATGAAACAGCCGGTAGCAGCAAAGTTATTTTCAAAGGCGACACCATGTTCCCGGTCGGTTCGGATAAGGTCCGACCAGAAATCATCAATATCATTGAACGTGTCGCGCAGGAAATTCATCGCGTGCAAGGAGCGGTGTTGATTGTGGGGCATACCGACTCGATGCCGATTAATAAACCTGGCTTCCCGAATAACCAGGTTCTTTCTGAGAGACGAGCTGCCAATGTGGCACGCTTAATGGAGAAAGCCAGTATCCCGACCGACAAAATTCGGTTTGAGGGTAAAGGGGAAACGCAGCCAGTAGGTAGCAATGACGATGCAGCAGGACGCTCACAAAACCGCCGTGTAGAACTCTTTGTTAATTATTGAGATATAGAATGTCTTATTTGAATCGATTTTTTTCTGGCTGGGCCATGAAACGAATATTGCTGGTTGGCTGCTTCATGTTGCTGGCTGCCGCGATATGGTTTCTGGGGCCAATCTTCGGATTTGGCGAGGCGCGGCCTCTTGAAGGTTACGAACCCAGAATTATTTTCTTGCTACTGGCGCTGGCCCTATTTTTGGGGTTGTGGTTCAACGTGCCGCGCTTTGTTCTCGTGGCCGTGGTCGCTTGTGCCGCAGTATGGGTCATCGCACCTTTTATATTAATCGGGGATAGCCATCCGCTGGAAGATCCGCTGCGCCGTGGCGCAATTATCGCGTTTATCGCCTTTATCACTATTCTTTATGGTGTGTGGCATTTTATGCGGGCTTTAGCGCTCAATCCTGCGCTACTGGATAACTTTATTAACCCGAAGAAAGTCCAAGCTGAACTCGAACCTGACCTTTCTGAAATCAATGCAATTATTCGTAATGGCATAAATTATGTGCGCCGTATTCACAGCGGTATTCCATTCTGGAAACGTTTTTTTGTTTCTGGTCGTTGGCGTGCCGAACTGCCTTGGTTCATGGTGCTGGGGACGAAGAGTGCCGGGAAAACCTCGCTGATCCTCTCCTCAGGACAAGATTTTCCGTTACCAGAGCAGTTGAATCGTATAGGCAAAGAAAATGTGTCTACTCAGCATTGTGAATGTTTGTTCTCTAATGATGCGCTGTTTTTAGATACGGCTGGCAAATACATTGATGACGGCAAAACGCACCAAACTGAGTGGAATGGCATATTAAAGGCGCTTAAAAAGTATCGTCCGGTCAAAGCCGTTAATGGTGTCATCGTGGCTATTTCGGTCACCGACATTCTGGGTAAAAGCAAAGCTGAGCTACTGAGCCTGTCAGCAACCCTGCGTACACGGTTAGATGAGGTGCGTGGTGCACTCGGTGTCCGTTTCCCGGTGTATGTAATGGTAACGAAACTGGATCAGTTATCTGGTTTTGATGAGTATTTCCGCAATTTAACGGCCGAAGATCGCGAACAAATCTGGGGTGTTACTTTCCCTTATACCGAGGAGAAAGGGCGTGCAGATATGGCGCTTGAGCAACGTATTAGCAGTGAGTTAGCGCTACTTGAGAACCGTATCAGTAACAACATGCATGTCCGCCAGCAGGAAGAGTATTCAGTTACTGATCGCAAAGGCATGTACGCGTTACCTCAGGATTTCAGAATGTTGTCCCAGCGGGTCACTGAAGTCTTGCAAAATGTTTTCTTCGCCTCACGTTTTGATGAAACAAAGTTCCATACCACATTGCGCGGGATCTATTTTGTCAGCAGTTGCCAGCCGGTGAATATTGGACTGTTAAATAACAGCACGCTGATCCAGAAGTGGCGCAATGTTATCAGCCACACCAAACCTGCATCTCCGGCCTCTATTTCTCAGCGAAGCGATGAAGATAATCAGGTGATTAGCGAAGCTGCTTATGGAAAACAATATTTCCTCAAGCAGTTGTTCCGTGACGTGATCACCAAAGATGGGGATTTGGTTAGCTATAACCTCAAAGTGCAATCCAAATACCGCTTCCAGAACCTGCTAGGACATGTTGCCTGTATCGGGCTGGCGGTGTGGCTGGTGTGGTCGTTCCTCATCAGTTTCCAGCATAACGAAGGGTATTTACAGGCGGTAGGGACCAAGCTCCAACATTTAGAAAGCACGGTTAATAGTTATGTTAAAACCAGCAATGAGCAGATGTTACCTACATTGTTGAACGCCACTCAGCAGTTACCTGAGTATGGCACTCTGGACGTGGGCAACCCGGATCTTGACTGGCGTTACGGCTTATACACCGGTGGCGCTATTTCTCAGAGTGCGAATAGTTTGTACCAGTTCTTCTTGCAAAAACATCTACTTCCGATGGTTGAACGTGAGGCACAAGTCGCATTAAAGAATGCGATTAATGCGGCGGATCCCGTCGCGGTATATGCAGAGCTGAAACTCTATTTGATGCTCACCGGCGAGGGTGATTTCGATCAAAATTATGTAGTCGATCACCTCGCTCAAGCCTGGCAGAAAAGCGGAAAAATCGAGCCATATGAAGAAAAGGATATTTTTACCTCTCATCTGAAGAGGCTGTTTACGCAAAAAGAGTGGCAAAAGTATGGGCAGCCAGCGGATAGCGAGCTGATCAAGCAGGCCCGGGCAATGCTGGCGGAGCAAACCGTTACCGCCAGATTGTGGGGCCGTGTTCAATCTCGTTTGCAGGCAGAAGCTCCGGCCAACCTGACATTGCGTAACATGGTGGGTGAAAATGCAACACAGGTTTTCACCTTGTCAGATGATGAGTTACTGCATGGAGGGATCCCAGGGTTGTATACCCACGCGGGTTATCATCAGGTGGTTAAAAAAAAGCTTACGCCATTGCTGATACAGCTTCAGCAAGAGGACCGTTGGGTGATGGCGCAGCCGCTTTCCTCCTCATTTGATCCTCTGGCGCTACAACAAGAGGTACTGACTGCGTATTTGAAAGAATATACCGATTACTGGAAACGCTTTCTCTCCAGTGTGCGCCTGATTTCTGTTGATGCTGACAGTGGAGAGAATGCAGAAGGGCTGTCTCTGGATATTGCGCTGTTGCGAACATTGGTATCAGAAAACTCACCTTTGCTCAATTTGGCAAAGCAAGCGGTGAAAGAAACGACACTGGTGGAGAAGGCCGCAGAGAAAGCACTGCTTGACGATATCACGATAAGAAATCAAGGCAATTTAATTAACCAGGCTAAAAAAGTGCAGGAAAAAATCGCATTTCGTGAGAATAAGCTGGTTCAGAAATTTGTTGATAGCCGCTTTGACGCCTTGCGGGCATTTGTCAATGGCGAACAGCGTGATGACGGTGGCGACAGTAACCTTTCTATTCTTCAAGGGACACAGATGAGCCGGGTCGTCGGCGCGTTAAACGATCAATATACCCGTCTGGTGGTATTTAACAGTGCTTTTGAATATGGCGATATTCCTCCGATTTCTAATGGAGGAGAACGTATTGCGGTCGAGTCGCAAACGTGGCCAGATCCGTTTAGTAATATTATTGCGCCGTTATTAACCGGCTCATCGCAGACATTTGAAAATAAAGTGATTGCTCATACCGCCAATGCGATCGATATGGGAGTAGGACAGATATGCCGCAATACATTACAGGGGCGCTATCCCTTCGCTGACAGTGAGAAGGTTGTCAGTTTGAATGATTTTGAGCGTTTCTTTGGCGCGGGTGGCACGGTGGATAATTACTTTAAGAAAAACTTAGAAAGTAAAGTCGATACTATTGCGACACCTTGGCGTTATAAGGGCAGCGCAAGCAGTGAGGGTCTGGAATTCTTTGAACAGGCTGCGGTTATCAGGGATGCATTGTTTAATGCGAGTGAAGGCAGAAAAATGGCAGTAGATTTCTCTGTATCAGTGCGTTATTTATCCCCCTCGATTACGCAACTTATTATGAACTTTGACGGGAATATTGTGCGTTATTCCCATGGCCCAGTGACACCATCTTTCTTCAAATGGCCGGGTGTACGCCAAGGGACAATGGTGAGTTTAACTGCTCAGCGCCAACAAGCATCGGCGATGCCTGACATTATTCTACGCGGTCCTTGGGCGCTACTAAAGTGGGCTGATAAGGCAGATGAAGTAGAACAAGATGCTAATGGCAAGCAACTCTTGACCTATTTAATGGGTAAAGACCGCGTGGAGCTGGAAGTGACAGGTTTAACTTACGGTAATGAAAGTATTAGTGAGCTACTCAGAGGCTTCCAATGTCCGAGTGCAACTAACGACTTTGGAGGCAATGCAGGTATGGACAGATAATGGAATAAACAGACTCGTCATTATGAACAGACAATTAAGAGTGTAATTAGCACTTTGCGATATTAACCAGATATTAGGTATTAATATGTCAAGGACAATAAAGTTGAGCAGTCGGGTTATGCCTTATTTATTGGGTGAGCCTGCGCTGGTACTGTCAAAGTTGGAAGGTGAAGAAGCCTTTTCGACTTTGTATTCATATACCGTTACGGCAAAAACCCCGGCTAATCCATCTATTCCTTGGCAAACGGCCTCCAATATCGATCTCAAAGCCTTAATTGGTAAAGAGATGACGATTGAAATGGAACTGGATGGCAATGGCCTTGATGATGTTACTGGTGTTGGTAAAGGCACACGTGAAATTTCTGGTCTGGTAGAGAAAGCCAGGTTTATTGGTCGTGATGCGAATCAGGCGATATTTGAAATTGTTATTCGGCCTTGGTTCTATCTGACTAATTTAACCTCTGATTTTAAGATTTTTCAGAACAAGAATGTAGTCGATATTATTGATGAAGTGTTAGGCGACTATAATTTCCCGTTTGAAAAACGGCTGGCAACCACTTACCCGAACCTCGATTTTCAGGTGCAGTACGGTGAAACCGACTTTAACTTCCTCCAGCGTTTGATGGAAGAGTGGGGCATTTACTGGTTCTTTGAACATGATGATCATAAACAAAAATTAATTTTAGTTGATCATGTCGGTGCGCATAAACGCTATTTCAGTGCAGCCTACCATACCATTGAGTATCTCTCGGATCAGCCAAAGGCCGGGGAAGAGTACATTACCCAATTCCAGACTCAGGAAGCCCTGACCACAGGGCGTTGGGTCTATAACGATTATGATTTTACCAAGTCGCGTGCTGACATTTTGACCATGGACAGCAAGCCGCGTAAAACCAGTTTTAATGATCTTGAGATCTATCAATGGCCTGGGGATTATGATCAGCCGGACATCGGTGAACACCTCGCGCGGGTACGTATCGAAGAACGTGGAGCCTTGGGTTCACGAGCGACCGGTTCCGGTGCAGTTCGTGGCATCGTTTGCGGTGCTAACTTTGAACTGCAAGGTTTCCCGGTTGATAAAGCTAACCGTGAATACATGGTTATTTCCAGCCGTTTGTCAGTGACCGAGGTTGAGCAGCTCTCTCACGGGGATGAGTTTCGTTATGAAACCACCTTTACGGTTCAGCCGACCACCAAGATCTATCGTCACCCACAGCTAACACCCAAGCCAAAAACCAGCGGGCCACAGAATGCCATGGTAGTGGGGCCTCCAGGTGAAGAGGTTTGGACTGATGAATATGGCCGGGTAAAAGTACGATTTGTCTGGGACCGTTATGGCAAAAACTCAGAGTCAGATTCGTGCTGGCTACGGGTTAGCCAGGCTTGGGCAGGCAACAGTTTTGGTGGGATTTATATTCCGCGTATTGGTCAGGAAGTGCTGGTCGACTGTATTAACGGTGATCCGGATCGTCCGTTAGTCAGTGGTAGCCTCTACAATAACGTGACCCGCCCACCTTGGGATTTACCGGCCAATGCGACACAAAGTGGTATGGTCAGCCGCTCTATTGGTGGCGGGCTGACTAACTATAACGGTGTACGTTTTGAGGATAAACCGGGCCTGGAGCAATATTGGGAGCAGGCTGAGCGCGATATGGCGCGTCTGACGAAAAACGATGAAACGCAAATCATCGGTGCCAATGCCGATCTCAGTGTGGGTGCTAATCGCAGTGTTATTGTGGGCGCTAACTCGACATCAACGGTGCTCGGTGCTGCCGCTCAATCCATCGCTTTAGCCTCCTCGATACAAGTGGGGTTGGCACGTAGTGTGGTGGTGGGGGCGACCCATGCATTGAACGTGGCTTTAGCCAATGCGACTAACGTGGGCGGCGCTAACCTGACTAACGTCGGGGGCTACAATGCCCTTTCTGTCGGCGGGGCCCATCAGGTTGCCGCGGGTGGTGCAGCAACACTGGTTGCGGGTGGCGCTGTAGCGATCGGTGCGGGTGGTGAGCTGGTGCTCAGTGCCGATACCATCAAAATTATAGGTAAAAAGAAAGTCATTATTCAGGGGGGAGAGATTCACCTCAACTCTGACGATTGTTGCGGTAAGAAGGGTGGCGGCGCAGGTGGGGGGTTAGCGGCTCTTTCGAGCCTTGCGGGGCTGGCATTATTGGGTGGTGGAATTGGGTTACCACTACCGTTACCACCATTGCCGCTAGTGCCGATTGATCCACCAGTACCGACGATTGATCCACCAGTACCGACAATTGATCCGCCAACCGAGACAGAGACGCCAACGCCGACCGAGACAGAGACGCCAACGCCGACCGAGACAGAGACGCCAACGCCGACTGAGACAGAGACGCCAACGCCGACCGCGACAGATGTACAGACTCCTCCACCTTGATTCTGAAAGATAAAAGGTGCTCAGCATATAGGGTGTGAACATGAGCAATTATGGGAAGCCGATATGCTGAGAACGTTGTTTCTTTGACCGAAAATATAATTAAGTGAGATGAAAAAATGTTACCTGCAGCAAGGAAAGGAGATGCCACCAGTTGTGGTGCAATATGCAGTGGTTCACTCAATGTGTTCATTAATTCCATTCCCGGCGCTGTTGCGGGTGGAAGTGCCGCATCATCCTCGTTGGTCGGAATGACCTCGGTGGTCACCGGTTCTGGAACCGTATTTATCAATAACCTCCCGGTAGCCCGGGCGGGTGATGTGGCCGGCGACGGTGCCGCAATTGTCTGCGGATCATCCAACGTCTTTATCGGGGGTTAATCGGTTAATGTTGGAACCATCCACGACCCACAATACTGCCGATCTGCCGGAAATCGAAGATATCCTGTTACATGGTGGTCATTACATCTCTTATTTCGATGACATTAGTGAGGTGCATGCTTACGATCAGCAGGAACCGGATATCCTGAAACGCCTGGAGCTGGAATATAAACGATTCCTAATGTGGGGCGAGCAAGGCCGAGAGTTTTCAGAAAAGGATCAACAGCAGGCGACAAAATTGCCTGCTAATGACGGTTTTCTAGAGAATATAAGGGAATGCGTAAAGGATAAAACGCTAACAGAATGTATTTTAGATTCTGGTGGGCTTATCGATAGAGTCACCAAGGAATTAAGCGTAATTGATTACCTGGAAACATCCCATCACGAGGAAAAGGTAGATTTGTTAAAAGTACTGGCACCGGAGCATATCATAACAAAAGAAAAAAACAGTGTACCTGCGCTGGTATTCCAGGAACTCCACAAGTTAGGGCTAGATAGCCATTTATAAATTTTAATGCGGATATAATAATGAATACAACAAACTTAACTGAATTATTAAAAAGCAGTTCGTTAACTGAAATACAGTCAGAAGTGATTGCTAAACTAAAAGCGAAACCAACAGATACCGATGCGCGTGAGTTATTATTCAAGCTCTATTGCCTTGGCGGATTATGGCAAAAAGCGCTATTGCAGCTTGAAACATTGACCCAGATTGCACCAGACATGACCAAACAGGCTGAGCTTTATAAGAACCTGGTATTGAGTGAAAGGTTGCGTGAGGAAGTTTTGGCAGGGAAACGTGGCCCAGGTACTTTGGGTAACGCTTTGCCTGAATGGGTCGCATTGATGCAGCAAGCGAACCAATGTTTGCACCAGGGTGATTACCCACAAAGTGAAGAGTTCCGTCAGCAAGCATTATCACAAGCGCCTGAAAGTGCAGGTGAAAGTAGTTCAGCAACATCGTTCTCTTGGATTGCCGATAGCGATGGGCGGATCGGGCCGGTGTGTGAATTTATCAGCGCAGGTGGTTACCGCTGGGTTCCTTTTGCTGATGTGCAGTTAATGAAGGTTTCCAAACCGACCAATATTACCGATCTGGTCTGGGCACCGGCACAACTTACTGTGAATAATAAAGTATGGTACGGCTACATACCGGCGCGTTACCCATTAGGAACCGATGCCGATAATGACACTAAGCTCGGCCTGAAAACAGAATGGGATCAACCGGCAGATTCGCTTTATATTGGCTCTGGACGGAAGATGTTTATTACGGACCAAACTGAGTATGCATTGTTTGATGTTGAAGAATTTAGGTTTGACGAACAGGTTAGGTAATGGAAAAGAAGAGACAGTTTTTGCCCGCACTATTAGAACGCTTACTCGATGATGAACCTAAAAAGCGATTAGAGCCGCATGATAAGTTCTTTTATGACTCGCGTACTATGCGAAAACTGGTACAGCAGAATATTGGCGAGATATTAAATAATACCAATATCGATGACCGGCTTGATGAACAGCGCCATCAATGGGTCGCAAAGTCGGTATTAAATTATGGTATTGCCCCCTTGGTGGGGAGACATGCAACTCCCCATGGTTGGACGACCATTGAGCGAATTATCCGCGAGGCTATTATCCGTTTTGAGCCTCGAGTCATTGCTGAATCGCTGGTGGTCAGCCAAATGCATAATGCCAGAAAGGGTATTGTTCAGTTTGAGATTGGAGGGTTGATTATGTGGGATCCGTATCCTATCAACCTTTGCATTGAAGGTGCTTATGACGTTGAAACCAACCAGGCGGAACTACGGCCACGATAGTCGGGTTTTGACCAGGATTAGCCGTATGAGGAGTTGGCGGTATGGGCGTAAGCTCGAGAAACCTGGGGGCCAATTGATTATGGCCTCCCAGGGGGTTGAGGTATCAGAGGTCAGTTGATGCCTCAATTTATGTCAACCGTAGCAATTTATGTCAACCGTACAATATCCAACTCATTATTAACCTTTGTCGTGGATCCCACGCGCGCCTAAATTATTATTATCTACCTGTGGCAACCCAGTTGTTGCTGAGCTGGACAACAACCCCGTCTCAACGTAATTGAACAACTTCGCACGGGTATCAGTGATATCCAGATTACGCATGGTCAACTGACCGATACGATCATCCGGTGAGAACACTGAATCGCCTTTCTCCATGGTCAGGCGCTCTGGTTTGTAGGTCAGATTGTCAGACACCGTATTCAGAATGGTATAGTCATTACCACGGCGCAGTTCCAGCGTGACCACACCGGTTATCTCGCTGGCAACCCAACGCTGTATAGAGTCACGCAGCATCAGGGCTTGTGGATCGAACCAACGGCCTTGGTACAGCAAGCGGCCCAGCACCCGACCATTGGAATGATATTGCTCAATGGTATCTTCGTTATGAATACCGGTCAGCAGACGCTCGTATGCGATATGCAACAGCGCCATTCCTGGGGCTTCATAAATGCCACGGCTCTTGGCTTCAATAATACGGTTTTCAATCTGGTCACTCATGCCCAGACCGTGACGGCCACCGATGCGGTTAGCTTCCATCATCAGCTCAACGCTGTCGTCAAAGGTCACACCATTCAGGGCGACCGGATAGCCGCGCTCAAAACGGATAGAGACTTCTTCCGCTTTCACCACCACGTTTTCGTCCCAGAATTTCACCCCCATAATCGGGTTAACAATTTTGACGCTGGAATTAAGGAATTCCAGATCTTTAGCTTCGTGAGTGGCACCTAACATGTTGGAGTCAGTGGAATAGGCTTTTTCGGTCGACATTTTGTAATCGAAACCGGACTGAAGCATAAACTCGGACATTTCAAGGCGACCACCTAGCTCATCGATAAAATCGGTATCCAGCCATGGCTTGTAAATTTTCAATTCAGCATTGGTCAGCAGACCGTAACGATAGAAACGCTCAATATCGTTGCCTTTATAAGTACTGCCGTCACCCCAGATATTGACGTCATCTTCTTTCATCGCGGCCACTAGCATGGTGCCCGTCACCGCACGGCCCAGCGGAGTGGTGTTGAAGTAGGTGACACCGGCGGTAGTGTTATGGAATGCACCACATTGAATGGCAGCGATGCCTTCGGCAACTAACTGTTTACGGCAATCAATCAGGCGGGCTTTCTCAGCGCCGTATGCCATCGCTTTACGCGGAATAGCATCGTAATCGTCTTCATCAGGCTGACCCAAATTAGCGGTATAGGCGTAAGGGATCGCGCCTTTTTTTTGCATCCATAATAGGGCTGCACTGGTGTCCAAACCACCGGAAAAAGCAATACCAACACGCTGATTAATAGGAAGGTGTTTGAGAATAGTTGTCATCAATTAAATCCTGTATGAATTAGGTCAGTCTGGCAAAGGTTTCAATGCCTACATTGATATCGCAAAACCCACATTCGAGTCAAAGACATTTTGCATATTTATGTATGTTTCATTGCATAAGTATTTCATCGCCATTATGATGAAATGGCATTTCATTTAAATAAATTTCATGTTTCATTGTGAGATCTGCATGGATTTTTTACTGCGAGCAAAACGTTAAAATTTAACGTGGGAAATCACCATAGTAAATCAACGCATCGGGATGTCTCACCATAGTGGTGGAAAGCACGGATGTATGCAAATGGACGTGATTTCAGGGGCTGTTAAGGTGAAAATCTTTCGCGAAAGCGCGTGGTATCAAAAGCGAAAATCCTATCGGGTACTGTTTTGGCGTGAGATAACGCCACTGGCTATTCCGCTGTTTATTGAAGGGTTATGTGTACTGCTGATGGGGGTGTTCAGTACTCTGCTGGTCAGTTGGTTGGGTAAAGAAGCGATGGCGGCGGTAGGCTTGGCCGATAGCTTTAATATGCTGATTGCAGCCTTTTTTGCCGCAGTTGCACTGGGAACATCGGTAGTGGTGTCATTCAGCCTGGGGCAACGTAAACGAAAACAGGCACAAACAGCGGCTCGTGAATCTATCTCTCTATTAGTTTTAATCTCATTATTGTTGGTGCTACTGGTGCATTTTGTCGGTGAGGGAATTATCAATCTGATGGCTAATCAGGCAGACCCGGCGGTTAAGGCGATGGCGCTAACCTATCTGCATTTGACCGTCTGGAATTATCCGGCAATGGCGATAACTTTGGTGGGATGTGGTGCGTTACGCGGTGCTGGCAATACCCGGTTGCCGATGTTTATCAATATTGCGATGAATATTCTCAATATTGTTATCAGCAGCGTGCTGATTTACGGGCTATTTGACTGGCAAGGCGTGGGTTTTGTCGGCGCAGGGATTGGCATCACGCTTTCACGCTATATTGGCGCGCTGGTCGTGGTGTTGGTGCTGATTTACGGTGCTAATAATACCCTGCGGATCCCCTTTAAAACCTATTTTATGCCGTTTACCTCGGCCATTATGTTTGAAGTCTTGAGCATCGGTATTCCCGCCAGTGTTGAATCCGTGATGTTTAGCATCGGCAAGCTGATTACTCAGCGCTTTGTCGCCGGTATGGGCACCGATGTGATCGCCGGTAACTTTATCGCTTTTTCAATCGTCGGGCTGATTAACCTGCCGGGCAATGCGCTGGGATATACCTCAACGATTATTATTGGCACCCGCTTGGGGAAAGGGCAAATTTTGCAACCGATCCGCCAACTTAAGCATATCTTCTGGTTATCAACTCTGGGTGTGTGCTTTATTGCGCTATTATCGATCCCCAGCGCCGGACGCCTGGCCTCGCTGTATACCAATGAGCCGGGCGTTATCAACGTGGTTAAGCACCTGATCTGGATAAATGCATTATTTATGCCTATTTGGGCGGCGGCCTGGGTGTTGCCCTCCGGTCTAAAAGGGGCGAAAGATGCCAGTTATACCATGTGGGTAGCGCTGGCAGGGATGTGGGGTTGTCGCATTATTGCGGGTTATATTCTTGGTGTGACATTAGGGTTCGGTGTTACTGGCGTGTGGATGGGGATGTTCCTCGACTGGATAGTCCGTGGCGTGCTGTTTTACCGCCGCATGTCTACCGGCCGCTGGTTATGGCGTTATCGCCCAACGGTATGATAGTGCGGCGTTATGTGCGGCTAGCCGGTTAACAATGCCAGAGTTTTGGTTGCCACATACAGGCCGACGCCAAAGCTGGCATGAGCAATCAGGCTGCGCCGCCGGGCAATGGTGGGTTGGGGTGTTTTCACCGCCGCAATACCTGCACCCATACCCGGTTGTAGAATAAAGAACGGCGCAATCTTCTGCTGGATGTGCGACCTGAAAATGAATACGCACAAGGGCATTTACCTGGCGCGATTCATATTCCTGTCGAGGAATTGGAAACGCGGTTGGCGGAACTCTCTTCTGAGAGTGAAGTGGTTGCTTATTGCCGTGGCGCTTATTGCATGTTATCCGAAAAAGCGGTCGCTCTGCTGCGGGCAAAAGGGTGGCAAGCACGTCGATGGGTTGAAGGTTTCCCCGAATGGAAAGCCGCCGGGCATGATATTGAAACTGGGGTGTGCAATAAGTAATCAAGGGCAGCCATTGCCCACTGACCTCTCTATTATGATCTGATACTCGCTGACATCACCCGGCATGGGGTATCAGGTCCGATCCCCATCATTTTTGGCCTCACATTTCCTTTCTCATCGAAAACCTAACCAGTCAATAGTTTGAACCTCATCACGAAAACAACAAAACAAACAAAAACAACAAATGGTATTTATTGGTTTTTAATTTCAAGCAATGAGTCTTTATAGGATTTTTGTTTTTTAATTGATAACTTTTTATTTATTTAAAGAAATTTAACTCTGTTGCGTTAATGTGACTTACTGATCTTTATATGTTGTTTAATATTGCTTTGGGTGGTTATTTCTGTGATTGTGAATTGCTGTTAAAAACATAATAACACTTTCTAACTTTTCTTATCTTTTGAGGCCCGACATGAAAAATGTAGCAATACTCGGAAGCAGCGGGGGAAATCTGTTCAATCTCGGTGGCGCCTACCCTGAAAGACTGTTGCAAGAAATCTATACTCAGCTCCAATCTGTTGGCTTAGGTATCAGTGCGGTGCAATTTATTGCTGCGGAAGAATCGATGGACGTGGCTAAACCCACTACCGCCGCCGCAGTTTATTCAGTAACCGCAGAAGAAAGGGATAAACCCCAGATTACCTTCCAGGGAAAACTGGCAGAGGTAAATAAGGCGGTAAAATCATCGGATGCCGCCATTGCGGCACAAATCCGCGCCGGTGAAATTGATGGCATCATTATCATGAGTGCCGATCCTGATCGCAGTAATAAAGAAGCTATTCTGGCTGCGATAGAAAAGAAAATCCCGATTGTCGGTACTGGTGGTACCTCGATGGCGATGATTACCTCCAAGGGGGCAAATGTCATCGCCACATCGGGAACTACCGGTACCAATAGCCGTACCCGCGCCATCTCGTTTGCTGCCTCGCTATGCAAATACTGGCAGATAAAATATACCCCGATACTGGGCAGCAGCAGCGTAACTGCACCGGGCAGCGATAAGAGCCTGTTAAAACGGATCAATATTCGCAGCATTATGATCCCGGCATTACCCGGCTTTATTGCCATGGCGATCGTGCTGGCATTAAGCCATATTCCGGGCCTGCAATCACTGAATACCATCTTTGAACTGTTACTGAAAGGACTGCCGGTTATTGTTGCGGTTATTGCCGCAAAACAGGTTTCTGAATTAGATGAAGTATCGATTGTTGCCGGAGTGGTCGCTGGGGTCTTGTCGGTTGAGGGCGGGCTAATTGGCGGTATTTTGGGGGGTATCGGTGCCGGTATCATGGTGCGTTACCTGTTCGGGTTATGCCTGAAATGGCAATTTCCGATGACCACCATCAACATCGTGGCGGGTGGTTTATCTGGTTTATGTTCCGGGTTGGTGATGTATTACCTGCTCAGCCCATTGGCATTAGCAGCAGGTGATTATATCAAGTTGGCTATTGAAGCCACGCTGGCTTTCAGCCCAATTTTAGCGGGATTACTGGCCGGTTTGGTTATTTGGCCGGCCATTCTGGGCGGGGTTTATCACGCGGTCATATTGCCACTGGTATTACTGGAAATGGAAAAGTCAGGTGTCAGTTTCCTCGGCGCCGTGGATATGGTCGGGCTGGTGATGGTTGCCGCAGGGATTAACCTGGCTAACATTATTGCTCCGCGAGAAAAAAGTGAGGCCGCGGTTGCCGCACCGGGTTTGCTTATTAACCTTGGCTTCGGGACTTTCGTCGAATCGGCTTATCCGTTCATGTTCTCTAATAAAGTGGTGTTTGCCGGGGCGATATTCTCAGCCGGTGTCGGTGGCATGTTGCTGGGGCTATTAAATATTAAAGGCGTGGCTTATGTACCGGCTTTCGCTTCACCTTTCTTGTCCAACAACGCCTTTTATATGGCGATAGTGATGGCGGTAACGCTGGTTCTAACCTGCGTAATTACCTTGTTAGCCAATAAGTTTGTCGCAATTAAACCGGTAGTACCCGAATCGGCAACACCAGGGATCTCGGGGTAAGAGTTAACAATTAAAAAAGCAGTTTTATATAAATCCAAGTAGAGGTAAGCATGTTTAACGCTGATATGAGTAAGAAACGTTCCGTCGCCATGGATAAAGTACGAAATGCAATTCAGTTACATGGTGGTCAAACTATTCTGAGTACCGGAATAACCGGCGATGATGCTCGCTTAGCGAAAGCAGTATGTGATTCAGGCGTTAAGTTATTGGAACCTAATCATCCAGCTCTGGCATTGGCACGCGGCCATAACGGAGTGACGAACATGCATGCGGCAGAACGCGTTCGCCATGAGATAACAATTGGTCAAATGGCCGAAGCGGTGCAGGGAGTGCGCAATGTGGTCGCTGACGATATCTTTATCACCGTCGGCATTGCGGGTGGTTTTACTGAAACGGTACCAACACCGGTCACTGAACAGGACATGTTACTGATTGCCCAATCAGGTGCTGATGGCTTACATACCCATAAATCCAGTTTTGAAGATTTAAAAGAGTTAGTCGATCTGGCCCATAAATATGGCCTGACCGTTGATGCTTACATTGGTCACCCTAGTGATTTGCATACCTTTGGTATTGCAGCGGAAACCCCGGCTGATGTTGCCGAGGTCGCTAAAAAGATGGAAGCGCTGGGTGTGGATATGATTGGTCTGATGACCGGTATGAGCTATGAAGGGGTCACTGCCGGTGATATTCCGGAGGCTATCAAACAGCGGCTTATTGCACTGGTTGGGGCGGTTTCTGTGCCAACGCTGGCTGAAGGAGGAATCAATCTGGAAAATGCTAAGGCATTTAAAAATACCGGAGTGAATATTTTGGTAGTAGGCACCGCGATCGATAATGTGGTTTGTAATGCGGCCAAAGAGGTTGTTTCACAGTTTATTACCCACTAATTGTATTGGTTTGGCCTATAAGGGAGAAGCGTATTCTCCCTTTTTTATTGGGAATAGAAGTATGTATAGATTATTAGCGATTGATTTAGATGGCACGTTGCTTAATTAGGATAATAAAGTATCGAAACAGAATATAAGCGCAATAAAACATGTGGTTCATAACCAGGGTACGGTAGTTTTATGCTCGGCCCGACCGGTTGATACTATCGCCGCGGTGATCCGCAATACTAAGCTGGAGCGGCTTATTCGCTATTTTATTTCCTTTAATGGTGCTTGGGTATATGACGCAGTAATAAAACAGGATATTATTTTCACCCCCCTCAATGGTAGGGATATCATGAAAATGACGGATGCGCTATTAGTGAATAAATTACCAGAACATTTGTGCCAATACTTAAATATATCTTCGCAATCGGTGGTGAGTATCGGCGATCAGGACAATGATATCAGTATGTTCCAGTTTTCCGCTGTTGGGGTAGCAATGGCTAATGCCAGAGAATGAGTCAAATCTCATACGGATAGGGTAAGCACCGATAATAACCACCATGGTGTTGCTTTTGCGATTAATCAATTGTGGCCTTTGTGATTGAGTCGTCTTTTGTTTCAACCGATTTCTTTTGTTTCAACTGATAGTTGAGTAGAATAGCGCTCATTGTATCGCAAGGGATCAGGCCGTTATCCTTATGAATCAGATCAAACGTAAACAGTTTATTCTAGAGAAGCTTGACAGCCTGGGTGAGGTTTCTGTTATTGGGCTTTCCGAAGAATTGGGCGTAACCTCTGAAACTATTCGCCGGGATCTCTCCTATCTGGAAAAAAGTGGTGAAGTCACTAAAGTTCACGGTGGGGCGATAAAAGTTCAGAATATACAAGAGGGCAGTTTTGCTCAACGAATGGATTTAAATCGGCCAGAGAAAATGTTGATTGGTCAATATGCCGCATCGTTGGTAACGGAAAATGACTCGCTGTATATTGACTCCTGTACCACTACACTTATTTTTGCCTCATTCTTACCACTGGTTAAATTTACTATCTTTACTAATTCTGCATTAATTGCTGATCAAATTAAAAGCAAAAACAATATGGCAATTGTTCATGTTCTGGGCGGTGAGTACAATCACACTTATAAAGCTAATCTGGGTATTCAGACCATTGAACAAATGAATGATATTCACACTGATTTTTCCTTTGTTGGGGTGGGGGGAATAGACAGTGATTTCGGTGTAATGGTTAAAAATCTGGATGAAGGGCGTATCGCCAAGAAAATGTTGTCGATGGGGCGGCAGAAAGTGATTTTATGCGATTCAAGCAAATTTGGTCAAAGTGGCTTAATGAAAATAAGTGATATCAATGATATTGATATTATCGTTACAGATAAGAAAAAGAATCTTCATAAGCAAGAAATTGAAAAGTTATATGCGGACAAAATTATTTACGCCAATTAGTTGATATCCACCGGCCAAGCTCAAGTTTTTATCGATTTTCTCAGTGACAGGATGTTCGCGGGGGAAATGATTTGAGAACACTGCATCGGTCATGGGCTGAAACTCACGAACTGTAAAAAAATTAAACCCATCGTAATACTGATAATCCTACCTCTTAAGTCGAATTATTAATCATTTCCTGCCGCTTGCCGATAACGAGTTAAGCAGAATGTTATTCCTTATTTACCGAATGACTAAATTCGCTTTGTTATTCCTTATTAATCATCATTCGCATTGGGGAAACGATGGATAACTTTCAAAAAGAGATTGAAGAGAGAACCAATCTCACCTCAACTAACCGGTTTGAACTGTTGCTATTTCGTCTAGGCATGTCTCAAGAAGAAGAAAAATCCGAGTTATTTGGTATCAACGTGTTCAAGCTGCGTGAAATTGTACCCATGCCTACGCTGACTAAGGCTGCGGGCATGGTATCTCCGATGATGGGTATCGCGAATATTCGCGGGGAGATCATTCCGGTGATTGATCTTCCGGCTATCGTCGGTTGTGTGCCAAAAACCGGGTTAAATATTCTATTGGTGACCGAATATGCCCGTAGCACTCAAGCCTTTGCGGTAGAGTCGGTTGACGATATTGTCCGTCTTGAATGGAGTCAGGTATTGACAGCCGACGCGGGTGTGAAGAGCCGTAATATCACCAGTATTGCACGGCTGGATAATGACACTGCAAGTAATCGCCTGGCTTTGGTACTGGATGTTGAACAGATTTTGTATGACATTCTTCCGGCGAGTCGCAATGTGCAAATTGACAGTGAAAAAACCAAAGCGTTTGAATTAAAACCGGGTGCAGTCGCCATTGTGGCGGAGGATTCTAAAGTCGCTCGTTTAATGCTTGAACAAGGTCTGAAGATGATGAATATTCCAGCCGTGATGCATATCACCGGTTTGGCAGCCTGGAATAAGATAAAGCAAATGGCAGAAGAAGCACGGGCAGAAGGTAAGCCTATCTCGGATAAAATCGCGTTTGTATTGACTGATTTGGAAATGCCGGAGATGGATGGTTTTACCCTAACGTTGAATATTAAACGCGATGAGTTTCTGAAGAATATCCCGGTGATTATTCATTCTTCGTTATCGGGTAGTGCGAATGAAGATCATGTTCGTAAAGTGGGGGCTGATGCTTATGTGGCAAAATTTGAAGTCAACGAATTAGAAGCGGCCATTCACAGTGCGTTGAATTCAAAGAAAACACTGAATTTGTAGCAGCCATGGTATTTCTGCGGCCTTTTCCTTAATGCTGTTATTGGCAGGAACGGGCCGACATATGCGATGGATTGAATTACACCGTTTGCCATAGACACTTTGTAGCATCAACAATACCGCTGCCGGAGCAGGGTATCTTCCTACCCAGTAAACAAAATTAACTAACCCTCAAACGCGTGATTAGTGTCTCCAGCGCGATTATCAGCGCGGCGGCTAATAGTCCGCCGTGGCTGGTAAGAGTAATGCAGAACGATGACGCCACCATTTTCGGTTTTTAACCCTCTTTTTTCGGTAAATTCTAACCTATTGATTTTATATAGGATTGGCCGAGCGCATTAAAAAAGCCTTTTTTGCTCTCTCAGCCTATTTTTCTTTTATCATCAGAAAGATATGTGTATTGTATAACAGTTCACTGCCGCACAGGCAGCTTAGAAATTAGTTAGGTAATTCAGGCCACTTGATATCGGAGTTCACTGCCGCACAGGCAGCTTAGAAACTAAATTAAATGTTCGCAGTACATTTACTTATGGTTCACTGCCGCACAGGCAGCTTAGAAAAGAACGAGATGACTGCCTTCTATTTGCCATACGTTCACTGCCGCACAGGCAGCTTAGAAATCAAGCAGCTCGTTAGCGATGCGAGTATAACCGTTCACTGCCGCACAGGCAGCTTAGAAACAACACTAAAGATAAAGAAGGCTGCGCAAAGCGTTCACTGCCGCACAGGCAGCTTAGAAATCGAGAAATAATACGGTACTCAATTAATTTTCGTTCACTGCCGCACAGGCAGCTTAGAAACACAGGTCACCACGCCAGACCCAGTTAAATGGGTTCACTGCCGCACAGGCAGCTTAGAAAGATAATTCACTTTACTATAGTAAAGTAATTATGTTCACTGCCGCACAGGCAGCTTAGAAACCGGCTGCTTACCAGATTTAATATGGCCTATCGTTCACTGCCGCACAGGCAGCTTAGAAATGAAACGCTGGTTAAAGATATCGACAAAATGCGTTCACTGCCGCACAGGCAGCTTAGAAAAGATTGATAGTTTATTTTAGGGCTTCTAATTCGTTCACTGCCGCACAGGCAGCTTAGAAAGCAGGCTAGAGGACCGC
>NZ_CQAZ01000023.1:0-19185 GCF_001152565.1 Yersinia pekkanenii | reverse complement strand
GGTTCACTGCCGCACAGGCAGCTTAGAAAGTCATTCCCCATATGAACACGGCTATGTGGGAGTTCACTGCCGCACAGGCAGCTTAGAAAAGCATCAGTTGTGCCAGTGAACCGTCTGGTGTGTTCACTGCCGCACAGGCAGCTTAGAAATCTTGCCTTAATCATTGCGTCTGCGATTAAATGTTCACTGCCGCACAGGCAGCTTAGAAAATTACGCAGTAAACCAAAGAAAGCAGCTTAAGGTTCACTGCCGCACAGGCAGCTTAGAAACAATCTGGCGGAGCTTTATCTGGTTTTATGTATGTTCACTGCCGCACAGGCAGCTTAGAAAGTTACTAGGAGTCATTAAATAAGGTAGTTTCGGTTCACTGCCGCACAGGCAGCTTAGAAACAATAACTCATATAAGCATTGCACTCGCGAACTGTTCACTGCCGCACAGGCAGCTTAGAAATAAATACAGCTCAATGCGATGCGTCATTGATTGTTCACTACCGCACAGGCAGCTTAGAAAATAGCTTTTAAAGATGATTACGAACATCTCAAGTTCACTGCCGCACAGGCAGCTTAGAAAATATTAATCATCTGATTCATATAAGTAACATAGTTCACTGCCGCACAGGCAGCTTAGAAACGATAACGTCTACACTAATCTCTTGCATAGTAGTTCACTGCCGCACAGGCAGCTTAGAAATTTGAATAATGGTTAGGGAGCATTTCATGGTATTAATATTGTGCAGGTCTATATTCTGGCAATAAATGGTCACTCACTGGTTAGATAAATCTCGACAGTGAAAGCTGTTATGAATATTGCCCTAAGGAGATTGTTGGTTATGGATAACAGGATCCACTCCACGGATTTGAAAACCATTTTACATTCCAAACGTTCAAATATTTATTATTTAGAATATTGCCGTGTATTGGTTAACGGGGGTCGGGTTGAATATGTCACCGATGAAGGTAAACAATCTCTTTATTGGAATATCCCAATAGCGAATACCACCGTCATTATGCTCGGAACTGGGACATCGGTGACTCAAGCTGCCATGCGTGAGTTTGCCCGAGCAGGAGTCTTAGTCGGTTTTTGTGGTGGCGGTGGGACTCCGCTTTTTGCGGCTAATGAAGTTGAGGTCAATGTCTCGTGGCTAACGGCACAAAGCGAGTACCGACCAACCGAGTATCTGCACGACTGGGTCAGTTTCTGGTTCGATGATGAAAAAAGGCTGGCAGCGGCAGTGGCCTTTCAGCGCATCAGGATCGTCCAAATTCAACAGCATTGGCTCAGCAGTCGGATGCAGCGTGAGCCACTTTTTCAAGTTAATCGTGATCAATTATTGTTTCTCCTGACCCGTTTTGAGCAAAATTTAGCGAATTGTTTTACCTGTAATGACCTTATGGCGCAGGAAGCGGTATTAACCAAGGCGCTCTATAAACTAGCCGCTAATACGGTTAATTACGGCGATTTTACTCGTGCTAAACGCGGTGGGGGCATTGATCTGGCAAATCGTTTTCTCGACCATGGAAATTATCTCGCTTACGGTTTAGCCGCGACAGCGACGTGGGTTATTGGCTTACCCCATGGTTTGTCTGTTTTACACGGTAAGACTCGACGTGGTGGTTTGGTTTTTGATGTGGCCGATTTAATTAAAGATGCTTTGGTGTTACCGCAGGCATTTATTGCCGCGATGAATGGAGAAGAAGAACAAGAATTTCGTCAGCGTTGCATTAGTGGATTTCAAAAGGCAGAAGCACTTGATGTGATGATTGATGGGATTAAAGAAACCGCCATGTTATGTAGCCAAGTCTCTCGATGAATATTTTATTGATATCCCAATGTAATAAACGAGCCTTGGTAGAAACACGTCGGATATTGGATCAGTTTGCTGAACGGAAAGGCGATCGAACCTGGCAGACGGCAATGACGCTGGAAGGGCTGAATACATTACGTAAATTACTGCGCAAAACGGCGCGGCGTAATAGTGCCGTTGCCTGCCACTGGATTAAAAACAATAATCAAAGTGAGTTGCTATGGATTATCGGTAACTTAAGGCGCTTTAATGCCCAAGGCACGGTGCCAACCAATACCACACAACGGGATATCCTGCGTACTCAAGATGAAAATAGCTGGCACAGCGTGGAAACTATTGCGCTTCTGGCCGGTATTGCCGGGTTATTTCATGATTTTGGCAAAGCCAATTTATTATTTCAAAAAGGGCTGCGAGGGAAGGGCAAAACTTATCAACCCTATCGGCATGAATGGGTGTCATTACGTTTATTCCAAGCCTTCGTTGCGCAGAAAAATGATAACCAATGGCTCACGGCATTGAGTCAAATTACTGCCGATGATGAAATGGCTTTAATGGCCCTGTTGGTTAAAGACGGGCTTGTCCCCTATAACAACCCGTTTATTACCCTACCTCCGCTTGCCACCACCATCGCGTGGTTGATTATTTCTCACCACCGTATGCCGGTGTATCCCACCGCAAAGGGCTATGAAAGACCCCCTAAAGTAGAGGAAGTTGATGATTGGTTGTACCAGCAGTTTATGCCGGTATGGAACTCGACCAACATGGACAGTGATAACTGGAGTGAACAAGATAAGCAGGATATGTGGCAGTTCCCTCACGGCACCCCGATACAAAGTACCGAGTGGCGAAAAAAAGCGCAAAAATTTGCCAAACGCGCCTTGCAGCAGTCCGCATTGGCAAATTATGGCCATCTGACGCAACGATTTACCAGCCATATGGCGCGTTTGGTATTAATGCTGGCAGATCATCACTACTCTTCATTGCCCGCAGAAACAGGTTGGCAGGATGAGCACTATCGGGTATTTGCGAATACGGATCGCAAAACCGGTGAAATGAAGCAACGGCTGGATGAACATAATATTGGTGTTGGGCAAAATGCATTATTGCTAGGCCGCAGTCTGCCACATATTGGTAAATCCTTACCGGCGATCACTCGGCATAAAGGATTTAAACAGCGCGCGACACAGGAAAGATTTCGCTGGCAAGACAAAGCTTTTGATTTGGCGAGTAGCTTGCGTGAACGTTCCCAACAGCAAGGTTTTTTCGGTATCAATATGGCCTCGACTGGGTGTGGCAAAACCTTTGCCAATGCCCGAATTATGTATGGTTTGGCAGATGAAAAGCAGGGATGCCGTTTTTCTATTGCCTTAGGGCTGCGCACCTTAACCTTGCAAACCGGTGATGCACTGCGGCAGAAGTTAAGCTTACAAGATGATGATTTGGCGGTTTTGATTGGCTCGCAGGCAGTTTCACAATTACATCAATTAAATAACGATAAAGTGGAACCACGGGGAACCGGCAGTCAGTCTGCCGATGCATTCTTTGCTGAACATCAGTATGTCAGTTATGACGGCAGTCTGGATGATGGTCGCCTGAGTGCATGGTTAGGTCACAGTGATAAATTAAACCGCTTGCTCAGCGCGCCAGTGCTGGTCTGCACCATCGATCATCTAATACCCGCCACGGAAAGCTTACGTGGTGGCAAGCAAATAGCACCAATGCTGCGTTTACTGACCTCTGATCTGGTATTGGATGAACCGGATGACTTTGATCTTAATGACTTGCCCGCCTTATGCCGTTTGGTTAATTGGGCTGGCATGTTAGGTTCTCGCGTTTTGCTCTCTTCGGCTACCTTACCCCCGTCATTGGTTCAGGCCCTGTTTAGCGCCTATGGTAAAGGGCGGGCTGACTATCAACAAGCCTGTGGGCAGCCCCATGCTCCGGTCAATATTTGTTGCGCCTGGTTTGATGAAAATGATGTGGCACAGCAAGATATCCAGCAGCCTAAGGATTTTATTGCGCAGCATAACGCCTTTGTGACTCAACGAGTGACCAAACTCGCTACTGCCAATGCGTTGCGCAAAGCTGAGTTAATTCCCATCCATGCTGTTAGCACCAAGAAGGAAACGGTATTGGACACGATGGCGACGGTGATACGCGACTCTATGTTGCGTTTACATCAGTCCCATCATCAAATTCATCCAGATGCTAAAACTGTTTCACTTGGTGTGGTCAGAATGGCCAATATTGACCCGCTGGTCGCCATCGCCCAGCGCTTATACGCGGCGGCGGCACCAGAAAATTACCGCATTCACTACTGTGTTTATCATAGTCAGCATCCGTTAGCAGTACGTTCTGCTATTGAACGGCGATTGGATGCTACCCTGACACGTTATCAGCCCGATGCACTGTGGCAGGTTGCGGAGATTAAACACGCATTACAGCACTACCCTGAGCAGCATCACCTGTTCGTGGTGCTCGCCACCTCGGTGGCTGAAGTGGGCCGGGATCATGACTACGATTGGGCGCTGGCTGAACCCAGCTCTATGCGTTCGCTTATCCAGTTAGCCGGGCGTGTGCAGCGGCACCGGCAAATCGTGCCTCAGGTAGCGAACCTGCATATTCTGCAAAAGAATTTTAAGGCGTTGAGCAACACCAATCCGAATAACCCTGCTTATCTTAGACCCGGTTTTGAAAGTAGCGACTGTCTGCTAAACAGCCATGACTTGAACAAGGTTCTTTTACCCTTTCAGTATAAAGTGATTAATGCCATCAGCCGGATCCAGGAACGAGGGCAGTTAGAACCACATGAAAATTTTGTTGATTTAGAACATGTTAGATTGAAATCCGTATTGCAGGGGAATAAAAAGGAAACGTTGAAATATTACGCCGCATTATGGTGGCGTAAACAGGCGACCTGGAGCGGAGAACAGCAACGGCGAACCCCTTTTCGGCAATCAGTACCGGATGAGCAACATAATTTATGGATTGCCGATGAAGCAGATAAGCCGGTGTTTAAACGCCTTGATAGTGATCAGATTCAGTGGAAAGCCAGCGATGGTTTTCAGGCCGTTGAGCTGAGGTTGGCTGCGGGTAACAACGCATGGATAGACACAGACTACCTGGGGGTTTATCAACAACTGGCAGAATCATTAAATAAGGAATTAAACGAAGTCAGCCAACAATTTGGTGAGATCCGCCTGAGCGCCACCAAAGAAGGTGGTGAGATGTGGCGCTATCATCCGTTATTAGGGGTGTTTGGCGCACTCGATTGAGTGCGCCGCTGCCTGCACGGCAGTTAGTTGTAAGCTTTTTGTAAGTCTACATTGATTATTTCTGAGCTGTCTGTACGACAGTATCGTCGCTATCATAATGATTTTTATAAGTTAGTTCCAATGATTTTTATTAAATTTAAGTATACATAGATTAGGGGAGTGATTTGGGCTAGGCTATTCTCAAATTCGCATGAGAAGGTGGCTATGATGAAACCAGGATTATTTGAGAAAGCGGGCCGAGCAGTATTGGTTTTAACTGTTTGCCTTATTTGCATAAAGCCGATGGTAACTACGGTTCAAAATGAATCTTGGGCAATTAAAGACCAACGGTCATTTTCAATTCTGTCCATTACTTTCAATCAGGGGTTATTCTGAGTGATCAGTAGTTGGAATAGCTAAGGAGTTTTATATGTCGGATGAGGGATTAACAGCTTTCACTGTCTCTTATATTGAAGGCCGCAAGCAGCCCAAGCTTGAAGCTTTTGATAAGGACGCGGAAAAAAGGCTGGCAGGATTAACCGCAGCAGCAGATATCGCGCTGGCGCAACAAGAAATTGCGCAACAGCGGCAGGAACTGATCGCCCGCTATGAGGTGCGCGCCTGGCTAACAGATGCTGCTAACCGTGCCGGGCAAATCAGCTTAGTCACTCATGCATTGAAGTTCACGCACAGCGATGCCAGAGGCAGCAGTGTATTTAATCTGCCCACGGCAGAAAATGATGCGCTCTACCTCTCCACCGCCACCTTAGCTAAACCGGCCATTGATGCCGTCGGCAATGCTGCGGCTCTCGATGTCGCCAAGCTACTGCAAACCGAACATAACGGCGATTCACTACTGGCCAGCCTGAACCGGGCTGATTATTCTTCATTCGCTGAGTTGGCCGAGAATTCGCAACAATTAGCGCTTTGGGTTGATGGGTTCCAGCAGGTGCTGGTGGATAAACAGCTCACGTCGCATAAACTGGCCAAGCAACTCTATTTTCCGGTGGGGCCAGATCAATACCATCTGCTCAGTCCACTGTTTTCCTCATCACTGGCGCATGCCTTACATCAGCGTATTGCTGATGCACGTTTCGGTGACACGTCGAAAGCAATCTATAGTGCCTATAAAGCGGATAAATGGCACCCGCAACCCCGCGTGATTTATCCCAAGACCGCGGTGCAAAATATCGGCGGTACCAAACCGCAAAATATCTCTTATCTGAACAGTGTCCGTGGCGGAAAAGTCTGGTTATTGCCCTGTGGCGCACCCCATTGGCAACGTATTCAGAAACCACCCATAAAACATAAATCTATTTTTCATGATCGCAGTGAATTTACTGCACTCGCCCGCAATACCCTGTGGCAAATGCAGCAATACTTGTTGAGTGTTGAACCCCTGACTAATACCATGGTCATTCGCGCCTCTCGTCTGGCTTATAGTGATGAAATCATTGATATTTTATTTAATTATGTGGCTGAAATCCAAAATCTGGATGGCATCAGTGGCTGGAGCAGCAGTGAAGATTGTGAGTTAAAACGTTCACAGCAGCTCTGGCTTGATCCTGGTCGAGCGAAGGATGATCCCGTATTTCATCTTGAACGCGAGAAAGGCGATTGGAAAAAAGAGATCGCCCAAGAGTTTGGCTACTGGCTCAATCGCCGATTAAGACACGATAAATTGGTGTTTGGTGAAGTAGAGCGGCAGGAGTGGGCCAGCTTGTTTAAGCAGCGGCTACGTGAGTTTGAACAAGGTAGCCTGGAGACAGGATCATGAGTTCACTGATTATTTTACATCAGATGCGCGTTGAGAACGCCAATGCCATTGCGGGCTTAACTTATGGTTTCCCTGCGATCACCCATTTTCTGGGTTATAGCCACGCGCTGTCACGCAAACTGCAAGCAAGCCACGGTTTAACACTGGAGGATTGTGCGGTTATCTGCCATCAACAACAAGTTCATGCTTACTCATCCGGGCGTGATTATGTTTTTGCGCTAACCCGTAACCCATTGACCAAAGAAGCCAAAACCGCCGCTTTTAATGAAGAAGGCCGTATGCATATGACGGTTTCTTTAGTTATTGAGTGTCAGGGCGTGATTGCGAATGGTGATGCTGGCGCTAAAGAGTTGGAAAAGCATTTGGCATTACTGTGCCTGACCCAGCGTTTAGCCGGTGGCACTATTATTGATATCCGCAAGGTAACGGTAATTAATTATCCTGAAACCGAGGCAGCGACTCGCAGAGCATTGTGCCGCTTACTGCCAGGCTTTGCTTTGTTGGATCGATCCGAATTGCTGGCCGAACATTTTAATCAATTAAAACAAACCGATCCGCAGGTTGAGATGATTGATGCCTGGCTTGATTTTGCGGCACTTAAAATTCAGGCTACCCCTTTGCACCGTGATAAGCCAATAGACAGCACTTCTCCGGCCCAATGGGATTATGTTCCTAAACCTGCCACTGGATACTTAGTCCCTATCGTAACCGGTTATCGGGCTATTTCGCCATTATATCCACCGGGCAAAGTGGATAAATCTCGTGATCCAAACACCCCGTTCCGTTTTGTTGAATCACTCTACGGTATAGGTGAGTGGCGAGGATTACACCGCATAAAGGATCTACGCCAATTACTCTGGGGCTATCATCTGCAAGACGGTAACTATCTATGTCGCTGTGCGGTACCAACGCCAGTTGAAACCTATGAATTTAATGATGAAGACGAATTTTAAAGGATCTAAAAATGGCTAAAACAATGATTAAGACTGCTTCTGTTCTGGCATTTGAACGTAAATTATCCAATTCTGACGCGGTGATGTTTGCTGGTAACTGGGATCAAACCGACAACTGGCAGCCGATCATCATTAAAGAAAAAGCGGTACGCGGCACAATATCTAACCGACTGAAAAATAGCCTGGCAAGTGATCCGGCAAAATTGGATGCAGAGATCCAAAAAGCGAACTTACAACGAGTCGATGTGGCAGCACTGCCATTTGATGGCGATACCTTGAAAATGAGCTTTACATTGCGGGTGTTGGGTAATCTGTCAACGCCATCAGTCTGTAATGATCAGGAGTATCAGGCTGAATTGGCGAGTGTTATTAACGGTTATAGCAGCGAACAGGGCTTTGGTGTATTAGCGGCACGCTATGCCGAGAACCTGGCGAATGGCCGTTTCTTATGGCGCAACCGAGTGGGTGCTGAACAGATTAAAGTTAGTGTCACCAGCTCGACCAAAAACTGGCAGTTTGAGGGCGGTGATTTTAATTTGCGTCAATTTAGCCAGCCGAGCGGCGATTTGGCTGAACTGGCACAGGAAATTGAACGCGGTTTAGCGGGTAACGGTTTTGCATTTTTCACGATTGATGCTTTTGTTCGCTTAGGTAAAGGACAGGAAGTGTTCCCTTCGCAAGAGCTGGTGCTGGACAGCAACAGTAAGAAAAGCAAAGTGTTATATCAGGTTGATGGTATCGCAGCATTGCACTCACAAAAAGTGGGCAATGCGCTACGGACTATCGATGATTGGTATCCTGAAGCCACAGAATTGGAGCTAGGTCCCATTGCGGTTGAGCCTTATGGCTCAGTGACTAGCCGGGGTAAAGCTTATCGCCAACCAAAACAGAAAATGGATTTCTACACTTTACTGGACAACTGGGTGACAAAGGGGAATGCGCCTGAAGTCAATCAACAGCACTATGTGATGGCAACCTTAATCCGTGGTGGTGTATTTGGCGAGAAAGGCGAATAAGGAGGGGGGAATGGATCATTACCTTGATATACGTGTGCTTTCTGATCCTGAGTTTAGTGCTCAGGCATTATTGGAGGCACTGTTTGCCAAATTACACCGGGCGCTTGTCGCGACCACTCAGGGGCGAGTCGGTGTGAGTTTTCCTGGGGCAGGTAAAACGTTGGGTAGCCAATTACGTGTTCATGGGCGCCAGTGTGATTTAGTTGAATTGCAGTCTGCTGGCTGGTTAAAAGGTTTGCGGGATTATTGTGAGTGCAGTGAAATTTTTCCGATACCGGCAGTCGTTAAATATCGTGTAATCCGCCGTGTGCAAGTGAAGAGTAATGTTGAACGGTTACGTCGTCGTTCGGTCAGTAAAGGGTGGTTAACGGAGGAAGAAGCGAGGTTACGCATTCCAGACAGCCATGAACAGCAGTGTAATCTGCCTTTTTTACGGTTAAAAAGTCTGTCCAGTGCACAACACTTCCTGCTATTTGTTGAGCAAGGTAAGTTGCAGGAAACGCCGGTTACAGGAGTGTTTAGTGCTTACGGTTTAAGTACCAATACTACCATCCCCTGGTTTTAACCCTCTTTTTTCGGCCAACTCTAAGCTATTGATTTTATACAGGGTTGGCCGAGAGTATTAAAAAAGCCTTTTTTATCAATCCAATTGATTTTTATTTTATAATCAATAAGTAATGTATATTGTATAACGGTTCACTGCCGTACAGGCAGCTTAGAAAGCGTAATGAGCAGGAAAACGCCCTGCATAACGGTTCACTGCCGTACAGGCAGCTTAGAAACAGGGCGGCGGGCATGTTGGCAATGGCCGTCAGTTCACTGCCGTACAGGCAGCTTAGAAACCCCTGACAGGCCCGGCAGCGACCAGCGGAGTGGTTCACTGCCGTACAGGCAGCTTAGAAACCGCCAGTTTATCCAGGCAGCCATTGACCAACGTTCACTGCCGTACAGGCAGCTTAGAAAACATGAAGATACAACAAGAATAACTCGATTTAAGTTCACTGCCGTACAGGCAGCTTAGAAAAATCTGGATTATGCAGGGTTAGTCAGTGTGCTGTTCACTGCCGTACAGGCAGCTTAGAAAAAAGTTATAGCCAGTATCAAAGTCATTTCGCCGTTCACTGCCGTACAGGCAGCTTAGAAACTAATGAATGGGCGGTTCCTGTTTATGCGTTTGTTCACTGCCGTACAGGCAGCTTAGAAATTAAAATAATTCTTGACGTATTGCACTGATGTGTTCACTGCCGTACAGGCAGCTTAGAAAGCAAAGTGTCTCAACTGTGATTAGCATAGTTCGTTCACTGCCGTACAGGCAGCTTAGAAATGTGCCACTTCTCAGAATGTCGCCAGCCGATTGTTCACTGCCGTACAGGCAGCTTAGAAATTCAAGCCGTCATGCCTGAAGGTGTTCAGCCGGTTCACTGCCGTACAGGCAGCTTAGAAATGACTACTTAATGTTTGGCAAAGGTGTCGGTAGTTCACTGCCGTACAGGCAGCTTAGAAACTCTTGACAAAATAAATAAAAGGTATGTTGGGGTTCACTGCCGTACAGGCAGCTTAGAAAATCAATCCACATGCCGCGCTGGGCGTCCCGCAGTTCACTGCCGTACAGGCAGCTTAGAAATTCACAATCCAATTCAACCACTCGGCCATCACGTTCACTGCCGTACAGGCAGCTTAGAAATTGATGCATAGACAATTCATGGATAGTAAGCTGTTCACTGCCGTACAGGCAGCTTAGAAAAAAATCCAGGTAGAATCTTTTCTCGCAATTAAGTTCACTGCCGTACAGGCAGCTTAGAAAGTAACCGCGCTTTAGCGCATCACCGGCAAAGTTGTTCACTGCCGTACAGGCAGCTTAGAAAGGCAAAGAAAATCAGCGGTATCAGTACCAGTGCGTTCACTGCCGTACAGGCAGCTTAGAAACGATCGGGAGTCTGTTGATACGGTCATGGAAAAGTTCACTGCCGTACAGGCAGCTTAGAAACGTTCACCCGGACATAAGCCACGCCGGTATATGTTCACTGCCGTACAGGCAGCTTAGAAAAAAATGCTTGAGAATCTAGATTAATACGTTTAGTTCACTGCCGTACAGGCAGCTTAGAAAAAGGTGCTGATAGACACGACCCTAAAAAGAGTGTTCACTGCCGTACAGGCAGCTTAGAAAATAAGGCGCTTCACCTAATGCTTAATAACTCTGTTCACTGCCGTACAGGCAGCTTAGAAAAAAGTTAAAACAATTATCTTTGATGAGTTTATGTTCACTGCCGTACAGGCAGCTTAGAAAATTAGCTGATTCATATAAGTATGGCTCTCTGAGAGAGCCCCTGTTTAAGAGAAAGCCTTCTGACTTTAAGTATGGTTTCCATGCACGGCATCCAAGGAAATCTCCGTAAAAACGGAGAGTTTATCAATAATCAGGGTGGTGCACTTTTACACCATAATTCCCCGATCCCTTGGTCTACTTTTGCACAATATTTAACACACTGCCGTACAGGCAGCTTAGAAAAGACTGCTCATCACCAGCGTATTGAGTGGCCGGTTCACTGCCGTACAGGCAGCTTAGAAATGTCAAAGTCGGGAAGATGTGTGAATCGCTTAGTTCACTGCCGCACAGGCAGCTTAGAAATCCTAAACGAAATAATGACTCTAATTCTGGTAGTTCACTGCCGCACAGGCAGCTTAGAAAACTCCAATCATCATTAACATGAGTTCTTTCGAGTTCACTGCCGCACAGGCAGCTTAGAAATTGGGATGCAAAAAAACCTCCCTGAGCATGTGCAGAGGAAGGCTATTGATAACAAACTACTTTTACACGCTCAGGTCTGGTGCGAACGCAGCCGAACGACAAAATTAAAACAAAAAACCCGCCTAGTGACCTAAGCGGGTTTCTTTAAATTTGGCTCCTCTGACTGGACTCGAACCAGTGACATACGGATTAACAGTCCGCCGTTCTACCAACTGAACTACAGAGGAATTGTGTGAACGAGGCGAATCATAGCGGGGGTGGTGATGTTTGTCAAAGTAGAAAAACACTAAAATGTGCGTTTGCTGAGAGAATGAGCTTATTGGCTTGTTTTTCAGCAAACTTGTTTATTTCCCCGTGAGTTATCTGCTGCACAATTTGCCCCAAGCAAGCTTCGCATCCTAACGTGGATAAGGTATAGTTCGCCTTTTATGAAGGTACCATGGTGAGCAACTTATCCATTCGTCTTAATAAATACATTAGCGAGAGCGGTATCTGTTCTCGTCGCGATGCTGATCGTTACATCGAACAAGGAAATGCTTTTATTAACGGCAGGCGGGCTACGGTTGGCGCTCAGGTGTTTGCTGGGGATGTGGTGAAAGTTAACGGTCAACTGATTGAACCGCGTGACGAAGAAGACTTAGTGTTGATCGCGCTGAATAAACCGGTTGGCATCATCAGCACCACGGAAGATGGTGAACATGACAACATCGTTGATTTCGTTAACCACAGCAAACGGGTCTTTCCTATCGGGCGTCTGGATAAAGACTCGCAGGGGCTGATTTTCCTGACAAATCACGGCGATCTGGTTAACAAGATCCTGCGCGCTGGCAATGATCACGAAAAAGAGTACGTGGTAACCGTCAACAAGCCGGTGACTGACGAGTTTATTCTCGGTCTGGGTGCGGGTGTACCGATGCTGGGAACCGTGACCAAAAAATGCAAAGTGAAGAAAGAAGCGGCCTTTGTGTTTCGTATCACACTGGTGCAAGGGCTTAATCGGCAGATTCGCCGCATGTGTAAGTACTTTGGCTATGAAGTCACCAAACTTGAACGTATACGCATCATGAACGTCAGTCTGAAAGGGCTGCCACAGGGTGAGTGGCGAGATTTGACCGAAGATGAACTCATCGAGTTATTTAAGCTGATTGAAAACTCATCGTCTGATGAAAAACCGGTGAAAAAAGCGCCGGCTAAACCCGTTGAAGCAAAAAGAGTCAGTATCAGCGCACCGAAAAAAGCCGAAAAATCCGACGATAAATCTGCTTCCCGCAAGCGCTTTAGCCAACCTGGGCGTAAGAAGAAGGGGCGCTAAGCGCGTATAATTATTGTCAGTCGCTGGAACCTATCCCCGTGTCTAATTGAAAATTATCAGAGGAATTGCATCTGTGGCGCAGCTCCTCTGACGTTAGCACTGAAAAAACACAATATGTTACGGTGTCACATTAACTAACTGGCTGTTTTTTACCTGATTACCCGCATCATCGAAATAAATATAACTCAGGGTTATCTCACCACTGAATGAGCTGGGTTGTTGTTCAAAATAATATTGGCGCTCGGCAAACGGGGCCGTCATCATATCCATCTCTTGTGCTATCAAAAAATTTTGTAGTCGGTTTTGCAATTGTATTTGGCCAAAAGAGGCGTGGTATGGTGTGGGGTTGTGGGCAGTTAGAACGTATTTTTTATTTTGCTTTTGCAGAGTAAAGCTGATTTTTTTCATCGCTTCAGCTGGTTCCGGCGTTAATCCATTGGGGCGATAGAAGATCTTCATTTGCGTGTTCATTGCCATGGCAACCTGAGCATAGGCATCCATGTTGCGCCGTGATTTAGGCGGTATTTCGTATAAATTCAGCCAATAAACCGATTCCCGATCGGTAGGCAGGTCGTCACCTTTATTGATAATGCGTAACCCTTGAGCCGCTCCCGATTGCATTTTGAATACCGCAGGTAATACGATAAAGGGGGCTTTGCTTTGGTCCGGTGTGCTGTCCACATCGCCATCATCAATCCAGGTCTGTACCACCACCGGATAATCATTAGTATTAGCCAGCATCAGTGTGCGCTCTTGTGACTCAGGCCGATAAATCATGCGAGTCGAGCCTGCCACTAAACCGGCTACGGCGTGGTGACTGATACTTAAGGTGAGTAAAAACAACCAGATGAGTCTCATTGTATTTTTACCAAAACATAAGCGGTGGCATCGACTTTACCGGCAGTAGGGATGCCGTTAGGCAGTTTTTTCAATGTGGCGGTGAAATGATGTGAATAGTTATTATAACCGGCGGCATTGCTACCATTGGAACTGGCACCGGTAAGAACCGGATACCAACCGGCACTGGCAGTCGCGATGCAATTGTTGATACAGCCTCCCCAGCCGACAAAGTTCATTGCCGCTCCGCGACTGTCGCTCAGGCTGATACCGACACCAGTGGCAATACGGCTGTCAGTACCATAATGGTCCGATAACAGGTAGCTCACACCGCCAGCCGCGTTCACCAACCCTAACCCTTGTGCTTTCAGATAACCTGGTAATGAAGTTTGGATACCCAGTGCCGTTTGCCCGCTGTTGGTTCCGGACTCTGTACCGGATTGGCATTCTATATCCACCGAAATATCCGCGCTACGGGTTTGGTTATCGTTGAGTTCATTCACAGTAATGATAGGGAAAACCACATAAGGAGTAACGTTACGCAGCACGCAGGTATTTTTGCGTGTCAGGATCGAGCGCGGTGAGGTATTCATACCAAATGCCATATAGCGGCCAGTCCCCCAGGTTTGATAATTAGTTGCCGAGTCATACCCTGTTTCCGGTACTGGCATACCTGGGCCTTTGAATACCACATAGCCGTTGGGTTGATTGCAAGTATAGCTACCGGAATAGTTATCAGCCGCCGGACCCGGACAGCCCCAGGAGGAGGGGCCGGGGGTGCGATCCACTGAACCTACTTTTTTCAATTCTGCGCGGATCTGGCTGAAATGTTTGCCCTTAATCTGAATTTTATTCCCCACCACATCGTACTTTCTCAACGGAACCGGTTGCCAGATGCGGGTAAATTCGTTACCGGAATCAACATGAATCAATTTCAATGCAGTATAGGGGAAGAAGGTCTGAAAATAGTTGTCACCCATATTGGTGTAGCCGCCGACATTACTGTCGCCGTTCGTGGCAAATACTTCGAATAAACTGTCTTTATCAGCCACGTCACATTCATAGATAACAGCTTCAGGATTTGACCAGAAACGGGCAGGTACCAGGCTAATAATGCTGGCGGTCAGTATTGAATCAACCGGCTGAATGTAATTGCTGGTTATATTGACACTACCGAGCTGCAATGAGGCACCGTAGTTATCGCCGCCGATGTTAGCTCCCTTCCAGACACATTGGGCATAGCCGGGTAAAGCGACACTCAGCAAACTAAGTGAAAATAATAATCCCACACAACGAGAGAATAGGGGCTTGCGCCGGTATAACTGAAAACAATGCATCGTTATAGGATTCATACTGTTTCTCTGATTCAATGTTGAGTAACGACACACAAGGCATCGAGTTTATACAGCTGTTTCTCGTTATCGGGCTTGCCTAAATCGTAATCTAGCTGGCAGCGTTCATTGGCAGCATCCCCCCACACTAAAATGAGTGTGCCACGGGGTTCTTCAGCCCGTAAATACGCCTGACTGGCCTGACCGACCATGCCAATCTCGTTATTTTGCTGTTTACTGGCGCCGTCAGTGGCCGTTGTGGTGCTATAAACCACGGTGCCCATCGGCAATTGGCTGCCATCGGCCAGGTTGACGGTAATTAACACCGGGTACCCGTTGAGGGTGCGGAAGGTTACTTTCACCGCAGATCCCGCATAGGGAGCAATTTGCCGCTCGCCGTCCTGGAGTTCAGTATTAAAATCCATGCCATCAGGATTGAGCGTAATGGTGTTGTAGCGATAGGGGGTGAGTGTTGGCACCAGAGCATAGCCAAAGCGGTCAATGCTTGCACCTTGTCCATTCATCACTTTGGCCCCACTGGCACCTTTGGCTTCTATCAGGGCAAAGGAATCACTCAGATAGGGGCCGAGAGTGACACCGCCACTATGGAAGGCGACCGCACCACGGGCGCTGGCCGAACCTTGCCAATAACCTGGGCTGCTGGAGGCACTGCCGCTCAGACTGGTAATGGGCAACCGTTTTTGCAAACTGCCGCTTAGGGTATTTTCTTTGGTTTGTTCACTGCGGGCCACATCCAGGCTGTAACTGGCGGATTGATCCTCACCCATCACCCCAGATAACGAGGTCTGATAGCTGGTTCCGCCTACTTTGCTGTTGACGGCACCGGCTGAGATATACGGCGCATGCAAGCTCCGGCCCAGTGGGAATGAGATAGACATTTGCACCACGGTTTCGCGAGTACCCAGGATATTTGCACCATTTGCCGCAGGCATACCGCTGCCGGGATCGACAAAGTAAGTTTCGTTATTGCTGCTCCCGGTTTTCTGCTGAGAGACGGCAAGGTTGAAACTGGTATCGCGCCATAAGGTATTGGCATAGCCCAATTGTAATTGTGTATCCCGCTTGCGGTTATCACGGTAATCCTGTGAGGAGGCGGTCAAATACAGTGAACCGTAGCGGTTAAGACTCTGATTAAGGGATATTTCAGTCCGGCTACGTTGTCGGTAAGTTCCGGAACTCCAGATCTCGTTATTACTGGCTGCACGCATGCCCAATACATCACTTAAATCACGGTAACCCTCGGTTGAATAGCGATAGCCCGCCACTGAAAAAGTGGTATTGGTGGCTTCAAACGTGCGACTGAAAGCGGCTCGCGCCATCCAGCCACTATGCTGTTTATTATCAGAATTACTGGCATCACCGGGCAGGCTGGCATTCGAATAGGTGGCATCTAGCCCTAACGCCCCAATATAGTGGGTAAATACGCCACCCAGTATGACGGCCTGATAACCGGCTGCCAGGCGTAACCCCGTATTGGCTGTAATGACATTGCTGACCCCCTGTTGGTAGGTGAACTCACTGAATACATCATTACTGTTCAGCGAGCGTACCTGCCCGGCGGCGAAACTATAGCGGGAGTAACCGGGGCGTAAGGATTCGGGTACTGAGGAGAACGGCACCTGAAAGGTACTGATACTGCCATCGGCTTCTTGAATCTCAATGGTCAGGTCGCCACCAAAATTGGTGGCAGACAAATCATTAAATTCAAATTGCCCCGGTGAAACCGTGGATTGATAAATAGGCCGATTGTTTTGATACACCGTGACATTGGCATTGGTCCGGGCAATACCCCGGACAACGGGAGCATAGCCACGTTGCGATTCCGGTAACATACGGTCATCGGTTGCCAGTGTTATGCCGCTAAACCCAAGGCTGGAGAAAAATTGGCCAGAGCTGAATGTCTCACCTACGGTAACTTCACTGCTAATAGCGGGCAGGGCGCGTTGGCTGTACAGTCGGTTAGAAGCCCAACTGGCCCCGCGAATAGCATCATAGCGCAGTGAACCTTGCTGACGAAAACGCCACATACCGGTGTTGATGCCATTGGTCAGGCTGAGATAGGTTGAGTTGGTCGTACGTTTAATACCCTCGTTGTTATAACCTACATGATACTGATTCAGATTGTAATTGCTGAAACCAATAGTATCCCCCGAGGTTAAATTGCGTGGGTCAACATAGCCGCGCGGTACTTTTTTGACAAATAATTGTGGGACTGATAGGTCAAAACGTAACTTGGCGTAATCGAAGTGATAGCTACTGGCCGGTAACAGGGTTTTAATATCCAGACAGTTATTTTGGGGATCGGCATTTTTCAGCGCTTCTTCAGTAACACCCGCTTGTAGCAGCAGTGAGCTTGATAGGCAGGGAACCACAGCATCATCTTTCTCGATAAACATCAGTTCGACGCGATCTATAAACTGGTTGTTCATATAGAGATCAACGTGATACTTGCCTTCTTGATAACTATTTTTTTTATTAAAGCGGGAAATTGAGCCTAAACCGAGTGATGAACCGCGTACTAACGCATCCTCAAAGACATACTCATCTTGCAAGTTCTGTTCCGACGCTGACACAAAATGGCTCACCAACAAGCCGTGCGTTAGTAAATAGGATAGCCAGGGAGTCAACCTCACTGGTTTTCCCTTTGTCTAAGCGCACCCTGGATTATCATCACGGAAGCATTACAAGTGATAATCGCTAGAGATGTTGGTGCCATAATCATTAACCACGTTCAGCGTCAGTAATTCGCCTTTTTTGGCCTTAACTCCAGCGGGTAAGGCCAAATTAGTGGTCGAGTTGGGGGGGAACATCTCACTGATGGCAAATGATGTTGTTTTCCCATTACTGACCAACTTGGCATCACGCAGGCTAATATAATAGCCCGTTGGGTTCTGTATCTTGATCTTATCACCGGCAGTGCCCTCCAGCGTGACCTGTATCTTTTCACCCAAGGTATCGACATTTTCTTTTAATGCCGCCGGGCGATAAAAGACTTTCATTCGGTTATTAACGATCAAAACCAATTTGTTTTCAGTATGATTGTCTGCCTTTAATGCGGGGATCTGTAAAAAGTTGAGGTAGAAAATTGATTCACGATCTTTGGGCAAATGACGTTCAATATACGATAACCGTATCACTTGCCCACTTTTGGCTTCCATACGAAAGATCTGTGGTGTCAATGTGAAAGGGACATCACTTTTTGATGGTGAAGACTGATTATTGCCGTCATCCATCCATAATTGAACCAAATTGGGATGGTCATCTTTATTACTGAGTTGTAAAACTTTATCTCGTGTACCTTCAGGGTAAATGATACGTGTCCCTGTCATAACAACACTGGCTTGCGTCCATAAGGGTACGCCACTAAGCAGCAACAACGAGCAGGCGATCATTCTATGAGCAATCAGTGTCATAACGCTTACTTGTCCTTGATTTTTTCTGGTTGGTATCGGCTCCGCTACCGATTGGCCAACGTATCCATAAAAGGGTTTGGATTTCATGAATAGTTAGGGATAGGTGATCGCGTATTGAGCAGAAGCAATAACACTCCCGGCAATTGCGCGGCCTTCTTCCGTGATATATTGCGCCGCCAGATCCTGCGATGCTGATGTCGCGCCGGCGGCCAAGGTAATCCCTGGGACTTCAACACTACCGCCGGACATACGGATTGGGATACCAGCGGTATCCAGCAACTGAATAGCCACGTTTTGAGCTGTACCGACGTTACCTAAGTTACCCGCAGGTGTCACATTCATACCCTGAAAAACCGAACTGATTTTGGTGTCTTGAATGGCAATATTGCAGCCGGTAAGATTAATCGTGAAATTGGTTTTACCGGCAACCGAATTGACTTGATTCAGGTTGCTGGTCGAGACTGTTGGTAACAAAACTACGGGGGTATTGGCAGTCCCATTGATATCAACCATACAAGTCTGTTCAGCCACTTCTCCCTGGAACTTGATGGTGTTGTTTGAGGTGGCTGCCAACGCTATACCCGGTAGGGTAAGCAGCACCAACGTCATTAGAATTTTTTCCATGTAATCCCTACTTAGTTTTATAATTTATATTTCATTGAATGAAGACTCTGAGCATTCATCAGAATGAGCGATCATTAAGTTGAATAAAGTCCG
>NZ_CQAZ01000022.1 GCF_001152565.1 Yersinia pekkanenii | reverse complement strand
TTTCTGGCCTTTTTAAACGTTGTCGTTATGGCGTTTGCTGAAACGCTGTCACCTCGGATTGCCTGTGATGTAGTATGTCGAAAATGAACCAAATATTTGCTTAACACTGCATCCCGGCACTTGACTACCACTTTCCTCAGTGACAGGTTGGTCGGCCCACAGACCAGATCCAATGGGATAGCCAGGCGTGAACCTGTTTTCTCCTGAGTGATGTGTAACATGTCATCCCAAATATCAGTAAATTTCATATTGGAAATGTCCCCGACCCTTTGACCAGTAACCAAAGCTGTACCGGATAAAACCGGTGTTAGCATTCAATGGACGCATAAAAAGAGTGATGGCAGTCGGGATACAGCCAAAAGTATTAAAGCTGCACAGGATATGGTCAGAGCGTATGGTATGACTGGACTTAACGTGGCACCATCATTAAAAAGCAGACATACTGAAGGCAACGCGATAGATATGAATATCTTATGGATGGGAGATTTGAAAATAAAAAATAAGAGCGGCGAGGAAGTTTTAATTAAGAGTTTTCCTAAAGATGGGATGAATATAGCACTCCATATGGTAGGGAAAAGTTTTGGTGTTACAAAATACCATTGTGGTTCTAAAGACAAACCTCATTGGTCAACGGATGGTAGATAACATGAAGAAAACGATTGTTTTTATTTTGCCATTTATTCTTTTACTTGGATGTTCACATGCTGCTATAAAATACCCTGCAGATATTAGTGAGTTTATAAAAATAGCGGATGAATGCCAATATCTTGCTGGCGAATGGGACTCATCAATCCCCAAAGAACGGCAAGTTACCCTAGAGAAAGAAGTAAATGTTACTTGTCCTAAAGCAACTGAATTACAAAAAAAATTAAGCACCAAATACCAAGAGAATAAGAAATTGTTGGACGTCATTAATGATTATGACTTCTAGCGTAATGTGTAGTAGCTCAAATTTAATAAGTCACCAAAAACCAACCCACTTAACTGTGGGTTTTTGCGTTGCATTGTACCATCTCACTGTTATGATGCGTGTAATGGTTACCGCATGCCTGAATGACGAATAGATGAATAATGGTATGTAGTAGGACTGGGCTTAATCGCGCGGTTGTTTATTACTGACTCGTTAATTATGTGATGACAAGCATTCTATTAATTTTACATATAATTTTTTTATGATATGTTCAATGTTATCTAAAATAACGCTAGTTATATATGAAATTAGTATAAGTAGAAATAGTATCAGTGGGGCATACCTGACAGAGTAAATTATTTCTGGAGTATAGTAATAGCAAAAAAATGAATGCGTTAACCACATATACAGAGAGTGTGTCCCAAGGTTGTTTATAATGTGGTGATGTATGGTGCTATTATATATGCATTTTATTAACATCACGAACAAAGGGGATGTAACAATTAACCCATACGTTTTGAATGTCACGAAAAAAGACATTATACATAAAAATGAAAATGAATAAAAAAATGGTGGATTTAGATGTTTCATAATTCCCGCTATCTTTTTATTTTCTTTCCCAAAAACGTAGCCAGAAATAAACGGGTATAACCATGCAAGGTACATGGATATGACGTTGTACCCCATTCGCTGAGAAAAATACCCTAAAGGTAATGATATCAGAGCCATGAAAATCAATGTGATGCTATTCAATCTTGATATTATAGGCAACGCAAGAACATAGACTACATACAGCCGTATAAACCACCATTCGCCATTGTAATCAGATGATACTCCTATTATATTTTTAGCTAGCTTTATCGGTGAACTATCATCCCAGTCATTATTTACAAATAAGAATCCTATTGGGATGAAAATAATAAAAACCAACCAATAGCTAAAATATAGTTTCTTTAATTTATTAAATGAATACTTGAAACTAATTTTGTTTTTAAAAGAATATCCGTAACCTGATATAAATAAAAACATAGCCACGCATATTTTACCAAAGGAGGCTATAAAATTATCAATATCCCATGTAATAAAAGGGAATGAATTAATGATGTTTACATCTGGAGGTATGCGTTCAGGAAATGCGAATAAGTGATGCATTAACATCAGAATAATAGCAATGCCTTTGATATAATTAGTTTCATTTCTGGTAAATAACATAGCTAACTCATTAAAAAATAATAGTGCGTATTTTTCCCATTAGAGCTTTCATTGTCAATAGTTTATACCTCATAAAGATAAATTTTATCATGTGGTAGCGATGAAACTGTTAGAGGGAAGGTTTTTTTATACTGTATCCATAGCGCGATATTCAATCAGTTTAAAAGGGTAACGGGCTAAATTTTAGCAGGATTCAAAAGTTTTCGGTATTATGGGGGCCAATGCCGAGGATAGTTCAAGATAAGAGCCAGCAACGCAAATCACAATACATATAAATAATCTATTATTGCATGACTTATTTTCCTTGTTCGATCATGGGGTATGTTCAGCAGTTGCAGGCTATTGATATTGGCACTGCACCTGATATCGAGTGGCCTGTGACACTTATCAACCCTCCTCGCTATCATGCTGTAGTCACGAATTGTATGGTAAGTAATTTCTGATATGTCAGAAGCAATAATGATGCCAAGCAAGTAGGGGGATAGAGCGACCAATAAACGGGACGATTGTTCTTTCCCCCCAATGCTCCTGCAAAACCGCGAGAAAATAACCATAATTAAACCACTAAAACCGTCCATTATTTACCTCGATCATCATTGTGTATATCTGTTGTTGCCTGATCTTATGACCGAGTAGGCGTTCGTCACAGAACTTCTGGAAAGCAGGAAGACATTTCATTTGTTATTAAATTGTTATTTTTGTTTCGAATGACGATTGACGCAATAATATGAAGAAATTATTTGACTGATTATGGTAACTCTCTATTCTTTAACGCAAGTTATTCAGCCTATAGATGTTTTCTATTCACGCTGAATTTATTTAACCGTTAGTTTTCATGATCGCATAAAATTTATTTTCTCTCTTAAAACAGAGGCTTATATTGTGATAAAGGATGTAGAAATCGTTAAGGCACGGCATCCGTTAGATAAGCAGCACATTAAACTGACTTATGTAACTCATTTTTACTGTAATCAGGGAAATATGGATTCTGTTGAGTCTTTGTTGAAGGTGTATGAATCTTATCCTGATGATATTAAAGATGTTGTCGAATTTGTCATTGTTGATGACTGTTCCCCATTAGAATATGACGTAAAAGATTATGATTTGAATTTCACATGGTTAAGGATAACCACTGATATTCAATGGAATCAGGCGGGTTCTCGGAATCTGGGCGTGACTTATGCTAAATCAGACAAGATTATTATCACTGATTTAGACTGCCTGCTGCCTGAAGACACTATGCGTTATCTGGTTAATGCCCGCAATCCAGGGCGTTCATTGTACCGTATCTATCGAACTGATGAAGAAACGGGTAAGGCATATCGCGGCCATCCCAATGTGTTCTTTATGTCCAGAGCTCGCTTCTTCCGGCTTTATGGTTATGATGAAGAGTTCGCAGGTCATTATGGCTCGGAAGATTACCGCTTTGTGAAATTCCATAAAGACCATGGTTCCACACCACGTTATCTGCCTAAGAAGTACAGATGCATTGAGCGTAACGTTGATAGGAAGAAAAGCTATCATTCTCTAAATCGTGATCTGCGCCATAACGCCCCCATTGATGATCGCAAAAAAAGTGAAATTGCGCGTTTTGGTGCAGAATACGGTCATAGCAGAATATTCCTTAATTTTAATTGGGAAATCAAAAAAGTGCATTCACGTCTGCCGACGGTACCTGAACGCAAGGTGTGGTGGCGGCCATTATGGTGGTTCCGCTACTTGTTCAGATCACTCGCGGCATAACTGCGGCTGCTATCAATATTCTTATAGCTAACGGTCATCTGATGGTTGGCTATGACGTACGTTAAGGCTGCGATACTCGGCAAAGAGTTATCAAGCAGCCTCAATGGGTTATCAAACTGAAGTGAGTGACTTATGACTTTTCCTGCTTCTACTCCTTTGCCCGGTTCACCGCCAGTGCATCGGTATGTTGGCATATTCTCTGGTGCAACGGCATTTCTGTTAGGTATTGGTTTACCCACTTCTAATTTTATAATGAATCTTTCGATGGTATTGGCTGTCACCTGTTTGCTGCTGAGCCGTGATACCCGCCATGTAAAAGCTTTGGCAAAAAATCCACTGATTTGGCTGCCCGCGATGATGTTTATACTGCTGGCGCTATCTTTACTCTGGAATCACAATCTGTACGGTAAAGTGATGGTCAGCAAGTATTCCAAGCTACTGTATATCCTGCCGTTAGCGATGTTCTTTGTGCTTTCTCGTTCACTTATCGGTTATTTTGCCAAAGGTTTTTTGTTGGCGAATGCCGTTATCCTGGCGGCGAGCCTATGGGTTGGAGTCCTTCATCTGCCTTTGGGGCGAATTGACCCACTGAATCCGTTTGTCTTTAAATTACAAATCACGCATAACTTCTTTATGGCACTGGCGGCCGTGATATGGCTTTCTCTGGCCTTCCGAAGCCTGGGACTTAAACGCTGGGGTTACGGCTTGCTGGTGTGTTTGGCCGTCTATAATATTGTCTTTATGGTGCAAGGCCGTACCGGCTATGTTGCTTTGGCGGCGGCTTTCGGGGTATGGGGATTACTGTCACTATCAAACCGTCAGCGTTTGGGTATGGTTGCCTGTGCCCTTATCGTTGCGGCTATTGTGATCATGGTACCAAACCGGGCGGTAGAGCGATTACAACAGGGGGTGACTGAGGTTGAAGCTTGCCTGGCAGTGACTAATGGTAATGCGAATGTTGCTTGTGACAGTTCCATGGGCGCGCGTACTGCATTTATGCTCGAATCGGCGAAGCTGATAGAACAAGCACCTATTTTGGGGCATGGGGCCGGAGGGTTCTGGTATAACTTTTCACAGAATGAATATAGCATAAACCCACACAATGAATATCTGATGCAAACTGTTCAGTCTGGGCTGGTAGGGTTAGTGTTGTTCCTCGGGTGGATGTTTTGTTATTTCCGCTCTGCCTGGCGTTTACCCATACAGGTTAGAAATGTACTGATTGCGTTGCTCGGTGCTTACTTGGCTTGTCACCTGTTTAATTCTTTCTTATTGGACTCTTCGGAAGGGCATTTATTTATCATCCTCACGGCGATCGTTGCCAGCTATTCAGTGTTGCCGCCGAAAGAGCAGCTCGAAACAATAAAAGCAACATCAAGTTAGTCGTCAATAAAGTGGCGCTGAAAATAAAACAGGCAGGTGCACAATGTGGCACCTGTTTTTTTATCTGTTCACTCAGGCACTAGCTATGGCTAATCAAGGCATAAGTTCTAGTATCCCTCGTTAAAACCACATAACTCAAGAAACTCATAAACGGTGGAATACAGATGATACGGCGAGAAGAACATCCAGGCAAAAAGTGATAATAAAACCATAATGGCAACCAGCAGGACTTTATCCAGCAGCACTTATCCTCCTTGTATTATTTGAGCCAATAAACCTTGCCGGATTGACCTATTGTTGTAAATGCACGCGATGCATCAACGATAACGTAACCTATGAAAACGCATGGTTTATGTTAGCAAAAATGATTTTTTGTCGCCATTGGTAACGAAATTATTATCAACAGACCGGGAGTGCCGAGGTTACCCATAAAAAGCCCTCGATAGCGAGGGCTGAAACACTAACGGTTGGCCTTATCATCAGCCTCATCGATCAGACCGTTGGCTATCTTGCTGGCATCAAGATAATGCGATGTGCTTAAGACTCTGTTCAGTGTCTCTCTGACGCTGAACAGAAATTGATCGTTATCCGACTCATTAGCACATTCAACCATTAATGCGACAAGCAAAGCTTCATGGGCGATCAAATGATCTTCACCAGGTAAGTTTGCATCAGTTTCACCTTTGTGAGCGCGGGCAGATGTTTGATTAAGTGATGACATAAAACTCCTTATTTAATAATTGAATAACCACCTACCCACTATAGCGGGGTTTCTGTTTATTGCTATGACAGATGAGTTGTCTGCCATTGTTTCTATAACAGATAATTCAGTGATTATGTGCAATCTGCGTTATTTTAGCCATATGTCATTATCAGCTTAGTGGCCGATAAATTCGGACTGCAGCGGTCAGGCGCAGGGTGCGATGCGCTAGCTCCTCTGCCGCGCCAGCATACTGTTCGACCATGGCCGCATTCTGATGCGTCATCTGGTCCAACTGACCAATTGATTGGTTGATTTGGCCAAGAGCCTGGGTCTGTTCATGGGTTGACGTACTGATTTCACTGATTAAGGTTGAGACCTGCCCCGCTTGTTTGACGATATTATCCATGGTGGCACCGGCATTTTGCACTAACGTGCTGCCATCGCGCACCCGTTCCACACTGGTTTCAATTAACTGTTTGATTTCTTTGGCTGCAGTTGAAGATCGTTGTGCCAAATGGCGCACCTCACTGGCAACGACGGCGAATCCCCGACCTTGTTCACCCGCCCGTGCCGCCTCCACCGCAGCATTAAGTGCCAGAATGTTGGTCTGGAAGGCGATACCCTCAATCACACTGATAATATCGACAATACGATGGCTGGAATCATTAATTGTACCCATGGTTTCAATAACCTGGTGCATCAGCTCGCTGCCTTGTTCGGCAGCATGGCTACTCATCGCCGCCAATGATGTTGTTTCATTGGCACTATTGGCACTGTTTTGCACCGTGGCGACCAATTGTTCTGTGGCGCTGACGATATGCTGCAAGTTGGCTGTAGCTTGCTCGGTCCGGACTTTTAACTCACGATTCCCTGCCGCTATTTCACTGCTGGCGGTGTTAATACCATCAACCTGGCCGCTGACATCATCGGTCAGGGAGCGAAGATTCAGACCCAATTGATTGACACTACGCATCAAATAGCCAATCTCATCAACCCGGTTTAGCTGTACATAATCACCGGCCTGTCCGGAAGAAACATTCTGCGCTTGCTGTAAAATGGCAGCAAGCGGGCGGGCAACCTGGCGCTCTAGCCAAAACGAGGTGATGATACTACTGACGACCGTCGCCCCCGCCATTACCCACAGTGGCAAACCGGTAATGTCCATCACCCCGGCAGCCACCGTTGGGAGCAGTGCGGCAGACAATAAAGCTCCGCGCAAACGCCAGCGTAATGGCAGAGTTTGGAACAGTGATAATAATGACAGCCAGCCGGTACGAACAATTAACCCGCGATATAGCGCAATGCGGCGGCGCTTTGCTTTGCCGGAGTTAAAGTCGGCATACAGCGCTTCAGCTTGCTTAATCTCTTCCCGTGTTGGCGCAATTCGCACTGATATATAGCCGGTCAAACGGCCCTCATGGCGTAATGGTGTAGCATTGGCACGTACCCAATAATAGTCACCATTCTTACGGCGGTTTTTCACCAGTGATGACCAGGAAAGACCGGCATTCAAGGTTTGCCACATATCAGCAAATGCGGCGGGAGGCATATCAGGGTGGCGCACCATATTGTGAGGCTGACCTAATAAGTCCTGATATTCAAAACCACTGGCGCGCACAAAAGCGGCATTGGCATAGGCAATATTTCCGCGAATGTCGGTGGTGGATTGCAAGGTGGTATCGCGATCAATGGGATACTCCTGCCGACTGACAGGCTGGTTGACTCTCATAATAACCTCAGTAAATGGGGGAGTTCCCTGATAACAGGTGAGTACAATAATTACTGACGGTAATCGGCCGCGAAAGATAAAACTTTATACTTTTATTAATTAAATTATCAATTCCCTATAAAGATGCTTTTTATTCACCTTGTTGCACTTATTTAGCGCATTTTATTTTTATGTAATGATTAGTTTATCTAAATTTATTATTTAATTTTAACTATTTATAAATAATTAAAGTTCATTCTTATTGTAATTAAATTGTTTTAAAACAACAAGTTACTCCAAGCCGATCAGCATTGGATGATATTTTATCGGTGAGGGTAGTAAAGGAGTGTGCTGATGTAATGATTTTTGTCACTGATTTGGGAGGAATATACCTAAATTTTGCTTAAAAGTTACAGGATATGATGGCAATAAGGTTTTTTCGTCGTAATTGTCTATTAATTATGAATGCGGCAATAACTATTTGTTACGGCCGTCTTTGATTTCACTCTGATTAAATCAGTATGAAAGGTAAAAATCCCTGCAGGGCAGGGATGAGAAAGTTTGGAACGACACTGATTACCCTTCAATATAACAATATTAACCATCCAGATGTCTGGCATTCTCCTGAAGGCGTTTGAACGTGGCATAGCGGCGTAAATGCCGATCGCTATATTTCATCTCTGGCCAGTATTCGTTTTCGATAGCAGAATAACGCGCCATACCCTCGGCGACCGATGAAATAAGTTTGCCAGCGTAGGCGGCGAGGATCGCCGAACCTAGCAGCACGGGTTCCGGTGCTTTGGTTGAAATGACCGGGCGTCCGGTAGTGTCGGCCAGCAGTTGACGAATTAATGGATGCTGCCCAGCGCCGCCACTGACAACAATATTTTCAATGACAGCCCCCGCCTGCGCCTGCGCATCAATTATCTGTCGCAATCCGTAGCCAATACTGCATATCCCGGCAATATAAAGTGACAGAAGACTATCAATATTGTTCTCCATGCCCAGACCGGCAATCACCGCCCGAGCATGGGGATCGGCAAAAGGCGCACGATTGCCCAGAAACTCGGGCACAACATGGAGCCCGTGCGTGAGTTCGACTGCCTCTGAAGCCTTGGTGATTTTCTCAAGTACCAAATTCGCCAATAGCACGGGCAGGGGCAACGAATGCTGCTCAGCAAGAATTTCTGCTTCACGGGCCGCTGGATGAAACAATAAAAGCTGGTCTATCGCCGCACCCGCCGCGCTCTGCCCGCCTTCATTAAGCCACATGCCCGGTACCATGGCCGAAAAATAAGGCCCCCACACCCCAGGGATGAAAACCGGTTGTTCTGTGGTTGTCATGGTGCACGAAGAGGTACCAAATACGTAAGCAAGATTATTGGTGGCGTTTCCTTTGATCCCGGCAGTACCGATGCCCCCAGCGTGAGCATCAATCATGCCTGCCGCCACCGGCGTGCCAACGGGTAAGCCTAACTGACTCGCGGCTTGCTGAGTCAGTCCCTCACCACAACAGGTTCCCGGCTCGACGATGCGCTGACCAATACGTATGAATTGTTCGTCTACAATTTCGCTTAATCCAATTTGACGAAAATAGTCGTCGTCCCAACGTTTCTCATGGGCAAGATAAGTCCATTTGCAGGTTACAGTACAGGTAGAACGCGCCAGATCACCGGTACAACGCCAGGTAAGAAAATCTGCCAGATCAAAGAACTGCCAGGCTTTATCGTAAATTTCTCGACGGTTTTCCTTGAGCCAAAGTATTTTCGGTGTCTCCATTTCGGGGGAAATCTTACCTCCTACATACTTAAGCACCGGATGATTCAGTGCATTAATACGTTCGGCCTGTTCTGTAGCACGATGGTCCATCCAGACCATGATATTTCGCTCAGGATCGTCGGTTTCACCCACGGCCAGAGGATCACCATTTGCATCGATAACCACCAGGGAACAGGTCGCATCAAAACCAATGCCCGCCACGCGTTCAGCAGCGATGCCGGATCTATCGACCGCTTCTCTGACGGCTGAACACACAGCATGCCAAATCTCGCGGCTTGATTGCTCGACAGCGTGACCGGTGCCACGAAAAAGCGTGATGTCCCTTTTCGCTGCCGCTAACAGGGTGCCAGATTGGTCAAAAACACCGGCACGAGCACTTCCGGTACCGACATCTACCCCAATAATTACCCGGTCATCCGCAGGATTTTTATTTTGTGGCGCTCCGTTCATAATTTCTCCATTAAAAAGCGGGTGAAGGGACGTTTCTATCCCTGATACGCTTAGAGATCAACGCTGTTAGGCACAATGACCAGGTCGCGTACGGTAACGTGCCTTGGGCGAGTGACCATAAACATAACTGCTTCAGCGACCTCGATGGGTTGCATCAGGCTGCCATTCGCCAAGGCCTCTTCCAGTTTGGCTTTTGGCCAGTCATCAATCAGAGCGGTAACGACCGGCCCCGGCAACACTGCACCGACGCGAATACCATGCTTGGAAAGCTGACGGCGCGTGGTGTGAACAAATGCCTGCACCGCAAATTTGGACGCAGTATAAATGGGTTCCCAGATAACCGGTACCACCCCGGCAACGGAACTGGTGAAGAGAATATCGCCTGATTTTTGCGCGATAAGGTGAGGCAAAACAGCATGAACTGATCGAAATGCCGCATTGATGTTCAGATTAAGCATGCGGTCCCAGTCATCTGGGTTACCTTCCTCGATGGGGCCACCAACATAAGATCCAGCATTGGCATAAAATATATCCAATCCTCCTGCGACGGCCAAAATCCCACTGAGCATGCCGGAAACTTCCTGCGGTTTCAGCAGGTCGATAACTAATGGATAAGCATGCTCACCCAGTTCTTTTGCCAACTGCTCTAGCCGATCACCGGCACGGTCAATCAGAACCACTTTCGCGCCGGCGGCCAGAAAAGCGCGGGCGCATTCAAGACCGATGCCTGATGCAGCACCAGTAATGGCGACAACTTTATTTTCAAGTGAATTATGCATGGGTGTTTCTCCAGTTTGAATGAGAGGGGTCAGGAACGACCGTGTGATAAACGAGAGCGACGAGCCAGAGAATCAACAATGACGGCCACCGCCAGTACGCCGCCAGTTATCATGTAACGCAGTGACGATGGCAGATTGAGCAGCGTTAAACCGTTTGAAATCGACTGGATCACAATAATACCCAACAGCGCCGAGTAGGCACTTCCACGGCCACCAAACAGACTGGTACCGCCAATAACCGCCGCAGCAATGGCATTAAGATTGACATCACCGGTGCCGGCCTGTTGGCTGGCAGAAGCCAAGCGTGAGGCGGCGAGGATCCCACCGATGGTCGCCAGAGTGGAACAAAGCATAAAGGCGCTAATATAGATGGCTCGCACATTGATACCCGAGCGCCGCGCCGCCTCTCGATTACCCCCTACAGCGAACATCGAACGGCCCCATTTGGTGCGTTTCAGCGCGTAGTTAAGCAGCATCACAAACACCACAAATAAGCCAAAGATCCATGGCACGCCGCGCCCAAGATTAAGATAGAAAACAGCAACTTCAAAAATAACCGTCAAAATAATGACACGTATCAACAGCGAACTCATCGGCTCGGACGACAGGTTAACCTGTGTACGGCGAGTTTGTGTTCGCAGTCCCTGAACCAACATTAATATGCCGGGGATCAACGCCATAATGTGCGAGAACCAGCCGGGCATCACCATCACCTGGCCAAAGCGCACCAAGGGCGAAGCATAAGGCAGGTTAATACTCCCCGACGGGCCCAGGATGTAGAGTTGCATGCCCAGCAAGGCCAGTAACCCGGCAAGTGTGGCGACGAAGCTGGGCATCCCGATACGGTTATAAAGCTCGGCATAAACAATGCCCACGACCGCGCCCATCAGAAGTGCTACGACAATGGCCGCTTCCACTGGCCAACCGAGTTTGACCCATAGCACGCCGATAATTGCCGATGAAAGCCCGCTGAGTGAACCGACCGAGAGATCAATTTCGCCTAGCATTAGCACACAAACGATACCCAGGGAGATAAAACCGACGGTTGCGCAGTCAAACAGCATATTCACCAGGTTATTGGGGGCAAAATAGACCGGGTTGAGGACGCTAAATACCAGTGAAATCAGGATCAGACCTAATACCACCGGTATCATCCCCAGGTCACCGGTTTTTATTCGATTGATAAAAACATGAAACACGCCGAATAGGCTGTCATTGTGCAGCACTCGTTCATCACTGCGATCGAGCGCAGGAGTTTGCTGCAAGTTTTTCTTCGTGGTGTTATTCATGGATTCAACATGCCTCCAGGCTGATTTTCATGCGTTTTTCTTTCGACCCGGCGTGATACGGCGTTCTCGGTGGCACCGGTGATAGCTGCCACTAAATCCTGATTGGATGCGTCAGGGGTGAAAATACCTTTATTACGACCTAGGCGCAGCACAACGATACGATCGGCTACCGCCCGCACATCTTCCATGTTATGACTGATAATAATCACGCCCAGCCCACGAGCACGGACGCGCTCAATCAGGTTAAGTACCTCCGCTGTTTGGGCAACCCCCAGTGCGGCGGTCGGTTCGTCGAGCATGACAATTTTTGGATTGAGCAGTAGCGACCTTGCAATCGCAACCGTCTGGCGTTGCCCACCGGATAACGAGGCAACCGGTTCACGCACTGAGGGAATGCGAGCGGCTAATTCTTGCAAAAGTGTCCAGGCCCTGACTTCCATGGCGACTTCATCGAGCCGCCATGCAGACAGTTCATGACCTAAAAAAAGATTGGCAACAACATCCAGATTTTCGCAAAGCGCCAAATCCTGGAATACAGTGGCGATGCCATGCTTAAGCGCCTCACCGGGGCGACTGAACGTAACTTTTTTACCCTCAAACTCCACCGTTCCGGAAGACGGCTGATGGACTCCCGCCAGAATTTTGACCAGCGTCGATTTCCCGGCACCGTTGTCGCCAACCAGTGCGACAACTTCGCCAGCATAGATCTCCAAATCGATATCGGTCAGTGCGGAAACGGCACCAAAATTTTTCGAGACTTTGCTCAATTTAAGTATGGGCTGCACGTTGTCAGGAATATTGACCTTCTCGTTCAACATGAATGAGACCTTAATTTTGAGGAAATAGACCAATACGCCTGGTGACAGGCGTATTGGGTATGAATTACTGTGTGATACCGAGTTTTTTACAGTCTTGTACATATTCACCGGTACAAACCTGCTCAGGCGTCTGTATTTTTTTGTCGAAGATTTCAGCCTTGATATTTTTGGAGGTAATGACTGCAGGGACAAACAGTTGCGACGGAGTATGATAAAGCGTGCTGGTCGCCTTCGGTGTTTTCCCTTGAATCAACTCAACAGCAACCTTGGCAGCAGCAGCAGCAACAACTTCTGATGGCTTAGAAATGGTGTTGTACTGATCCCCTGCGATGATCAGTTGCAATGCCGCGATAGTGGCATCGTTACCTGTCACCGGTGGAATGGGCTGGACACCCGCTGCTTTAAATGCCGCTATCGCGCCACCACCGGTACCATCATTCGCCGCGACAACACCTTTGATTTGATCGCCGAAACGGGTGATTTGTCCAGCGCTCCACTCTTGAGCTTTAGGCGGTGCCCATTCAGGCGTATCGAACTCTGCCAGCGTTTTGTAGCCTGATCCTTTCAGCCCACGATGAATACCATCACGAATAAGGCCAGCCGCTGCATCGGTTGGCGATCCATTAATTTGGAGAATGCCCGCACCTTCAGGAACACCCGATGTTTTAAGCTGATCGACCAGCGATTTAGATATCGCATAGCCAATACCTTCGTTGTCGAATGACACATAGAAATCAGCCGGTTTATCCGGGACAGGTCGATCATAAGCAATGACTTTCACATTCTGAGAATGCGCAATTTCAACCAGCCCGGCGGCGGCGGATGAATCAACCGGATCAAGAACGATGACTTTAGCTCCTTGCGCAATAACCGAATTGAATTGCTGCTGTTGTAAGGCGGCATCGGCATTAGCATTCTGGTAAATCACTTTGCAATCAGCGCAGAGTTTGGCCATTTCAGCCTTAAACCCTGGGAAGTCATGTTGTTCATAACGGGTCGATGCCTGGTCAGGCATTAGGAACGCGACCGTCGCGGATCCTGCGGCCTGAACAGAGCCAACAGCACAAACCATCACAGCAGCCGATACTTTTAAAACGTTGCGATAATTCATTTCTTATCTCCTCAATTGTTCGGGAAAACATTTCAGCTCTATTTTGAGGGTTCATCAGTACAGACCAGACCTGATGATTGACCCCTTTAATGCTGGCAGGAGAAAGGGATTGCGGGACATCAGGGGGCGTGTTTACTTACATACGCTCCTCCCGGCTGACTTTTTCCTTAACCTCTATCGATATAATTAAACATTTTATTATCATCGATTTTACATTTGCTCAATCGATGGAGCATCATTGCCACTACTGAAATTTGGTGTCAAGCTAAGGCAAAAAAAGAGGGATGGATTTGTGATTCATATCAGAAAAATCAAGAAAACGACCATCTACGATCTGGCTGAACTCACTGGGGCATCAGCAAGCGCGGTAAGCTCCGTACTTAACGGAAGCTGGAAGAAACGTCGTATCAGCGCCAAATTGGCTGAAAAGATTTCGAAAATAGCAGAAGAGCAGGGATTTGCGCTCAATAAGCAAGCCAGCCTGCTACGGAGTGAAAAATCAAAAATTATCGGGATGATTGTGCCTAAGTACGATAATCGCTACTTCGGTTCCATTGTTGAGCATTTCGAGAGGATGGCGCGAAAACGTGGGCTTTTCCCGATAATTACCTGCACCAGACGCGATCCGGCATTGGAAATTGAAGCCGCCAGCGCGATGTTGTCCTATCAGATCGATTGGATGATTTCTACTGGCGCGACTGATCCGGACAAAATCACCAATATGTGTTCTCAGGCGGGCGTACCCACCCTTAACCTTGATTTACCCGGCAAGCTTGCACCTTCGGTTATTTCAGATAATTATGCCGGAGCCAAAGAATTGACGCGGCGTATTCTTAATAATTGCGAGAAACGACAGGGTAGGGTTAAACCGCTTATTTTTATTGGTGGTCGCCAGACGGATCATAATACGAGAGAGCGCTTACGGGGCTTTACTGATGCACATAAAGAGTTTGGTATTGATATTATTGAATCGAATATTCTTGCCTGTGGCTATGCTCCTGAAAAATCAGAAAATGCGTTAATAAAATATAGCGCACAGCACCACAATAATATTGCAGGACTGTTTGTCAATTCAACGATTTCACTTGAAGGTGTCATGAGATGGATATCGACGTCAGATTATACCGGCGAAAAACAACTCGCGATGGGATGTTTCGATTGGGATCCCTTTGTGGCGCTATTAGGTCACGAGATTGAAATGGTCAAACAAGACGTACCTGCCATGTTAGATGCCGTATTTAAGATCATTGACTGCGGGAAAACGGATAAACAAGTGATAGAAATCCCTCCGCTGTTCTCAAATTAATTTCCGTATAATGAATGAGAAGGCTCTTTCCATTTGATCCGAGGTTGGTTGGATATTGAGCGGTGCCCACAGGACTGCCGCTCAATATTATCTTGGCCGAGTAGAATGGGTTATAGCGTAGCCAGAATGGCTTCAATCACTGTTGCTTAATGTATAACTGTTATCAAACATGGCTGCTGTTGATAACAAATCACATAAAAGCATCACAGAGTTTTCAACGCTTCAACCGACTCGATAGCCATGGAGGGAATAAACTCGGTCACGTTATAATCTGCCACGGCATTAAACGGATCTTCTGCCAATATCTTATCCAACGTTGCACGGTCAATACTCTTCACCAGAATAATACCGCCGGTACGTGGCACTTTACGGCCTGATGCAATAAAGACGCCTTGCGCATAGTATTTCTTCAACCAATCTTTATGGTTTTCAGTGAGGGCTTCGACGACATCGATGGGTTTATGGTAAGTCAGACTGACAACAAACATACGAAACTCCTTCAGGGCGAATGTGTATTTAAGATAACGCCTTGGCTTATGGCTGACAATGATAAGACACAGTATGATGCCGCTTATTCATATTGCGCTGGAGTGTGGTTTTAGTTCTGCCAGCCACTTTAACAACTGTTTTAAAGCCGTTTACGGTTTAACCCTGCGGGCTTAAAGCCGCAGGGTTAACCAGACCCACTTTGGGGATAATAAATAAGTGGGCAAAAGTTATACGCTACTCAGGATACAATCTAGTTGTCGTAATCCTGAAGCTCACGCAGGCGTTCTTGCTCCTCAGCGATAACCGCGTTAATTTCGTCCAGAACGCCTTCAACATCTGCGGCTTCAGTGCTTTCTGCAAATTCACCCGTCAGTTGAGTTTCAGGCTGTAGCTTGCCATCTTCATAGAGTGCCCACATCTCTTTGGCGTATTTACGATCCAGCAGTTCTGGCGCGTATTGACCATAATAGTGTGTCATATTCGCGACATCACGCTCTAACATAGCTTTAGCATGGTTGTTAGCTGCAGCATTGACCGCCTGTGGTAGATCGATAATCACCGGGCCGTCTTTATCGATTAACACATTAAATTCTGACAAGTCGCCATGGACCAAACCAGCACAAAGCATTCGCACTACGTATTGGATCATCACTGCATGGTCAATCAACGCTTGCTCTTTGGTGAATGGGACGTCGCTGAGTCTTGGAGCAGCAAGGCCGTCTGCATCCGTAACCAGTTCCATCAACAAAACACCATCAAGACAGGCATAGGGCTGTGGTACCCGTACACCGGCATTGGCTAACAGATATAAAGCATCCACCTCGGCAGTTTGCCAGGTTTCTTCTTGTTGTTTACGGCCAAATTTTGATCCCTTAGCCATGGCGCGAGCGTCACGGCTATTACGGACCTTACGCCCTTCCTGATACTGAACAGCTTGTTTAAAACTGCGATTCTCAGCTTCTTTATAAACTTTAGCGCAACGGATATCCTGCCCACAACGGACAACATAGACATCAGCTTCTTTGCCACTTTTCAAACGACGGATGACTTCGTCAACCAAGCCGTCATCAACCAGCGGTTGGATTCGTTTTGGAATTTTCATGGCGTCCTTTTACCCTATTTAAGCCCGCGATGGAATGGCTTTGGCGGAATTTTCCTCCAGTTTACCATTCGCGCCCAGTATCGGGTGGTTTTTACTGAGTATCAGGCGGCACTGAACTGGGCATTATGCAACTTGGCATAGACCCCTTTCCGTGCCAATAATTCATGATGATCACCCTGTTCCACTATCCCTTCCTTATCGACCACAATGATACGATCGGCACGTTGAATAGTGGCTAAGCGGTGAGCGATCACCAGCGTGGTCCGGCCTTGAGATAATTCGGTTAACGCAAGCTGGATGGCTTGCTCAGTGGCAGTATCCAGCGCAGAGGTGGCTTCATCCAAAATCAAGATCGGTGGATTCTTTAGGAAGATACGCGCAATTGACAGGCGCTGTTTCTGACCACCCGATAATTTCACCCCACGCTCACCCACCACAGTATCCAGCCCCTCTGGTAGGCTTTCAATCAACTCATCCAGACGGGCGTGTTGTGCAGCTATCATGATCTCATCATCGGTAGCCGCTAGTTTACCGTAAGCAATATTCTCACGGATAGACCCGCCGAATAAGAAAACATCTTGCTGAACAATACCAATATTATTACGTAATGATTGTTGAGTCATCTCACTGATATTAATACCATCAATGGTGATTGAACCACCATCCAGTTCGTAGAAGCGGGGCAGCAATGAACATAAAGTGGTTTTACCCGCGCCGGAGGGGCCGACGAATGCGACGGTTTCACCTGCGCGGATATGCAGGTTCAAGTGGGTAAAAATTTTATTTTGTGGTGAATAACCGAAACTGACATTTTGGTAACGAATATCGCCATGGAGGTGGCCAACCGCTTGGGCGTTTGGCTTATCAACAATATCGGGTAACGTATCGATTAGTTGAGTGAATCGTTTGAATCCAGCAATACCCTTAGGATAACTTTCCAGCACGGAGGTTATTTTTGCTACAGGGCGGAAAAAGACTTCGACTAACAACAGGAAACCGACAAATCCACCGTAGCTCAGCTGGTCATGTACTACATACCAGGTACCTGCGACCATCACAATCAATTGCACCAGACGGGTACTGAGGTAGCTCATGGTCATACTGGTGGTCATAATGCGGTAAGCCCGCAGTTTAGTGGTGCGGTAGCTTTCATTATCTTTGGCGAATAGTTTCTTCTCATGGGACTCATTGGCGAAGGCTTTTACCACACGAATACCCCCAATACTTTCTTCAATGCGGGCGTTAAAATTGCCTACCTGACCAAATAGCTTGCGCCAAGTCTCCGTCATTTGGGAACCGTACCGGCTGACCAGATATGTCATAAACGGCACTATGATGATAGTGAGCATAGCCAATGGCAGATGAACGGATGCCATTAGAATAAATGCGCCAATAAAGGTCATCACGGCAATAAAAAGATCTTCCGGGCCGTGATGGGCAATCTCACCGACCTCTTCAAGGTCTTTGGTCACATGGGTGATGATATGACCCGTTTTCATATTGTCGTAATAGCTAAATGATAACTTTTGCAGGTGGCTGAATGCCTGACGACGCATATCGGTTTCAATACTGACACCCAGTGCATGACCCCAGTAATTAACAATCGCCATCAGCGCAGTATTCAGCAGATAAATCATCAACAGGCCCGTTGCAGCACAGACGATCAACACCCAATCCTGGTTAGGGAGCAACTTATCAATGAACAGTTTTACTGCCATCGGGAAGCTCAGCTCCAACAGCCCGGCCAGAATTGCGCAACCAAAATCCAGATAGAAAAGCCCTTTGTACGGAGTGTAGTAAGAAAAAAAACGGCGAAGCATTGAGGCATCCTTACAATTACTGAGGAAAAATCAGGATAAATGTCAAAAACGGTTTGCAGCATTATAAATGTAAATAGTTCTTAATAGCATTTATTTTGCCAGCTATTAGCCAATAATAGAATTCCTACCTGTAAGGATATGTCTTGACGCCGTTCTATTTTACCTAATGGATAAAATCACTTTTTCTATGGCCCTATGGGCTATTTAATTTTGTTTTGTTTCAGCTGTGAATATGCAGTTTTTAAAGGAAACCCTCATTTTCTCTGAATGGCATCTATAGGTCTTAGCCTGCTATTAGGTTACTCTGTTTTATATTGAATAAGCTCACATCAATGGAAACGAATATGGCGGAGTCATCAAATAAAAAACTGTCACTGTGGTCATTAACTTCGCTTGTCGTAGGGTCAATGATAGGTGCTGGTATTTTCTCGTTACCCGCCACATTTGGCCGAGCAACAGGGGGGTTTGGTGCCATAATCGCCTGGATTATTGCTGGTGGCGGTATGCTGACTCTGGCTTTTGTTTTTCAGACATTGGCGCAACGTAAACCGAATCTGGATTCTGGTGTTTATATTTATGCCAAAACTGGGTTTGGCGACTACGCCGGGTTTGCTTCGGCTATTGGTTTTTGGGCGGGTGCTTGTATTGGTAGCGTGTCTTATTTTGTTTTGATCAAATCGACATTGGGGGCATTCTTCCCGTTATTTGGTGATGGCAATACCTTATCTGCGGTTTTAATTGCGTCATTAATCTTGTGGAGTTTTCACTTCATGGTGTTGCGTGGCATCAAAGAGGCTGCAGCGATTAATACCATTGCCACGTTTGCCAAAGTTATTCCGATATTTATTTTTGTTATTGTTCTGGCATGTGCATTTCACACTGATACTTTTGCATTAAACTTCTGGGGCACTCAGTCGTTAGGGGGGGTAGGTGATCTCTCACATCTGGATGATTATGGTTATACCGGTCATGCGGCATTAGAAATAGTGGCTGGGTCTGATTCACTATTCTCTCAAGTTCGCAGCACCATGTTGGTCACGGTCTTTGTCTTTGTGGGGATCGAAGGGGCGAGTGTTTATTCCCGCTACGCAAAAGAACGAAAACATGTTGGTATTGCTACGGTACTGGGTTTTATCGGTGTTTTATGTTTGCTGGTGTTGGTGACGATGCTTTCCTATGGTGTGTTGCTTCGCCCAGACCTTGCTGCTTTACGTCAGCCTTCAATGGCAGGAGTACTAGAGCATATTGTTGGCCGCTGGGGGGCTATCTTTATCAGCATTGGGCTGATTATTTCAGTTATGGGAGCTTATTTATCATGGACCCTACTGGCCGCTGAGGCACTCTATTCCGCAGCGAAAAGTGATATTATGCCGCGCATATTCTCAACTGAGAATAAACGTGGTGTACCTTCTGCCGCGGTTTGGATGTCGAATATTTTTATCCAATTATTCTTAATTGGCACACTCTTTACTGAATATGCCTTCCAACTTGCACTTGAATTAACCAGCTCACTGGTTCTGATCCCTTATCTGCTCGTGGCGGCATATGGTTTGAAATTGGCCTGGACGCGAGAAACATACCTGGTCGATTCGGTAGACCTTAAGAAAGATTTTGTTTTTGCCTTGATTGCAACGTTATATGCCCTATTGATGGTCTATGCGGGTGGTTTGAAATACATATTGTTGTCGGCGGTGATATACGGTCCTGGAACTATATTGTTTATTATTGCTAAACGCGAGCAAAAGAAATCGGTATTTTCCCCGACAGAGAAATGTCTTTTTGCTGTGGCGATTATCGCTGCCATTGCTGCGATATACAGTCTGGCAACCGGATTGATTACGGTATAGCGACTTCAATCTATTTAAACTAGTTGATGTTACTTGTGAGCGCAGTTGTAGTTTATCAACTACTGACTTTTTGTCTTTGAGGGGAGGATAGATTATGTTTTTGGTATCTACAGACAAGAGTAAATTAGATCATCTGCTGGTATATCGATTTCTATCTGAACAGAGTTCATGGGCGCAGGGTATTTCATTAGACCGAGTTAAGCGCTCAATCGATGGCTCTCTCTGCTTTGGTGGATATTTTGATGATAAGCAGGTTGCATTTGCTCGGGTTATCACTGATTTTGCAACCTTCGCTAACCTGGTCGATGTCTTCGTATTACCAGAGTATCGGGGGCGAGGTTATAGCAAAATAATAATCAAACAGATTCTCCAATACCCTGATTTGCAAGAGTTACGGCGTTTTACATTAGCAACTTCAGATGCCCATGGTTTATATGCTAAATTTGGCTTTACAGCGCTAAATAATCCACAAATATTTATGCAACGTTACAATCCAGATATTTATCGGGAACAAGATTGAATATATTGAGCAGGATAGGGACACAACCTATTGCTTAAAATACTCAATAGTTATTAATGGGTTGCCTGATGCCCATAACTTTATAATGGATAGGCTTGATCTATAACGCAGACTACGACAGGATTGTATGGCATAACCCACTGCTGGAGTGGTTGATGTCCGGTTATCACCACTGACATTTGATAAAAATGAGATTTTTCTTATTCTAAGTCATGGTCGGCCGGTGCTAGTTAGTAGGTATTAATGTGAAAAAACGACAAGATATGCCCCCGAGTAGTGATTACCCAACGGGAATTGGCGATGCGCAATTTGCGCTCGTGGTTTTGCTTACAACATCATGTTTACTGATTGCAATCACGTTGGTTGCGATCCTATGGCTAATCTGATGCGCCATAGAAATTAGGGAGAATATATGGACAAGAGCCTATTTGATGATAATAAAGTCATTGCATTGATTGGGTTGCTGTTGGCTGCACTCATTGTAGTCAGTGTTATGTTCGCGATGACTTATATGGCGGACCGCCAGCGCCACGAAGCAAAAAACATCGATATACAGAACTGCTATAAAAAGAACTGAAAAGCGTTATTCTCCAGATAGCAATTGCAGGCATTCAGGCGAATAGTGAGAGTTGCGGGATGTTACGCCAGTTTCTGGTGAACAGCATGCAAAGGTAATGCGATATTCAGATCAATATCGGTATTTTGCCTGAAATCATACGGGGTGATGCCGTAACGTTTTCTGAACATGTAAGTAAAATGTGATTGTGAGCCAAAGCCAAAATCCAACGCAATATCAAAAATAGTGCTGTCACTGCTTCTCAGTTGATAAACAGCACCCGCTAAGCGTCTTTCACGAATGTACTTACCTAGCGATATCCCTGTGACTTCTTTAAATATTTTCTGCATATGCCAAAGTGAGTAGCCTGAGTACACGGCTAACTCTTCAAGGTAGATGACTCGCCCCAGATGGGTTTCGACCCATTTACTGAGGGCGCAGACTAACGCGAGGTGATTTTCTTGTGACATTATTTAGTCTGTTTTTTCTGGTTAGTAGTGGTGCAGTATACACAAGTTGAATCCAACAACACAAAACACCAAATTGACCCTGCTGGGGCAATATTTGTTATAAAGTCTTTTCGGACCGTGTTTGCAAAAGAGTGTTCTGGTGCCATAGTAAAAGGGTAGTGTCATCTGGAAAGGATGTATCCCGAGGATAAAAGGCTGAGTTTGGAAAAATAGAAATTAAGAATGATGAGGTGATCGCATGTTGATAACGGTGATTATGACTCTGATAGCGGTTGTAGGTGTGGCCGTTTTTGTCAAGATGCCAGTAATGGTTCTGCATAAAGGCAAAGGCGTAGGAGGTGACGAACTGTGAGATTAGGAATATTGTGATCGATATACATATAACGTGTTTTCCCTAGAACCAGGCGACGGATAACGTCATGCCTGGTTTTTTATATCCCATATTTATGCTGAAAGAGTCAATTCCTTTCCGTATCTTATTTGCCACTCCACCTCAAACAGACCAGCCATCTGCTGTTTTAATGCATCTATGGGTTCGCTGTAGGTATTTCATTCAGCAGGAATAATTCCAGTAATGTGCCTCAACAAAAGTGAGTGTATGACCGGGTAGGCTCAAGAAATATTTTAACGAACATGCTATTCTTACACGATATTATTATGAAGGAATGAGCATGTCTGAAATATTCACGAATGACCAAGAGCTGGTGTCTGATCTGGTTGCCTGCCAACTGGTGATTAAACAACTTCTTGATGTGATTGATATTATTGCGCCGACAGAAGTCCGGGGTAAAATGTCGCAACAACTTAAAACTATTGATTTTTCCACACACCCAGCGGGAGCTGACCCAGTGACTAAACGGGCAATTGAGAAAGCCATTGCATTGATTGATATGAAGTTTACGCAAAGATAACCGGTTAACGGTTTATCAGTATGTGATGCCGATCAACGCAGAGGTAATGCATTACCACCGGAAGTGGGTCAATAAGCGGCGGATTGATAGCAAACCCGCCGTTTGATTATTCAAATATGTTATTGCCAATTTTTTCACTAATGGGCAGTTACTGACGCCGATAATACCATTTTCGCCGTTTATAAATTGAGCGGTTACAATATTTCTGGCTGTGAGGTATTTACACTGCAAACCAATACCAGCGGCATTCTTATCACTGCCAATGAGTACGCCGTAACCTGAAAAGAGTAGGCCGAGGTAGATAATGACTACCACTAAAACCAGTCTGAATAAACTCATATTGTCACCTCATGTAATTAGTTTCACTTCTATTTTAGAACATATATTTAACAGTTTAACTTGTAATGATATACTGGCTAATAGTGAAAATCCTAAATCATATTGATTTATAAGATTAATCCGTAAATTAGCGGTGAAAATATGGTTACAGGGCGATAATCCACATTAGTAATTACATCTTGGCTATAAATGGTTGATGTTTAATACAGTATAATTAAAAAAACATTGAGGAAGGTGCTCGATTTGAACATAAAAAAACTTGTTGCAACGGTAGCGATTATTGCCGTTTGTTGCTTGTTTTATCTCTTAGCCCTTGATAGTTATTGTGACCAGGGTGGGACTTTCTCTACCGGTATTTGTACTATTACTTCGATCATTCCCTGGTAAGGGTTATTTATTGCCCTTGAATATAATAACCATTAATAACTATTACTGTAGTTTATCGTTATTGATTGTTAATTATCTTCTCTCATTCACCTTTGCTGTGGGCAGAGTGATAAGATAGTGTCCTTGTCACGCATGTAATAGGGGAGTCAATGTTAGATACAACTATGGGCGCGTTAGGTATCGCGCCAATCGCTTTATCGCTACTTACCGTCATTTTTTTCTTGATAGTCTGGTTCTTTTTGAGCCGTGCCAGTGTGAGAGCAAATGAACAAATTCGCTTGTTACACGAAATTGTGGAACAACAAAAACAGCAAACAGAATTGCTTAAGGCATTACTGGAAAATGCCACGGGTGTCGGTCGTGAGCAAGATGACAGTGATAGCGTTTCTCCTCTCGATTTTAAAGGTTTTATCCCAGAGCGATAACGTTATACCGATTCTGGCACTGTCGGTGGCAGTGTCAGGGGTCCTATAGCCAAGCATGATACCCTTTCATGTCAGAATACACTCACTACTCTGTATGGCCTGCCTTATCTTCCTGCTGATGCTAGTTTGCCCTTTATCAAGTTAGTGTAAACTGCGTCGATTGTCATAAATCCGTCTTATTTTCGCCGTAATGTAGCCAGAACGTTTCAAGATAACGGTGATTCAAATGATTAAATGGTATGAAGAAAGTGACAGTGAAGTGAACCGAAGTATTGCTCTGCTTGCGGGTGAAGACCCCGACAAATGGTATCCGTACGGGGGTATTAAAGGTAAGGATTATTGTAAGAACCCTTCTGACGCATGGCCTATCATCTATGCCAATAACATTGGCCTCTACTCTCCTGAAATTAATGACAATAATCAGTGGAATGCCCGAATCACCAATCTACAAGGTGAATGGCAGGCTTATAGCCAGAGCCCACTACGTGCGGCGATGATTTGCTACCTGCTCAGTCAGGAGGTGTGATGGTCAATATTGGCGTATTCCGGTAGCTGGCTAACCACCTTTATCCTTGATGCAATCGGGTTTAAGTGTTAAAAAACCGCCGCAGATTCATTTACAGAGGCGCTGTTTACCACGCCAGTGTGTAATAGGTGCGGCAGAGGATAGGATGGAACAGCAGTTGCAGGATTCAACACTAAAACGCGGATTAAAGAATCGACATATTCAACTGATTGCGCTGGGTGGTGCGATTGGTACTGGGTTATTTCTGGGAATAGCTCAGACCATCAAGATGGCTGGCCCTTCGGTGATATTAGGCTATGCCATCGGTGGCTTTATCGCATTTCTTATCATGCGTCAGCTTGGTGAGATGGTCGTCGAGGAACCTGTCGCAGGCTCATTCAGCCACTTCGCCTATAAATACTGGGGCGATTTTGCCGGATTCTTATCAGGCTGGAACTACTGGGCCATGTTTATACTGGTCGGTATGGCTGAATTGACCGCCGTGGGTATTTATATTCAATATTGGTGGCCGGAAATTCCGACATGGGTTTCAGCCGCAGTGTTCTTTGTCTTAATCAATGCCATCAATCTGATTAACGTACGCATGTATGGCGAAACTGAATTCTGGTTCGCTATCATCAAAGTCGTTGCTATTATCGGTATGATTGTATTCGGGGCTTATTTATTGGCTTCTGGATCTGGTGGGCCGGGTGCCTCTGTTACTAACCTCTGGGCACAGGGCGGTTTTATGCCTCATGGTCTTAGTGGGTTAGTGATGGCGATGGCGATTATTATGTTTTCTTTTGGTGGCTTGGAGATGGTGGGTATTACTGCCGCAGAAGCCGAAGATCCTCGACATAGTATTCCTAAAGCCACCAATCAAGTGGTCTACCGTATCCTTATCTTTTATATCGGTTCATTGACGGTACTGCTCTCCCTTTACCCATGGGGTAAGGTTGTGGAAGGCGGTAGCCCCTTTGTGATGATCTTCCATGCGTTAGACAGTCATTGGGTCGCGACAATCCTCAATGTGGTGGTCTTGACCGCTGCACTGTCGGTTTACAACAGTGGTGTTTATTGTAATAGCCGAATGCTATTTGGGCTGGCCTCTCAGGGGAATGCACCCAAGTTGCTGACCAAGGTTAATAAGCGTGGGGTGCCTATTTTGTCAATTGCGCTCTCGGCGCTGGCGACCTCCGCCGGTGTGGTTATTAACTATGTCATGCCGGGTAAAGCGTTTGAATTGCTCATGGCGCTGGTGGTATCAACATTGGTCATCAATTGGGTGATGATTTGCTTAGCTCACCTGAAATTCCGGGCAGCTAAAGTGCAAGAAGGGGTCGAACCACGCTTTAAAGCGTTATGGTACCCTTATGGTAATTATCTGTGCCTGGTGTTTTTGTCGTTGATACTGGTCATTATGTATTTTACTGAGGGGATTCAGATCTCAGTGCTAATGATGCCAGTATGGATCGTGCTGTTGTGGTGTAGTTTTATATTCACTCGCCGGAAACATAAGAATAACGTGCTAAAAGTAAATGACACAAAGGTTGTTTGACAAGTCGTAGTGCGAGGATAAAATAACCGGACAGTTAAGTTATATTAATAATCTGGTCCGGTTGTTTTTATCAAAAAACTCCATGCTGAGTGATATATTGTTTAAATAATCACCTGTAAATCAAGTGGATAATTTGTAGGATTCTAATAGGTGAGAATCATTGCACCTTTTTGGCGCAATTAACGTTAATTGAGATTAATTCTTAACAGTCGCATATAACCATTTTTAGTGTACGGATAATTAATAGATCCAATTAAAATTGCCAGCGTAGCCAGGTAAACAAGACATTTCCATTATTATAAGTACCAGGAATATAGGTAGTTTGTAAGGCAAACCTATTATATTCAATAGAGAACAGTGGCAGTGGCAAGGGGATAGGAATGTAAAGATATTCATGACGCGCGGTAATACTGGCAGTGAAGCCAATACCAAAGCGCCAGCCATCGACCTCACCCGGGATCCACATTTTTTGATAGCCATAACCTATAATGGGTTCAACTCTATTGTGTGAATCCATAAATGCCATCGCATACACTGCATGCCAGTTGTTATCTTCATCATAGCGATACTTACCATAGCCAATACCCCAGGGTCTCTCATTGTATGACTCTATCTTGTCATTATCATAGGTCCAGCGGTTATGCCAGGTATTCAGCGGGATATACAGCTCTTGGTTTGGCGAGACCCAGGTGAGTGATATGTTGCCCATCAGGCGTTGCCACAAGTTGCCATCAACTGTTGGTTGCTCAAGCTTCTGATCTTGAGAGGCTTGTACCGCTCGATATTTATCATCCGCCAGAACGGTTGGGGCCAGGCTCCACCACAAACCACTAAAAATACAGGTGCTGATAATACGTTTACAATTCATGTTGTGAATCTCTGATGCTGATAAGATGAAATAAGATTTCTGTGCATCAGATAATCTTTGTACTTATCGAAACTAATGACAGTTAATGCATTATTTATAATTATGCAGAGATTATAAGCTCGAACCTAAACGGTTCTATAACGGAAAGTAATATGGAGTTTTCAACTGCCCAGTTGGGTGGTTAGATTTTATAATTAAGAAAAATCCAAGGGTATCTGGATGTGTATTTTTAAGTACGGATGATTTGGGATGGTTTTACCGTGGTCAATTACCCCATGATGTATGATTTTCAATATATTCATGCGAGTTAAATAAAGTGGGAATGCACTTTTCTGGTGCGATCTTGTTAGCCCCGGAAAATTACTGCACCGATATGGCACGCTCAAATACTATTGATAGAATTAACGCTTCTGCATTGAGGTGCGTATTTTAATTTACATTTATTTATAACCAGACCTCTCTTTTTTTACCAATTATAGGTTTTTCATTTCTCTCTTCATATTAAGTCGATAAATAAGAGAGTTATGGCCTTTCTGTACCAATGAATACTGGCTATAACATGATGTTAAGTAAGGATTTAACTTCATTGTATGAAGGCGTGAGAGTATCTCGATAGTGAGTGAGAGATGCCGATGCGGCAGGGTCGATATATTCAATTATTATATATTTAATGCTAATAAATTTTATAGCATCACGACTTTCTGTCGTGTGCCAGGGTGGAAACCATCGGGTATCCACGTAAGCAGTATTATAAAAAATGTTAGCGTAAATGTTAAAAACAAGGAAGAAAGCGGGATAAGACAGTATAAAAAAATAGAGCAGAAAATACGATGACCTTCAACAAGTTTTAGCATATTTTCGCGTTGTTTATGATCAACCGTTTCAAATATGTGCGACAGGTTCACCCCTGATTAAAAATGGCTTGCCATCGAATACAGAGTATGTGATAACGCATATGGGTAAAACGAGGTACAGTTCTGTATATGTGTGGCATTTTCAGTAAAGAAGTTCTGAGTAAAGACGTTAGCGTTGAATACCGCTTCTCTGCCGATCCTTATCTTAGTGCCTCAAGCAGTAACGACTCTAGTTTGTCTATGTAAACGCCTACGGGCGAGTTAAACAATCCAAAGGAAATACTCAAGATGGCAAAGATCAAAGGTCAAGTTAAGTGGTTCAACGAGTCTAAAGGTTTCGGTTTCATCACTCCAGCTGACGGCAGCAAAGATGTGTTCGTGCATTTCTCTGCAATCCAAGGTAATGGTTTCAAAACCTTGGCTGAAGGCCAGAACGTAGAGTTCGAAATCCAAGACGGTCAGAAAGGTCCGTCTGCAGTAAACGTTACTGCAATCTAATCAGCTCTTTTGCTGTAAAAACCCGCCTCTGTGCGGGTTTTTTTGTCTCAACAGTGGTACAACCGTAACCTGTCAGTTAAGGCAAGATAATTAAACCTGAATACTGATTTCGGCCTTTAATGCCGGGATGGGTTGGGTCAATAGCTTGTTGTTGGCTGGTTCGGCGGAAGCTGGTGTATTTGAAGTGACTTTCGTTATCACCCTCAGCATATTGCGCGGTGGTGCATAGCGTACAACTGCCTACCCGATCAACTTGATGAATGCCGGCCCCGCGCAATTGGTGTTCTGCAATCGCCGCTAAATTGAGGTGGCGGAAACGAGGCGAAATAATATTTTTTGCCAGCGGCAATTGGTTAATAAATCGTTCAACCAGTTCTTCATTAACTTCATAACAGCAAGATCGGGCGGCAGGCCCTATGGCGGCGAGCCAATTTGCCGGGTCGTCATCACGGGCAATACGTTCAACCATCTGTAAGATAATGCCATCTAACAATCCGCGCCAACCGGCATGGACGACTGCAATTCCTTTTCCTTGCCGCTGGCTGAAAATAACCGGTAGGCAATCCGCGGTCAGTACCGTTAATAAAATACCGGGTTGAGTGGTATAGAGACCATCGGCTTCGCCACACTCTTGCCTTGATTCTGCCACATCGATAATGGTGGTGCCATGAACCTGCTTTTTGTTCGCTTGTGAAGCCTGATAAGGTTGGAGGCAGGGAGGGAGTAGGGCCGATTTATTGCCAAAACCGTGGCAAATAGCGCCGATTCGGCTGAGTTGTGGTGAGAAATCCGTCATAGGACTTACCTAATGAAGAGAAAGTACGCCATTCAGTGTAAACCGTTTTTTAACTTATTGACCAGTCGCTATTTCTTTTAAGGCGTCGTTAGCGAATTGTTGCAAAATAACGCATCTTGTATCACTGTTTTACCCCCGGTTGGAGCGGAGAATAGGGTTTAATGGCGACGATGATACATGCGACTATCCAGGATTGATCTTAATGATTTCCAGACCAAAAACTGACAGTAACAATTTTATTCGTTGGCGCTTTGGCTTGTTATGCGGTTGTATTTTAATTTCACTTTTGGGTCTGCTTGCACGGGTTGCCTGGCTACAAATTATCGAGCCTGATCCGCTAGTAAAAGAAGAGGACATGCGTTCAGTTCGTGTGGTTGCAACACCGAATACGCGTGGCATGATTACTGATCGTAACGGGCATCCACTGGCAGTCAGTGTCCCGGTTGAAGCCATTTGGGCTGATCCAAAAACAGTCTTAGAGAACGGCGGCATCGGGGCTTCCGAACGTTGGCAGGCATTGGCACAGCAACTCAGTATGCCAATGGGCCAATTAATCCATCGCATAAATCAAAATCCCAATGCCCGTTTTATCTATCTGGCCAGGCAAGTTGAACCGAATGTGGCTGAATATATTCAACGGCTGAAGCTGCCCGGCATTGAGACAAAAGCAGAATCAAGGCGGTTTTATCCCTCTGGCGACGTTGCTGCTAATCTGGTCGGTTTTACTAATATTGACGATCAGGGTATTGAAGGTGTCGAAAAGAGTTTCAATTCGCTGCTAAGTGGCACCGCAGGCAGTAGGGTGGTGCGTAAAGACCGATTTGGTCGAGTGGTTGAGGATATTTCTTCTACTGACAGCCATCCAGGGCAGAATGTTGAGCTCAGTATTGATGAGCGGTTGCAAGCGGAAACATCACATGCGCTGACCAATGCTGTGATACTCAATAAGGCAGATTCCGGTTCAGCGGTGGTTATTGATGTTAATACCGGTGAAATCTTGGCGATGGCTAACTACCCGACCTTTAATCCCAATAACCGGGCGGCTACCCCCGAGGAGAATTTCCGTAATCGGGCGATCAGCGACATTTTTGAGCCGGGTTCAACCGTTAAACCGATGGTGGTCATGACGGCGTTACAGCGTCACTTGGTTAAGCCTGACAGCGTGCTGGATACTCATCCCTATATACTTAGTGGCCATCAAATCAAAGATGTGGGGTTTTATCCGGCGCTGTCTTTGACCGGAGTCTTGCAAAAATCGAGTGATGTCGGCGTATCTCGTTTGGCGCTGGCAATGCCAGCCTCCGCACTAATGGAAACTTACACACTGTTTGGTTTGGGGAAGCCAACGAAGTTGGGGCTTACCGGCGAAAGCAGTGGCTTGATGCCACATCGGCAACGCTGGAGTGATCTGGATCGCGCAACATTCTCCTTCGGTTATGGCCTGATGGTGACCCCGCTGCAACTGGCTCGGGTATATGCCACTATCGGTAGTTTCGGGATCTATCGGCCATTATCGATTACGAAAGTTGATCCTCCGGTTCTGGGGCAACGGATATTATCTGAGGCGCTGGTACGGCAGGTTGAACATATGATGGAGAGTGTGGCATTGCCTGGCGGCGGCGGGGTGAAAGCGGCGGTAAGGGGATATCGGGTTGCAGTCAAAACCGGTACCGCCAAGAAGATTGGGCCAAATGGCCAGTATATTGATAAGTATGTGGCTTATACCGCAGGCGTTGCTCCTGCCAGTCAGCCCCGTTTTGCTTTGGTGGTGGTGATTAACAATCCACAAGGGGGGAAATACTATGGTGGGGCGGTTTCGGCTCCAGTATTTAGCGACATTATGGGGCAAATTTTGCGGACCATGAACGTTGAACCTGACGCTATCCCCGTCGGTATCGTTAGCCATAGCTAACATTCAGGTAAATAGCAGAGTTAAACCGTGGCTTGCAACAGCAGAAGTGCTTCTTTAGACTAACAGCCGTCTCTGTCCGCGATTTTGGCGGTTATTTATCTGTTATCTGGAACCTCAACCATGCCTTATCAGTGCCCCCTTTGTCATCAGGCCTTGCAGCTAACTCAGCAGCAATGGTGTTGCAGCAATAATCATCAATTTGATTGTGCCAAAGAGGGTTACGTCAATTTAATGCCGGTGCAGCATAAGGGATCAAAACAACCTGGAGATAGCCCAGAGATGATGCAGGCTCGGCGGGCATTTCTTGATGCAGGTTATTATCAAGCTTTGCAGCAACGGGTGTCTGAGATTCTGGACACCGCGCTACCTCAGGATGCCACTATGCTGCTGGATATCGGTTGTGGTGAAGGTTATTACACTGCTGCGGTGGCAGACAGGTTAAATCGGCAGCGTCAGATGGCTGTTTTCGGTTTGGATGTTGCAAAAGTCGCAGTAAGGTATGGTGCCAAACGTTATCATCAGGTGAGTTTCTGTGTCGCTTCCAGCCATCGGTTACCCTTTGCCAAGGGTTCTCTTGATGCGGTATTACGTATTTATGCGCCTTGCAAAGCGGCGGAATTGGCCCGAACCGTGAAGCCCGGCGGAATTGTAGTCACGGTTGCTCCCGGACCACGTCATCTCTACCAGTTAAAAGCGCTGATTTACTCACAAGTCCAGCTCCATGATGATGCTGAAGAGCATCTGGAAGGGTTTGAATGGGTTAGCAGCGAAAGACTGACCTATGAAATGAAGCTCACGGGTAAGCAGGGTTTCAATTTATTGCAGATGACACCTTTTGCCTGGAGAGCATCGATCGAAACAGGGCAGGAGCTGGCTGCTTGTCAAACTTTTACCTGCGAAACCGATTTTGTCATCGCATTGCATCGCCGCAACGAAGAGCCTTCCGAGCCGTGATGCACCGTGGGTAAGGGCTGTCAGCAACGTGGGTGCTTCAAGTAACAGGGTCAGCGAGTGGCCAATAGTGAATATATTATTGGCCTGACAGGAGCCGGGCCGTTAATTTTATATAAATTCATATTTGATATTTAACAATTCCAATTTGGGTTAATGTTATCAAACTCTCTTGGAAGCGGTTTTTATCATTATATTAATATAGAAAGCACAGTATTCCCTGGTATGTTATTAACAGTTAACTTAAGTCAAATTTGTAGATTTTTATATTTAGAATAGAATAGGTTTATTTTAGATCCAGATTTCGCCAAGTTCTCCCCCCAGACTCAGTCACCAAAATAGAGGGTATAAACCTTATCTCCTCGGCAATTTCCAGTGCTAAATCAGCAACTTCTTGTTTGTTTAATGTACCACTGCCGTAATTGAACTCTCCTTCAGGTAGTTTATATACTTTCTCCCTGCCGATAAAACGAGTGAATCCGGCATCAACCATTTTCTTATTAAGAGTCTCGTAATCGCCTTCCACTGCATTATGCAAAACGACACTGACCGTAAAGTATGGCATAGTTATTTTCCAATCGATTAGATGATGATATTTATATATCACAGCATTGAAAGTGATATTTTGACCAAGGTCTAATTGCTGGAAATAGAGCAACGTAACCTTGTAAAAACCAGGATGTAGATTGCTGATAGCAGGCAATCCTCGCGTATGTCGTTACCTCTCGTTATCAACTCTATTACATATTTTATTTAATCCATTTACGCTATGAAAAAAAACTAAGAATTTATGCACTGAATTGCAGAAATGCTTGCATTGAGCAATGTTATACGGATAATTCTTAATCCTTATAATAAGCATTCTCATTACTAGCAATTTTGCAAACTTCAGGGACATTAACTCGATGAATCAAACTACCTTCACCCGCATAAATCAAAAGCGGCTTGCACCGCGTCTTTTGTGCGTCATGATTGCAGCGGCATTAGGGACGTTATCGGCATCGTCATGGGCGGCAAGCGTAACTGGCAGTACGGCTGAAAGTGTGAAAAAAACCAGTACGGTAGCGGATACCAGCAACACTGATGAGAGCAACAAAACCGACACCATTACTGTGGTCGGGACGCAGGATACTTTCCGCGCGGGTGGCAATGATTTAATTCCAACCTATCTGGATGGTCAGGTAGCTAATGGTGGCCGTATCGGGTTCCTCGGCCAGCAAGATGCCCGTAACGTGCCGTTTAACGTGATCGGTTATACCTCTAAGCTGGTTGAAGATAAGCAGGCGCGGACACTGGCCGATGTGGTCAGAAATGATGCTTCCGTCCAGAACGTACGCGGTTTGGGTAATGCATCACAGAACTTCCGCATCCGTGGTTTTAACCTTGCTGGCGACGATATCTCATTCGGTGGACTGTTCGGCGTATTACCACGTCAAATCGTTTCTACCAGTATGGTTGAGCGGGTTGAAGTGTTTAAAGGCGCTAATGTCTTTATTAACGGTATTTCGCCAAACGGCAGTGGTGTAGGTGGGATGATCAACTTGGAACCTAAACGTGCCGGTGATACCCCATTGACTCGGGTGACTGTGGATTATGGTTCATCGGCGCAGATTGGCGGCGGTTTAGATGTTGGCCGCCGCTATGGTGATGACGACCAATTCGGCGTGCGGGTCAACGTATTACATCGCGAAGGTGAAACTGCCATTAAAGATGAGAAAAACCGTCTAACCGCGATGTCTACCGGCCTTGATTACCGCAGTGATCACGCCAGAACCTCATTGGATGTGGGCTACCAGAAGCAAACTATTCACGGTATGCGAACTAATGTCGCTATTGGTGGCGCTACTGTGATACCTGAACCGCCATCAAACACCTTGAACTATGGCCAATCGTGGGTCTATACCGATATGGAAACTACCTTCGGAATGCTGCGCAGCGAGTATGATTTAAGCCAGAACTGGACGGTATACGGTACTATCGGTGCCAGCCATAATAAAGAGACCGGTCAATACGGTTCGCCAACGTTGACCAATGCCAATAATGGTGATGCCACTATTTCTCGTATGTATGTGCCTTATCTTTCTGATTCTATTTCCGGTTTAGGTGGCATTCGAGGTCACTTTGACACTGGTTTTATCACTCACAAAGTTAATATGGGTTATGCCGCTAACTATCGTACCGCTAAATCAGCCTGGAATACGTCTGATCCTGTCAATACGAATATCTATAATCCAGGCGTAATTGATTTTCCACCAACGACGGGGGAGAGTACCAGTCAGGATCCACAACTGAACAGTCAGGTACGGGCTTCGGGTCTTTCATTATCTGATACCTTATCGATGTTGGATGACAAGGTACTAGTGATGCTGGGTGTGCGCCGTCAGGACGTGACTATTCGCAATTTCAACAATGGGGTGCCAAACAGTGCCGGTTCACTGGATGCGATGAAAGTCACGCCGATTTACGGTGTGATGGTGAAGCCATGGGAGAAAGTATCGCTGTATGCTAACCATATTGAAGCATTAGGGCCGGGTAATTCCGCACCTTACAACTATAGCAATGCCAGTGGTGTTACGACGCCTGTGGCTAACAAAGGTCAAATTCCAGGCATTATTCATTCGAAACAGAATGAAATCGGCGTGAAGTTCGATAATCAGCGCTACGGTGGTACGCTGGCCTTGTTTGAAATTACCCGACCGACTGGTACTGTCGATCCTGCTACCAATATTTATGGTTTCTACGGTGAGCAACGCAACCGTGGCCTAGAGCTGAATGTCTTTGGTGAACCGGTATTTGGTACCCGTTTGCTGGGTAGTGCTATCTGGCTGGACCCCAAATTGACTCAAACTCAGAATGGGACCAACAACGGTAATGATGCAATCGGCGTGGCTCGCTATCAGTTGGTCTTTGGCGGTGAGTATGATATTCCGGCCGTTGAAGGTTTGACTGCCACAGGTACTGTGGTGCGTTCTGGTTCTCAATATGCCAACGAAGCGAACACCTTAAAACTAAAACCATGGACGCGTCTGGATTTGGGCATGCGTTACACCATGCCGCTGAAAGAGACTAATTTGATTTGGCGCGCTAATGTTGAGAACGTGACCAATGAACGTTATTGGGAATCGGTTGAAGAGATCGGTAGTTATATGTACCAAAGTAATCCGCGCGAGCTGAAGTTGTCTGTCTCCATGGACTTCTAATTACAGGTTGATGTCCGTTGGCTTAAGGGCATTTGAAGCATAAAAAAACCCCGCGATCCTTCACGAATGCGGGGTTTTTTATGTTTTTGCCGCGGCTTTATTTTACGGCGAGAATAAAAGCACTGTTTGTTGGGTCATTAGCTTAAGCGAGACGATAGATATGCTCGTAAAGAATATTAAAACCGATACCAATCAAGACGATCCCACCAATAATTTCAGCGCGCTTACCCAATAGTGGGCCAATATAACGGCCAATTAACATCCCCAACGTGGCCATAATCATGGTCGCCAGGCCAATGGCCATGGCAGTATGAACAATATTGACTTGCAGGAATGCCAGACCGACACCAATTGCCATCGCATCAAGGCTGGTGGCAATGGCGGTCATGACCAATACCCCGAAACTGTGGCTGCGCATTTTTTCGGTGTCTTCGACCTGCTGCCTGGCACCTTCAAAAATCATACGGCAACCAAGAATAAACAGCAGACTGAAGGCAATCCAGTGATCCCACTCCAGAATATATTGGCTGGCAAATAAGCCAATACACCAACCAATCAGTGGGGTAATAGCTTCTACTACGCCAAATATCAGGCCGGTACGCAGTGCTTCTCTAAATCGGGGTTTATGCAGACTGGCACCTTTACCGATTGAGGCGGCAAACGCGTCCATAGACATAGCAAAAGCAAGAATAAGTGTTGCAGATAGATTCATAGAAATAAACTCGGCCGGGCGGCTCCATATACACGTAACCCACCCCCAACCTAACGACGGAGCTACGTGTCTATGGTCTCGCCAACCTTACCTGGCTACCCGTACCACGTTTCAATAGATGAAACGAGTATGTTGATACGGGCGTTTCTGCTTACCAATATATCGGCTGATATATTGCACAGAAACCGGCTACTCCCCATGAACGGCGCAACCATAACATATAAATTATTATATTCACAACCCCAAATAGAATAAGGTATATCAATTGATAGTGATAATTGTTTGCATTAGCGTGTTCTTATCTGAAATTAGCATATATAAGCATCAGTGATGGTGTGGGAATAAGCCGCGAGGAGTTTTATATTCTGTTGGTAAATTAATCAGTTAAGGAATTTATTAATTGGCTTAGTCCCTCGTAATTAGGCTTTACGATTGATTTTCAAGGAAAAAGTTATAAATTTTCTCTAAATCATCTAATTGATTAACCTGGATAAGCAATCTGCGCTGTTCCAATTCAATCACTAATATTCCATCCTCAGATAAATTCATACTCTTTATCCGGCTATATTCAATAAAAGTATTGGCGTAGAAGAAGCCTGTATTTTTAAACAACAGTTTGGGCCAACGGATATAAGAGATATACACCGCAACCAAGGCCAGGCCCACTAATAAGTAAGTGGTTAATGAAGTACCATTAGCCATAACATTATTGTAAATGAGTATGCCAATCAGCCCGACAAAGATAGCACTGTCGATTTTACTTTTACGTTTCAGGTGAACTTGCAGTCGGGTTTTTCCCTTCATCATGTTCATGATGAATTCATCATAAATGGCATAAGCTAACAACAGGGCGATAAAAACAACTAAAACGATATCAGTAACCGACATGCAACCACTCCTTAAATAAAAAACCGGGAGCCATGCCCCCGGTTTTACTCAACTCAATAGTCGAATTATGGTGCCAGGAAACCAATCCAGTAGCCGAAGATACCGATGGCGAAGAAGCCCATAATAATCCACAGTGCGTTAACTTTACGGCGTAATAGCCACATACAGCCAAACGTTAACAGTAATGGCACCAAACCAGGCATTAACTGATCAAGAATGGTTTGCACCGTAGTCACTGTGGTCTGACCGTTCTGATTGGTTATCTTGGACACCACGACCGGTATGTTAACGTGGGTCCACTTGTTAACCAAGGCCCCCATAACAAACAGGCCGAGGATAGACGCCCCTTCCGTCAGTTTTTGCAGCAGGCCACCGTCCATATCGCTGACGATATTGACGCCTTTTTTATAGCCGTATGCCACCCCGTAATAACGAACCAGTAAACGTACCAGGTTAAACAGTACAAAGAACAGCAGCGGGCCAAGTAAACTACCGCTCATCGCGATACCCGCACCAAGAGCTGCCAACACCGGTCGCACGGTACCCCAGAATATCGGGTCACCCACCCCGGCCAGCGGCCCCATCAGACCTACTTTGATGCCGTTGATTGCCGCGTCGTCAATCTCTGCGCCATTGGCTCTCTGCTCTTCCATCGCCAACGTAACACCCAGAATAGGGGCGGCAACGAAGGGTTGGGTGTTGAAGAATTCCAGGTGGCGTTTGATTGCCTGCTTACGCTCTTCGGAGTTCTCTGGATACAAGCGGCGAATTGCCGGTACCATTGAGAAACAGAAACCGAGCGCCTGCATACGTTCGAAGTTCCACGACCCTTGGAAGAGGTTAGAGCGGATAAACACTCCGCGGATGTCGGCGGGCGTGAGTTTCTTTTCACCCGTCGTTGTTTTATCAACACCGGCTTTATCAAGCATAGTTGTTGTATCAACCATTTCTCTCACCTTTTCCTAGTCTAATTCGTTATCAAGGCTGTTATTGGACGGGCCAGACTGTACAACCTGAGACTTGTTGTATTTAGGACTGAGCTGGATATAAAGAAGAGCCATAACCACACCAATAACACCCAGTGCCACCAGGTTGAAGTTGGTAAATGCGGCGGTCACGAAACCTAAGTAGAAGAATGGCATCAGGTAGCCAGCACGCATCATGTTGATAACCATGGCGTAACCTACTACGACGATCATACCACCGGCGATATTCAGACCACTGGTAACCACATCAGGAATCGAGCTTAGCAGCATCTGAACTTCCGATGTCCCAACAGACAGGGCAACGATCAGGGCTGGGATAGCGATACGCATTGCTTGCAAGAACAGGGCAGAAATGTGGATCCAGGTTATCGCACGTAGGCTGCCACGTTCGGCTGCACCATCGGCGGCGTGCTGGAAGGCCACAGTAATCGTACGGACGATAATGGTTAATACCTGGCCGGCGGCTGCCAGCGGAATAGCCAGTGCGATACCTGCACCGATATCTTGGCCGCCTGCAATAACCAGAATGGTAGAAATAATCGACGCCAAAGCGGCATCAGGAGCCACTGCGGCCCCGATGTTCATCCAGCCAAGAGCGATCATCTCCAAGGTACCACCGATAATAATACCGGTTTTCATGTCACCCAAAACCAGACCTACCAGAGTACAGGCGACAAGGGGACGGTGAAATTGGAACTCATCCAGGATGGAACCCATCCCGGCGATACAGGCAACGATAAATATCAGCACAATCTGAAGAGTTGTGATCTCCATTGTACTTCTCCTATGACCAAAAAAGCTGAGTAAAAATAACCGTGTTCCCAACAGAACAGGGCATTACCTTTCTACGTAGTTTTTATAAAGCTATTTATTAAGTTTGCTGATTAAATCCATCATTTTGAGCCGACTATCCGAAGAGACTTTTCGGACTTCCAGTTCAATCCCGCGAGCATTTAATTTATTAAAAGCTGCGATATCTTTTTCATCAACGGAGACCGCATTGTTCACTTGGGTTTTCCCCTGACGGAATGCCATACCACCGATATTTACGGTCTTAATGTCGACACCACCCTCAACCATACGCACGACGTCAGTTGGATTGGTAAATAACAGCATGACCCGATCTTTGGCATATTTCGGGTTGTTATAAACACGGATAGCTTTTTCAACATCCACCACGTGCGCTGTTACACCCGGAGGCGCCACCTGCTTTAGCAAGGTACTGCGCATTTTGTCAGCAGCCACTTCGTCACTGACAACAATAATGCGGTTTACGTTAGTTTCTTTGGTCCAACGAGTGGCGACCTGACCATGGATTAAACGGTCATCAATTCGTGCCAGCCCGATTTTCATATGATCATTCGGGCCTAAAGCGACGGCCGGAGCCTGGGCTTCTGGTGCCGCAGCGGCTTGTGGCACCTCTGGCTTATCACTCTTAACGTCCGGTGCTTTCAGTGCTTTAACCCCTTCACGACCGGTTTCCACCGCGATTTTAACCAATTCGGCAAATGATGGGTCATCATCACGGGCCATAAAGGTTTCAGCCAGCATTGGAATGTTAACCCCGGTGATGACCTCATAGTTTTCTTTATCGACGGCAATACGACTGGCAGCGTTAAACGGGCTACCACCCCAGGTATCAACCAGGAATAAGACACCTTTGCTGGTATCAAGCCCGGTCAATTTACCGTTGTATTTCTCAATCAACGTTTCGGCATTCTCACCTGGGACGAAATCGATATAAGCGACGTTACTTTGCTCGCCTAAAATCATTTCGGCTGTTTTCAGCAGTTGTTCTGCCGCAGCCCCATGTGTGCCAATGATAATAGCTATACTCACTCGCTACCCCCTCTGTTAACTCAGAATTGAGTTCTAGCACGTAACAGAAAACCCAGTAATCACCTACAACACTTCGGTACACATTGAATCTATTATGATAGTCACAATATCAGCCCACTGCTGACGAATTATTCGTGACGATTATGAATCGATTCAGGTAAGCCCCTTAATGTTGTTAGATGTGATTTATTTTAGTCAGTGAAAAAATAAATTATGTGACGCTGCTCATTTATTCAGACATGTTATTAATGATTTAGCTTACTTGGGTAATTATTCAGCAGTTGCATGAGTAATATTGATGTATTTATGTGCCAAAGTAATCATCACATTAGGATTGCTGTGTTAAGGAACCGTGCAATTTGTATGAAAACGGGCCTGTCGTTATGGCCGAATAGAGCGATGGCGCATTGCCATCATGGAAAATGTCAGTTTGAGAGATGACGGGTATTAAGGGTCAGGCAATAAATCCGACTATGCTGACAAAAAAAATCCTGATAAAGTTAGCGGCTATATTAATTGTCAGGAGTTAAGGGCCTCAGCTCTCCCTATGGACTGTCACCGAAGTTACTGTTTCTTTAGCGTTAACACCCAGCCAGTGGGTTCAAATCTGGTTATCCAATCACGCACATTTGCGGCGTATAATTTCACCCGATCTTTCTGCGTATCTATACTGACAACCGTACTGCGGCGTTTTGCTGTGTCTGTTGTCGGGCGCACATCATCTAAATCCTATTCTTATTTTTGGAGTCTGACATGGAATTTCTAATGGACCCCTCAATCTGGGCAGGGTTACTTACGTTGGTGGTATTGGAAATTATTCTGGGTATCGATAACCTGGTCTTCATCGCCATTTTAGCCGATAAACTTCCACCGAAACAAAGAGATAAAGCCCGTATTATCGGTTTATCTCTTGCGCTGATTATGCGGCTGGGGCTGTTGTCGGTTATCTCCTGGATGGTCACACTAACAACGCCATTATTCAGTGTCGGCGGTTTTAGCTTCGCCGGGCGAGATCTGATTTTGCTGGTGGGGGGGCTGTTCCTGCTATTTAAAGCCACCACCGAGCTACATGAACGGCTGGAAGGTAACCAGCACGATGACAGTGCGAATCGGGGTTATGCCAGTTTCTGGGCGGTAGTCGCACAGATTGTGGTGCTGGATGCGGTCTTCTCGCTGGATGCAGTGATTACTGCGGTGGGGATGGTTAACGACTTGGCTATCATGATGACTGCGGTCGTGATTGCCATGGGCGTTATGTTACTGGCATCGAAAACACTGACCCGCTTTGTCAACGCGCACCCGACGGTCGTGGTGCTGTGTCTGAGCTTCTTGTTGATGATTGGCCTGAGTCTGATTGCTGAAGGCTTTGGTTTCCACATTCCGAAAGGCTACCTGTATGCTGCAATCGGCTTCTCTATCCTGATTGAGCTGTTTAACCAGATTGCGCGTCGTAACTTTATTAAGCATGAGTCTCGTTTGCCAAGACGCCAGCGTACTGCTGAAGCGATCATCCGATTGATGGGGGGCCGTCAGCAGCAGGAACCACACAGTGGTGATCAACAACAAAGGCCACCCGTGGAGGCATTTGCTGAAGAAGAACGCTATATGATAAGCGGCGTACTGACGCTGGCTTCTCGCTCAATGCGCAGTGTAATGACGCCACGTACTGAGATCTCTTGGGTCGATTGCAATCGTTCACAAGCAGAGATCCGCGAGCAATTGTTAGATACCCCGCACAGCCTATTCCCGGTTTGCCGTGATTCATTAGACCAGATAATTGGTGTGGTTCGGGCCAAAGATCTGTTGGTTGCCATTGAACGTGGTGATTCTATCTGTGAGTTTGCTGCGGCAACGCCCCCTATTGTGGTACCGGATACCATGGATGTGATTAATCTGTTGGGTGTATTGCGCAGAGCTAAAGGTCGCTTAGTGGTGGTAAATGACGAATTTGGCGTAGTACAGGGGTTAGTTACGCCGCTGGACGTGCTGGAAGCTATCGCGGGTGAATTCCCTGATGAAGATGAAACACCCGATATCATCGCTGATGGTGACGGTTGGTTGGTGAAAGGGGGCGCTGATTTGCATTCTCTGGAACAGGCGTTGGATTGTCAGGAACTGGTGAGTCCGACCGCTGATTATGCATCGCTCGCCGGTATGCTGCTTTCTCACTCAGGCCACATGCCAACGGCGGGGGATGTGGTTGAACTGCATAACCTGCGCTTTGAGATTATGGCAGCCTCAGATTACCGGATTGAGTTAGTGCGTATTACCAAATTGAGTAACGAATTGGAAGAGTAACACTCTAACAACGAAAAGAGTTTCGGCTAATGCGGGTCATCTTAAGGTGACCCGCATTTTTTAATGGATACTTCAGCACTTTTTAGTTCGTTCAATTTGTCAGTCTAATAATTTTTAAATTATTAGACTGACAAATAATACTCATCACACTATTAATTGTTTTTTAATAGACGAAACAATTATAGTTAACTATGTTTTTTATTATTATTTAATTTTCCAAATTCGCAATTTAAATAAATCTGATATATATAATAACGAAAGCAATAATACTAAACCCCCAGTAAATACTGATGACTATTAAAATAAACAATCATTCATTAAGTTATTTATAATCAATAGGTTATATTTATTTTTATATGTAAATTGAAATGAGATATAATTATTTAAAATAATAACGCCAAATCAATGGATATATACTATGCTTAAAATCACTTAAGCAAGCTAATGCTCAAGGCGGTTATCTGGGTATTTAAACAGAATTTAAGTAGGCATTAAAAATAGTTTAAAATAGTGGTTTTAATCTATTTTAAAATGCCAAAATAAAAATTAACTTTCTGTTTTTGATGCCGTATAACCTATATTTTCACCATTCTACCCGCTCGTGATGGAGGTTCTATGAGAAAGATAGTTTTTGTTCTTGTATTAATGCTGTCTTCATTTGGTACATTCGGCCAGGAGACAGCGTCAAGGGCGCTTAGTGATGCATTATCGACACCCATCGCCGCTGAGGTAAATAAAAAAGCGTGCGATACTCAGCCTCAAATACCTCAAGGAGATATTGATTGGTCTGTGTGTTGTGAGATATGTTGCATTCCCGCATGTTTTGGTTGCTAGGCATAACAGTCATTTTTAATCTTTTACTGTGTATCAAGGGGCGCGCCGGCATCCCCTTGATGCACAAGATTTTTTCAATGTAATAAATTAATCACATTGCACTTTAATGGCTAGGCCACCACGGGATGTTTCGCGATATTTGGCATTCATATCTTTACCTGTCTCAAACATGGTTTCGATCACTTTATCCAGTGAGACACGCGGTTCACTGGTGCGGCGCATCGCCATCCGCGCCGAGTTAATGGCTTTTACCGATGCAATCGCATTACGTTCAATACAAGGTACCTGTACCTGGCCAGCAACCGGATCGCAAGTCAGACCCAGATTGTGTTCCATACCGATTTCAGCAGCGATACAGACCTTCACCGGGCTGCCACCCAGTAATTCAGCCAGACCCGCCGCCGCCATGGAGCAGGCAACACCCACCTCACCCTGGCAGCCCACTTCCGCGCCGGAAATAGACGCATTCATCTTATACAAAATTCCGATAGCACCTGATGACAGGAAATAGCGGATAAAGATTTCAGGGGTGACCGGTTCGATAAAGTGATCGTAATAGGCCAATACCGCCGGGACGATGCCACAAGCGCCATTAGTGGGTGCGGTAACAACACGGCCACCCGCAGCATTTTCCTCGTTGACTGCCAGTGCGAACATATTGACCCAATCAATAACGTTCATAGGGTCACTGGAGAGTTTATCCGAGGAGACTAACAAACGGCGTAATGCTGAGGCGCGGCGCGGTACACGCAGAGGGCCAGGTAACACTCCCTCGGTGTTCAGGCCGCGATCAATACAAGACTGCATGGTTTGCCAGATGGCCGTGAAATAGGCTTCAATTTCATCTTTACTGTGCATCGCCAGCTCATTTTGCATCACCATACCGGAGATGGACATGCCGGTTTGCTCGCAGTTTGCCAGGATTTCTTCAGCAGAATTAAATGGATAGGGCACGCTGACGGCGTTTACCGCCGCTTTGCCGAAATGCTCTTCATCAACGATGAAACCACCACCGATTGAATAATAGGTTTTGCTAAGCACGTTGTCATCACCGGCAAAGGCGTGAATTTGCATACCATTTTCGTGCAGCGGCAGATTATCACTGCGGAATACCATCCCGCCTTCACGGGGGAAGTCTACTTCACGCAGGCTATTAGCCAGCATCAGTTTTTGCCGTAATTCCACATCACGAATAAAGGCAGGAATACTGTCGATATCAACGGTATCAGGCATATTGCCTGCCAACCCCATAATAATGGCGATATCGGTGTGGTGACCTTTCCCGGTGAGTGACAGTGAGCCGTAAACATCAACGGCAACACGCGTGACCGACGGCATCAACCCTTGAGTTACCAGCAAATCAACAAACTCTTTGCCAGCTTTCATTGGCCCCACAGTATGAGAGCTGGAGGGACCGATACCAATCTTAAACATGTCAAAAACGCTAATCACGCTAAAACTCCTTAACAACGCATTTTGTTATTCCCTGAGCATATGAATATGACCGAGAACATCTAATTAAGTATAAGAGTTCGGTGGATAGCAGCAGACTACTTCGCATGATAAATATTTATACATGAAGTATTGCCACCACAGACCCCTGTTAATTTGGCTCTTGCTGGTGTCGGCGGTATCAATTTGCTACCGCAACAATGACATATCACTACCAAGTTAGGGTGATCACCACCCGGTTTTAACCTTACATTTCTAGTGGTTTATAGTGATGAATGTTATTTTACAGATATTTCATAACGCTGATAGGCCAGTTTACAGTTTTTTTAAAATGATTGTGCAAGGAAAGTAGAGTAAAAATCGATGTAATGAGGTGATGGGGATCGCTTTATGCTGTAATTCAGCTTTTTTAGCCGTAACCTTGTGAGGCGAGTCACTCATTACCCATGCTAGATACATGACTTTAGCTTAAATATTAACCTGCTGCGCCAGCCGGCGGATAATCGCCGCCGTCAATCCCCAAACAAACTGGCTTTCATACCAGGAAAGATAGACGCGGTGATTGATGCCGCCACGCTGGATATCCAGTGAATAGTAGCGTGATAGGCTAAGAGCCTCATGCAAGGGGATTTCGAACAGCCCGGCCACTTCTTCTTCATTGCCATGAAAGGTAATATTGGCTGGCACCAAACCAACAATGGGCGTGACCTGATAGCCACTGAAACTGTCGAGCGGGGCCAGTTGCCCTAAGACATGTACCGCAGAAGCGGGGATGGCGACTTCTTCCTCGGCTTCACGCAGGGCGGTATCAATCAGCGAATGATCGCCCGGATCAGCTTTGCCGCCGGGGAAGGCGACCTGACCGGCATGTTTACGCAAATGATCCGAACGCCGGGTCAGCAGCAAGGTGGGTTCAGGCCGGCAAATGATAGGGATTAACACGGCGGCATGATGGCAATTGGCAGAGAGGCTACCAGGTTGAGGCAGTTGTAGCTGGAATCGACTGATAAATTCAGATAAAGCCTGTCCGATAAGCAGGTTACTCACAAACGATTTATCCACAAATGATTCACTCTCGGGATGGCCGCTCATTAATTATACATTTTCCAATTGCGGCAAGATGCGGGCGATTTTATCAAAGGTTTCCTGATACTCCGCCTGTTCTTGACTATCGGCCACAATTCCCCCTCCGGCAGAACAATATATTTTGCCGTTTTCGGTCAACAGAGTACGAATTGTGATGTTGGTGTCCATCGTGCCACAGCAGCTAATATAGCCAATGTTACCGCAATAGGCATTGCGTCTATGTGGCTCAAGTTGCTCGATAATTTCCATGGCCCGAATTTTTGGTGCTCCGGTTATCGACCCGCCGGGGAAGCAAGCGCGCAGCAATGCCGTTGCTGGACATTCAACCGGCAGCGTGGCGGTAATAGTGCTGACCAAATGATGCACTGCCGGGAAGGCTTCAACGATAAACAATTCAGGAACCCGCACGCTACCCGGCAGCGCCACACGACCAATATCGTTGCGCAGCAGATCAACTATCATCAGGTTTTCAGCCCTGTCTTTGCTGGAATGTGCTAGCCGCTCAGCTTGCAAACGATCCTGTTCTGGGGCGTCCAGACGTGGCAAGGTACCTTTGATGGGGCGGGTCTGGATCTGATGGTTTTCTAGCCATAAAAAACGTTCCGGCGAGACGCTCAGTATCGCGTTTTGTGGCAAGCGAATAAAGGCGGAGAAAGGTGCCCGATTACTGCGGTTCAATGATAAAAATGCTTGCCATTCATCACCTTGATATTCAGCACTGAATCTCTGAGCCAGATTGATTTGGTAACAGTCGCCGCTGTGCAGGTATTGCTGAATTTGGCGAAATTTTTCACCATATTGTTCCCGCGACATATTAGCCTGCCAATGGCTGGTGAGCTTGAATGGGGCAACGGCCTCAGTATTCTGTTGCTGCTGCAACCAAAGCAGCCGCTGCTCGATATCACCGTGGCAAACCAGAGTCAGTTGCTGCAAGTGATGGTCGGCAATCAGCGCCCAGTCATATAAGCCGACGGCCATATCCGGTAACGTAATATCTTGCTCAGCCAGAGTCGGCAACTTTTCAACTCGACGGCCCAGATCATAACCCAATAACCCTAATGCGCCGCCGAGAAACGGTAGGTCAGGATGTGGATGTATTGGTAGTGTGAATTTATCCAACTGTTGCTGTAATAAAGAGAATGGATCTGCGAGGGAAAATAGCCTCCCTTGCACACTGACAATCTCAGTTTGCTCCCCTCGGGTGGTGAGCGTGACCTGTGGGTCGGCGACTAAAATATCAAAACGATTATGAGCGTGTTCAGCGGATCCGGAATGCAACAGCATTGCCCAGTTTTGGTTGGCAAGGGGAGCAAATTGCTGGAGTAGGGCATCAGGCTGATAAGGCAAGGTTTTGAAAGCCAGGGAAGTCACGCTCATGAGTCACTATTCTTTTCTTTAGGGTGATTATATTTAGTGAAACGGTTGTTCAGTGGCATAATTGCGCCATCACCACCAAACTGCCCAGTAGATTAACATAACTTGCCCAATTAATTTGGTCAGATAGTTCAGCGGTAATCAATCACCGCAGACAAAAATAAACAAGTATATACCCCCAAACTTGGCGTTACAGGCAGTTAACACAGTCTATAATTTTAAGTGCGAAGGGTATACTGAGTCAATTATATGCAGGAGATGATCAATGTTAGCGGGTATGCCTTCACTTTCCCATGAGGAACAGCAAGAAGCTGTCGAACGTATTCATAAATTCATGTCGGAAGGGATGAGCAGTGGCGAGGCGATTGCATTAGTGGCCGCAGAGATCCGTGAGCGGCACCAGGATGATCCACAAGCCATGGCTATCTTTGAAGATACGGACTTTGATGAACATGATGAGTCTGATTATCGCCGTGATAATGAGCAAGATGCGGATGATATCGAGGATCAGTATGAGGGATAACCTCCTATCTGTTGCTGATTAAAACCGTTAAACCCGCCGTCAATGGCGGGGTTTTACATGGGATTACGGGCTTCAATATTATCAGCGAGTGGATGATTCTCCGCTGACTATCACGGCACCCGCAGTACGCTTCGCCACTTCAATGGCGGCAGTAATATCATCCGCAACCGCCAGAGCCACACCTAAGCGCCGTTTACCGGCAATGTCAGGTTTACCAAATAAGCGAATTTGCGTATCACCGACTAATGCTGTTTCCAGCCCGTGATAACTGATATTTTGGCTGGTCAATTCAGGCAAAATAACCGCAGATGCGGCAGCGCCATACTGGCGAATAGTGCCAATCGGCAAACCAAGAAATGCACGAACATGTAAGGCAAACTCAGACATATTTTGCGAAATTAAAGTGACCATGCCGGTATCATGTGGGCGCGGTGACACTTCGCTGAAAATAACCTCATCGCCACAAACAAACAATTCCACGCCAAATAGCCCGTAGCCACCCAGCGCTTTCACCACCTGAGAGGCGATATCCTTCGCGCGGGTCAACGCAACATCACTCATTGCCTGGGGTTGCCAGGATTCACGGTAGTCGCCATCCTCCTGACGGTGGCCGATAGGCGCACAGAAATGAATGCCATCAACCGCACTGATTGTCAGCAGCGTAATTTCAAAATCAAAGTCGACCAAACCCTCGATAATCACCCGTCCACCACCGGCACGGCCACCAAGTTGGGCATAACGCCATGCCGCTTCAAGCTGTTTTTCGGTGCGGATCAGGCTCTGGCCTTTACCGGAAGAACTCATCACCGGCTTAACAATACAGGGATAACCGATTTCACTGACCGCCAGGCGGAATGCGCTATCAGTGTCGGCAAAACGGTAGCTGGATGTGGGTAATTGCAGGGTTTCTGCCGCCAGGCGGCGTATACCTTCGCGGTTCATGGTCAGGCGGGTGGCTTCGGCGCAAGGAACTACTCGTTGGCCTATCTTCTCCAGTTCAACCAGCATATCGGTCGCGATAGCTTCAATTTCCGGCACGATATAGTGCGGTTTTTCCTGTTCGATTAACTGCTTTAGTGCCGCGCCATCCAGCATGTTAATCACATGGCTGTGATGGGCGACATGCATCGCGGGCGCATCGGCGTAGCGATCAACCGCAATCACTTCCAGCCCCAGTCTTTGGCATTCGATAGCCACTTCTTTGCCCAACTCGCCTGCGCCAAGCAACATGACTCGGGTGGCGCCTGGACGCAGAGCGGTTCCAATAGTCAGCATAATTAGGTACCTACATCAGTGGGAAAACGACACATTAATCTGACGCGCGATTAATTTTACGGGCGTGAGTATACGGTAAAATAGCAACGAAAACGATTGCGTATCTGGGCGGAAGCAGAGGATCAGGCTTTATTGGTGGCAGATCCGTGATGAAGGATATCCCGCGATTTAATCCCGGCATGATGATAAGCGCGGTGATGAGTGAACCCCTTGGCGTGTTTTTTGCGCGTGTTATTGCAGTATAGTTCCGGCAATGGTCGCATATCTGGTATTATCGCGCCAAAATCTTGCGCTTGCCTTCAGGCCATCGCTGTCATTCCATTTAGCTATAAGAGTTACTGCCGTGAGCACAACTTCCTTTTCTTCCCTGACGCTGCCAGTTGAGCAGTTGTCCAATCTTAATGAACTTGGCTATACCGAGATGACTCCGGTACAGGCAGCGGCGTTACCGGCAATCCTCAATGGGCAGGATGTCCGGGCGAAGGCCAAAACCGGCAGCGGTAAAACTGCGGCATTCGGGATTGGTTTGCTAGACAAAATTGCGGTGGGCGAGTTTGTTACCCAGGCATTAATACTCTGTCCGACCCGTGAATTGGCGGACCAGGTCAGCAAAGAGCTGCGCCGGTTGGCCCGTTTCACCCAAAATATCAAAATCCTGACCTTATGCGGCGGCCAGCCGATGGGCCATCAATTGGATTCTCTGGTTCATGCGCCACATATCGTTGTGGGCACGCCGGGCCGTATTCAGGAGCACCTGCGCAAGAAAACACTAATATTAGATGACCTTAAAATTCTGGTATTAGATGAAGCCGACCGCATGCTGGATATGGGGTTTACCGATGCCATTGATGATGTGATTGCCTACACGCCGCCACAACGCCAAACCCTGTTGTTCTCTGCCACCTATCCGGCCGGTATCGAACAAATCAGTGCTCGGGTTCAGCGCCAACCCGTGAATGTTGAAGTGGACGATGGCGATGAAGCGCCAGCCATTGAGCAGGTGTTCTTTGAAACGACCCGTGAAAAACGCTTGCCTCTGCTGATATCGGTTCTCAGTCACTATCAACCGGCTTCAAGTGTGGTGTTCTGCAATACCAAAAAAGATTGCCAGAGCGTCTATGAAGCACTGGGATCCCGTGGGATCAGTGTGCTGGCTTTACACGGTGACTTAGAACAACGTGATCGTGATCAGGTGTTGGTGCGTTTTGCCAATCGTAGTTGTCGGGTATTGGTTGCCACTGATGTGGCGGCCCGTGGCCTGGACATTAAAGATCTCGAACTGGTGGTCAACTTTGAACTGGCCTTTGATCCTGACGTTCACGTGCACCGAATTGGTCGTACCGGGCGTGCGGGGATGAGTGGTCTTGCCGTCAGCTTGTGTACACCACAAGAGATGTCTCGTGCCCATGCCATTGAAGATTATCAGCAAATAAAACTGAAATGGACCCCTGCCGAGTTGGTCAGCCGCAGTGCTAACATCATGCTGGAACCGGAAATGGTGACGCTATGCATTGACGGTGGGCGTAAAGCTAAAATTCGACCCGGCGATATTCTTGGTGCATTAACCGGTGATGCCGGTCTGACCGCCGCTGATGTGGGTAAAATCGACATGTTCCCGGTTCATGCTTATGTCGCTATCCATAAGGCCAGCGCTAAACGTGCCTTACAGCAATTGCAACAAGGTAAGATTAAAGGTAAAAACTGCAAAGCCCGTCTATTAAAATAATCACAGTGGAGGGATGGTGGTTGCATCCTCCCGACAAATCACATTATACTGTGTTTATGTACAGCTATCTGTGAGCGAGAAGGACATGAAAAGGACCTATAGCAATGGCCGTTGAAATAAAATTCGTCGTGGTGAGACAGGGTGAGGAAAAAATGACTTTCACAACCAAAAAAGAAGCCGATGCCTACGATAAAATGCTGGATTTGGCTGACAATTTGTCTGAATGGTTATCACAAGCTCCCTTAACGCTTGAAGAACAACAACGCGAGGCACTGAGCTTTTTCCTGGCAGAGAACAAAGAGGCTTTGGGGCAAATTCTTCGTGGCACCATCCCTGCGGCTTCCGTTGATGGGCTGGCAAAAGTAAAGTCTGAAAAAAATGAGCCAGAGAAAAAAGCCAAATCTGAAGAAGATCAAGCCGCTTAATCTGCCAACTTGCGGCCGAAAGTAAAAAGGGATCTAAAATGCATCGTGAAATCACCTTCTTTCGCCGGTTTGAGGCGGATATTCTGGCCGATCGTAAAACGATCACTATCCGTGATAGCAGTGAATCCGACGTTCATCCAGGGGAGATCCTGCGCGTATGTCGTAATGAAGACGATGTGTTCTTTTGTCACATCAAGGTCAGCTCGGTCACACCAGTCACGCTGGATGCACTGTCTGAACGCCATGCTGAGCAAGAGAATATGTCATTAGATGAACTGAAAAAGGTGATTATGGATATCTATCCGGGTCTGGAGCAGTTTTACGTGATTGAATTTACGCGGTGTTATTTACGCGGTATTAATTAAACAACGCTAAAGCGACTATTCCATAACCTGTCGTTTAATCATCGTTCTACTATAGCCATTGACATGAATGGTCATGGGCTAATCGCTTTCGAGTAAGATAAATCTTTGCTAAACGGGTGCAGGAACTAACATATTCCGCACCTGTTTGTACGCCTCAATTCAAATACTCTTCGGCGCATCTTTTAATCATCTTATTTATCATTTAATTAGATCACTTCCGCTAAATTATAAGCCTATGCTGATACTTGGCATCAACAAGTAATCGTGTCACTCTCGCGGTAACGAACACAGATGGATAATTCAACCAATGACCATACCTCCAAAGGCAGATAAACGCCCTTATCCGATAACAATGCACGGCGATACCCGTGTAGATGATTATTATTGGCTGCGTGATGATGAACGTACAGACACTGATGTTCTGAACTATTTGCAGGCTGAGAATGATTTCACTAACGCAGTATTGAAACCGCAACAACCCTTGCGCGAAACCTTGTATCAAGAGATGGTTTCCCGTATTCCGCCGCAGGAAGAATCGGTTCCCTATATTCGCAACGGTTATCGTTATCAGACGCGTTTTGAACCAGGTAATGAATACGCCATTTATGTGCGTCAGCCGGTTTGGGCTGACTGCAGTTGGGAAACTTTGCTGGATGGTAACCAGCGGGCGGCAGACCGCGAGTTTTATACCTTAGGTGGTTTAGATGTCAGCCCGAATAATCAGCTATTGGCTGTTGCAGAAGATTTTTTATCGCGCCGCCAATATGATATCCGGGTAAAGCATTTGCAAAGTGATGTTTGGCACGAAGAAGTTATCAGCAATACTTCAGGTAATTTTGAGTGGGCCAATGATTCAAAAACCCTATATTACGTGCGCAAACATGAAAAAACGTTATTGCCTTATCAAGTTTATCGCCATGTAGTCGGGACAGATCCGCAGTTGGATCAACTAATCTATCAAGAAACTGACGATACATTCTATGTTGGTCTGGAAAAAACCACTTCTGAGCGTTTCATTGTTATTCACCTGAGCAGCACGACAACCTCTGAAATTTTGCTTTTGGATGCCGACTTACCTGAACCGGTACCGCAGATGTTTGCACCGCGCCGCAAAGACCATGAATACGGACTGGACCACTATAAGCAGCATTTTTATTTACGCTCAAATAAAGATGGCAAGAATTTCGGCCTGTATAAAATAGCCGAAGAAGGTAAAGAGCAAAGTGATTTTGCTGATGAATCACAATGGGTGTCATTAATTGCCCCAAGAACGGATGTTATGCTGGAAGGGTTCAGCTTATTCCGTGACTGGCTGGTGGTGGAGGAGCGCAGTGAAGGGTTGACACATTTGCGGCAAATTCACTGGGTTACTGGCGAAGAGAAATCCATTTCTTTTGATGACCCAACCTATGTTACCTGGCTGGCGTATAACCCTGAGCCAGAAACTGAACTGTTGCGTTATGGCTACTCCTCGATGACCACGCCTAGCTCGATGTTTGAGCTTAATATGGATACCGGCGCACGTCAGTTGCTTAAGCAGCAGGAAGTGAAGAATTTCACACCGGAAAAGTATCGCAGTGAACGGATTTGGGTTACGGCAACGGATGGCGTTAACGTGCCGGTTTCCTTGGTCTATCATCGCGATCACTTTGTCACAGGGGGCAATCCGCTGTTGGTCTATGGCTATGGTTCTTACGGCAGCAGCATGGATCCTGCATTCAGTGGCAGCCGCTTAAGCCTGTTAGATCGTGGCTTTGTCTTTGCTCTGGCCCATATTCGCGGTGGTGGTGAGCTGGGGCAGCAGTGGTATGAAGATGGCAAGTTACTTAATAAGTTAAATACATTCAGTGATTTTATCGACGTCACCAAAGCGCTGGTAGCTGAGGGCTATGGTGATGCCAAACGCGTTTTCGCCATGGGGGGCAGCGCGGGTGGCTTATTAGTGGGCGCAATTATTAATCAGGCCCCTGAATTATATAAAGGTGTGGTCGCTCAGGTGCCATTTGTTGATGTGGTCACCACCATGTTGGATGAGTCTATCCCCCTGACCACCGGCGAATACGATGAATGGGGCAATCCGAACGATAAGACGTATTACGATTACATTAAGCAATACAGCCCATACGATCAGGTTAAAGCTCAGGATTACCCGCATATGCTGGTGACCACTGGTTTGCATGACTCTCAGGTTCAGTATTGGGAACCAGCAAAATGGGTCGCTAAACTGCGTGAAATGAAAACTGATGACCACCAATTGCTACTTTATACCGATATGGATTCAGGTCATGGTGGTAAATCGGGGCGTTTCAAAGCCTATGAAGATATCGCTTTGGAATATGCATTTATTCTTGCTCTGGCCTGATTAGCCACAAAAAAACCCGCCTATAGTGGCGGGTTCAGTGACGAGACGAAAAGCCCGTTATTCAGCGCTGGTAGAAGATGACTTCTTAGCGCGTTTATCAGCCTTTTTTTCGGCTGGTGTTTTTAGCGGTTTTTTCTTCGCGCTCTTTTTTGTGTCCATTCCCTTACTCATGGCTTGCCTCTCTTACCTTCGGTTAGGTTGGTACGCCCTCCTATTAACCACCTTATGAGGGTGAGTTGCAAGGGAAGAAAGCATCACTGTGGTTAATATATTGTTTAACAAGAGTATTATTAAATCTTAATCTCTCTTGTTACCGTTCAATTCTTACTATGTGACGATATAACACTGGAAAGTTTATTGAGATATGGTGTAATTATCGCCAGTTGGTGGAATTAATCGGGTGATTGGCGTAAATGTGATGTTTTATCATTGACCCTGCGCGCTGTATAGGCTTTGATAACTTGAATGTCTAATAACAATCATGGAAAAATAATGGAACAGTTACGTGGGCTTTATCCAGCGTATGAACCCTACGACAGTGGTTTATTAGACACCGGTGATGGGCATCAGATTTACTGGGAACGTTGCGGCAATCCTAAGGGTAAACCTGCGGTATTTATTCATGGTGGCCCTGGCGGGGGAATTGCGCCTTATCATCGGCAGCTTTTTGACCCGAGGGAATATGACGTATTGCTATTTGACCAACGCGGATGTGGGCGATCAAAACCTCATGCCAGTCTGGACAACAACACTACCTGGCACTTAGTCGATGATATTGAGCAGCTACGCAAAATGGCTGGCGTAGATAAATGGCTGATATTCGGCGGTTCCTGGGGATCAACACTCGCACTGGCTTATGGTGAAACATACCCTGAACGAGTCAGTGAAATGGTTCTACGTGGGATTTTCACACTGCGTAAAAAAGAGTTGTATTGGTACTATCAGGAGGGTGCCTCACGTTTCTTCCCAGATAAGTGGCAACGTGTGTTATCGATTTTATCACCAGAAGAGCGGGGCGATGTTACTGCTGCTTATCATAAGCGGCTGACCTCACCGGACAAAGCAGTACAACTGGAGGCTGCCAAGATATGGAGCCTATGGGAAGGTGAAACCGTCACTTTACTCCCGACCAAAAGCTCGGCTTCCTTTGGTGAAGATGATTTTGCTCTGGCTTTTGCCCGAATTGAAAATCACTATTTCATTCATTCCGGTTTTTTAGACAGTGATAACCAACTACTGGATAACGTGACACGTATTCGCCATATTCCTGCGGTTATTATTCACGGCCGATATGATATGGCTTGCCAGCCACAGAATGCCTGGGATCTTGCACAAGCTTGGCCAGAGGCTGAATTGTATATTGTCGAGGGTGCTGGTCATTCCTTTGACGAACCAGGAATTTTGCACCAGTTGATACTTGCTACCGACAAGTTTGCCCGTAAATTCTGACGATTTTATCCGACTCACTCCCGCAGGTAGATGCCCGCGGGGGTATCCCGCAATTACTTCATCTTAGGTTCATACGGTAAACGTGAGAATTTATTCGATTCGTTGCGGTAATGAGCCAGGCGTTGCAAAAAGTACTCTCGCAGCTCATCCGGTTGTTCTCGTGCCACCATTTCAGGGATCACCGGCATATTATAGCGCTCTTTAAACGCAACACCTGACGCGGCCAAATCCACATTCATTTTTGCTGTTTCTTCGGCAGAAAGCTCGACTAAATTATATCCCATATTATTCTCCTTCTTGGGCCGTGGGGGTTATAGTGCAAAAGGTAATGCAGGCGGCAGATATTGGCAAGTGACTAATGTTGCCCAACAACGTGTATTTATAGACTCCAGCATAGCAATAATATAATTTTCATATTAAATGCCTATTATTTATCTAGCCCGAATTTTAATAATAATCATTCCTTTTAGTATTTTATACGTAATGTTAATGATTCCTATAACAATTCAATGAATATTTATTTTTAATTATTTAAAATCAAATGGTTAAAGTTTTTATTTTTTTTAGATAATATTAATGTGAATAGGGTGTTCTTATTTTGTTTTTACCTTGGCATAATACGCCAAGATAATCGTTGTTTACCTGCATTATAAAAATAAGGGAATTACTATGTTGAAAATAGAAATGGCACAAAAGCTCAATGAGCAGCTGAATCTGGAATTTTACTCTGCAAATCTTTATCTACAAATGAGTGCCTGGTGCAGTGATAACGGTTTTGAAGGTGCGGCCGCATTTTTAAAAGAGCATTCTCAAGAAGAGATGCAGCATATGCAGCGTTTGTTTGAATACCTTTGTGGAACAGGCTCTATGCCGATTCTGGGGGCAATTAGCGCACCTCCAGTTAATTTCATATCGCTGGCTGAGGTGTTCGAGAAGACTTTTGAGCATGAGCAATTAATTACTTGTAAAATCAATGAGTTAGCGCATGCTGCCATGACAACCCAAGACTACTCCACATTCAACTTCCTGCAATGGTATGTGTCTGAACAGCACGAAGAAGAAAAGTTGTTCAAATCTATTCTGGATAAACTGGCATTAGTCGGAAATAGCGGTAATGCATTGTTCTTCGTTGATAAAGATCTGAAAACAATGGCAGCCCAAAGCCACATTCAGGCTTAAGATTCAGGTCTGATTTGCACTGTTAGAATGCTGCCGCAGTTTCAGATCCCCAACCAGAGGATCCAAAACTGCGGTTTTTCGTTATCGCCCCGCAACACCTGCTGCACTACTTTGCCTTATCTTATTGTTTTCGTGCTAATTGCATGTTGTTTAGATATAGTTTATCGACTTGTTATAGTCAAATCGTTATCATTTGCAACAACGGCAAAATCGCGAGCTGAATTATTGTTCAATAATTGGCGATATTTCAAACACCACCTGCAATTTGGCGTTTTATTTTGTGTGCTATCTCACAGGTAGTGCAATTGACTGGAAGTGACGGGGGTTCGCGTTACCAATATAGGATATGGTTGGTAGCAGACTGATTCTTCTCCCCATAGATTAAGGGATACTATGACTGTTTCCAAAGTACGGTTTATTCGCAAAGTACGTTCTTCTTGCCGCATGCTTTCGGCACTTATTGTATTATTTGTTGGGCTATCCAGCCAGCAAGCTCTGGCTCACGCGCACCTGAAAATAGAGTCGCCTGCTGCCGATACCACTATCGGTGCAGCACCAGAAGCCCTGACTCTGGGTTTTTCTGAAGGTATTGAACTGAATTTCAGTGGCGTGACAGTGACTGGCCCAGATAACAATGTGGTGAAAACCGGTGATCTCAAATTGGACCCGATAAATAACACACAATTGATTCTGCCAATTGATCACGCATTAACGACAGGAAAATATAACGTTTCATGGCATGTTGTGTCTGTTGATGGTCATAAAACCAAAGGCACATACAGTTTCACTGTGAAATAATATGTCACTGGCGACTCTATTCATTCTGTGTCGCTTTATGCATTTTCTGGCGGTGATGCTGATGTTTGGCATCAGTGTATTCACCGCCGTGTTAGCGCCAGTCGGTTTCTCTTCAATACTCAAAAAACGCCTGTCACCTCTGCTTATCTTCAGTACATTGCTGGGGTTGCTTTCTGCTATTGGCCTTTTGGCTATTCAGGCTGGCATGATGGGAGATGGTTGGGCTGATACTTACCGGTTAACTATTTGGTGGGCGGTATTGGGAACCCGCTTTGGTCAGATATGGCAATGGCATCTTGGTTTATCCATCCTGAGTTTGTGGATAGTATTGCTGGGTTTATCCCGAGGTGACTACCGGTTAATGGCGGGTTGCTCAACACTGTTGCTCGCGAGCCTTGCCTTTACCGGGCATGCGGCGATGCATGGGGGTGTATTGGGATGGGTGCATCAGACGAATCAAATCATACATCTGCTCAGTGCGGGTTACTGGCTGGGTTGCCTACCACCACTCCTGATTTGCCTCGCTTATACCCACAATAATAATGTTAAACGCGAAGCCATCACGACTCTGATTCGTTTCTCAAGTTGGGGGCATTTGGCCGTTGTATTGATATTGGTGACGGGGGTTATTAACAGCATCATTATGTTGCGCGATACTTCGTTGGCACTGACATCAACTTATCAGATATTATTGCTTAGCAAAGTGGTATTAGTGATATTTATGATTGTTGTTGCCTTGGTTAACCGCTATCACATTGTTCCTATGCTCAAGCAATTACCGGCTAAAGCTCACTATTGGCTCGTTGTAAACAGCTATATAGAAATTACCCTTGGCGCGGTGGTGCTACTGTTGGTCAGTATTTTTGCTACCATGGCACCGGTTTAGCGTTAGCGACAGGCAGCCGATATTGCGACCAAGCTTGCATTAACTCCTCTGTATGCGAGAAAATCAAAGCAATCAGTTAATTGAGGATATTTAAGATGAAGAGTTTTGTGCTGACATTATCGTTACTGATGCTATCAGTTAACGCTATTGCTGCCGGGAAGATAGTGACTGTCAGTAAGTTTGAATTTGGCAAACAATGGGCATTTAACCGAGAAGAAGTGATGCTGGAATGCCGGGCAGGTAATGCTTTATTTGTGATTAATCCTAGTACGTTAGTGCAATATCCTCTCAATGATCTTGCGACCGTACAAATGAAGTCTGGCCATGTACTCGCGAAACCATTAGATGTTTTGTTACTGGACGATAGTGAGGCTCCAGGTCATAAAATGAGTTTGGAACCGTTCCAGCAGCGCGCCATGACATTGTGCCAAAAATAGCTTGCTACGAGGAGCAAGGAATGCGCGATGCTATAAAAAGCCGCATATCAACATTCGTGTGGTTTTCATGTATTTTTGTTGTTACTGAAAAATAATCTTTAAAATAAGCCAGTTAAAAAAAGACCGAATACGATTCCTATATTCGGTCCAGGGAAATGGCTCTTGGGAGAGAGCCGTGCGCTAAAAGTTGGCATTAACGTAGGCTTATTCAGCCGTACTTCTTAAGCGTAGTCGAGTACATTTTTTTCGCCAACTTGGTAATAAAAGTAATTAATTACCGTTGTAAACTAATGTGAATGATGAAAACTTAATCTTATCGTACTAAAGGTAATCATTTGTTAAATATGGTAGATAGCTATAACTTGTGTGATTCATAGACATCATTTGAATTTTTTCAGTTCAAGATCGAGCTTATCATTTTGCATTTTGAATGCGTTCATTCTTGGGATGATAGTCTGCATGGACGGCATCAGAGTATGGCGTTTGCAAAGTAGCGATCCATTGGTGTTTTACCGCTGTGCGGTCGCGCGTCCAGTTGTCGTCATGCTGCCATTCCGCCTGGTAACTTACCCATATGCTCATTTTTGACAGCACTGCCACGAAACAATATGAGACGCTATGAAATGAAAAATCCACGCAAGCGCGTGGATTTTATGAGTTTCTGGTATTTATGAGATTTGCTGAAACCTCATAAGACAACAGAGGCTATTTAGACGTTGAATAGGAAGTTCATCACGTCGCCATCTTTTACGATGTACTCTTTGCCTTCTGAACGCATTTTCCCTGCTTCTTTCGCACCTTGCTCACCTTTGTAGGTGATAAAGTCATCAAAGGCGATAGTTTGTGCGCGAATAAAGCCTTTTTCGAAGTCAGTATGAATTTTACCGGCAGCTTGTGGTGCGGTTGCACCTACCGGGATGGTCCAGGCGCGCACTTCTTTTACGCCAGCGGTGAAATAGGTCTGCAAATTCAGCAATTCATAACCAGCACGGATCACTCGGTTCAGACCCGGTTCTTCAATACCCAACTCGGCCATAAATTCAGCGCGGTCAGCATCTTCCATCTCTGCAATGTCAGATTCAACTGCGGCGCAAACAGCCACTACCACCGAACCTTCCGCTGCAGCAATAGCACGAACTTGATCCAAGTATGGGTTATTTTCAAAGCCATCTTCATTGACGTTTGCAATGTACATGGTGGGTTTCAGCGTCAGGAAGCTCAGATAACGAATAGCGGCTTTATCTTCTGCGGTTAGGTTCAATGCGCGTAGCATGCCAGCATTCTCTAAATGTGGCAGGCATTTTTCCAGTGCTTCTAGTTCAGCTTTTGCGTCTTTATCGCCGCCTTTAGCTTTCTTCTGAACACGGTGCATGGCACGTTCACAGGTTTCCAGATCCGAAAGAGCTAGCTCAGTATTGATGGTATCAATGTCATCAACCGGATCAACTTTGCCGGCAACATGGATGATGTTGTCATTTTCAAAACAACGTACCACATGACCAATAGCTTCAGTCTCACGGATATTGGTCAGAAACTGATTACCCAAGCCTTCGCCTTTGGAGGCACCTTTAACCAGACCGGCGATATCGACGAATTCCATGCTAGTTGGCAAGATACGTTGAGGTTTAACTATCTCGGCCAGTTGGTCCAGACGCGGGTCCGGCATTGGTACCACACCCGTGTTGGGTTCAATGGTACAGAACGGGAAGTTAGCTGCTTCGATACCCGCTTGTGTCAACGCGTTGAACAGGGTGGATTTACCAACGTTAGGCAGGCCCACAATACCGCATTTGAATCCCATGTTTTATATCACCTTAAATAACTTAAAAATCAACTCGTTAGGGTTAACGTGCCGATGTAATCAAAATTTATGCCGCCATTATACACATAATGAGGATTTATCTCGATCATGCAGTTTCGGTGCCAAGAGCATTTTGGTTATTATGGCTGATAGGTAATTGATTTTTCTAACTCTGTGTCGGGGATCACGCTTTCACCATCTGAAGTTTTCTGACTAATGTCCGATAACTAGTGATTATGGCCTGCATACTGAATTTGGATGATCCCAATGGAAATGAGTCTCTATAAGTGGTTAATGGTCGTTCTGTTAGGGGGAATGGCCGGTATCATGGGGATGCGGTTTTTGACGGCAGATATTGAGTCTCCTGCGCCAACCTTTGCACCGTTAATTGACCAATATGGTGTCGCGATAGAAGACCAAACAGGCAACAGCGTAAGGTATGTGGGTTACCAAAAAAAAACGCTTTATGAGGACGTCGACAGCATTCAACTGAAATTTACTGCCATAACTGACAAATTCGAGCGCCGCCATGACCTGTCAGATAATAAGAAAAAAGTGGATGAGTGGGAGACAGTTTTTTGTAGCGATAAACTGAGCGATATCGCTGATGAATATGACAGTAAGAGTAACAATTTTCTCGGGCGGGTTAGGGTGATAATCTCGGGCGTGGTGTTGACCGGCGATGGGCAACAAGGGGTCAATGCACTGTGTAATAAAAACGAATGAGACAAGATACAGGTCCCCCAGCCGATGTTAGTTCGCCGGGGAACCGGGCAAGTCTTTATGCATTAGCCTTAAAAGAATGCAGGCGATTCATTGCCTTGGTAATGTCTTCTTGCAGTAACACTTCAGTGCAGCGGATAGCTTCGTCAATGGCCTCGTCAATTAAGGTTTGTTCGCTCGCCGGTGGTTTTCCTAGCACAAAACCAGTGACTTTGCTTTTATCACCCGGATGGCCGATTCCGATGCGTAAACGATAAAAGTTAGGATTATTGCCCAACCGACTCTGAATATCTTTCAGGCCATTATGACCCCCGTTACCGCCGCCCAGTTTTAATTTTGCCACGCCTGGCGGAATATCCAACTCATCGTGTGCGACTAAGATCTCTTCCGGCAGGATACGGTAAAACCCCGCCATTGCGGCTACAGCCTTGCCACTGAGATTCATAAATGTAGACGGCACCAGCAAGCGAATATCTTGGCCTACCAAATTTAACCGCGCGGTATAACCGAAGAATTTGCTCTCTTCTTTTAGGGGCTGGTTATGGCGTTCAGACAATAAATCCACATACCAGGCACCCGCATTATGACGGGTTTGGGCATATTCAGCGCCTGGATTTGCTAGCCCAACGATTAATTTAATACAGCTCACGTCATCATTCGCTATTACTAAAGGAAATAAAGTGCCACAGTTTACCTGTCATGGCGCAGAATAACAAAACTGCTAGTGTGGATTTATTGAGAGGAAATGGTTCGAGATGTGAATAGTTACTCCTATGTATAATTCAAGTTTGGTGCCAACTGTCTGGATAGTGTAAAGATTTGTTGAAATATATTTGTCAGTTGTGATCTCTAGCGCAATACCTTCATCGCTAGCCTGACTATACTTAGTTATTAAGTGGATATAAATAATCGCACTACGCAAGCAGCTTTAAGTGCCTGGCCGAGTGGTTATTTATTGACAACCCAACTGGAGGTGGCATATGAAACGTAAAAACGCAGCAATGATGGGTAACGTGCTGATGGGCTTGGGGTTGGTTACCATGGTCGTTGGGGTAGGTTACTCAATCCTGACTGAGGTTACCCAACTTGGTTTACCACAATTCTTTGCCCATGGTGCCGTAATGAGTATTTTTGTTGGTGCACTGTTGTGGTTGGTTGGCGCACGTGTTGGTGGGCGTGAACAAGTTGCCGACCGCTATTGGTGGGTTAAGCACTTTGATAAACGTTGCACCCGGAAGGAAAGGCATTCATAGGCTTGATCTTTCTGCTTTGCAGTTTCCCAATTGACTGATTGTTAGGGGGAGGAGTAATGACGGCTCAAGAGATTGATGAGCAAGAGTAGAAAACCCGTTGTCGCATCTGCTTCAACGGGTTTTTCTTTATCTGCTACTGATTAATGTTCAAACATCGCAGAAATCGACTCTTCATTACTGATACGGCGGATGGCTTCAGCCAACATGCCGGACAGCGTCAGAGTACGCACATTTTTCAAGGCTTTGATTTCAGCTGACAACGGAATAGTGTCACAAACAATCACTTCGTCGATGACGGAATGTCTGATGTTTTCAGCCGCATTACCAGAGAAGATCGGGTGAGTTGCATAAGCAAATACACGCTTGGCACCGCGTTCTTTCAACGCTTCAGCTGCTTTACATAACGTGCCACCGGTATCGATCATATCGTCAACCAAAACGCAATCACGGCCAGCAACGTCACCGATGATGTGCATCACCTGAGAAACGTTAGCGCGTGGGCGGCGTTTGTCGATAATTGCCATATCAGTATCGTTCAGCAGTTTTGCGATGGCTCTGGCGCGGACCACGCCGCCGATATCTGGAGAGACAACAATTGGGTTTTCCAGATTCTGCTGCAACATATCTTCCAGCAGGATTGGGCTACCAAATACGTTATCAACCGGAACATCAAAGAAACCTTGAATTTGTTCAGCATGAAGATCCACTGTCAATACGCGGTCAACCCCAACACTTGAGAGAAAATCGGCAACAACTTTGGCAGTGATTGGTACGCGGGCGGAACGCACACGGCGATCCTGACGAGCGTAACCGAAGTAAGGAATAACAGCAGTAATACGTCCTGCGGAGGCGCGACGCAGGGCATCAACCATGACAACCAGTTCCATCAGGTTATCGTTCGTGGGTGCGCAGGTGGACTGGATGATGAAAATATCACCGCCGCGTACATTTTCGTTGATTTGCACGCTCACTTCGCCATCGCTAAAACGACCTACAGCGGCGTCACCAAGACTGGTGTACAAACGGTTGGCAATACGTTGTGCTAGTTCCGGGGTGGCGTTACCAGCAAAAAGCTTCATATCAGGCACGAGAAGAACCTCAGGCATGCGTCCAGAGAAGATATTGTCATATCAGTAATCAGGGGCGATTATTCATACTGATTGCAATATACATACGGGTATTTAAAGCCAAAACAAAACAGCATTATGAACCGGCTTTCAATCAAATGAGACAAATATTTTCAGAAACCAAGGTCAGTGGGGCCATTACTTCAACCTTTGCTGTAAATCGTTATCTGTGCTCACAACGTTTAATTCTCCCAGAGCGAGCACGATGCAGGGGCGAAACATTCACGCCACGGGCGACAAACCCGTGCAACCACTCTGGGGCAATACTTAACACCTGCCGGGCCGATGATTCCGTGTCGAATTCTGCAAACACACAAGCGCCGGTTCCGGTAAGGCGTGACGGAGCGTATTCTAACAGCCATGAAAGAACCTGTTCAACCTCGCGAAAACGTTTTCTTGCGATCGGTTCGCAATCATTTGCGTACGGAGTGCTTAAAAGCGCCGCCAGTGGGCGAATTGGCGTATTTCTTTTTAATTCAGGATCGGAAAAAATAATGGGTGTTGGGATGCTTACATTGGGGTGTGCCACCAAATACCACTTCTCCGCAGGCTCTGCTGGCTGCAATTTTTCACCAATTCCCTCAGCAAAAGCGGCATGCCCATGAACAAATATCGGCACATCGGCACCTAATGTGAGCCCAAGAGCAGCTAATTCTTCATCAGATAGGCCACATTGCCACAGCGTATTGAGTGCTACCAGCACCGTTGCTGCATTGGAAGACCCGCCGCCCAGCCCCCCCCCCATCGGCAAACGTTTATCAATACTGATATCCGCCCCCCGCGGCATATTTACCGTGCCGGGCGGCTGCTGTAAAAATTGTTGTTGCAGCAACCGTGCCGCCCGGACGATCAAATTCTGCTCATTTTCTACCCCAGGGACTGGCGTTAATAAACGAATGAGGTTGTCATCCCGAGGCACTATCGTCAGTTGGTCGCCATAATCGAGAAACTGGAATAGGGTCTGCAATTGGTGATAGCCATCGGCCCGTTGCCCGGTGATATAAAGAAATAGGTTCAATTTTGCGGGTGACGGCCACAGATGCTGATGGGTACTAACCATATTATTTGACAGTCCAATTATCCATTTTCAGTTTGATGCGCTGCCCACCTTGGCTCAGTTCCATACGGCTCGGCAATGATGGCGTCACCTGAGTATTATATTCCTGATAATCAACCACCCACGTCACGCCATCTTGTTTATACGTCAGTTGCTTCAAACGGTACTTATCGTCCAGCGTAAAATCGGTGGTATCCCCAGGTAACCCCAGGATCCATTGGCGTAAACTGTCTAATGGAATGGACATGCCGGTCAATTTTTGAATCATTTCTTGCGGATTATCACTGACATAGCGTTTACCCTGATTATCGGTCAACTGGGTAACCCCCGGTTGTACCACCAACTCCAGTTCAGTGCTACCGAGTGGGTTGGTCAGTAATAGGCGATAGCGCTCAGGCGCGGTTTGTTGCCAGAAAAAGCGTGCATACACTTTTTGTTTGTCAGAGATATAAGCAAAAGCACCACGGGTCTGGAATTGGCTCAATTGCTGTAATTGTTGCTCATGCTGACGCCATTGTGGCGATGTGGGGCTGGTTGCAGGACCCGTTGGTGGTGTGATGCTACAGGCAGCCAGCAACAGAGTGGCTAAAGGAAATAGGCGATAAAAACTGAAGTTACGCACAAACATATGGGTATAAATCCTATCGGTCGCAGGTTTTTCTCTGCTCACGCTAACGGGCTGAGGGCAGAGCGTCAATATCTTGTTCGATGTTGTACAGCAGATAACCAATAATTGATCATAATTTGGGATAATACTTAGGAAGATGCGGTGTGGCTTTAATTGATCCCGCGCATCAAGTAGAATGCGGTTCAGACGAGAATCCATACTAACAACAGTATTACTCGAAGCCGTTCTCATGACTCTGCTTGCATTAGGTATTAACCACAAAACTGCGCCTGTATCGCTACGTGAACGCGTGACATTTTCACCGGAATCGATCGATCAGGCGCTTGCTAGCTTGCTCCAACAACCGTTGGTGCAGGGCGGTGTCGTATTGTCTACGTGCAACCGAACGGAGTTATACCTTAGCGTAGAACAGCAAGAAAATCTGCACGAACAACTGGTCGCTTGGCTGTGTAGTTATCATAAACTCAGCCCGGACGAAGTGAAAAAAAGCCTGTATTGGCACCACGGTAATGAAGCTGTGAGCCATTTGATGCGGGTTGCCAGTGGGTTGGACTCTCTAGTGTTAGGCGAACCACAGATTTTGGGACAGGTGAAAAAAGCCTTTGCTGAATCACAGCGCGGCCAATCGCTGTCCGGCGAGCTGGAGCGTCTGTTCCAAAAATCATTCTCCGTTGCCAAACGGGTTCGCACTGAAACAGAAATAGGTGCCAGTGCGGTTTCGGTGGCTTTTGCTGCCTGTACGCTGGCGCGGCAAATATTTGAGTCACTTTCTGACCTGAATGTGTTGCTGGTCGGTGCCGGTGAAACTATTGAGCTGGTGGCACGTCATCTGCGTGAGCATCAAGTCAAGCATATGATTATCGCTAACCGCACCCGCGAGCGCGCCCAATTGTTGGCAACCGAGGTTGGGGCCGAAGTGATTACTTTGCCGGAAATAGACGCCCGTCTGGCTGATGCCGACATCATTATCAGTTCAACTGCCAGCCCATTACCTATTATTGGGAAAGGGATGGTTGAACGGGCACTGAAAAGTCGTCGCAATCAGCCGATGCTGTTTGTTGATATCGCCGTACCACGGGATATCGAGCCTGAAGTGGGTAAACTGGCTAATGCCTATTTATACAGTGTTGATGATCTACACGCGATTATTCAGCACAATATGGCACAACGTCAGGCGGCTGCGGTTCAGGCTGAATCGATAGTCCAACAAGAAAGTATGAATTTTATGGCCTGGCTGCGTGCTCAGGGGGCGGTCGAAACCATTCGTGATTATCGCTCTCAGGCTGAACAGGTTCGCAGTGAAATGACGGCTAAAGCCTTGGCCGCCATTGAACAGGGCGCGAATGTAGAACAGGTGGTCAATGAACTGGCCCATAAGCTAACCAACCGCCTGATCCATGCGCCCACCAAATCTCTCCAGCAAGCCGCCAGTGACGGTGATATGGAGCGGTTACAATTATTACGCGACAGCCTTGGGCTGGATCAGCACTAGTTTCCTCTAATTACAGGGTTTAAAACCACGGATGAAGTCTTCTATTGTTGCCAAACTGGAAGCGTTACAAGAGCGCCACGAAGAAGTGCTGGCGTACCTTGGCGATGCCAGCGTTATTGCCGATCAAGACCGTTTCCGCGCGTTATCACGTGAATATGCGCAATTGACGGATGTCACTCGCTGTTTTAAAGAATGGCGCAGCGTGCAAGATGATATCGAAGCCGCAGAAATGATGCTGGGCGATGCTGAAATGCGTGAAATGGCACAGGAAGAACTGAAAGACGCCAAAGCGCGCAGCGAAGAGCTGGAACAGCAGTTGCAGGTGTTATTGCTCCCCAAAGACCCTGATGATGAGCGTGATTGCTTCCTGGAGATACGCGCCGGGACTGGCGGCGATGAGGCGGCTATTTTTGCCGGTGACATGTTCCGCATGTACAGCCGTTATGCTGAGGCACGCCGCTGGAAAGTGGAAATCATGAGCGCCAGCGAGGGTGAACATGGGGGGTATAAAGAAGTGATTGCCAAGGTTTCCGGCGATGGTGTCTTCGGGCGATTGAAATTCGAGTCAGGTGGTCACCGTGTTCAACGGGTACCTGAAACCGAATCACAAGGCCGTATTCATACCTCTGCATGCACGGTTGCGGTCATGCCGGCTATTCCTGAAGCTGAAATGCCGGAAATCAACGCCGGTGATTTACGTATTGATACCTTCCGTTCTTCAGGTGCGGGTGGTCAGCACGTTAACACCACCGATTCGGCGATCCGTATTACCCATATTCCCACGGGGCTGGTAGTGGAGTGTCAGGACGAACGTTCACAACATAAAAATAAAGCCAAGGCAATGTCAGTGTTGGGGGCGCGTATCCGTGCCGCTGAAATGCAAAAACGCCAACTGGCAGAGGCCTCCGAGCGTCGCAATTTATTAGGAACGGGTGACCGCTCTGACCGTAATCGCACTTATAACTTCCCGCAGGGGCGCGTGACTGACCACCGCATCAACCTAACACTGTATCGTCTGGATGAAGTGATGGAAGGTAAACTGGACATGCTTATCCAGCCAATTGTGCAGGAATATCAAGCTGATCAGCTCTCTGCGTTGTCCGAGCAAGATTAATGGATTATCAGCAGTGGTTGTTGTTAGCGGCAGCCCGTTTCACGCAAAGTGACAGCCCGAAGCGCGATGCCGAGATTTTGTTGAGTTTTGTGACCGGAAGGGCGCGAACCTATTTGTTGGCTTTCGGTGAAACTGAGCTGGCCGCCGGGCAGTTAGCGATATTGGATCAACTGGCAGTCCGCCGTGCGCAGGGCGAGCCGATTGCTTATCTGGTCGGGGAGCGTGAGTTCTGGTCGCTGCCGCTCAGTGTTTCCTCCGCCACACTTATCCCGCGTCCGGACACCGAATGCCTGGTTGAACAGGCGCTGGCGCATTTACCGGCTACCCCTTGTCGTATTTTGGATCTAGGCACCGGTACTGGTGCCATTGCCTTGGCTGTGGCCAGCGAACGGCCAGACTGCGCGGTGGTAGGGGTTGATATTAAAGCGGATGCCGTTGCTCTGGCCCGCCATAATGCAGAAAAACTCGCGATAGCTAATGTTCATTTTCTGCAAAGCAATTGGTTTGAATCAGTGAGCGGGTGCTTTACCCTTATTGCCAGCAATCCCCCATATATTGATGCCAATGACCTTCATCTTAGCCAGGGGGATGTCCGCTATGAGCCGCACAGTGCGCTGGTGGCCGCGGCCGAAGGTCTGGCTGATCTGGCGGAGATTATCCGCCAGGCACCGGCTTATTTAGAGGTGGGCGGCTGGTTAATGCTGGAACATGGCTGGCAGCAAGCCAATACAGTACAGAAACACCTTAAAAAAGCGGGATTTAGTGCTGTAATGACGCATAAAGATTATGGTAATAATGATCGTGTTACTCTGGGGCAATGGGGCACGTAATCAAGAAAACTCCGGCTTTATGTACAATTTATTCTGTGACGAATAATAAAAACGACAAATAATTAATATATCCCCAAGTCATTGGTGTAGACGCGAGCTGATAACCTCGCGGCAATGCCAATTAAGCAGGGTAAGATAAGGAAGCAAGAATCATGTGGGTTGATTACATCGCCATGAAGTATTTGCATTTACTCACAGTGGTTATCAGTATTACGCTGTTGGTACTCCGTTTTTTTTGGAAATGTCGCGGTTCAGCCATGATGGAAAAACGCTGGGTAAAAATAACGCCGCACATCAATGATACGCTGCTGTTTGTTAGCGGCATTGTCTTGATTTTTATTACTGGATTTTACCCTTTCAGTCCGCAAGGAACATGGCTGACTGAAAAGTTGTTTGGCGTTATTATCTATATCCTGCTTGGCTATGTTGCATTAGGTAAGCGAACCCAGAGCCAGAATCGTCGCTGGCTTGCCTTTATACTCGCATTGGGTTGCCTGTATTTGATTGTCAAACTGGCAACAACTAAGTTACCACTGCTGATGGGATATCTATGAGTAGCATTGCTGATTTCGAATTTAACAACGCGTCCCTGTGTGATGGGGTGTTACTGGTTACCCAGGAGATTCGACAGGATTTTCCACTGGCTGATGTGCGCAGACAACTGCAACAGCTCGTCGATGATGCTCGGGCAGCGATGCCCGCCGATTTCAATCAGGATCAGCAATTAGAAGTGCTTATCGATCTATTTTATCGCAAATGGAAATTTGGCGGTGCAGGGGGGGTATATCGCCTGTCAGACGCTATCTGGCTGGATAAAGTACTGGATAAGCGGCAGGGAACACCCGTGTCGCTAGGGGTTATTTTCCTGCATATTGCCCATCAGTTGGATCTGCCACTGATGCCAGTTATCTTTCCAACTCAATTAATTCTTCGTGCTGATTGGTTAGACGAAGAAATGTGGCTGATTAATCCGTTGAACGGTGAAACACTGAACGAGCATATGCTGGAAGTGTGGATCAAAGGTAATCTGGGGTTGAGTGCCGAATTGGAAGATGAAGATCTCGACGAAGCGGAAAACACTCTGATTGTGCGTAAAATGCTCGACACGCTGAAAGCGGCATTAATGGAAGAGAAACAGATGGAGCTGGCATTACGTGCCAGTGAAGCGGTATTGGCTTTTGATCCCGATGACCCGTATGAAATCCGCGATCGTGGCCTAATTTATGCCCAACTGGATTGCAATCACATTGCCATCTCTGATTTAAGCTATTTTGTTGAGCAATGCCCAGAAGACCCGATAGCCGAAATGATAAAAATGCAGATCCACTCCATTGAACAACAACGAGTGACATTGCACTAATCTCTGTTCTATGGCGGTGGTGCCACAACGTAGTGTAATCGCTCTTTGTTGTTGGCATAACCGGCTGTAATTAATCTCGATTTACCCTTTATAAAGGTATTAGTATGAAACAGAAAGTGGTTAGCATTGGCGCTATCAATGTAGCGAACGACCTACCTTTCGTGCTGTTCGGCGGTATGAATGTGCTTGAGTCACGCGATCTGGCGATGCGCATCTGCGAGCATTACGTTACAGTGACTCAAAAATTGGGCATCCCTTACGTCTTTAAAGCCTCGTTCGACAAAGCCAATCGTTCTTCAATTCATTCTTACCGTGGCCCTGGCCTGGATGAAGGGATGAAAATTTTCCAGGAGCTGAAAAAGCAATTTGGCGTAAAAGTGATCACCGATGTTCACGAAATAAGCCAATGCCAGCCAGTTGCTGAAGTCGTTGATGTTATCCAGTTACCGGCATTTCTTGCTCGTCAGACTGATTTAGTTGAAGCAATGGCCCGCACCGATGCGGTGATCAACGTGAAGAAACCTCAGTTTGTCAGCCCAGGTCAGATGGGCAATATCGTCGAGAAGTTCAAAGAGGCCGGCAACGATAAAATTATCCTTTGTGATCGTGGCAGCAACTTCGGTTATGACAATCTGGTGGTTGATATGTTGGGCATCAATGTCATGGTAAAAGCCACTGGCGGTCATCCGGTTATTTTCGACGTGACCCATGCACTGCAATGCCGTGACCCATTTGGTGCAGCATCAGGTGGTCGCCGTGCTCAAGTGGCTGAACTGGCCCGTGCAGGTATGGCTGTGGGTCTGGCTGGGTTGTTCATTGAGGCGCATCCAGAGCCAAACAGTGCTAAGTGTGATGGTCCATCAGCCTTGCCATTAAACAAGCTGGAGCCATTCCTGGTGCAAATGAAAGCTATCGACGATTTGGTGAAGAACTTCCCGGAACTCGATACCAGCAAGTAAACGAAAACCTTTACGAATAAGCCAGACGGCTGACAAACCCGGATGACTCAATGTTAGGCGGAGAGGATAGCCAGAAGAGTAAAGCGTCCACGCCAGGGATGGCGCGGCTCGAGCCCCCAAGTATGGGGTTACGGCGTCTTTACTGTCTGCCTGTTCTCTCCGTGGTGAGCACGTTGTCAATAACCTCAGGCAGCTCTATGCTGCCTTTTTTGATCGCGATAATGGTTATTTCGCCGGTAATGCCGCCAAAGCTTCTGGCAGAGATCCATAAAAACTCAGTCTACCTTCAATTGGCTTCACTCTGGCTCTTGCCAGCGTCTTCAGGGGCTGGAAAGGGATATCGGTGATCACCAGTTGCTGATGTTTGCTCAGCGCCTCAGTGAAGCGCAGAAACGCATTCAAGCCACCGGCATCCAGTACTGGTACGGCATCCCATTGCAGAATTATGGTGTGGTAATTTTCACATCGGCTCAATAACTCATTAAATATTCGCTCAGCGGCGGCGAAGAATAGCGGCCCGTTTACGCGCAATACCAGCGTTTTATCATCAACCGCAGTGGGTATCTCACTCAAGCGGGTCATTCGCGCAATGCGCCGCATAAACAATAGCGAGGCCAACACAATACCGGCCGTTATTGCCATTACCATGTCGAACAATACCGTCAGGCTCATACACAGTAGCATCACGATAATGTCGTCTTTAGGCGCACGGCGCAGCAGATCAACGACTTTATGTGCCTCGCTCATGTTCCAGGCGACAATTAACAGCAGAGAAGCCATGGCAGCCAGTGGCAGATAAGACAACATCGGGGCCAGTGCCAATAATGCCAGCAACACCAGCAGGGCATGAACAATGGCAGATACTGGCGAGGTTGCACCCGCGCGGACGTTAGCCGCAGAACGAGCAATGGCAGCAGTGGCTGTTATCCCGCCAAAGAATGGAGCGATTATATTCCCCAGTCCTTGACCTACCAGTTCACTATTTGAATGATGTTTTTGTCCGGTCATGCCATCCAGTACTACTGCGCACAGCAATGACTCAATTGCCCCTAGCATGGCCATCGAAAAGGCGGCGGGCAGTAAGGCGGAAAGGGTTACCCAGTCCAATATAAATGGCTGGTCATTGGCGGCAGGCAAATTCCACGGCAGGACAAATTGCGGCAGGATGGGGGGAATACCCTGGCCCTGGGTGCCATCGGCCAGTAAATAGCCAAAGCGTGAGCCAATAGTCGCGACTTGATGATCAAACAGCGATAAGACCCCCATCACGACTGTACCGGCAACCAATGCGGGTAAGTGACCCGGTAACTTTAATTTTAACCGTGGCCACAGAATTAACACCAACAGGGTGACGGTCGCAATTAACGTATCACTGAGGTTAATGGTTGGCATCGCTTGTGCTAAGGCGGCCACCTTACCCACATAGTTTTCCGGCACGGTAGTGAGGTGTAAACCAAAGAAGTCCTTTACCTGCATGGTAGCAATCGTAATCCCAATCCCGGAGGTGAAGCCGAGGGTGACGGATAACGGAATATATTCAATTAAGCGCCCAAGCCGGCCCAGGCCCATAGCCAGTAAAAATATACCGGATATCAATGTCGCCAGTAATAAACCGGCCAAGCCAAACTGCTGAGATACGGGATAGAGGATAACCACAAAGGCTGCTGTCGGGCCGGATACGCTGTAACGGGACCCGCCACTGACAGCAATGACAATACCGGCGATAGCCGAAGTATATAAGCCATACTGCGGTGGGACACCACTGGCAATGGCCAGTGCCATGGCTAATGGAATAGCAATAATACCGACGGTAATACCGGCAATTATATCTTTTAGAAGTCGTTGAAGTGTATAGGTTTCCCGCCAGCATGCGTCAATAATCGCGCTGAACGGCCTAATGCCGTTAATTCCGTGCGTTTTCATCTAAGGTGTAAACCAAATAAAGAAAAGACAAAATAAATGGCGGGCCAGATAAGGGTCCGTCTCGAGTAGCAGACAACCACGATACGCCAATTATACGGCTGAGATCTAGATGTATATCAATCTCTACCGGGAAATAAAATAACTGCTGGTTTTATAAAATGCTTTAAATGATTAGGACCACGTCAGACAACAGCATTATCTCCATGAAAAAATGAAAAGTAGCTATTATGCTTGCTAGTATGGATTTTGTATCTTAAGTGTTAGAAACTGAAGAAATAGCAGCATGGAACCCAACTCAGAGAGCAAAGAAAAAGGCCCTGACTTTCGTCAGAGCCTTTTGCTCGAATATGGCGGTGAGAGAGGGGTTCGAACCCTCGATACACTTACGCGTATACACACTTTCCAGGCGTGCTCCTTCAGCCACTCAGACACCTCACCGTTACGTTACCGCGCTACGCACTGCAACGGGGCGGTACTATAGGGATCGCTGGCCTGATGGTCAAGTAGTATTTCTCCGTGGCTATTCATCTGGTTATTCCGCGTGCATATCGCATAAATCACCGGCAAATAACGTTGATTTAACGCCAGTATCTGGCGGTTGCTGGGGAGTCTACCATGATATAATCTGCACCCAGGTTTTCAGCCAATTGATAGTCTTCATAAGAATTTACCCCTATCAGCAAGATTTTTGTGTCATTATTTTTCTTAAAGCAGGCCATAGCCTGTTGATTCCATACCAATTGTGCTCGAGATACCCCTCTACTAAGGGTTAGTTTTTCGACGACTTTTACATCGCGCCTTAATTCGAATGCATGATATTTATCTGAGCTATTGATTAATTTGGCTCCTCTTTTTTTGGCAACTTTACAGTTATTGGCCATAACTGAGTTTGCAAGAATTTTACGGGTCAGATTACGGGGTTCAAATTTATTAATATAGTCAGGTAATGCATCCAGATATCTTTTTTCAGTAGAATAGAATCTTACCCGATCAAAAGAATTAGTCTCGCTTATCAATCGGTCTAGCGTATTTGCCATTGTTAATGGGTCAGTATCCGGTGATTTAATATCAAGAATGAAATTTACTTTGGGATAGGAGGTAATGATCTGTAGCAATGAAGGGATTTTAACGCCTCTCCCACGATAAGTATATTGACCATCAGTATTGAAGTAATAAGCCGCATCTAATAGCCTTAATTCTTCCCATGTATAGGCTGATACTGGCCCAGGCTCACTGGCGTTAGTCAGGCTTTGCAGATCACTGGGGCGATACAGCACCGGAATACCATCTTTACTAAATTGAATGCTTAACCAAATAATATCCGCCTCATTCTTCAGTGCCATATCGATGGCATACCGAGTATTCTCTGGATAATCGGCTGTCCCCGCGCGGTGAGCCACAATTAAAGGCGAAGCTAAGGTAGGAAGGGTAAAAACAAGCGAAAATAATAAAGTAATAAACTTAGTTTTTTTCATCGTTACACCTCTAAGGCTAATATTATAAAATTAATATCCCTCAGCGTTGTAACATATAACTTGGGTATGAAATACACTCAATTAATAAGCAGGGCATTTGGTAATTAATGGAGTAATAGATAATATTAGGTGGTTGCGGGAAATAAATTCAGTGCGACTCAAATAAGAAACGGCAATCTGAATAACAAGTGCTAGGATATCCACCAGAATTGCTACCAATTGCCGTTTTTGATGCAGCAGACCAATTCATCTGCTGACGTAATATGGCGGTGAGGGAGGGGTTCGAACCCTCGATACGCTTACGCGTATACACACTTTCCAGGCGTGCTCCTTCAGCCACTCAGACACCTCACCGTGTTACTACTGCCAACCCCGTAAAATGTTGTTGACCGGCGTAATGTAGGCAAAAGTGTGCTCAGCGTCAACCCTCTTATGTCGGCTTTGTCACTGTTTAGCCAAAGTTACAGCAGTTTGCTGATTTCGTCGGCATTTCTTGCGGGTAGCACTTGCATCTGACCGTTAATCGCGGAAATCTAACAGGCACTTTCGCAAGGAGCTGGCCAATAATGAATATTATTTTTTATCATCCGTTTTTTGAAGCAAAACCCTGGTTGTCTGGTATCCAGTCTCGTTTGCCTTCGGCAAAGATAAGGCAATGGCGACGGGGTGATACGCAACCGGCTGATTATGCTCTTGTCTGGCAGCCTCCGCAGGAAATGCTGGCTAAGCGTGTTGAACTGAAAGGTATCTTTGCATTGGGGGCCGGTGTGGATGCTATTTTAGAGCAGCAGCGCCGCCACCCTGGCACATTACCCACAGGGGTGCCATTAGTCCGGCTGGAAGATACGGGCATGGCTTTGCAAATGCAGGAGTATGTTGTCGCGAATGTATTACGTTATTTCCGCCGAATGGATGAGTATCAGTTGCAACAACAGCAGAAACAGTGGCAGCCATTGGTGCCACATCAGCATGATAAATTCACCATAAGCATTCTCGGTGCCGGTGTATTAGGTAACAGTGTGGCCCGCAAGCTGGCCGAGTTTGGTTTTACTGTACGTTGCTGGAGCCGTACAGCAAAACTCATTGATGGCGTGACCAGTTTTGCGGGGAAAGAAAATTTACCGGTTTGCATACAGGGAACACAATTATTGATTAATCTGCTACCAAATACCCCTGAAACCGCCGGTATCTTGAATCAGTCCCTTTTTTCGCAATTGAATGCTAATGCGTATGTCATCAATATTGCCCGGGGAACACATCTGTTAGAACGGGATTTATTAGCTGCAATGCGTACTGGTAACATTGCCGCCGCCACATTAGATGTGTTTGCTGAAGAGCCATTGCCCTCTATGCATCCTTTCTGGAGCCACCCAAGGATAACTATTACGCCACACATTGCTGCGGTCACTTTGCCTGAGGCTGCAATGGATCAGGTGGTGGCAAATATCCATGCCATAGAGGCGGGTAGGGAGCCTGTCGGGTTGGTCGATATGGCGCGGGGTTACTGATTTAAGGTTTTGCGCCGTTCGATAGGGTACAAGATTGCCAGGCAAGCAAGGGCTTTTAGCACTGCGGATGAGAAGAATTCCTGCTATCATTAGCGGTCTATGCTTTGCCTGCAAAAAAGCTATCCCGCTTCAAAATACTTTGTGGAGTAGTCATGTATCCTGTTGATTTACATATGCATACTGTTGCCAGCACCCATGCTTACAGTACCCTGCACGATTATATCGCCGAAGCTAAGATAAAAAACATTAAGTTGTTTGCTATTACCGACCATGGCCCGGATATGGCCGATGCGCCTCATTATTGGCACTTTATGAATATGCAGGTATGGCCACGCCTGGTTGATGGTGTCGGTATTCTGCGGGGTATTGAAGCTAACATTAAGAATCTGGACGGTGATATCGATTGTACCGGCCCGATGCTTGATGCTGTCGACCTGCTGATTGCTGGTTTCCATGAGCCGGTATTCCCGCCACAAGATAAAGCCGCTAATACTCAGGCGATGATTGCGACCATGGCGCAGGGCAATGTGCATATCATTAGCCACCCTGGCAATCCTAAATATCCCGTTGATATCCAAGCCATTGCTGAAGCTGCCGCAAAATATAATGTGGCGTTGGAATTGAATAACTCGTCCTTTACACATTCGCGGAAGGGCAGTGAATCTAATTGCCGCGCGATTGCTGAAGCTGTTCGCGATGCGGGTGGCTGGTTGGCATTAGGATCTGATTCCCATATTGCCTATTCATTGGGGAATTTCGAGCATTGCGAACGGATCATTGCTGAGGTTAATTTCTCACCGGACCGTATTTTGAATGTCAGCCCACGGCGGTTACTTGATTACCTTGAGCTAAGAGGCCGGCCTGCAATCCCCGAATTAGCGGGTTTATAAACCAATAGGTGACATTGTCACCGCAGGTTATTGACAACGTGCTCACCGCCTAACATCGAGTCATCGGGGGTTGTCAGCCGTCTGAGGTGACGTTGTCACCGTTGTGTTTATGCAGAAATATAAAAAAAACAGGAAGATGTCGATGAATGATTTTTCTTTGGTGTGCCGGGTGCTGGGGTCACTGTTTTATCGCCAGCCCCAAGATCCACTGTTGGACCCCCTTTTTGCGCTGATCAGTCAGGGTAAGTTGGAACAGCATTGGCCACTGGAACAAGGCGAATTATTGACTCGCTTGCAACAGGACTATCAGCCAGAACGGTTGGCCGCTGACTATAATGCCATGTTTGTGGGTGAGGGGCACAGCGTTTCGCCTTATGGTAGCGATTATGATGATGCCCGCCCACAAGCCGAGGTTAGAGCCTTTTTGGAACAACGTGGTATGCCGCTAGGTGAAGGGCCAACAGACCATTTTGGTGGATTATTGCTGGCGGCGTCCTGGCTGGAAGATCAGGCCGCAGAAGATGAAGTTACCGCACAAATCACGCTGTTTAACGACTATTTACTGCCATGGTGTGGCCGTTTTCTCGGTAAAGTAGAAGCTCACGCGACCACCGGGTTTTACCGTACTTTGGCGCAATTGAGTCGTGAAGCGTTGCAAGCGATGTGGGATGAACTCTCCGAGCAAGATAGCGGGGAGGCATGATCCTCCCCGTAGGAATGTTGTACCAATTAGTCAGTCAGTGGGATGACTAATTGGCCGGGTTTAACTTCTAAACCTTTGGCCAGTTTTTTCGCCATGGCTGCTGCTTTACTCTTTTCACCGTCAAGCACATAGGCAGGTTGCTGATCAAAGTATGACTTCAGTGACTGATTCAAATAAGGCGTCAGTGCCTTCATCACCGAATTCATTTTCTCCGGCTTAACCGTATAATCAACTAATTCCATATCTTTTAGGAAGATAGCGCCTTTTTCACGATCAAATGTGGGTTGTGCTTTTAACGTCAGGATCATATCGGCACTTTGTGGCCCGAGGATTGACGTGATATCAACCTTGGCGTTGCCAGTTAATGTCACTTTACCGGGTTCAGCACGGCCAATCTGACTTTGCAATTGTGTCAGGGTAATATGGGCGTCAACCAAACCCGGAATACCAATCTGCTTTTCATAGTTATTATGTTTTTGCAGATAGTCATTAACTTCCTGCTCGCTCAGTGTGTACTGAGTCAGTTGGTTGCAGCCGACTAACGTCGCGGTGATAATCAGCGCGGCAGCGCCCCACAGTAATTTCTTCATTAAAGCCTCATAGCAAATAGGGACTCATTAAACAAAACACACTCGTTGAGTCAAACAAGACAAACTGGCCCAATAGTAACCGGTTAATCTACTGTTTTGTATTATTAACCGTATCTGTTCACCCACGGTTGGGATAGGGCGCAATAGTGCGACAGTGTAGGTCTATTGCCCATCAGATAACCCCGAATAATTTGCTTACTGCCTTACTGCTGGGCATATAAAGGTAAGTTAGTTACCGCTTAGCATGGCAGGTTCAATGCGGCGCTGATTGAATTGCCAGTAAAGCCCGAACAACGTCATTAACCCAATAATACCCAGCAGGAACCAGGGTAACTCCGGCATTGCCAGTGTTCGGCCAGTATCGTACATCCAGCCGCCGCCGGTATAACCTAATGCACCACCCAGTGCCAGCCCGAGGCGGCTAAAGCCCATATAACTGCCACGGGCGCGTGCATCCGCCAGCGAAGCACCTAGGGTTTCACGGGCGGGTTCGGCGATAATGGAACCCATGTAGAAGAAACAAATAAACATAAACAGCGTTTGCAGATGACTAATCAGGCCGATTGGGAACAAACTTAATGTCATGATCAGCAACCCGCACATCAAACGTTGCTCAAGGCTAAAGCGTTTTTCACTCCAACGGGCAATGGGGTAAAGCAAGGTCAGTGAGAGTGCGGCCTCAATGGCGTACATCCATTTTACGGCCGCAGGCGAACCGGCGATTTCATTGACTACGATGGGCAGCATCAGCATTACCTGAACTGATAGCATGTAATAACCGGTCAGCGTCAGTACGTAGGTCACAAAGCGACGGTCACGCAATACCCGCATGAGTCCCTCTTTCATTGGGGTGCGCACGGTAGAGATACGGTAAGCGGGTAGTAACCATAGATTCCAGCCAGCCGCGAGCACAAAGATAACCGCGCCGGTCCAGCAGACAAAATGGAAGTCGTATTGCAGCAGCCAACTTCCTATCAATGCGCCGATCACCGCCCCCGCGCTGTCTTGCATCATTAGCAGGGAGTAAAAACGGCCGCGCTCATGAGGGCGAGTCAGCTTGATAACCAGCGCTGTGCGTGGCGGGTCAAACAGCGTGCCGCCTAAGCCTGACAGAGCACAAGCCAACAAAAGTATCCAAGGTTTATCCGCCATCGCCATAAACGCAAATCCAGCGGCGCGCATCAACATACCGGTGACTATCATGGGCTTGGCACCGAAGCGATCAGCAATCGCGCCACCAAAAATCCCTAATCCCTGCTGGACTAATTGTCTTAAACCTAAGGCAAGGCCCACTAATACCGCAGCCCAACCCAGTTGGTCGACGAATCGGATAGATATAAGCGGGAAGACAACGAAGAAACCCAATACAACTAATAAGTTATCAAGCAATAAGAAATACTTACCCAAGCTTCGAGCTTGCGATACCAAGGCCATGCTTCACCGTCAGAAATTAAATGAGGAGGGAGTAGAAAATATGTTTATAGTTTGTACCCAAATTGATAGAAACGATAGAGGTTAGATTGATAATATTTTTTATCGTCAATGTGTTACCTCATCGACAATTTCATAATAAAATGCCTTTATAGCACCTTAGTGACGTAATTTTATTGTGTTGATGCATGAAAAGGGGGTAAAGATGGCTTTATGCAGTGCCCGTGCAACAATTATGATTGAAACTAAAAGTATTATTGAAACTAAAAGAACGATTGAATCAAAAAGATTGCCGCGAGATTGAGGGCAGCGTACAGCCCAAGGGGAGCAGATGTTCGGCTATCATTCAGCAACACCTAAAATACGTTTGACCACTGATCGTATGTCACTACGGTTGGTTTATGAGCGTGATGCTTATCGTATGGCCGAGTATTACGCTGAAAATCAGGCCTTTCTCAAACCCTGGGAGCCGGTACGTGATCAAAGCCATTGCATGCCCTCCGGTTGGCAGGCGCGTCTGGGTATGATAATGGAGCTGCAAAAACAGGGCAGCGCTTACTATTTTATTTTGTTGGATCCGGAAGAAAAAGAAGTACGCGGTGTGGCTAATTTTAGCAATGTGCTGCGCGGTTCATTCCATGCCTGTTTTCTGGGCTATTCATTAGGTGAACGTTGGCAGGGCCAGGGTTTAATGTTTGAAGCGTTGCAACCGCTGCTGCGTTATATGCAACGGCAGGAACGAATGCACCGTATTATGGCTAATTATATGCCGCATAATCATCGCAGTGGCCGCTTATTGGAGCGTCTTGGATTTGAGCGTGAAGGTTACGCGAAGGATTATTTACTGATTGATGGCCAGTGGCGTGATCACGTGCTGACGGCCTTGACCAACAAAGAATGGACGGCAACTCGCTGAGGTCAGGATGAAACACAGTTTAAATGTACAGGAAGCCAGAGTAATAGGTTGTTTGCTGGAAAAACAAGTGACGACTCCGGAGCAATACCCGATGTCACTTAATGGTGTGACCGTCGCCTGTAATCAGAAAACCAACCGCGAACCGGTGATGGAGTTATCTGAATCGGACGTGCAGCAAACGCTGGATTTTTTGCTAAAGAAACATCATATCCGCACTCAAAGTGGTAACCGGGTCATGAAGTATGAGCATCGTTTTTGCAATTCAGAGTTTGGCAACCTGAAATTCTCCCCTGCAGAATTGGCTGTGATTACCACGTTATTACTGCGTGGCGCACAGACACCGGGTGAGTTACGCACTCGGACTAACCGAATGTACGAGTTTGCTGACGTTGCCGAAACTGAAGAGGTGTTAAATCAACTCTCGTTGCGCGAAGACGGGCCATTTGTGGTGCGTTTGGCTCGTGACGCGGGGAAACGTGAAAGCCGCTTTATGCACCTGTTCAGTGGTGATATTGCGCCTGTTTCGGCAGCAGAGGAAAATGCTGTTGGCGGCACTGGAGGTCTTGAAGCCAGAGTGGCTCAGCTTGAACAGCAGGTTATTGCGCTGACACGTCGCCTGGATGAAGTTTTGCTCCAGTTAGATGATTAATAAGGATTATATGAACAAACAGTCTGTTGGCAAAAAACTGCGCGTGGGGGTTGTTGGCTTGGGTGGCATCGCGCAAAAAGCCTATTTGCCTATTCTGATGCAAGCGCAGAACTGGCAGCTTATTGGCGCGTTTTCACCTAATCAAATCAACGCTCAACCGCTATGCGATAGCTACCGGATGCGCTATTTCTCCTGTTTGGCTAGCCTGGCTGCCGAATGTGATGCTATTTTTGTCCACAGTAGCACTGCCAGCCACTTTCACGTGGTTAGCGAGTTATTGCGGGCGGGGATCCACGTTTATGTCGATAAGCCATTGGCTGAAACGCTGGAACAGTCCGAGCAATTGATAGCGCTGGCCGCCAAACAGCATCTGGCGCTAATGGTGGGGTTCAACCGCCGTTTTGCCCCTTTCTATCAGCAGCTTAAACAACAAATAACTCATCCGGCATCGTTGCGGGTGGAAAAACATCGCCAAAACAGTGTCGGGCCAAATGATGTGCGTTTTACTTTGCTTGATGACTACTTGCATGTGGTAGACACCGCACTATGGCTTGGCGGCGAGGGAGCCAAACTGATGACTGGAGCGGTGCACGCCAATGCCCAGGGGCATATGTTGTATGCCGAACACCTTTTTCAAGCGGGTAATTGCCTGATTACCACCAGTATGCATCGCCACGCTGGGACCCAAAGGGAAAGTGTGCAAGCCGTTAGCACCGGAGCCTGTTACCAGATTACCGATATGCGTCAGTGGCAGCAGGAGTCTGAGGGGCAAGTGATTGGTCTGCCCGCGCCTGCGTGGCAAACCACGTTGGAGCAACGGGGGTTTACCGGTGCGGTACATCATTTTATCGTTGCGGTGAGTAACCAAACGGCACCGCAAGTCTCGGGTGAAGACGCTATTTATGCGCAACGGATGATCGAAGCTATCTTACAACAGCAGGCCGAGGGATAAGCTAACCGTGCCGGGTAGCGTGAACAACAAACCAGGTGCTTCAGTAATTTGTTACACCTTCTGATGGCTATTCATGAGCGGATACGTAAACTGACGGCTGTTTTCAAACAGTTTCAGGGCACCTCACATGTGGTGTACCAACAGACCAGAACCCCATATCAGAAAAACCTATGAATCTACTGAAATCACTGGCAGCCGTCAGTTCCATGACCATGTTTTCCCGCGTATTGGGTTTTGCCCGTGATGCGATTGTGGCGCGGATTTTTGGCGCGGGGATGGCAACGGATGCCTTCTTCGTGGCATTTAAATTGCCTAACTTATTACGACGTATCTTTGCTGAGGGGGCATTTTCTCAGGCTTTTGTCCCTATTTTGGCTGAATATAAAAGTCAGCAAGGTGAGGAAGCAACACGGACTTTCGTGGCTTATGTCTCTGGCCTGTTAACGCTGATACTGGCAGTGGTAACGATATTGGGGATGCTGGCGGCACCTTGGGTGATTTTTATCACTGCGCCCGGTTTTACCGACACGCCGGATAAGTTTGCCTTGACCTCCGCGTTGCTGCGGGTGACTTTCCCTTATATTTTGCTGATTTCGCTGGCCTCGCTGGTGGGAGCGATCCTTAATACCTGGAACCGTTTTTCTATTCCCGCTTTTGCACCGACCTTCTTGAATATCAGTATGATCGGTTTTGCGCTTTTCGCTGCTCCCTACTTTAACCCGCCGGTGATGGCGTTGGCGTGGGCGGTGGTGGTCGGTGGTGTGTTGCAATTGGGTTATCAACTCCCTCATCTGAAAAAGATAGGTATGCTGGTATTGCCGCGGTTATCGCTGCGTGATGCGGGGGTCTGGCGGGTTATGCGCCAAATGGGCCCGGCGATCCTCGGGGTGTCAGTCAGCCAAATCTCTCTGATTATTAATACCATTTTCGCTTCATTTCTGGTCTCAGGTTCAGTTTCCTGGATGTATTACGCAGACCGTCTGATGGAGTTCCCCTCTGGGGTATTGGGGGTGGCGTTAGGTACTATCTTATTACCCTCATTGGCAAAAAGTTTCTCCAGTGGTAATCATGATGAATATTCCAGATTGATGGATTGGGGTCTGCGCTTATGCTTCTTGTTGGCATTACCCAGTGCGGTTGCATTGGGGATTTTAGCTAAGCCGCTGGTGGTATCATTATTCCAGTACGGCCAATTTAGTGCTTTTGATGCTGCGATGACACAACGTGCGCTGGTGGCCTATTCCGTTGGTTTAATGGGCTTGATTGTGGTGAAAGTCCTGGCCCCCGGTTTTTACTCTCGTCAGAACATTAAAACCCCCGTCAAAATTGCGATTGTTACGCTGATATTAACGCAAGTAATGAACCTGATTTTCATCGGGCCACTCAAGCATGCAGGCTTATCATTGTCTATCGGTTTGGGGGCCTGCCTTAATGCCAGCTTGTTATATTGGCAATTACGGAAACAGAAAATTTTCCAACCACAACCGGGTTGGGCAATGTTCCTGACTAAATTGGTCATCGGCGTGGTGGTGATGTCTGTGGTGTTACTGGGGTTATTGTGGGTGATGCCTGACTGGGATGTTGGGGGGATGGCTTATCGCCTGTTACGTTTATCTGCCGTGGTGGTTGCTGGGGTGATTGCCTACTTTGCTTCGTTGGCCTTACTCGGATTCAAGTTGCGGGACTTTGCCCGCAGAACAAGTTGAATTTGGGCAGTAAAAAGGCCCATAGGGCCTTTGTCGCCATTTAAAAATCACATCCGCTCAACAGTTTGAATACCCAAAGTATCCAAACCTTGTTTTAAGGTTTTCGCGGTCAGCATTGCCAGCTTCAAACGGCTTTGGCGGATCTCTTCGCTTTCAGCATTCAGAATCTGGCAATGTTCGTAGAAACTAGAGAATAAACCCGCTAAGTCATACAGATAAGAACACATCACATGCGGTGTTCCTTCTCGAGCCACGGTGGTGATGACCTCTTCAAACTGTAACAAGCGGGTGGCCAGCACCGCTTCGCGGTCTTCCGTTATAACCAATGGTAATGTCAGGCTGCTTTCATCAATACCGGCACGTTTAAACACTGAAATCACGCGGGTATAGGCATATTGCATGTAAGGTGCGGTATTACCATCCAGCGCCAGCATGTTATCCCAGTCGAAGATATAATCAGTGGTGCGGCTTTTGGACAAATCTGCATATTTCACCGCACCAATGCCGACAGCGTCCACCACTTGCTTCAGCTCATCCGCAGGCATATCGGGGTTTTTCTCAGCAATCAGTTTGCCCGCGCGCTCAATTGCCTCATCCAGTAAATCGGAGAGCTTAACGGTACCGCCAGAGCGAGTTTTGAACGGCTTGCCATCTTTGCCCAGCATCATGCCAAACATATGGTGTTCTAACGGCACCGACTCAGGCACATAACCGGCTTTACGCACGATAGCCCAAGCTTGCATCAGATGCTGGTGTTGACGGGTGTCGATGTAATACAGTACGCGGTCTGCGCCCAGGGTTTCATAACGATATTTAGCACACGCGATATCGGTGGTGGTGTAGAGATAGCCGCCATCCTTTTTCTGGATGATGACACCCATTGGCTCACCGTCTTTATTTTTATACTCATCCAGATACACCACGGTTGCGCCGTCGCTTTCCACTGCCAGCCCTTTGGCTTTCAGGTCGGCAACAATTCCTGGCAACATGGCGTTATACAAGCTCTCACCCATCACATCGTCGTTGGTCAGTGTGACATTCAAGCGATCGTAAGCAATCTGGTTTTGCGCCATGGTGATATCCACCAACTTGCGCCACATTTGACGGCAATACTCGTCGCCCCCTTGCAGTTTCACAACATAGGCACGGGCGCGTTGGGCAAACTCTTCATCTTCATCATAGGTTTTCTTGGCTTGCTGATAGAAAAGCTCGAGATCCGATAACCCCATATCGCTGGCATTTTCGTTTTGCATTTTTTCCAGATACGCGATCAGCATACCGAACTGGGTACCCCAGTCACCGACGTGGTTAGCGCGGATAACATGGTGACCTAAGAACTCTAAAGTCCGCACTGCCGCATCACCAATAATGGTCGAGCGCAGGTGGCCTACGTGCATCTGTTTAGCCACGTTAGGGGCAGAGTAGTCAACCACGATAGTTTGTGATTCAACTGGGGCAACGCCCAGTTTCGGCGCGGTCAAGGCAAACTCTACTTTGCTGGCAACCCATTGGCGATCAAGGAAAATATTGATAAAACCGGGGCCGGCAATTTCAACTTTGCTGGCGATACCTGCCAGATCAAGCAGCTCAATGACTTTTTCTGCCAGTTGTCGGGGTTGCATACCAAGTTTTTTGGCAACAGCCATAACGCCATTAGCTTGATAATCGCCAAATTGAGCTTTAGCAGATTGGCGAATCTGAGCTTCGCTACCTGCTGGAGCACCTGCTGCAATCAGCGCCTGGCTGACTTTATCTGAGAGAAGAGCCTGAATATTCACCGGGTTACCTTAATTACGTACAAAAGACACATTAATGATGCACAAAAGGATCTCTGTGCCAGTTAATTCAAATGAGGCCAGAACGGTTTCACCGCAAAAAAAAGGGCTAGCGGCGAAGCGGTTTGGCCGATTGTCAGTCACAAGATGGCAGGATTTATACCATATTTGACCCTCGGCGTCAGCATCAGGTCTACGGTTGCTACAAATAGATTAACCAGTGCAATGGTTAATTATAAATAGCAAAATGGTCAGATTAAATATGGCTGATTAGCGGTAATAACGGTAGATTATGGCCGTTTTAATATCGGAAAGGAGAGCCAGATGCACAGCTTGAAAGATATCGCCGAATTACAGGACTTATTGGCCGACCTGCCGTGTTTTGAGCACAAACTGGTTATATTGGCGGCTAAATTAAATCTGGATTTGACACAATTCAGTGCTGACCATATTTCGTTGCGCTGCCATCAGATTGAAACGGCACAACGTTGGCACCGTGGATTATTGCACGGGGGTGATTTGATGTCCGAGACACAAATTAATGGCCGTTCAATTTGTCTATTCGATTTAGTCCAGCCTTTATCTGTTGGACCATGGCAAATAGATTGTGTGGAGTTGCCGTATCCTGGTCGAACTTATTATCCCCATCAAGGATGGGAGCATATTGAGCTGGTTTTACCCGGCGATCCGCAAACATTAAGGCAACGCGCTCGCGCTCTATTACCGGACACATTACCTAAGGGAATAAGTGAGAAATTCAGTTCACCCCAAGGGCAACATGAACGTTTAGCTAATCCGACATTGGCGGTCAGTGATGGTGAGGTCACGATTAAGTTCCATCCCTATACCTTGCGGCAAATCGTGGCGAGCGAGCGCAATGGCTAACGTAAATGGGTTATTTATTTCTACCCCGACTATCACTTATGGTTATCACTGTGACTGACATCTACTCATAGCGTCAAAATGAGTGCCATAGTGATACTTCAGCATGCATGACCAGATTATATTTTAGCTTAAGGGCGTTATTCGATATTTTATTTATTCAACAGTGGAATTATTGAATTTTCAGGTAGTTTCTATACCCATAATTAACATGGGTATAGATGTTGTCGCAGTTGCGTCTATCAAACGGGGGTGGGAATGACTAAATTGGAAATTTGTTGCTATAGCGTCGATTGCGCACAGATAGCAGAAACGGCAGGAGCCGACCGGATTGAATTATGCTGCGGTCAGTCCGAAGGCGGGTTAACACCCAGTGTTGGCGCATTAATGCAAGCCAGAGAAACCATCACTATCCCGGTGCATCCCATTGTACGACCTCGGGGCGGTGATTTTTGTTACAGCAGTAATGATTTCGCAATTATTAAAAATGATATTGCTCGGATCCGTGATATGGGTTTTGCTGGCGTGGTGGTTGGCTTACTGGATATTGACGGTCATATTGATATGCCACGGATGCGGGAAATTATGTCCATTAGTGGCCCGTTGGCAGTGACTTTTCATCGCGCGTTTGACATGTGTCAGAACCCGATGATTGCCTTGCAGCAGTTGGCAGATCTGAATGTGGCGCGGATTTTAACCTCGGGCCAGCAGCAGAATGCTGAGCTGGGGTTGTCATTGTTGAAATATTTAGTGGCTGCGACCCAAAATCAAGGGCCGATTATCATGGCCGGAGCCGGTGTTCGCTTGACCAATATGCAGAAATTTATTGATATCGGTATCCGCGAACTACACAGTTCTGCGGGGCGCGCTGTGCCATCGACGATGAGATATCGCAAAGCCGGTGTCACCATGTGTGCCGACAGTGATGTTGATGAATTTGCTCATTATTGTGTTGATGGCCGAGTGGTTGAGGCCATGAAAAGTTTGTTGGTGATGGGCAGTCCGTTACCTCAATCAGCTTAATACCTTTGGTATTTGGCGTAACTGCCGCCCCCGGTCGATTAAATCGGGGGCGGTGTTGTTATAGATTACAGGTTATAGATTACAGGTTATAGATCACAGGTTATGACTTATAGATTATGGCTTGCGGGCGATTAATACCGCTCTGAGTGGGGCCGGATAACCTTCGACGGTTTTCGTGGGATCGTGCGGGTCAAGGAACTCGGCTAATGATTCGCTGGTCATCCAATCGGTGCGATGTTGTTCATCGGTGGTGGTCACGGCGATATCGGCAATCCTGACATCGACAAACCCGCACTTCTCCAGCCAGCCTTTCAAGGCCAACGCTGATGGAATGAAATAGACGTTGCGCATCTGAGCGTAGCGATCGCCCGGTACCAACACCTGTTGGCTATCACCTTCAACCACTAATGTCTCAAGCACCAGTTCCCCTTCGTTAACCAACTGATTTTTTAGCTGATAGAGATGATCCAGTGGTGAGCGGCGGTGATACAACACGCCCATTGAAAACACGGTATCAAAGGCTGCCAGCTCCGGCAGTTGTTCAATACCCAGCGGCAGTACATGAGCACGTTGACAACCGCCTAACAGCTTACGAATGGCTTCAAACTGACATAAAAAAAGCTGCATTGGATCAATGCCAACCGCCAGATGAGCCCCTTCACCGACCATGCGCCACAAGTGATAACCACTACCACAGCCAACATCCAGAATGGTACGCCCAGCCAGTGGGCTGATATGCGGTAACACCCGCTGCCACTTCCAGTCGGATCGCCATTCGGTATCAATATCCAGCCCATATAAAGAGAACGGGCCTTTGCGCCATGGCATCAGCGCGCGCAGCATATTTTCCATCCCTTCCCGCTGACCGGCGGAAATAGCGGGGGACATTTCTGCTCGCACCCCCTCGCGTAAATCCAGCGTGGTAGGGGTCAACAGCGGTAAATGCTCGACTGCGTTAAACCACGTTTTAAACTTACCGTGTAATGATTCACGCTGCCAGGCACTGAGTTGAGCGGGCAGGGTATCTAACCATGGGCTTAACGGGCTTTTGGCAATCAGCCGGTAAAAATCGCCAAATTCAATCATTGAGCCTCTCCTGCTTTCAGGGCAATCAGCGAACCAAAATTAAAACACTGGAACCAGACTTCCGCGTGTTCAAAACCGGCTTGATGCAAGCGATTTTTATGGGTTTCAACCGAGTCGGTCAACATAACATTTTCTAGCATGCTGCGTTTCTGACTAATTTCCAGTTCGCTGTAGCCATTGGCGCGCTTAAAATCGAGATGCATATTGAACAGTAATTCACCGATATCGTTATCTGCAAAATTGAACTTCTCGGACAGCACCAAGGCACCACCCGGGCGTAATCCTTGGTATACTTGGTTAAGCAGCCGTTGGCGATCAGCGGGTTGAAGAAATTGCAGTGTGAAATTAAGCACCACCATTGAAGCGTTTTCCAACCGGATATCCAGAATATCCGATTCCACTACCTCGACCGGCGTTGCGGCCCGGAAGGCATCGATATGGCGACGGCAGCGTTCGACCATCGCCGGCGAGTTATCCACGGCAATGATTTTGCAGCCTTCAACCTTAATATTACGGCGCATTGACAGCGTTGCCGCACCCAACGAACAGCCAAGATCATAAATCTGGCTGTTTGGCTGCACAAAACGCTCCGCCAACATGCCTATCATCGAAATAATATTGGAATAGCCGGGGACCGATCGCTGGATCATGTCCGGGAACACTTCAGCGACCTTTTCGTCAAAGGTCCAGTCACCTAACTTGGCAATGGGAGCAGCAAACAGGCTATCACGCTGTGGTTCCGGCGCTGCTGACTGATGGCGTGGCATATCGTTTTGAGATTGAGTGTCGCGATTTGGCATGACGGTCATTGGCATTAACAAGAAATTAAAGGCGCGTATTATAACAGAAAACCAAACAGATTAGCGCGATATCCCCGACAACCTGGAATTGCAGCTAATAACCTTGTGGCTCAAAGGAGCACAAAACGAAGGCCAGCGCTCTGGCGGGGAGATAACATGAAGGCGGTGATAAACCGCCCAAACTAACGGTGTTCCGGCAGTTTAGCGCTTGCAACCGATAAAACGACAACATTGATCAGGTCAAACTGAAAATTTGATCCCAAGGTAAGTAGTAAATATTAGCAATAACCATCAAGACCAAAGAAACATAGGTGGCACTCATCCCAGAGCGACGCCAGCGAATTTCGCGGTGGCGTAAACCATAATAATGCAGCAGGCGGCCGACGATCAGCATTGATCCACAGATATGGAGCATCCACGTCTCAGCACCGTTCATTTCCATCATAATGAGTAAAATGACCGCAATAGGAATATATTCTACCGCGTTGCCATGTACCCGGATGGCGGTTTGTAATTCATAAAAACCACCGTCACCATAAGCGACCCGGTACTGGTTTCTCAATTTAACCACATCAAATGAAAGCTTGATCAATAACAGTGCGCCCAACACGACATAAAGCGAGCTAACCATTTTTAACTCCATTGCCCAAATAGACTGGCTGAATAATGATAACTGTCTGCTGGGTGACTGTCGCTAGAAAAATCGATGGAATATCATTTCTTGAGGTTCAGTTTAGTGTTGGGAAAGATGAGCTTGCAAATGTTGCCGCGCCGCATTGTCTGACGACAGCCCATTGTGTTTAAAACAAGCTATCTTGTTCTGGCCAGTCAGGTGCGGCGGGAAGGGTAGTAATGACGGTGGCCAATTGTTGCCAAATCTTTTGCGCTTGTTGCGGAGAGTCACTGTTATCTGGTGTGTGAATGAATACATAAGGTTGATATTGCTGTTCCCACAGCGGCAACTTTTGTAACCAGGGCGAAAACAAGGCTAAATTATCGTCCAGTTGGTCGCCGCCAATAAATCGCACTAAGGGCTGGTCTCCGGTCACGACAGCATGCACTGGCAGGCGAGGCTTGTTACGTTGTGCATCTCGGACCGCAGCAGTTAAGGGTTTGGCGGCATGAATAGGGCGGCTATCCAGCATCACCCTATTTACCGCCCGTTGATGTAAGCCTTGATTGAGGGCCAGCTCGGCAGCCCCTTTGGCGAAAAATTCCGGATGGCGCACTTCTACGCCATAGTTAAAGTCTGCGGGTAATTTATCAATAAATTGCCATAAGCGGTGCAACTCATTCGGCCCGAACGCCGCAGGTAGCTGTAACCAGAGTTGGCCAATGCGATCGTGCAGTGGTGTAAGGCACTGGTAAAAAGCTTGTAACGCTTGATCACACTCGCGCAAGGCTGCCTGATGGCTGATTGTCGCCGGGAATTTAAAACAAAAGCGGAAGTTTTCAGCGGTCATATCGCGCCATCGCTGTACAATTTCCAGCCGTGGTAATGCGTAGAAGGTCGTATTGCCCTCAACACAATTAAAGTAGCGACTGTAGTCAGCCAAGTCTTTGATCCCCAATCGGTTCCAAGTGGGGTGTTGCCATTGCGGCAGCCCGATATACATATTTTACCCTTCTTACTTGGCGCTACAGCGTTGTTAGCTGCACTCATTCACCCGAATCACTGACTAATGTCAG
>NZ_CQAZ01000021.1:17505-94257 GCF_001152565.1 Yersinia pekkanenii | reverse complement strand
GTCTCCCACCATGATCGGGGAAGACCCATTAATATACAGTTTTAGTGAGTGGCAAACAACGGTGTTTTACACTTGTTGATGATAGAAAACCATCTGTTATGATGTTTTAGGCTAAATAAAATAACCGCCAGTGATTTTTAGGTTAATCACTGGCGGTTATTTTTTAGTATAGATTTTATCTGATTGTTTATACAGGTAATTTAGATTTATTTATAGACAACCGGGCATTAAAGCAACCACGATGGGTAACTAATCTATGTCTAACCAGCGGGCGTCAACGACCACGCCAAGTATCTTACAGTTACTATTGAGTTCAATTAATCGATAGGCAGGATTCAATGGTTTCAAATACTTAACACCCGCATCGACAATTAATTTCTTAAATGTGGCTTCATTGTCATCGGTCAGTTTGGCAATAACAAAATTACCGGGTAGCGGTTCTTTTTCTGGATCGACCAGAATAATCATCCCTTCCGGAAAACTGATACCCGAAGGTGAGGTCATGGAATCGCCTTTTACACTCAGCCAAAATGCATTGTCATGGGCACTTTTGGTCGATTCAGGCCATATTTCAATATCACGCAGGGTATAAGGCTCGATCGCTTCATACCAGTTACCCGCACTTATCCAACTGATTAACGGATAGCTGCTGGCGATCGATCTTACCGGTTTATCATTTAGCCCTGTACGGGTAGAGATCGACAGACTTTCGGCCATTTTTGCCAATTCTCTGGCCAGGGAAGGGCTAAAGCTGCTGATAGGCTCATTCAGAACTTTGGCAAAAGCGGCGGCATTAGTCACATTGATCGGATTTATACCGTTCAGGAATTGATTTACGGCACTTTGCCCCACCCCCAATTCGTGTGCGACGGACTCTTGGGATATACCCAGCGTTTTTTTCTTAGCATTAAACAGCTCTTTCAGCCGCTTAGCGTCGTCTAATTGTTCTGGCGTCAATGGCTTCTTTTTCATGAGTCAATTTTATTACCGTTAGCAATAATATCCAATCACCTGCGGTATTGACTATAAAATCACTTGCGGTAATAATCAATCAAAATATATAAGGGAAACGCATGGAACCGCAGCGGCAAAGCGTACAGTTAGCCGCATCAGAGGTATACGCGGCATGAGTTTTGCTCTGATTATCACAAGAAGACGGTGGCCAGACTTATCGGTGGTTTCCGTTGTTGAGCAATCGATAGGCAGAGGTGTCATCATCTGACCCCGCCTTTGTGGAGTAGTTATTTATGAGTTCAATAAACGATACACTCGCGGGAAACCACAGCCAGAAGAGCCCCGGTATGAGAGATATTCAACGGGCATTGGCACGTTGGGGGGTATGGGCAAGATATCGCTCGGGGTTGGATTATTCCTCTATCGCTGCGGGCTTTAAAGGGTTATTGCCAGATACCTCTAAAAGTAAAGCATCGTGCTGTGATGATGATGGTTTAGTGGTGGATGGTTGTGTGGCCCGATTAAAACAATACCGGCCAGATGAATATGAATTGATTATCCGTCATTACGTGCTTAACCAATCCAAGCGAGCGATCGCCCGTCAGCAGAAAAGAGATGAAAAACTGGTTAGGATTAATATGCAAATGGCGGAGGGCTTTGTTGATGGTTGCCTGGCTATGTTGAATGTGAAATTAGAAATGGATCCATTAATCGAAAACTTACATATTTATGAAAAAACATTAACGCGGTCCGCAAAAAGTGTATTAGTCTGATATTACTGGTTCGCAAGTGACGCAATTACAATAATTTTAAATCTCGCTTTGGCGGGATTTTTCATTTTCATTTGTTAAGTTTTCGCGCAAAAAAATAAATTTAATTTTTTATAAAAAAAACTAACGCGGTCCGCAAAAAGTAGTTTAGTCTGATATCACTGGTTCATTACATCTTGATTAACTCACAGGAAAGCCCCGCATTGCTGGGGCTTTCCTGTTTCTATTTGTAATATGCGTCAGTGTATCGATAGGGAGGTGCTAAATGAATGAACAGAGCCAACTTCCGTATTGGTGGACAGGATTTCTTGCCTTATTTTCGGCGCTGTGTCTACAGGACTATATCTTTATTCTGGGTACAGTAATTAGCGTAATATTTACTATCAAGACGTATTACGTCAATTTACGTGCCAAAGACGCAATAATTAAAGAAGAGCAGCGAAGAACAGAAATACTGCGGGATATTCTACGTAATAAAACCGCGGCGGATATTCCAGCCGTCATTACAAGGAGGTGATGTATCTATCCCCGAACAGGGCAATCATTTATCAGGAGAATAACCATGACAGGTATTGATAGCGGAAATCTTATTTCTTATCGGGTGAAATCATGAACGCCGCAATAATCAGGCAACTGGCAGCAGCGGCGTTACTGGGTAAAACAGATGCGGAAGATCGTATCTATTTAACAGATGCCTGGCCGATCACCGCTTATCCGGCCATTTTGTTGCAGACGCCAGTAGAAGTAAAAGAATCCATTGGTCGCAATGCACCGCAGTTTAACACCTTGACGACCTTGCGCATTAGTGGACATATCCCATTGAGTGAGGCGGATAACCGGGTCACTGAAGCTGCATCAGCACTTGAGCGTTTATGTGAGCAAATTCAACGTGCGGTGATTAACAGTTATCAACTGACCCGTCAGATCCAGCAATTTGCCAAAGTACGCACCACCATGGGTATCGACGCCAGCAGCGAACAGCATTTTGCTGCAGTGAAAGTGGAGTTGGATCTTGAGTATTACCAGGGACCGGAGGATTTCTCCCCACTGGAAACCACCGAATTGGAGGGCATCGACGTCACTATTAATATGCCTGATGGCACCACAGACCCTCTGCTCGCCATCACCTTCCCGGAGTAACCCTATGTTCGTCAAACCAATGGCGGGTCGCGCAGTGCGTGACCCGGTTAAGGGCACCTTTTTGCCTGAATCTGGCACCGAGGTGCCGGATAACGCGTTTTGGCACCGTCGTATACAAGACGGTGATGTAGTGCAGCTCTCGGCTAAATCAGCGGGTTCTGTCTTTGATGTATTAACAACAGAGAGTACAAATCTATGACTATTCCTTTTACTAATATCCCGAGCAATCTACGCACGCCCTTGTTCTTTGCAGAATTTGATAATTCTCAGGCCAATACTGCGAGCACCACCCAACGCACCTTGATTATCGGGCAAACATTAGCAGAAAGTACCTTACCCGCCAATGTGCCGGTGTTGGTGTCATCCGCTGCCACCGCGGCTAATTTGTGTGGTGCCGGTTCGATGCTACATGGGCAAATGACGGCGTATTTGGCCAATGATACGGCGGGTGAAGTTTATCTGTTACCCCTGAGTGACTCTGACGCTATGGTGGCGGCCATTGGTAGAGTCACGGTATCGACTCCGGCATCAGCAACCGGGGTTATTTCACTGTATATCGGTGGTATTCGTGTACAAACCACCGTTGTTGCCACGGATGATGTCAATACTGTTGCTGCTGCACTGGCAGCGGCCATTGAGAATAAACCTGAGTTGCCGGTCACGGTGGTTCATACCGGTGAGACGGTATCAGAAGGTGCGGTGGTGGTGTTGGCGGCCAAAAATAAGGGGGCGCATGGCAATAATATCGACCTGCGTCTGAACTATCTGGGCAGTGCGGGGGGTGAAACGACTCCGGACAGTCTGGTACTGACAATCTTACCTATGGCTGGCGGGGCAGGAGCGCCTGAGTTGGCCAGTGGCCTGGCAAATTTGCAGGATCGCACTTTCGATTTCATCATCAATCCCTATACAGACACAGCTTCACTGGACGCTATCAAAGAATTTCTTTCCGATAGTACCGGTCGCTGGAGTTACAGCCAGCAGTTGTACGGTCATAGCTTTGCCGCTCAGCCCGGTACTTATGGTCAACTGACGGCGGCCGGTGAGCTGCGTAATGATCAACATGCCTCGCTGCTAGGGATTAATAACTCACCGACACCGGCCTACATCTGGTCGGCTGCCTATGTGGGGGCGATTGCGCAAAGCTTGCGTAATGATCCGGGCCGCCCGTTGCAAACACTGGCAGTCAGTGGCGTCTTGCCGCCACCCTTGTCCAGCCGCTTTACCCTGACTGAGCGCAATAACTTGTTGCACAGTGGCATCTCTACCGTGACGGTGGCGGATGACAGCAGGGTTCAAGTGGAAAATATCATTACTACCTATCAGACCAATAAATACGGTGCTGCAGACGATAGTTATCTGCAAATTGAGACATTGTTCCTGCTGATGTTTGTTACCCGTTATCTGCGCACTCAAGTGACCTCCAAGTTTGCCCGTATGAAGCTGGCTGCGGATGGTACCCGCTTTGCGCCGGGATCGGCCATCATCACACCGAATGTCATCCGCGCTGAGCTGATTGCTCAGTATCAGACCTTGGAATTTAACGGTTATGTGCAGGATTCTAAAGGTTTTGCCAAGGGATTGATGGTAGAGAAAAGTGCCAGCAACCCGAATCGTGTTGATGTGTTGTGGACGGGGGTGCTAATTAATCAGTTGCGCATCTTTGCTGTCCTCAATCAATTCCGCCTGCAAGCGGCTGTTTAATCCCCGGCTACTTAACAAACTAATAAACAAAGGAAATAAACTATGAGCGATACTTCAAACCGCTTGGCGGGGACCGCTTATGTCACCGTTGATGGCATTACTATCATGGTGGCCGGTCAGTTCAAATACAGCCCTTCAAAGGTAAAACGTGAAACAGTGATGGGGATGGATGGGGTGCATGGCTATAAAGAGACTGTAGTTGCACCATCTATCTCTTGCACCATCCGTGACAGCGGCGGTGTCACTATTAGTGACTTTAACGACCAGACTAACGTCAATATTGTCTGTGAACTGGCGAATGGGAAAACCATCATCGGCAGTGGTATGTGGTCGGTAAGTACCCTGGTCGTAGACAGCACGGAAGGCACGGTGGATGTGAGTTGGGAAGGCGGTTCGGTGACGGAGAACTAATATGGCTGAATTGGAGCGCAGTAAAACTATTTCGTTGGTAAAACCTATCTCGCATGAGGCCACCAAGACCACCTATGAGGTGGTCGAACTCAGTGAGCCGACCTTGTTGCAAGTGCAGCAATTCTACGATGAGCAAACTAAGTCTGGTTCGCTCAGCGGCATGGGATTGCTGATTGCATTAGTGTCCGGGGTGCCGCGTGAGGCCATTAAAAAAATGGCTTTCACCGACTATAAAGCCTGCGAGGTCTACATGATGAGTTTTTTAGCCTACTCCCCAACGGGGGACGATGGCGCGAAATAATCGCTGACGTCACTTACTACTATAGTTGGGGGCCAGGTGATGCCTGGTCCCTGACCTACAGTAATTTAAGGTGGTGGTGCCAGCAGGCCGAGCGGATTAATAAAATTAAGGCTGGCAAAAATGGCTGATGAATCCAACACTGATGGAGCTTCTCCATTATCTAAAATACCGTCTCAAATATTTACGGGTTATAAATTATTTCGCAGAGGAAATACGATGATTAATGTCGGAGCTGCGGGGGTGGAATGGCTCGATGAAGGAGCAAGTGAGGCTTATAACATAAATAAGGCAGCACAAAATGTTGGCGCTCCTATTGATCAATTCAGTCAGGTTAGTGGCGCTATGCATATTCGAGGTGCTGATAAAATAGCTGCGATAAAATCAACTGAACGGCTCTACAGCAATTTGAATAATATGCTATGGGGCCAAAATGTTCAGGGGTTAGCACAGTTACATAAATATGGTTTTGATATTATCAGTAATGAAAATGGTACCGCGGATGTTCCTGCAACAATGGCTCAAATTGCCGAAGATTTTCCGCAAATGGCACCGAAAGCGCAAAGCATCCTGACGAATGCTCTGAATACAGATAGTAATAGCATTGAGTTGCTGAGAGAGGGGCTGCAGTTAAAAGATTTGCTGGCGAAATCGACGCTATTTGGCTTAACCATTGATCCTGAACTCAATGCACGACTGGCTGAATTAGAGAGCCAAACAACTGAATTAGGTGCGGCCTGGGAAGGACTGAAAAATAAAGTATCTAACTTTGGATACAAGATATTGGTTACTGATAACTCCCTAACTAATGGAATCGGTGGCTTAACTGATTTAATTACCCGTGGGCCGAATAATTTCAGCATAATGCGCAGCTTAGGGGTAATCAATGGTAATGATTCGGAGAAAATGAACTCGGCATATAATGATGATGATTTTAAACGGCAGCTTAATTGGTATGAAATTACCATGCTTAATAGCGGTTTAATGACTGATGGATTTCGTAAAAAATATCAGGATTATAATGAGTCTAAAAATGCCGCGACAGTCCTCTATAAGGCCGAGGATATTGGTATTATTTCTGGGCTTAAACCCTCTCAAGCAGAATTAGAACCGTCAACTGCCCTTTTTAATCTTGGGTTGGTACCTGAAGTTGAAGCTCAAACACCGACGGAAAATACCTGGAGCAATAACCGTGTTACGGATCTAAATACACCAGACCCTTATTCTCTTTGGCCTTTATCTTCTATTTCAGCGGAGGGTGGTGTAGACACCACTGCGATAAATATATCACCTATTTACACTGAATCTGCGGGCGGTTCTAACCTCAGTGCCATTGCTGATGTTATTGCCACCGCGATGCAAAATAATCGGGTGCAAATTGAATTGACCTTAATTGACGGCCGAACCGGTGAAAGCTCGGTGATCCCAGCGGAGGGTGGGGGCAGAATCACTCACGCTATGCAAATGTAAACTGGCAATTCATATCACTAAGGCTTAGATACAACTCGCTGCGGCGAGTTTGATAATAATGACAAAGCTGCTGATAGCTCAGTGAGTGAAGGGTTTACCGCACCTAGGGGCACTCCGGTGGCTCACGCCACTACGACCCCAACGGCACGATCCCCCTTCATTCGACTTTTTCAGCAGTCTGCAACTCGCTGCGGCGAGTTTTTTACTTTCTAGAGTTCATCATTATTAATGGTTTGTGATTTTTTATGGATCATAACTATATGAAAGGAGAGATAAATGTCACTTATCGGTAATACATTATCAGCACTCTTGGGCGGCAGTGATGATAGCTGGCAATGGTCGGAACACCTACATCAAGCCTCGTTTCGTGGTGTTCCCTTTGTAATCAGTAGCGGTTCTGGCACTTTTGGCCGCCGTCAGGCAGTACACAGCTATCCCTATCGTGATACCAGTTATATCGAAGATCTCGGTCGTAGCGCCCGAAGCATGGTCTTGACCGGCTTTCTGGTACAAAACAGCCAAATCTATACTGCGCCGGATGTAATGACTCAGCGTGATTCATTGGTTGCAGCATGTGAAATGGCGGGGGCTGCTACGCTGGTCCACCCAACTCTCGGTGAAATGACAGTAAGTGTCATTGATAGCGGTTTAAAAATTGATGAGAGGGCGACGGATGGGCGGGTGTTTTCATTCACTTTAACCGTGATCGAATCAGGCTTGCGTGCCTTTGCCATCACCAGTTCAGCGGAAATGGGCGCGTCCATTCAGTCGTCCTGGTTGGGTCTTAGCGCCAAAGCCGTTGCCGGTTTTATCTCAACTGTGAAAGGTGAAATGCGCTCGGCCACGCAGGCGATAAAAACGCTGAAAAGCACCGCGGCTTTTTGGGGGCGGATGGTGACCAACACTACCAATGAAGCCAATAATCTGGCTAATACACTGCGCTCAACCTTTGGCCGCAACCGCTATGGTCGCTACAACCACGGCACGGTGGGCGGCAGTAGTTCGGGGGCGACAACGGTGGTGAGTCAGCAAAGTGATACTGCGGATTTATCGCGGCTGGTGGCGCAACGGTTGGCGTTTGCCGTCGAAGGGCAGGCAGCGATTGAGGCTGCGGTGGGCGAATTGCTTAGTGCCAACAGTATTGACGGCCATGCCGACCAGATGTTGCTGCTGGTTAATGCGCTGCTGAACAGTGGCATCAGTACTCTGGATGTTATCCGCATCACGGAAAACCTGGCGACGGCCCACAATGAGACGTTCCGCGCGAATAACAGTGACATGGCGGTTGCTGATGCCAGTCATCACTTAATGACAACCCTATGCGCTGGGGCGATGGTCCAGGCGGCGGCGCAATATCAGCCGGAAAGCTATGACGATGCCGTTGCAGTGCTAGGAAGGGTGTGTGAAGTCATTGACGGCCAGGCATTGGCGGCAGCCGATCACGGCAATGATGAAACCTACCGTGCGTTGCTGCAAATGCGGGGATCTATCGTGGCGCTGTTACAACAGGCGGGGGCTAATTTATCGCGGGTTGGCGAGGTCAGCTTTAACCGCTCACTGCCCGCGCTAATGTTGGCAAACCGGCTGTATCAGGATGCATCACGCGGTGATGCGTTGGTGAAAATGGCCAATCCTATTCATCCAGCATTTATGCCGATCCGCTTTAAGGCATTAAATCTATGAATAATACAATCATAAGTGATGACCTGACGCTGGAAGTGGGTGGCAGGGCGATAACCGGCTGGAGCAAAATACAGATCACGCGAGGCATAGAAAAATTACCCAGCAGCTTTGAACTCTCACTGATGGACCGCTATCCTGCCAGTGAAGGGCAGCAGTGGGTTAACCCCGGCGATCCCTGTGTGGTTAAATTGGGTAATGATGCGGTACTCAATGGCTATATCGATAGCTGGGATAGCGCGATTACGGCCACAACCCATGAAATCAGCGCCAAGGGACGTAGCAAGTGCCAGGATTTAGTGGATTGTTCTGCCCAGTGGCCTAACAGTGTGATCAGCCAGTCTACGGTATTGCAGATTGCGCAAAAACTGGCCGAACCTTACGGCATTAAAGTGACTTCCGATATCACCGACATGACTATCGTGCCGCAATTCACGCTCAATTGGGGGGAAACGGCACAAGCAGTCATTGATCATGTCACTCGTCCGGCAGCGTTGCTTTATTACGACCAGCCGGATGGCAATCTATATCTGACGCGGGCCGGAACCCGTAAAGCAGCAAGTGGCGTGGCGCAAGGCGTCAACATTCTAAGTGCCAATCTTCATACTGATATTAATCAACGCTTTACTGATTATACCGGTGTGGTGCTCTCTGCCAATGCCGTGGCCCAGCGTTCGCCCTCGGGTGGCAATAACACCTCGGTGTTGCTCACCACGCGGGATAGCCAATTGGCTGAGCAGTTTCCGGATCGCCATCGTAATCGCGTCATTATCGTCGAAAGTACCGTGAACTCACTGCATCTACTGAAAGATTGCCTCGATTGGGAAATGAACCGCCGCTACGGTCGCGCCAAAGTCCTGACAGTAGATGTGGACAGTTGGCGCGATCGTGATAATCGACTATGGGAAGTCAATACATTGATTCCAATCACTATTCCTGCTATGGGGCTGAAAGATGAGCTGTGGCTGCTATCGGACCTGCTTTACCTGAAAAATGAGAAGGGAACGATAGCGAAAATGACCTTGATGCCACCGGCAGCCTTTACATTTCAGCCCTATAACATCAAGTGAAACAGGAGACTAACAATGAATGACCTGAGTGGGCAAATTTCGACCTTGTACCGGCAGATAAAAATGCTACTAGGGATCGGGCGAGTCACCGCCTCCGACGATAGCGATGGGGTGCAAACCGTGCAATATCAAACGCAACTGGAGGTCCACAGTGATACCCCCAGATTGGCCGAGTTTGGTTTCTCATCGGGATTGCCTGCCGGCAGTGATGTGGTTATCGGTTTTCTGGGGGGAGACCGCTCCAGCGGCCTGATTATCGCATCCAACCATCCGTCTTACCGCCATTCGGGGCTAACTGCCGGGGAAACGGTGATTTACTCCCAGTGGGGGCAATTTATAAAACTGACGGAAAGTGGCGTGATTATTGAGGCTAATAATCAGCCAGTCACGGTGAATAACGCGACAGAAGTCACGGTAAACGCATCGGTAAAAGTACAGCTCAATACGCCGTTACTGGAGGTCAGCGGCGACATCGTTGATAACGCGGGTAGCAATAGCACCACGTTGAAAACCTTACGTGATGCCTATAACAGCCATAATCATCAACTCAAAAACGTACAGTCGGGCAGTGCAACACTCACCAGTGAAGCGCCCGCTAAGGTGGTGAGATGACAACCGATATTAAAACAGTTTGGGATGTTAATGCGTCGCTGGGTGACTGGCAAACAGGTAATGGTGGTTTACTGGATGGTGATGATTTGCATACCGCCATTTTGCTGAGTTTGTTCACTGATCGCTTGGCGCGGATGGATGATGCTATTGATGGGGATGATCGCCGCGGCTGGTGGGGTGACAGCGGTGCGACATCGCCCATCGGTTCGCGGCTGTGGTTGCTGCGGCGACAGAAACTCACCACTCAGCTTGCTATTAAAGCGGAGGATTACGCGGCGGAAGCACTGGCCTGGCTGATGGAAGAGGGGGTCGTGGCGGCAATCACCACTCGTACACAAATCATTTATCCCAACACATTGTTGCTACTGATTGCTTATCAACAACCGGGTAAAACTCAATCATCAGCTAAATTTTCATGGGTATGGGAGGAGTAATTCATGCCATTTAATCGACCCACATTAAGCGAATTGCGGCAACGAAATCAGTCTTATATCCAATCGGAACTGAAAACCGGCGGTAACTTACTGCGTTTCTCCAATATCGGGGTGATCAGTGACGCAGACGCCGGTATGGCTCATCTGCATTACGGTTATTTGGATTATATTGCCCGACAAGCCACACCTTACAATGCGACCGACGAGTATCTTGCTGCCTGGGCGGCACTGAAAGATATATTCCGCAAAGCAGCGAATCCAGCCCGTTGCGCCGATGTTCGCTTCAGTGGCATTGCCGGGCGAGTTATTCCCGCCGGGCGCTTGCTCAATCGGGCTGACGGTTACCCGTATCGGCTCGATAATGAACTGAAGATCGCCACTGATGGCAGCGCATTTGGCGAAATTACCGCACTGTTGCCCAGTCCGTTGGACGATGCTACTGGCGGTGGTAACCGTGGCAACAGTGCCGCAGGGACGGTTCTCACATTGGATATTGCTATTGATGGTGTTCAGGCCACCGCCACGGCGCTGAGCAAAATCACGGGAGGCGCGGATATTGAATCCGAAGATGCCTTTCGCTCCCGTATGCTATTGGCCTATCAGAACGTCCCACAGGGGGGTAATGACACCGATTATCAATCCTGGGCGTTAGCGGTGTCGGGAGTGACTCGTTGCTGGGTTAAACGGCGCTTGATGGGGGCGGGTACGGTGGGGATCTATATCATGTGTGATGGCAATGATCACGGTGGTTTCCCACAGGGTAGCGACGGTATTTCATCTCTGGAGTCATGGGGCGCGGTAAAAGCCAGCGGTGATCAGGGGCGGGTGGCAGATAATATTTATCCACAGCAACCGATCATTGCGGTGGTCTATGTTTGTGCTCCAGCAGCACAACTCATTGATTTTGTTATCAGTGGAATTCCGAATGCGGACAGTGCCACTACCGCTGCGATCAATGCCGCCATCGACGAGGTGTTTTTCACTGAAGGCGAACCCGGTGGCAAAATTCTGTGGTCATCGCTGCTATTGGCTATCGGCGAGGTTGCCGGTACCGGTGGTTTTATTATGCAATCTCCGGCGGCCAACATTGAGCTGCAAACCGGCAAACTCCCCGTCAGGGGTACAGTGGGCTACCTATGAGCCGCTATGCTGTCAGTGAATATACCGAAGCGTTACAAGCATTAATGCCGATGGGATTAGTTTGGCCACGGCGACCGGATGGGGTGCAAACTGGGGTACTGCGGGCGCTGGCCAATGCTTATCAGCGCAGTGATGAAGATGCGCAGGATTTACTGTCGTCCGCTTTCCCTGCCACGGCCACCGCCATGCTCCCCGAGTGGGAAGCCACTGTGGGGCTGCCGGATTTGTGTGCCATTGGTGAAGTGGACAGCATGATCCAGCGTCAGCGGGCAGTGGTGTCGAAACTGTTTGGCATCGGTGGCCAGTCTGCGGCCTATTTTATCCGTGTGGCAATGGCGTTGGGTTACAGCATTGCTATCAGCCAATATCGGCAGGCTTGCGCGGGAATGTCTGTTTGTGGTGATGCTCTAAACGGTGAAGAGTGGCCATTTACCTGGCTGATAACCGCACCGGAAACCACCATTAATTATGCTCAGTGCAGCTTAACTTATTGCAGTGATCCGCTGCGCTCATGGGGTAATAAGCAACTAGAGTGCCGCTTAACCGTGTTAAATCCGTCTCATAGCATTCTGAAATTTGGCTACGTTAGCTAACTAACCAATCTCTATTAATTTAAAACGCCTTAACGGGTGAGGATTTTCTATGCAAAAAATTGGCGATATTCCTAATACACGCGCCGACAGTAATGGCGAGTTTACCGACGGCAATGTTGCCGGTGGTGTTCCCCCAACGATATTACCGGCCGAGTGGTTTAATACTATTCAGCGGGAATTAGTTGAAGTTGTTCAAGTGGGAGGATTAGTGTTAGACCCAAATGATGACACTCAAATATTAGCCGCAATGAAAAAGTTATTTTTGCAAGCTGGCAATAATCTCTCTGAGATAAAAGCTGCTGGCCCAACGGCTATTGCTACGGTTCTCGTAAACCTTGGTCTTGGAGATGTGTCAGCACCAGGAAAAACAGCAGTCATTGTGAATAGTGGAAGAAATGCTAATGGCTACTGGAAAAAATATAACGACAACACTATTGAAATGCATGGTTTTGCCTCAACGAGGGCTAACGGAACCGGAGATGTAATTTTGCCCATACCACTCCCCTCGGAGGTTCAGTTCGATAACGTACTTTTGACCGCCCACTACAAGACTAATACACCATCTGCCTTAAGAGGAATCATGGTTAACGACAACGCAACTACAACAACATCGTTCAGTGTGCTTGCAATGACGAGCGCGGGTGTGGATACAGGAATGAACGGTTTTTCATGGAGACTGACACATGAGGTACTTTAATCCTACAACGAAAACAGAATACATAGTTGGTATGCATGATGTAAGCGAGTGCACTGAATTACCCGATGACAACTGGTTTTTCACAACATCACGCATCCCCGAAGGCAAAGAGTTATCAGTTAATGATAAAGGGGAACCCGTACTGATTGATTCTCAGCCAAACCATCTATAAATATAATCCAGCAGAAGAACGCCCTACTTTATTAGGGTGTTATAACAAACAATCGGGAGATTAATACAAGCATTTCTAGCATCCTATTTTGTATTGTGCAGAATAGGCATATTACTGTGTAGCGATGTGATGCGAAAAAATCGCCGGGCTACAATCAACCGCACCCGATATTGAGTGGCCGGTAGCACCTAAGTAATAATACCAAACCGGGCTTAATGGCCCGGTCTATTCATCTGCCTGCTTAAGCAGGCTCCGCAATGCTACCCCAACCCGCAATAACGCCCTCGTTAGTCTCCCCATTTTATGCTAAATTCGCGTATCTCAGGCCATAGCCTCGTTTCAGGTATCAGTATGTTTACATATAAAGAAATATCAGCGCTGAACGAACTGGAATTGATCGTTTATAATTACATCACAAAAAATACCGACAAAGTGATGTATATGACCATCAGGGAACTGGCTGATGCTGCTGGCGTTTCTACCACCACTGTTTTACGTTTCTGCAAAAAAATGAATTGTGATGGCTACTCTGAATTCCGTGTCCGTTTTAAACTCTATTTACAACATGATGAAAAATTACCGGTCAGTTTTGGTATCAGTGAAATAATTAGCTATTTTAAAAGTATTAATAATAGTGAGTTTGATGAATTACTTGATACCGCTGCGGCACAAATAGCCGCCACTCGCCGAATTATTTTTGTTGGCATAGGGACTTCCGGTGCCTTGGGGAAATACAGCGCCCGCTTCTTTTCTAATATAGGTAAGTTCAGTACTTATATTGACGATCCTTATTACCCTATCAACAGTGATATGTATCAAGATGCTATTGCTATCATCCTCTCCGTCTCTGGTGAAACAGAAGAAATTATCCGCATTGCCAATCAGTTCAATTTACAGAATTGCAAGATAATCAGCCTGACTAACAGTGATAACTCTACTCTCGCCAAAATGGCTGATCTTAATATCTCCTACCATATGCCGCCTCTGGTTTTAGAAGGTCATTATAATATTACCACTCAAATTCCGGTATTATATATTATTGAAACCATTGGCAAGAAACTACCGAAACTCATACATAAAGAACCTAGAATAAGCTAATAAAAACAGTGTGAAACAGGGTGTTTTTTAGGTGTAACATATTCCAAATTACGAATTTTGTTATATCGTGACTTAGCTTTTCTTTTTGTTAAACTCCAATTCCAGTCGACTAAAAATATTAATAATAAGTCGATAACGTTTTTATCTTACGCTCAGCACCGGTGACAGGAGATTAATAATGGCAATAGATTACGCATTGACCGCGCGGGAAATAATTAAATATATTGGTGGCGATAATAATGTGATTAATGTCACACATTGCGCTACCCGTTTACGTTTTATATTGAAAGATAATAAAGCTATTGATAAAGAGCGGTTAAATCGTGTTAAAGGCGTCATTACCGTTATTGAGGCTGGCGGGCAAATGCAGGTGGTGATCGGTAATCACGTCGGCGATGCCTATAAACATGTCATCAGCCTGATTAATATCGATGAAAGTGCTCCGATTGCTGCACCCAAGGTAGGCATTGTTAGCCGCCTGATGGATATCATTTCCAGTATTTTCGCACCTTTCCTCTATCCGCTAGCTGCATGCGGTATCTTACAGGGGATTATTTCTTTTCTGGCTGCGATTGGCTGGATGGATGCCGCTAGCGGCACCTATCGCATTCTGAATTTTGTTTCCTGGACTGGGTTTACCTTCCTGCCAGTGATGGTGGCCTTTACTGCCGCCAAAAAATTCAATGTTAATCCCTTTACTGCCGTGATTACGGCTTGCGCGCTGATCAGCCCCGATTATATGAATATGCTGACGGCCAACAAAATCACCACCCTGAACTCGGCCGATCCGGCAGTTCAGCAACTGATGCATGAAGCACTGAATAATCCGCAGATTGCCCATATTTTGAATACCATTGCGGGTATTCCATTATCGTCCCCAACCTTGGATTTCTTCGGTATTCCCGTGCAATACCTCAGTTACACCGCCTCGGTTATCCCGATTATTTTGATGGTGTGGGCTATGTCCTACGTGCAGCGCTTCTTTGAACGGATCCTGCCGATGGTAGTGCGTAACCTGTTTACCCCGATGTTTTGTATTGCCATCATGGTTCCATTGACGTTATTAGTGTTCGGCCCAATAGGCAACCTGATCGGTGGTGCGATTGGCGGTGTTTATAATACGCTTTATAACCTTAGTCCGGCGGTTGCAGGGTTTATGGTCGGAGCTTTCTGGCAACCATTGGTGACATTGGGCGTGCATTGGGGTATCACACCGGTCACGGTGGGTAACTACGCGACACTGGGTTATGACACCTTTACCGGCCTGCAAGCTTCTGCGGTCTTCGCCATGGCAGGCACCATGTTTGGTGTTTATTTAAAAACCCGTAACAGTGAGATGAAAGGCATGTCACTGTCGGCGGGTATTACTGCTTTATTCGGTATTACCGAACCGGCAATTTACGGTGTGGCATTACGGCTGAAAAAACCTTTCTTATGCAGTTGTGCCGCCGGTGGGATTGGTGGCGCTATCGCCGGTTCGTTTAATGCGGTGTCGTGGAGCTACTGCTTACCCGGTATCGCCGTGCTGCCGGTCTTTTTCAAAGAAGGGCATATGACGCAGTTCCTGGGTTTCCTGCTGTCTATCACCGTCGCTTTCGTATTGGGCACCGTGTTCACCTGGCTGGTTGGCTTTACTGATGAGCCGGAGCCGGTGGAACAACAACGTCATTCTGAAGCACCTGAGGCACAGATTGCTCAAGCACAAATGAACCAGAGCTAGCTGTTTTAATTGTTAGGCGGGGTTTGTCAGGCAATTAAGGTTGTCAGGCCAATAAGTTTATCAGGTAAAATAAGGTCATCGGATAAATCAGCCCCGCCACTGATTTTCATTTTCAGGGTGTATAAATTGCCCGCAGTATTTAAGGGAGAGTGTTATGAGCCACAAACAATTACCGAAAGATTTCTTATGGGGCGGCGCAGTCGCAGCACATCAGGTAGAGGGTGGTTGGGATAAAGGCGGCAAAGGCGTGAGTATTGCCGATGTGCTTTCCGGTGGCGCTCATGGTGTTGACCGCGTGATGACCGACGGTGTGCAGGACGGCTACCGTTATCCAAACCATGAAGCGGTTGATTTTTATAGCCATTATAAAGAAGACATCGCATTGTTTGCGGAAATGGGCTTCAAATGTTTCCGTACGTCTATCGCCTGGACACGTATTTTCCCGAACGGTGATGAGCAGCAACCCAATGAAGCGGGTCTGCAATTTTACGACGACATGTTTGATGAGTTACTGAAATACGGTATCGAACCGGTCATTACCTTATCTCACTTCGAAATGCCTTGGCATTTGGTTAAAGAATACGGTGGCTGGAAAAACCGTAAAGTGGTCGATTTCTTCGTGAAATTCAGTGAAGTGGTGATGGAGCGTTATAAAAGCAAAGTCAAATACTGGATGACATTCAACGAGATCAATAACCAGCGTAACTGGAAGTATCCATTGTTTGGTTATTGTTGTTCGGGCGTGGTATTCACGGAGCAGGAAAACCCGGAAGAAACCCTGTATCAAGTGCTGCATCACCAGTTTGTTGCCAGTGCTAAAGTGGTCAAACTCGGCCATGCCATTAATCCGGAATTCAAGATTGGTTGCATGGTGGCAATGGTGCCATTGTACCCATTCTCCTGCCACCCGGATGACATGATGTATTCCGTTGAAGCTATGCGCGAACGTTATCTGTTCGGCGACGTCCACATGCGCGGTTATTACCCGTCATATATCTTGAACGAGTGGGAGCGTCGCGGCTTCACCATCAAGATGGAGGAGGGGGACCTTGAGACGTTGCGTGAAGGTTGCGCCGATTATATGGGACTGAGCTATTACATGAGTAACGCGGTTTCTGCGACCAATCCGGGCAACGGCAACTCACTTTCTGGCTTTGAAGGCAGTGTGCCGAACCCACATGTTAAAGCTTCAGATTGGGGATGGCAGATTGATCCTGTCGGTTTGCGTTATTCATTGAGTGTATTGTACGAGCGTTACCAAAAACCGCTGTTTATTGTTGAAAATGGCTTTGGCGCTATTGATAAAGTGGCCGCCGACGGCATGGTACATGATGATTACCGTATTGCTTATCTCAAAGCCCATATTGAGCAGATGAAAAAAGCGGTGTTTGAAGATGGTGTTGATTTAATGGGCTATACCCCATGGGGCTGCATTGACTGCGTATCATTCACCACCGGTGAATACAGCAAACGTTATGGTTTTATCTATGTGGATAAGAACGATGACGGCACCGGCACCATGGCCCGTTCACGTAAATTGAGCTTTGACTGGTATAAGAAAGTTATCAGTAGCAACGGTGAAGATCTGTAACATTTAAGCCACCACAATAGCAGGGAAGGTCGCTCAATAATCTGGGTGGCATTTCCCTGGTTCTGTCGCATTAAGGCGCAGGAAGGTAACATGTTGTTTTTTGATGTTGCCTGCCTAAATAAACGGCCATACCACTTTTGCTGACCTGCCGCCGTTAACGCGACACAACCTTTTTAATTCCGTATTCTCTGTATTCGTAATTAGAACATCGAGAGCAGTAAGGCAACGGGCAAACTCAAGGGCCAGCTTATGCCGATAAGAAATGAGGATAAACACCTTACTATCAAACTGTTATCCCGCGTGAGTGGGAAGATGATAAAAGTAGAAGCAATAACTCCAATCACGTAAATGCAGAACAGGATAAATCCGATATTCATGGGGAAACTTTCCTTTTAACCATGTTGTTTGATCAGTATCGCCGAAAGAGTCTGTATTTTTGCAAGGTAATGCTGCTCAGGTGAACGTGGCTCGCCGCGCACTGGAATTATCAACGGTTGATTTTGGCATTATTGAGGGTATTCGCCCCGTAGAACGGCAAAAAGAAAAGGGGGCCAGCCAGACAATGAACAGCCGCCACATTATCGGTGATGCTAGGGGTAAAGCCAACAGGGTGACCGGCTGAGCGATCACCCTAAATCATAGCCAAAAAGTATAAGCTGATCATTATACCTTCCATAAAACCTCAAGCAATACGGATCTCTAGGTGGTTTATTATTAATAAGCTACTCAATCACCAGAAGAAATTAACCCCTTCACGTAGAACTTTCTTAGGAACATAGTTATTCAAACCTGACGCATGGCAATACTCAATAAAATCTTTTAAAGAGTGACAGCCCACTTTCTCATAAATAAATCTAATCCTATTTTCAATGGTTCTACTTGATAAGAATAATTTTTCTGCTATTTCTTTTGCTGTCATTTTTTGAATTGCATAAAATATTATATCAAGTTCCTTTTCTGAAAAATCCTCAATAGGTGGGGTTAGAGTAATAACAGAGGGTTTTAAGCTTTTAAAAAAATCACATACAGAAAGAAAGTTAAATTTTTTACCATAAAAAACAGTTCCTAACACATCCCCCTTTTGGTTATAAATAGGAAATTTAGGGAAGTACCACGGTGAAAGGATCCTTTCACGCCCAAAAGAAGACGTTACAATGATCTCTGCGCCCTCTCTACTTTGCTCCGCCTTTCTGTCGTGAGCCTTGAAACTATCACTATACTCAGACCATTGGCATGGCATTTCCTCATCTAAACGCCCTTCAAAATCAAAGCCAGGCTGAATATCAAACAAATCAAGACAAGATTCATTTAAATAAACAAATTTGGATTTATTATCTTTTATAGCCCAAGGAATGTTGGCCTTTTCCATTATGGAAATGAGGGGTATTTTACTGAGTGAATCAACAATCAAGCTAGATTCATCTGAGGGACTGATTTTTTTATCTTCCATAAAATAAACTCCTGACTCGTCAAAAAAACACTTTAATCAATAAAAACCACCTTAACTATAGCCACCAGGTGGCTCACATGGAAAAACGCTAACCAATAAAAATAATCATGCGAGAAATAATTTCTCAATTAAAAATGGACTATGGATATATACATCAAGCAATATAAATTAATCATACCTTCACTAAAGAAATAACTAACAATAAGTAAATATTATTTTAAACTAAAAATGGGGGAAATACACTAACCAAACAAGATGATTTTTTATATAATTAACTAACACTATTTTAATTATTACGCTTATTACATATTGACAATATAATGCTTAATGTTACTACTATCGCGCAATATTTAAATGGTAAATTCACAGCAGTATTAAAGCCACTTTCATGTGAACGCTTTTTGCATTTTGGCACTCTACGGGTCAAGCCAAAGGAATGCCAGAAAGAGATATGAGGCCATCTGTGGGTATGCTGTTCGCGCCGTTGAGAAGTTGCGCGGTGAGCATCAATACTGCCGACATATATTAGCTTTTATCAAAACCAGTCCTTTTACACTGAATGAGCCTGACTACGGGAACATAATGAGCACAAAGCTAAATATCCCAACTCAGGACTTGCGGGGCCTTAAAGGTCGATGCCGAACCACCAGCAGGTTTTATGCTTAGGCCAAAACTGCGGCAGTGGGAGAACCGGAAATACCTGCAATGGGTGAAATCGCAGCCTTGCTGCGGGTGTGGTAACGGTGGCTGTGACCCTCACCATATCATCGGACAGCAACTAAGGCTCATGACTTGTTCACATTCCCGTGGTGTCGTACCTGCCATGACAAATTGCATGACAACCAGCGCGCATGGGAAGAAGAATATGGCAGCCAGATAGTTCTGTTATTTCGTTTTATGGATCGTTCGATCGGTATAGGGGCTTTAGCATGAGAGACCTTTCTTTAGTTTTGGCCCGCTGGGGCGTTTGGGCGCGCGATAATTCCGGTACCGATTATTCATCTATCGCGGCGGGATTTAAGGGGTTATTGCCAGTGACCGCCAGTCGTAAAGAATCTTGTTGTGATGATGATGGGCTGCTGGTGGATGCGGCGGTAGGGCGACTTAAGAAGGTCGCGCGTGAAGAGGATTATGACCTGATTGTGCAGCACTACAAAAAAGGTATTTCGAAGTCGGCTATTGCCCGACATCAGAAATGTTCTGAGGGGAAGGTCAGACTAAAACTTATGATAGCGGAAACTTTTGTTGATGCCTGCCTGCTTATGGCGGGAGTAAAATTAGAAATGGATGAATGGACAACTAAATATAATAGTGGGAAAACTGAATAAAAAGCTATTCGTTACGAATCTTACCCTTTATTGCGTTAAGAGTGGTTACTTAGTCACGTAGCTTACACCCTTAAAAAAGGCCTCGAATATCGCGGGGCTTTGTCGTTTTTAGGGTATGCGGTCAGCACATTGGTAGATTTACTTCACTGGAAGGGGTGAGTAATGTCTGAATTATCTGAAAAATAACCCTGTTGATAATATGTTTATTAATTGATGGTAGAATGCACACCCTAACCGCCATTAGCTCATCCGGAAAGAGCAACAGCTTTCTAAGCTGAAGGTACGTGGTTCAAGTCCTCGATGGCGGACCAAATAATGGATAGGCTGGGTTTAAGTCGATGACGGGATACCCTGAGATGTCCAGCCTGCTTTCTTAAGTGAGTTCCAAGAGAAAAGTGCATCAGGTGTTGTTGATTGCACTATCGGCGTCTCCTTACGGAAATTGCCTGATGCGCTTCTCTGTTGTGATAGTTGCTTTTATAGTGATTGTTGGCTCAGTCGTTCTTCCCGTGGAACTAGCTATCACAACACTATATTTCAAAGCCCAGCCCTAACTGGTTGGGCTTTTTCATTTCTACATTCGCATGGGTACTGGGTTGGTTAATCCAATCGTTGTGAAACAGTACCCAGCCGAATGTGGTGAATGCGCAGATGTTACACTGAAAGCATTAAGGTAAAATCCTCCCATTGCAATGCCGACGAGATCATAGTTATGAAAAAGTTGGCTGATGATTATTTTCTGGATGCTGATGATGAATTGGTAAACTTTCTGGAAAAATAGGGCGAAGATTGCATCCGAGAAATTTACCAATCAAATGCACTGAATAAAGAAAATGGGTACAAACTGCTAAGCATCCTAATAGTAGGTATAGGTTCTTCTTTTTGGCTGTTAACACAGAGGCAGGCTTTAGACTTTTTGAGTACGGGAATCTCCGTGTTCACTATATATTGGGCATTCTGTGCTGTTTATCTGGTTCGATGCGCCCTTGAGCTGTCAGCAGTTGATTTTGGTGTTATCGAAGGTCTCCGCCCAGTAGAACGGCAAAAGGAGCTGGTAGCCAGCGGTAAAAGTCAGACGATGAACAGCCGCCACTTGACCGGACACGCTATTGATGTGTTTGCTTACCCCACATCTGCCGGATCGTGGGAATGGAAATACTACGAACAGATAGCCAGCGCATTCAAACAGGCGTCCAAAGATATTGGCGTTCCGATTGAGTGGGGCGGTGACTGAAAGACGGGCCTCACTTCCAACTACCACATAAAGAATATCCCGCATGAGCTGTAAGCATCGGCGGATCGGTAGCGCCGGAAATATGCGGAGTAACACTACCTGCGGGGTACACTGCATCAGCCTTAATCAGTGTTCGCCGTATATCCGCAAGCGCTTTTGCTTTCGGATATCAAGTTGATAGGACAGTAACAATAACATCTTATCCGGCGATAAGTGGGTCCACATCAGCGACAGGGCAAAAAGTAGACATGACGGGGATAATTCCGGCTAACTCGTTGTCTGTATTGTGTGAATCTTCCGCGAACATTGGGGGGTCTGGTAATACAACAGTGACTACCTCGCCACAAAATACGAATGCGAATGGACGAATTAGATTTCAATCAAGCACGGCATTAGTTTGTGGTACGGCGTGGTGTACTATATTTAATAACATCGCTTCGGTGTATATAACAATAACCGGGACTGGTACTTCATATGCATATGCCATGGTAGTCAGTGGGTATACTTTCTAGGAGATAAATATATGGCTAGTGTCGCGTTTGAAGATAATACAGAACAGAAAATAATAGCGTGGGGTTGTGGTGAATTTTCACCGGAGGATTGGACATGTAGAATACAGTGATAAACGATGGCATGATTACTATCATAGCTTTCCGGAGTCGATGCGGGAACTTATTGCTGCTCCCACTTACGTACCGACTGTTGGGACCGATGAGCCTGAATAATCAGCAGGCTTTACGTTCTGCGATAAGTTTAAATTCTTCTTCATACTCGAAGAGGCAAGGGGGAACAACTACAGGACTATCAATAAGTTTACTTTGACCATCCCACCACGCCGTGCTCCCATCTACTAATATTAATTTTATAGCCCACTCGGGCGCATTGGAAAAGTGCGCTTCATTGCCAGAGATAATGTTCCATTTCATATGTGATCGTCCTTTTAAGTTATGGCGATAGGGTAGGAGTTGAACGCTAAATATTCAAATTGGTTACACAGATCAATACGAGCTTATTGATCGTTTAAAACGATCGTTTAATTTAAAGACAGTAATTCCGGCGATAAGTCGCGCATATGATGATGGGGCAGGGATGTATATTGAGGTGGTGGCGATGATGTTGGCACTGCTCCTGATATCGAGTGGCCAGTAGCGCCAGAGTAACAATGGCCCGGTCTGTTCATGATTACCTGGCTGGCCAGGTGCGGGTAACGGTTTCACACCACAGCCACACCAGCCAAATCCCACAAACAAAAAAACCAACCCTAACGGATTGGTTTTCTTGAGGTATTTTGGTCGGCATGAAAGGATTTGAACCTTCGACCCCCGACACCCCATGACGGTGCGCTACCAAGCTGCGCTACATGCCGATGCTGCGATGTTTATACTACATTTTATTGTTATTAATGCAAGACTTGGCAAAGTTATTGTCTGCTTTTTGTACGCTCTAAGGGCTGTTTTTAGAGCTAATTCGCAATAAATCGTTTTATATCTGTCAGCACTTGCAGCAACAGTGGCAACTGAGGCTTTTCATCTTTGATTTCATTGCCTTGTGCATCATAAGTCCGATATTTACCGTTATTATCTAATACAATCGTTTGTGTTGGCGTAGTAATAACCAGCATGCCATTGTCGCCCGTCGCCACCCAGTTATTGTTACGCTGTGCAGCGAACAAATCTTCCCCTTGCGAATAATCTTCTGATGCAGTTTTTACATGTAACAACCGTTGCATCAGTGTCGTCATGATGTCTTCATGATTGGTCAGCTTATTCACGGCCTGCGCTGGTGTACCCGGCCAGTGGACTGCTAATGGCACTTGGAGCTGTTGACGGTTAAAGCTGCTGCCTGCACCCCAGTTATTATTGCCACTATCATTAAACTCGATGCCATGGGCCGCAGTAATAATAACCACGGTTTTATCGAGCTGGCCGCGCTGTTTCAGGGTCTCCAGAATAGTCGCGATCTGTTGATCCACATCTTTTGCGCCTGCCTGATAGTTGTGGATAAAGTTAGCCGGTAATGCAACTTTCTGCCCGGTGACCGGGTCTTGTGCTTCAGCCGCCCCGTTCAAGTTAATGTACGAGAACCATGGGGCATTGCTTTTTAGTGTCGATAGCCATTGTTGCCATTGTGCCGTAGTCTCTCGGTCCGTTTGCTCTGCCGGTGCAGGTAAGGTGAAATCAGTTAACAGCGCCTGACGGTAGAGTGGCGATTCAAAGCCATCAGATGAGAACAGGCCAAATTGATAACCCTGCGCGCTCAATGCGGTAATAAATGCAGACGGTTTACGCGCAGAGAGAATACCGTCTAAATAGGTAGGCGAAATACCATAAAATAGACCAAACAAGCCAGTATCCTGACGGTTGCCCGAACTGTAGTGTTGATCAAACTGAATATTTGAACGGCCAAACTCTGCCAATGTAGGCATGTCTTTTTGCAGGCTACTGACACGAATACCGTCAACCACAATTAATAGCAGGTTATAACCACTGCCTTTATCGCTGAAGGTAATTGGGTTGAGCGGATATTCAACTGCCAATGCATCCGGATTGCCTTGCTCCACCAACCGACGTTGATACTCCTGTTGATCAAGTAAGCCGTGTTTCTCAAGGAACTTACGGGCAGTCATCGGATAGGAGAGCGGTAGATTGGCTCGCTGCATACTGATTGGGCGGTAGAAATTGGCATCGGCCCAAATATAAAGCAGATGAGAAGCAAAGAATGCAGAAATAAAGACAACAACCAATGGCTTAACAAAGCGCTGCCGGTTAAGGCTACGCAGTTTTTGCCAAGCCCAGGTGCCCACTAGCATCTCGATCAGAAAAATGATCGGTACGGCAATAAACATTAATTGCCAGTCGCGCGCCAGTTCGGTTTGATCCGGGTTAACCACTAATTCCCATACCACAGAATTAAGGTGTAAATGGAAACGAGTGAAAACCTCGGTATCAACCAAAAGCAGGGTTAAGCCCGCGGTGGCAAAGGCGGCGGAAAGAAAACGCAGTAGCCGTTGTGACATCACCACAAAGGTGAGTGGGAATATCACCAACAAGTAGGCGGCAAAAACAATAAAACTAAAATGCCCGAGCCAACTGACCAGAGCATAGACACGGCCAAGTAGCGATGAGGGCCAATCAGAGACAAACAGATAGCGGCTACCCAGCACCAGGCTGAACAGGATATTAAACAGGGCGAACCAGTGCCCCCAGCTGATCATCTGGGAGACTTTTTCACGATAGCGCTGACTATTTGTCACCATATTGAGATTGCAGTCTTGGCCGATAAATTAATGAGCTTTATCTTCACGTACCGAAGCCTGAAGAGCTTCAGCGAAAGAACGTGCCAATACTTTGCGTTGCGCCGGAGCAATGCTGGTATTGATCAGATTTGTTACCATATTTCCCAACACCATCAAAGAAAGATCGGTTGGGGTACGGTGTTTTTCCAGTACGCAGACCAATTCAGACAGTAGTTGTTCAACGTGTTCGTCGCTATAACGGGATGATTGTGGCATAAAAATTGTACTCAACACCTGACAAAGTCCCACATCTTACCGTATAGAGACGCGCTTTTCCGCTATTTTATAGCATTAAGAATCATTAGCCATTAATTGAGGGGTGTCATCGCTTTAGGGTTGCAGCTCTCAGGCATCAGTGATTGAATACGCCCCTAGCCAAAAGGAGTATTTATCATGAGTCTGGATATCGACCAGATAGCCTTACATCAGCTTATCAAACGTGATGAACAAACGCTTGATGTGGTGTTGCGCGATTCTCTGTTACCTGCCAATGCTGTAGTTGAAGAAATGATGGCCGAGCTGCATCGTGTTTACAGCGCCAAAAGTAAAGCTTATGGGCTGTTTAATGAGCAGAGTGAGCTGGCTAATGCGCTGAAACGAAGCCGTAAGGGTGATGAAGACTTCCTCAGCTTTAGCCGTGCAGCAACTGGGCGTTTACGTGATGAGTTAGCCAAATATCCGTTTGCTGAAGGTGGTGTGGTGCTGTTTTGCCAATACCGTTATCTGGCGGTGGAGTATTTGTTGATCTCGGTGCTGAGCAGTTGTAATAGCATGCGAGTGAACGAGCAGCTTGATCTGAGCTCGACCCATTATCTCGATATTAATCGCGCTGATATTGTCGCCCGCATTGATTTGACTGAATGGGAAAACAATCCGGAATCAACCCGTTATCTGACGTTCCTGAAAGGGCGGGTAGGGCGTAAAGTATCTGACTTCTTTATGGATTTTCTGTCTGCAGCAGAAGGGCTGGATACCAAAGCGCAAAACCGTGGGTTATTACAGGCGGTTGACGACTACTGTGCTGATGCTGAGTTGGGCAAAAATGAGCGTCAGGCATACCGCCAGCAAGTTTATAGCTATTGTAATGAGCAGTTGCAGGCCGGTGAAGAGATTGCTTTGCAGGCGCTTTCCCAGGAACTGCCAAAATTGGGCGAAAAGGATTTCCAGCAATTCTCAACTGAACAGGGCTATGCCCTGGAAGAGAGCTTCCCGGCGGATCGTGGAACCTTGCGTCAGTTGACCAAATTTGCAGGCAGTGGCGGTGGCTTGAGTATCAATTTTGACGCCTTGCTGCTGGGGGAACGTATCTTCTGGGATGCCGCCACCGATACGCTGACCATTAAAGGCACGCCACCCAATCTGCGTGACCAGTTACAGCGCAATTCGGGGAAGAAGTAACGGTTGGCACGGTGAATTTATTCAGCCAATAAAAAACGCCGCATCAGCGGCGTTTTTTATTTCGGCGTCCCGAATATCGAAAGCGATGCGATTAAACGCGAACGAAGTCGATATGAGTCAGTTTTGGCTTGAAAGCGTGACGCTGAACAGCCTGTACTTTAACTTTGGTTTCTTTACCGTCAACAACCAGAGTCAGTACGGAATCATAAAAGCCCGGTTTCAGTTCAAGGTTCTTGGTGGTGTCATGGTCAAGAGCAATAGAGATAGCGGCTTCTGAACCACCGTAAATGATGGCCGGAAATTTATTTGCTACACGCAGGCGGCGGCTCGCACCCTTACCCTGGTCGTTACGTACTTCTACTTTGATAGTGGTCATTTTGTTTTCTCTTAAAGAAAATTTACCCTGCTACAGGCGACCCAGCAACAGGTTCGATACTCGGCTTTGATTGGGTAAACCCAGAGCAAAGCGGGCTGCATTCTAGCGAAATATCGACCAGACAGCAAATAAAACTGCGAAAATATCAGGCTGAATGCGGCTCAGGCGAGGGAGTCAGCCTGCCGGAAACGCCCCTGATAATCAAATACCTTTTCTCTGATTTGCCACCACTGCCCACGACGGCGGGCGACGACAAAATCAGGGTAACGTAGCAGTGCTTGCTGAGCGATGATATCCGCCGCTGTTTGCCATTTCAGGGCGACACCCGGTGCCCGTTGGTGGGGACGCAGAAATATTTGCTCAAATGCCATGCGCTGTGCGGCGGTGGTTAAGCGAAAGCGCTCACTGGTATTGGTGCCATCTTCGTCGTAATACGTGATTTTCAGCCATTCCCCTTTGGCGTCTTGGCCCGTTTCCAGACTCATACCGCCACAGCGCAGCACCAGCGCATCTTTCAATTTCAGTGCCGCTTTTAGCATATCATCAGGATCGACCAGAACTTCCTGACACTGGTGGCAGCGGCGGGCCGCAATATCATTTTCCGCCCCGCAATGGGGGCAGGATTTAAAGCGGAAACGATAGTCACATTGCGCCCGCGCGCCATTATCATCTTCAAACCAGCCCTGACAGCGGCGGCCATAGTGCTCAATAATTTCACCAGACTCGGTACATTTCCCCCAAAACATATTGGCAAAGCCGCAATCCGGGCAAAATACCTGTACCGGCTGGCTGTCACTGTGGGGTTTGCGGGTACCTACTTCAGGTGTAAACAGGTCATGAGGATTACCGGCATAGTCCAGAATCAGGCAATCTTCTTTGCCCGGCGATAGCCGCAGGCCACGACCAACAATTTGCTGGTACAAACTGACCGATTCGGTCGGGCGAAGAATAGCGATCAGATCTACATGGGGGGCATCAAAGCCGGTGGTTAGCACCGCTACATTCACCAGATAGCGTAATTGCTGTTGTTTAAAGGCTGAGATTAGGGCATCTCGTTCGGCGGGAGGTGTGTTGGCACTCACCAATGCCGCTTCGCCTTTGGGTAGCAGGCCATACACTTCTTTGGCGTGTTCGACCGTGGCGGCAAAAATCATCACGCCGCGACGATCAGCCGCATACTCAATGATCTGGCTAACAATATGTGGGGTAACCCTTTGTTGCTGCTTAAGTTCACGATCTAAATTCGCTGCACGGAACATCCCGTCACTGTTGCTGGTTAGGCGACTGAAATCATACTGTACAACAGGCATATCCAGCCGCTCCGGTGGCACCAGGAAGCCGTGCTTAATCATGTACCGTAGGGGTAATTCATAAATACAGTCGCGGAACAGGGATTTCTCATCACCACGGGTAATACCGTGATAGTGGAATTGATAAATCCAGCCTTTGCCCAAACGATAGGGGGTTGCGGTCAGTCCCAATAGGCGCAGGCGTGGATTGGTGCGACGTAAATGCTGAATGATTTGCTGGTATTGGCTGTCCTCTTCGTCGCTGATTCGATGGCATTCATCGATAATCAGCAGCGAAAAGGCGCTATCAAACAGTGCCAGATTGCGTGCCACTGACTGCACGCTGCCAAATACCACTTTCCCCTCACTTTGGCGCTGTTGCAGCCCCGCGGCGAAGATATCGGCCTCTAAACCATAGGCACAGTATTTGGCGTGATTCTGTGCCACCAGTTCTTTGACATGTGCCAGTACCAGAACGCGCCCACGGGCCAGTTTCGCTAATTCGGCGATGACCAAACTTTTACCTGCTCCGGTGGGCAACACAATCAGTGCCGGCTCGGCGTGGCGGCGAAAATGAGCAAGGGTGGCATCCACGGCCTCTTGCTGATACGGGCGTAGCGTAAAGGCCATTACAGGGCCTCGGTAGGTGCATTTGTCATTTTTAATTTATTCATTATTGGTAACACTTTCCCGGGCGGTATGAGTGACATTTATCTCTCCTCATCACTAAAAACTTTCTATTATTATGCCAGTCTGATGCGACTGGAGCGAGAGCGTCGGGCCGTATAAGGTTATATACCGCATAAGAAGGGATAAACCGTTTCTCAATAACGGCTTTTTAAGTAACTGTTCCTAGGATGATAGGGTAACCGCCGCTATACTGATGAGTCAGGTAGGCAGCAAATGATTTCCTCCTAAACTGCTTCATTCATTTCACACCGTATTATTAGCACCCTGTCGTCGTTGGCAGGTGTGATTACGGGTATCGTGCCCGTCAACGGCACGACTCTATAACAGGCAAAGTAGATTCAATGCGATTGGACAAGTTTTTATCTCAGCAATTAGGTGTCAGCCGGGCGTTAGTCGCGCGCGAGTTACGGGCAAAACGCGTCACTATTGATGGCGAGGTGGTCAAAAGTGGTTCGATTAAGCTGACGCCAGAACAAGACGTGAGATTCGATGGCAACCCATTACAACAGACCGTTGGCCCACGTTACTTCATGCTGAACAAACCGCAGGGCTATGTGTGTTCGACAGAAGACCCAGATCATCCTACCGTGCTATATTTCCTTGATGAACCAGTGGCTTACAAGCTTCATGCCGCCGGGCGGTTGGACATCGATACCACGGGATTAGTCCTGATGACCGACGATGGTCAGTGGTCACATCGGATCACCTCTCCACGCCATCATTGTGAAAAAACCTATCTGGTGACACTGGAACACCCGCTGTCCGATGACACTGCACAACAGTTTACTGATGGCGTGCAACTGCATAATGAAGACTCGCTGACCAAACCGGCCCAGCTTGAGGTTATTGAGCCACAGTTAGTGCGTTTGACCCTCAGTGAGGGGCGATATCATCAGGTAAAACGGATGTTTGCGGCGGTCGGGAACCGTGTGTTGGCGCTACACCGTGAGCGAATTGGCGACATCAAACTTGATGATTTGGCCCCCGGTGAATATCGTCCGTTGACCGCAGAAGAGATTGCCAGCGTAGGCGCTCCCCACCTGTAATTGATTTTTTATTGCAGCGTGGATGGGCTGTTTCCGCGCTGTTTTGCCGTTGATATAACCCGCGGTAGGTTATTGAAGGAGTTGTTTAGCGTGCACGCCAGTAATCAGAATGCAGAGAAGAACCAGACATCCCACTTTGGCTTAATCTTTATCCTCGGCTTGCTATCGATGTTGATGCCCTTGGCGATTGATATGTATCTGCCGAGTATGCCCATTATTGCGCAGGAGTTTGGTGTAGAGAGTGGTGCAGTGCAAATGACCCTGAGTGCTTATGTGCTGGGGTTTGCCATCGGGCAAATGTTCTATGGGCCAATGGCCGATAGCATAGGGCGTAAACCGGTTATTTTTTGGGGCACGTTAATCTTTGCGCTTGCGGGCATGGCTTGTGCGATGGCGCAATCTATTGAACAACTGATTAATTTACGTTTCCTGCATGGTTTGTCCGCCGCTGCGGCGAGTGTGGTGATTAACGCATTGATGCGCGATATGTTCACCAAAGATGACTTCTCCCGCATGATGTCTTTTGTGGTCTTGGTCATGACCATCGCGCCATTGCTGGCACCTATCATCGGTGGTGCCTTGCTGGTGTGGTTTAGCTGGCATGCCATTTTCTGGACTATGGCTGGGGCGGCATTGGTTGGTGCGATACTGGTGGCACTGTTTATCAAAGAAAGCCTGCCGCCAGAGAAGCGACAAAGGTTTCATTTACGCACTACCATCGGTAATTTTGCGACATTATTCCGCCATAAACGGGTGTTGAGCTATATGTTGGCCAGCGGCTTCTCTTTTGCCGGTATGTTCTCATTCCTCAGTGCCGGGCCTTTTGTTTATATCGATTTAAACGGTGTTTCTCCGCAGAACTTTGGCTATTACTTTGCACTGAACATTGTCTTTTTATTCGTTATGACGCTGATAAACAGTCGCAATGTGCGCCGCTACGGGGCGCTGAAGATGTTCCGATTTGGCATGTTAGTGCAGTTTGTTATGGGGATCTGGCTGCTGGTGGTTTGCGCGACCGGAATGGGGTTCTGGGCATTGGTACTGGGGGTCGCGGCTTATGTCGGTTGTATCGCGATGATCACCTCAAATGCCATGGCGGTCATTTTGGATGATTTTCCGCATATGGCGGGTACGGCGTCTTCTCTGGCAGGGACCTTACGTTTTGGTATCGGTGCCGTAATCGGAACACTGTTGTCGATGGCACCATCACGGAGTGCCTGGCCGATGGTCAGCTCAATGGCTTTTTGTATCATTGTCGCTATGTTATTGTATCTTTATGCCAGCCGCCCGAATAAAAATGCGGTGAAATAACCCCCGCAGCAGGTATCAATATCAATAAGGGCCAGCGCCTTAGGGCGTTCCCTTTTATTCACATGATTGACCGCCAGTTTGTCGATTAATTGCTGGCTTAATTATCTCCCACCTTGAGTCATTCACTCTGTTTAATATTGCCCCCATTACCCCTCAAAAATATGAATTTTTTGCGTACCATCAATATAAAAAGTATGAATATAATTATTTATTTTATAGTTACAATTGATATCATTTTGTTAAATTTTTGAACAATAATATAAAAAATCCCAAATGGGTATTGAACCGTTTTTATTAGATATTTCTAGCAATAAAACGGTGGTTGAGATCAGGTAATATATTTATCTATCAATGCATTATATTAATTTATGCGTTGATGTTAATCTTTAATTGTTTTTTAAATGTAAAATTTTGGCTGGTATTAGGTAATGGCTTTGCAATAAAAATGGTTGAGCTAACCGCCATAAAGGTATAAATATAACGAAAAATGGGATCTAAATCCCAAACCCGTAGTCTTAACCTGGGCAAAAAGGGTGACGCAGGGTCAAAAACAGCGCAAAAATGCTTTTGTTGGTTTTAAGTTTCTAAATTGTTATCAATGTTGTATTTTGGCGGATTTTTAATCAGGCGCAATGGCAACTTAGCGGCTATAACTTTAGTGAGCATAAGTCTTTGTGGTGCTTTTTTGTAATTTTTAAATTTTTATTTTGACTAGGAAAAACACGTGAATAATATCCAACTTTCGGTAGTACATCGTCTGCCGCAAAGTTACCGTTGGTTGTCTGGGTTTATCGGGGTTAAAGTTGAACCGATACCACTGGCGGCGATAGCCGATACCAATAATGACCTTATAGGGCTGAAGTTACTTAGCCACGATGGTAACCATGCGCAGATTATCATGCAGCGGCTCCACCTCTCATTACAAGATATACAAGTGGATTCCGCGATTATTGAATGGGAAGGCGAGCCTTGCCTGTTTGTTCACCGTCAGGATGAAAGTGCCACTATGTGCCGTCTGAAAGATGTTGGCGTCGCTATTGCCGAGACGATGACCGCACTGTATCCCTTCTGATCCGCGATGGCGCGTTCGTCGGCAGTACATGCGGGCGTTTTTGGCTGCCTTGATACCTGATGTGCACCAGACTAGTCTGCGAATTGCAGCAATTGCTGGGTATATTGCTGTTTAGGTGCCGCGAATATGGCCTGACAGTCACCTTGCTCTACCACTTCCCCCTGCCTTAATACAATCACTTGATGGCACAGCGAACGCACCACTTGTAAGTCATGGCTGATAAACAGGTAGCTGAGATGATGACGCTGCTGGAGGGATTTCAGTAAGGCCAGAATCTGTGCCTGTACCGATTTATCCAGTGACGAAGTGGGTTCGTCGAGGATCAACAACTGCGGTTGCAGGATCAAGGCCCGGGCAATGGCAATGCGCTGACGCTGCCCGCCAGAGAATTCAGTCGGATAACGATAACGGCTAACCGGATCCAATCCGACTTCCTCCATAGCTTTAATGACCCGCTGTTCACGATGTATCGCACTGAGTTTCTGATGAACTTCCAGCCCCTCGGCAATAATTTGCTGAACATTCAAACGCGGGTTAAGTGCCGAGTAAGGATCCTGGAACACCACTTGAATGCGGCTGCGGTAAGGGAGCATCTGTTTTGGTGAGAAATTGTGTAGCGGCTGACCACTGAACCAAATTTCCCCTTTTGAGGGCAGCAACCGCAGTAATGCCAGCCCGGTGGTACTTTTTCCTGAACCGGACTCACCGACTAATCCCAGACTTTCTCCGGGTTTTAAATCAAAACTGAGATCTTTCAACGCATAATGATGAGAGACTGTTCGCCGCAATAAACCCCGTTTGACAGCAAAGGCCACTTGTAACCCTTTTACTTTGAGCAGTGGCTCTTGGTCTGTGTTAAGAGGCAGCGGGTCGCCTTGTGGCTCAGCATCCAATAACTGGCGGGTATAAGGGTGCTGCGGTGCACTAAACAGCGCCTGACGGGTATTAAGCTCAACCACGCGTCCTTCACGCATCACTGCCACGTTATCTGCCAGCCGACGGACGATATTCAGGTTATGAGTGATAAACAGTAAGCTCATCCCCATCTCTTGCTTTAACTCTTTCAGCAAACTCAAAATCTGAGCCTGTACCGAGACATCCAACGCGGTAGTTGGCTCATCGGCAATCAACAATTTGGGTTGAGTTAACACGGCCATGGCAATCATTACCCGCTGGCGTTCCCCGCCGGAAAGCTGATGCGGGAAATCGGCCAGTCGATCCTTAGCATTGCGAATACCTACTCGGTCGAGACAGTGAATAATCTCAACTCTGGCGGCCTCCCTGCGCATGCCTCGATGCAGCGACAGCACTTCTGCCAATTGCTTTTCAATGGTGTGCAACGGATTTAGTGACACCATTGGCTCTTGAAAAATCATTGAAACCTGATTGCCACGAATTCCGCGTAATGTCGGCTCATCGGCATGCAACAGTGATTTACCCGCGAACAGAATATCGCCGGTAGGGTAAATCACCGGTGGCGAGGGCAATAACCGTAATATTGACAATGCGGTGACACTTTTGCCTGAGCCGGATTCCCCAACCAGCGCCAATGTTTCACCGGTATCTATTTGTAATGACAGCTCAGTGACAACCTGGCGTTCAATGCCTGCCTGACGAAATGCAACGCTGAGATTTTGAATATCCAGGAGTGGAGATGTCGCCATATCAGTACACCTTACTTGGGTCAAAGGCGTCGCGCACGGCTTCGCCAATAAAGATCAACAGAGATAACAGCACGGCCAATACCAGGAATGCGGTGATCCCAAGCCAGGGGGCCTGAAGGTTATTTTTGCCTTCCAATAATAGTCCGCCTAATGACGGTGAGCCCATTGGCAGGCCAAAACCGAGGAAATCCAGGGAGGTCAGCGTGGTGATCGAACCGCATAAAATAAAGGGTAAGAAGGTCAGTGTTGCGACCATGGCATTTGGCAGCATATGACGAGACATAATAACTCTGTCAGGTACTCCCATGGCGCGCGCCGCACGGATATAGTCATAATTGCGGGTACGTAGAAACTCCGCCCGTACCACACCCACCAATCCCATCCAGCCGAAAATCACGGTGATGGCTAACAGCCACCAGAAATTAGGTTGCACGATACTGGACAACAAAATCACTAAAAACAGTGTTGGCATACCCGACCAGACTTCAATAAATCGCTGGCCCCACAGGTCAACTCTGCCACCGTAATAACCTTGTATTGCCCCGGCGCAGATACCAATCACGCTGGAGAATAGGGTCAATGTCAGGCCGAATAATAGCGAGATACGGAATCCATATATTACCTTGGCCAATACATCACCGCCGGTGCTATCGGTGCCCAGTAAATTAGTGCGACTTGGTGGTGAGGGGAAGGGCACTTCAGTGGCGAAATTAATGGTGTTATTACTAAAGCGGATAGGGGCCCAAATGGCCCAGCCATGGTCATTAATCCGGCCAATCACGTATGGGTCTTGATAATCTGCTGCGGTGGTTAAAATACCGCCAAAGGTTGATTCACTGTAATTGGCCATAAAGGGCATGTAAATCTTGCCTTGATAGCTCACCAGCAGCGGCTTGTCATTGGCTATCAGCTCGGCAAACAAGCTGATAATAAACAGTGTCAGGAAGATCCACAGCGACCAGTAACCCCGGCGGTTATGGCAAAAGCGCGCCCAGCGGGCCTGATTAATCGCACTTAACCTTATCATTATTGGCGGCCCTCAAAATCAATCCGTGGATCAACCAAGGTGTAAGTGATATCGCTGAGGATATTTAACAGCAAACCAATCAGGGTGAAAATATAAAGAGTGCCAAACATCACAGGATAATCACGCTGTAAGGTGGCGTCATAACCCAGTAGCCCCAACCCATTGAGTGAAAACATCACTTCAATCAGCAGCGAACCGGTGAAAAACATACTGATAAAGGTGGCTGGGAAACCGGCGATGACCAGTAACATGGCATTGCGGAATACATGGCGATACAGGATTTTTTCTTCAGGCAACCCTTTGGCGCGGGCGGTAACTACATATTGTTTACGGATTTCATCAAGGAAAGCGTTTTTAGTTAGCATCGTCAGGGTAGCGAACCCGCCAATGACGGTAGCCAGAACGGGCAAGGTGATATGCCACAAATAGTCAGTTATCTTGCCGTACCAGGGTAGCGTATCCCAGTTACTGGACACCAGCCCACGCAGGGGGAACAGATCGAAATAGCTGCCACCAGAAAACAGCACCACCAGTAAAATCGCAAACAGAAACGAGGGGATAGCGTAGCCGATGATAATTAAGGTACTACTCCAGGTATCGAAAGCAGTGCCATTGCGCACCGCTTTTTTAATCCCCAATGGAATGGAGACCAGATAGATAATTAGCGTGCTCCATAGCCCAAGAGAGATAGAAACCGGCAGGCTATGTTTAATTAATGACATGACAGATTCGCCACGGAACAGACTGTCACCAAAATCAAAGCGCACATAGCTCCAGAGCATATCGAAATAGCGTTGATGCAGTGGCTTATCAAAGCCGAAGCGTTGCTTGATTTCGGCAATGACTTCTGGGTCTAAGCCGCGTGAGCCTCGATAGCTACTGTCACCCACTTGTGCCGCATTCAGGCCGACTTTCGCGCCACCTAATCCGCCGTCACCGCCCCCTGCGGTATAGCCACTGGAGTGACCCAGTTCAATATTGGCGATGGCCTGATCAACCGGCCCACCAGGTGCAATTTGCACAATAAAAAAGTTGATAGTAATAATCGCCCACAGCGTGGGAATGACCAGCAATAGCCGCCGTAACAGATATGCACCCACAACCGCCCCCTAGTGACGTTCTGTTGGCAGGCGAGCTGCCTTATTGACATCAAACCACCAGCTATCAAATCCTAGCGAATAGGTGGGCCTGTCAGCCGGCATCGAGAATTTATCCCAATAAGCAAAACGGCCATGGTTGGAGTACCACATCGGGATCATCAGATGATTCCAGGTCAACACCCGGTCAAGCGCCCGACCCAGAGACTGCAACGCCTCAGGTTGATCCTGATGCTGGATAATCTGCGTGATCAACTGGTCGATGGCCGGGTCTTTAATGCCAGATGCGTTATAACTGGAATCAATATAAGCAGAACTCCACAAGATTTGCAGGTTTGGACTAGGGTAAGGGAATGCACTGTAAACCGTGGGGATCATATCGTAATCCCGGCTGCGCAGGCGATTAACAAACTGTGAGCTATCAACCTCGCGGATATTCATGGTTATGCCCAAGCGCTGTAAATTATGTTTGAACGGTTGAACATATTGGAAATTACTGCCATTCAGTAACAGCAATTCAAATACAAAAGGTTGACCGGTTTTGCTGTTGACCAACTGCTGGTTTTTCACTTCCCAACCGGCTTCGCTCAGCAACTCGCGCGCTTTTAACAGATTATCCCGTGAGTCACCGCTACCATCAGTGTGTGGTGGCTGATAAACTTGAGTCAACGCCTCTGGGGGTATTTTACCTTTGAGGGGGGCTAGCCAAGCCAGCTCGGCACTGTCCGGATAACCTTTTGCTGCGTACTCGGTATTCTGGAAGAAGCTACTGGTACGTTGATAACTATTGAAATAAAAGGCTTTATTCATCCAGTCAAAATCAAACGCCAGTGTCAGTGCCTGACGAACTCGTCGGTCGCTAAAAATAGGGCGCTGGACGTTAAACGCCAGCCAGCGGGTGTTTTGCGCGGAGTTATCGACAATATCTTGTTTAACAATATAGTTTTTCGCAAAGTTCCCCCCGACATATTGAGTGGCCCAGCTCTTCGGCGACGTTTCTTCGCGGAAATCAAAAGCACCGGCTTTAAAAGCCTCCAACGCCACTTTATCGTCTAAATAATAATCATACCGGATGGTGTCAAAATTGTACTGCCCGCGATTAACCGGTAGGTTAGCGGCCCAGTAGTTTTTTACCCGCTCATAAGTAATAAACTGGCCCATCTTATATTTACCAATACGATAAGGGCCGCTGCTTACCGGCGGTTTACTCAACGGATCACTCAGTTTGTGGTCTTTCCAGAAATGTGCAGGCAGTACCGGCAAGCCAAACAAACCTAACATTTTATCTTTATTGGGTTCTGGGAATTCAAAACGCACCGTCAGGCGGGAAATCGCTTTTACCTTCACGTCTTTATAGACGATGCGAAATTGCGGTACCCCCTCGGTCATGAATTTATTGAAAGTGAAGGCGACATCTTGCGCGGTGATGGGAGTGTCATCATGAAAACGGGCGCGAGGGTTGATATCCACTTCAATCCAATGGAAATCTGGGGCAAAACGCGCGGACTCGGCAATTAATGGGTAGTAACTGCCAATCTCATCGTCTGAGGTGCCAAACAGCGAGTCATACAGTCTTTCAGTACGGATAGCCGCGTTGCCACGTAATGCATAACGATTGAAGTTATCAAAGGTACCAATGGCGGACAGCGTGATATCTCCACCTTTAGGTGCTGCCGGATCCACGTAATCGAAATGGCTAAAATCTGATGAATACTTAGGTTCGCCCAGTATGGCAAAAGAAACACCTTCTTTGATGGTTTCAGCCTGTAGACTAAAACTCAGGGCTGAAAGTACCAAGGCAGCAAGTAGGCGTAACGACATATTAGTGGTGATCTCCCGAATTTCATTCAGATAATAATCTCATATCCTGACTAATTGAAATTACCAGTTTTCATGAGTAAAGCAAACATTAAGCCAATTCGTTTTTTGTTACTAATTTTTTTTATTACAAAATTCGACTAAATCCTTAACAGACAACGGATTACTGAGTAAATAACCTTGCAGGTATTTAACACCGTGCTGTGTCAAATACTGGAGCTGTTGTTCCGTTTCGACACCTTCGGCAACAGTTTCAATATTGAGTTTGTTGGCTAACATTAATACTGCATCTAATACCGGTGCTGCTACAGTATTAATACCTATGGTGCTGACAAAACCACGATCAATTTTAATATAATCTAAAGTAAAACGTTCTAAATAGATCAGGGCGCTGTGGCCGGTACCAAAGTCATCGACGGCGATTTGTATTCCTTGAGAACGCAGCCAGGCAAATTGCTTAATCGCCAATTCTTCCTCAACCATGCCCCGCTCGGTAATCTCAAATACTGGAGCAAAGATCTCGGTATTTAATTTTTTTAACATTTGAGATACGTCCTTGCGGAATTCATCATCAGCCAGATGGATCGGCGAAATATTAAAGGCAAGTTTGGTCCCGACCGGGACAGAGCTTGCCATTAATTTGCTATCTCTGATGATTAATTCAAATAAATGCCGGGTCAGTGGTTGAATCAGATGTTGAGCTTCTGCATAGGGAATAAAGAGATCCGGAGAAATACGCCCTTCGATGGGATGTTGCCAACGAATAAGTGCTTCCATACCTGTTATTGTACGATCGTGTGAGCGGAATACCGGCTGATATTCAACGAAGAATTCACCACGTCGTATACCGCGCAAAATTTCAGCCTCGGCACTTTGCCTGGTGATTAAAATATAATAAGCGAGGATACCGACCAGACCTGAAAGTAACAAACCTCCCAACAGGGTCATACGAATATCATTTGCAGTTAGGCTGTTATGATAAATCAATATTTTAATCGGGTAGCCGGGTAATTGGACCTCATGTGAGGACTGTACGGGTAACTGGCTGATAGGTATGACTTTAGCGTTAAAAGTCGTTACCGCGCGCTCATCAATAATAATGGCTAAACCGTTCACTTCATGATCAGCGCCATTCAGTAACAAATAGGGCTGTAAGGTTAATTCCAGTGTAACCAACACTCCGGTATTTCCGCGCCCAGCTTCACGTAACCATACTCCAATTGCCGGCTTACTCGGCATCATCGGGGTGCCTTGCTGAATTTTAAAATCTAGCGGCTGGGATACATTAATTTTAGGATATAACACATTAACAGGTACCTGCATATTACCGGTCGCGGAAGAACAATAAGTGATGCCATCCCTAACTAATAAGAGCGCTCTGACACCATTGGTAAATGCGGCCTGATAGTTAAGTGCTGGACTCGCCTGTTCACAACTCTTACGGCTCAATGGGATAAGCTGAGACATGGTGGTGGTCAGCCCATTAAGAAACTGAGACGAATAGGCGATGATGTGATCACTTTGCGCTGTCAATTTATGTTCGCTGCTGCGATAAAGTAATGACAACGTAATTATGACAAAAAAAATAAAGAAACAGAGTGCGAAGATGACGCTATTTTTTACCTGATGGCGCTTGGATAAAATATTGCGGGAGAACGCACTGTTTGAACCCATGTTACGCCGCTCCTCAGCATGATCGGTAAAGTGTTATGAGTATAAGTTAAGTTAGCGACACTGCGCCACCAGTTTGCCAATGAACATTGCTGACATTAATAGCCTATCCATTTGAATATTCATCCAATATAAATAAAAGATGCTCTTTAAATGCATCAAATAAAGGAAACAGGCAAAGTCCATTTATATCGATGCATTTTGCCAATACGCTTTGGTAAACAAATTTTAGTTTATTCACACAATTTACATCATGTTAGAAAGATGAATCGCGGATTGACATGCCTTGGTACTAAAAATGCTGGGCTAAGCGGGTATTATCATACAGAGAAAATTCTGAGTTTCGTGCTATCCAGCCCAAAAAAGACGTTTCCTACAAGCTGGCCAGAAGTGGTACTGGAAATAAGTGTACCAAGAGCTACCTTCAGGCAATAAAAAAACGCGGCCAATGGCAGCGTTTTATAGTTTCGTTTGGTATCTCGGACAACAGGAATAAAAATTGACTAACTGCGTGAACCGCTACTGAGTACTCGGCGGCCATCGCGATAACGCTTATTCCAATAATCTTCATTCAGGCTCGATATTGTCACGCCAGCGCTGGTCGATGCATGAACAAATTTATCGTTACCTAGATAGATACCCACATGGCGGCCAGTCGATCCTGCTCGGAACAGTACTAAATCACCAGGGCGCAATTTGGTTCGCTGGATTTTCTTGCCGATATCCTGCTGCTCAGACGTCGAGCGCGGCAAATCCATACCAAATTGTTCACGGAAAGTGGTTTGTACAAATGCAGAACAATCAATACCGCGTTTGCTACTACCGCCTAAGCGATAACGAACACCTTTCCATCCTGCATACTGTTCTAAAATTTTCGACTTGACGTCAACGTTGCGCACCATTGCTTCGAATTCATCCTGAGAGGCTTGCAGTAAAAGCCCATCTTTGTCATTGACTGCACGCATCTCAGTTTGCGTATTATGTAAGTCCGAAGTCTGTGGTGAACTACACGCTGATAGTATTACCGCTGCTGCAACCGCAGGAATTACCCGCAGAATATATCTCATAATAGGTTGAGACTTGACCATTGTTGTTGTTTTCCCTTGCTGTCCTTACGACGGATGTCGCTACCAAAAAAACCAAACGAATCGAGATTATTGATTGAGATCCGATTAGACAATCACTTAACTGAATAACTGTGCTAGAACGCACAATATTAATCATGCAAGAGGCGAAAGACCCATATCCGAACACAAACGTTTTTGAGATTACCGTAATGACTAATAAAAGGCGAGAGCTTTTATGCCCCTTATTATTTCTAAAGAGTATGTAACATAATGTAAGGTTTTATATTAAAAGCGAATAGCTGCATTTGTAGCCATTTAGTAACAATAAATGAGGGGGGAGCGTTAAAGCAGGAAGAGACAAAAATAGACTTTTTGCCTCAATATAACACCGGTGCAGTTATTGGTTTTTTGCCCCAGGCAGATTCCGGTTAATGACATCAATGATTTTGTCACTTAATGGCGTCATTAATATCCAGCTTATTCCAACCAGTACCACCGAGAGTGAGCCAACCGCAATATCAGTAAACCAGTGCGCGCCAATCATCACTCGTGGCAGCGAGAAAATAACCACGATCAGCAGGGCTGATGGCAAAAGCACCACGGGAAAAGTAGCGCAACATAAAGCAGGCCAAGATCATCAACATCATGCCATGGTCACCGGGGAAACTGTCACCGGATGCATCTTTGGTCGGGATACCGGTTAACTCACTTAAACCACACGCCATGGTTCTCCGGAATATACCAGGAGAAAAACAGGGCAATCCCAAGCAGGTTGAGCAGTAAAATTGTCGGTAAATTACGACGGGTCATACGATGCCTGGCTATTGTCAGTGTACAAATGGGTAACAAATAAAAATTCGGGGCATACTATATCTTTTTACGTAATCGAATATTCAGTAATTCATGCTGTAATACATTCCAATCAGCCTCGGTGGCACTAATCAGTTCGATCCGGCTGTCCAGTGGCGGTATTTGCCGTGTTTCTATTTGTAAATCAGCCCCTTGTCGATTAATCACTAATGTTCCTTCGGCAATACGCATCACGCCTTTAACCCGTGCTACTGGATTTAATCGCACCCATTCTAATAGGGGAACCGTATCAAATACCGTATCAGCATCAAATACCCAGCCACAGCTCAGATAACCTTGCCCCTGATTCAATGCCCGCCGCCACGGTTCGGCTCCTTTCAAACTTAATGCAGCCAAGCCTTTTTGCCGCGTTGAACTGTGGTGATGTGTTCCATCAGGCAATTCGTCATGATTAGTGTGCGGTAAATCGAGCAGGGCAACATCAATTTTCCCTTGTTCTGCGTAGTATAACGGGCGTGAAATCGATTGTTGATCACGCCATTGCTGTAATGCGGTGTAATCCAATGTGGTGTAAGTATCCTGTTTGTTCGCCACGATAATATCGGCGGCGGCCAGTTGGTCGCGAAAGTTCTCATTTTCGGTGTAACGTGGGTCGCTCAATTGACGGGCATCCAACAGGCTGAGAGTGGCACACAAAGAGATCCATGGCTGGTAAATATCGGAGGTTAATAATGACAATATTTGTTTGGGATGGCCCAACCCAGTAGGTTCAATTAACAAACGATCGGGTTTTGCCTGTTGTAGCAGCATATTCAAACCCACTTGCATCGGTAATCCATTAACGCAACACATGCACCCCCCCGGTATTTCTTTTAATACCGCACCGCTGTCTGCTAATAGCGCACCATCAATACCAATTTCGCCAAATTCATTCACCAGTACCGCCCATTTCTCATGTTGTGGTTTCTGTGACAGTAAATGACGGATCGTGGTGGTCTTGCCGCAGCCTAAAAAGCCAGTAATCAGGTTTGTTTTTGTCATCGGGGGTCTCCAGCATAAATTTCTGTTCAATACCTTATCAGCATTAAGTTCCTTTTCAAGGCGGCTCTCAGCAGAGGGTATAACACCGAGTAAACTTATTATTAAACGAAAAGAGCCCAAATGGAGAATATTTCCTAGGAAAGGTAGGAGTCCTGCCTAATCGTTATATATCGACAAGCAATATAATTCACTTCTACGAGGTATTTTAGTGAGTTATCGACGGATTAGGGCAATAAAAAATGCTCTATCATTTCCATTACTCTGGCTGGGATCCTCTATCATTTAAAATGACAGTAATGAGCGTCGAGGTGGTTATGCGCAATTATCGAGTATTAATTATCGTAGCAATCATGTTTTCATGGATGATCTCTTTTGCTGCAAGTAGTGCACAATCTACCCAGTCTGCGACTGGAATCATCACATTTTCCGGTGCCATTGTAGACAGCCCATGTGATACCGCGGTATTAGACCAAACCATTACCACCCGTTGTTATCGTGATGGCAAAATACTGACTCGTCGACAAACTCTCTCACGCAATATGCCGCTTAGCGGCATATTGCCCGGTAATTTAGCGTCTTCCCGTATGGAATGGCTGAACCCGCAACGTAGCCTGGGCGTTCTGACCGTCACTTACCTCTAATTTATTCAGGCAATATGAATTATTCATACTAACACGGCTTATCACAGTGATAAGCCGTGTTAGATAGCCTGATGCTGCTTGAATAAGATCATCTTATTTAGCCACAATGATATTGTTCAACCACATGATATACTCACCCTCATTCAGACACCCTTTGGTCAGGCCAATTTGGTATTCTCTACGCCAATGCCTGATGCAGGAAATAAGGTTATGCGGTTATATCAGGAAGTGGGCAGTCGACTGCGTGAAGCAATTATCAGCGGACAATACAGTTTGGGCGATCGTTTACCGCCTGAGCGTGACATTGCCGAAAGTTTCAGTGTCAGCCGCAGTGTGGTACGTGAAGCACTGATTATGTTGGAGCTGGAGAAATTGGTGGAAGTGCGCAAAGGCTCGGGCGTATACGTGGTTAATGTGCCCGATATATCAGCGAATGGTGAATCTGCTATTGCGACTGATAGTGGTTACGGCCCATTTGAATTGCTGCAAGCCCGTCAATTGCTGGAAAGTGAAGTGGCGGCTTTTGCTGCTCTGCAGGCTACCAAGGCTGATATTATCAAAATGCGTCATGCCATCGAACAGGAAAAAACTGCTTTAGCCGCAGGTGCAGTGGATGAAAGTGCTGATGAGCTGTTTCATTGTCTGCTCGCACAATCGACACAAAATAGCGTGCTGGCTAATATGGTCGCAGAGGCCTGGCAAACACGGAAAAACAGCGCCATGTGGCAAGGTGCTCACAGCCATACCCTTGATTTCAGCTACCGCTGGCAATGGCTGGAAGATCATCAGAAAATCCTGCAAGCCGTATTGCGCCGTGATAGCAAAGCCGCCAAGCAAGCGATGTGGCAGCATTTGGAAAATGTAAAACTTAAGTTGTTGGAACTTTCAGATGCTGACCATCCGGACTTTGATGGTTATTTGTTTGAGTCTGCGCCGTATCAACTCGAAGAATAATTTACCCTTTGGCCTTGAAGCTACAGGGGTGTTGGCTGCGCTCATAAACCCGATTAGAAAGAATGAGCCTCATTGTGAGGCTCGCTAAATTAAGCTTGTTGTGCCAAACGCTTCACACTTTCTTTCGCCCCAAACTGTTGTAGGCTGAGATATGCGTCTGTCACGGCCTGAACAAATTCCGGTTGTTGCGGTAAGGTCTCGCCAAACAGGGCTTTCAGCGTCAGCAGGCTTTTTACGCGTGCCGCGCCATCTTCACTGCTAGCCACGCATTTTTTAAAGCTGTCAGCCATGGGATCACGGATATCAATCGCTTGACCCTTGTCATCCACGCCACTGACATAACGCATCCAACCTGCAATACCCAATGCCAGACAACGATAGCTACCACCATGCTGTATATGCCAGCGTACTGAATCCAGCATTCGCTGTGGCAATTTTTGGCTACCATCCATAGCAATCTGCCAGGTGCGATGTTTGAGTGCCGGGTTGCTATAACGCTCAATCAATTGGTCAGCATAGGCATTTAGTGAAACCCCGGTGACCCGTAGGGTTGGGGCTTGTTCATCCATCATCAGACGCCGGGCTGTCAGGCGATAGTTATCGTCGGCCATGCAATCATTGATATGTTGATAACCGGCCAGATAACCCAGATAAGCGAGATAGGAATGGCTGCCGTTCAACATACGTAACTTCATTTCTTCAAACGGCAATACATCATCGACTAACTGCACCCCTGCTACCTGCCAATCAGGGCGACCCGCCACAAACTTGTCTTCAACCACCCATTGAATGAAAGGCTCACAGGCAATACCGCAAGGGTCAGCTACGCTCAGTGTATCGGCAATTTCCTGCCACGTTTCGGCGGTTGCGGCGGGAACAATGCGATCGACCATGGTGTTAGGGAAGGTGACATTCTGGCTGATCCAACGGGCCAGTTCTGGGTCGCGAGCAGTGGCCAGACCCAGTACGGCATTTTTCACTACATGGCCGTTTTCCGGAATGTTATCGCAGGAGAGCACGGTAAAAGGGGGCAACCCGCGCAAGCGGCGTAAGCGCAAGGCTTCTACCAAAACGCCGGGAGCTGAGGTCGGGGCCTCAGGGATAGCAAGATCTGCGCGAACAGACTCATTCTGTCGATCCAGTTGCCCGGTACCCGGTTCGATGCAGTACCCTTTTTCGGTAATGGTCAGCGAAACAATAGCCACTTGTGGTTCGGCTAATTTTTCCAGTACTTGGATAATGCCATCCAGCCGGGCATGCACTGACTCACAGACCGAACCGACAATAATCGCCTGATTACCTTGCGCCCCTTTTTCCAGTACCGAGAAGAGATGACCTTGCTGGCGTAAATTTTGAATCAGTACGTCACCACCAAACAGGCTGATTTCGCAAATACCCCAGTCACCTCCTTGTTTATTTAATACCCTATCGGTGAGCAGTGCCTGATGGGCGCGATGAAATGCGCCAAAACCAAGGTGAACAATACGGCTTTTCAGCGCTGTCCTATCATAAGTGGGCTGCTGTACGGTTGAGGGGAGGGTGCTGTTGGCAATAGTGTTCATACGTGGCTCCAAAATCATTCACCCCACGATTATCACTCAGGGGCTGACATAAAAGGTGGCAAATAAAAAGTTGTTAGACCAGTTTTGGTTGGCTGTTTGTCGGAAGAAAGCCACACCATACCGACCATTTTCTTTTGCTCGTTGCCATGAATATTGGCTTGCAGTGTAATGCCATATGGCAGAAAATAAAATTGGTAAGTCCAATATTGGTTATATTCGTGAGTTGGATCAACCAATGAGGTTTTGCTTTTTGACACCCAGTGACGAAAGAGTGAGGATAAAGCTGAGTGATACCTCTTGGAAATCGGTATAACAACATTTTTAGAACCCGAACAGTCTACGCAGAAGGTAAAAACAAATGGAACAAACATGGCGTTGGTATGGCCCGAATGATCCGGTGTCGTTAGATGATATCCGTCAGGCGGGTGCTACCGGAGTAGTGACTGCATTGCATCATATCCCGAATGGCGAAGTATGGCCGGTGAGTGAAATCAAACAACGCCAGGCTGAATTAGCCGCTAAAGGTTTGGTTTGGTCGGTAGTGGAAAGCGTACCGATTCATGAAGAAATCAAAACTCACAGCGGCAACTACCAGCAGCACATTGAAAACTATACACAAACTCTGCGTAACCTTGCAGCCTGTGGTATTGATACCGTGTGCTACAACTTTATGCCAGTGCTGGATTGGACACGTACCGATCTAGAGTATCAACTGCCAGACGGTTCCAAAGCATTGCGTTTCGATCAGATAGCTTTCGCCACCTTTGAACTACATATTCTGAAACGCCTAGCCGCCGTGAATGATTATACGGCTGAAGAGCAGGTACAGGCGGCAGACTATTTTGATGCCATGTCTGAGGCGGATATCGCTAAACTGACGGGCAATATTATTGCGGGTTTGCCGGGTGCTGAAGAAGGTTATACGCTGGATCAATTCCGTGCTCGTCTGGCGGAGTATGACGGCATCGATAAAGCGCAACTGCGTGAAAATATGGCTTATTTCCTGCGAGCCATTATACCGGTTGCCGAACAGGTCGGTCTACGTATGGCGGTTCATCCTGATGATCCACCGCGCCCGATCCTGGGCCTGCCGCGTATTGTTTCAACTATTGAAGATATGCAGTGGCTGAAAGAGACGGTTGATAGCATCCATAATGGTTTCACCATGTGCACCGGCTCTTATGGTGTACGGGCTGATAATGATTTAGTGAAGATGATCGAAACCTTTGGTGATCGTATTCACTTTACGCATTTACGCTCGACCTGCCGCGAAGGGAACCCGAAGACCTTCCATGAAGGCGGCCATCTGCAAGGCGATGTAGACATGTACTCGGTGGTTAAAGCGATTTTAACTGAAGAGCAACGCCGCCAGGCTGCTGGTGATATGCGCCCGATCCCGATGCGACCAGACCACGGTCATCAGATGTTGGATGATTTACATAAGAAAACCAATCCGGGTTATTCGGCGATTGGCCGTTTGAAAGGGTTAGCTGAGGTGCGTGGTGTGGAGTTGGCGCTGAAGCGGGCGTTCTTCCCTGAGCTAAAATAATATATCTGTCATCTTTCAATACATTAAGGGCCAAGAAACGGCCCTTAGCTGTTTTATGCCCAAACTATACCCTATAGATTTCAAGGTGCAGGAAGGCGACAAGCGAGATACAAATCGGTCGGGAACCGATTTGAACAGCATTTATGCTAGCCTATAGGGTGAGCCTCAAGGATGAGGCTCATTAATCCCGATGAGCTTACATCAGTAAGTGATTCGGGTTATTGAGAGCAACCAACACACCTGCAACTTGAAAGATGAAGGGTATTGGGTATTAGTCTGCCCGCCCCATATAACGACGCTCCGCAATATGAATACGGATTTTCTCACCTGGGCTGATATATTCCGGCACCTGAATAGATAAGCCCGTGCTCATCACCGCAGGCTTGTTACGGGCGCTAGCAGATGCGCCTTTGATGCTGGGTGCAGTGTCAACAATTTCCATATCAACAGTCTGTGGCAATTCCAGCGCCAATAATTGGCCATCCATCGTCAGAACCTGCATGCCTGGCATGCCCGCTTCAGGAATAAATAACAGCTCTTCTTCGATCTGCTCTTTCTTGAAGTTATAAGGGGTGAAATCTTCATCATCCATAAAGACATATTCGTCACCATCGATGTAAGAGAAGTTCACTGACCGGCGGGTCAGGGTGATGGTATCGAGGATTTCATCGCCTTTAAAACGCTCTTCTACTTTTAAGCCGGTACGCACGTCAGAAAAACGCATTTTATACAGCGTACTTGCGCCACGGGCGCTTGGGCTTTGCACATCAATATCTTTCACCAGCAACAATTTGCCGTTGAGGTTGACCGCCATACCACGTTTTATTTCATTAGCTCTTGCCATTTATTAACCGCCAATCAGGATTGAAGATAAGTTGCGACAAGTTACTCGCGCCGCGAGTTTCAGGCAAGCAAATATCACCTTCATTGTTGAAGTCTCAGGAGGTGTTTGCTGGCGACCTGGCGGCGACGCTAAACTCTGTGGCTATGGCGCTAAAAAGAGTGATATTCCCGGTGTAAAACCGGGCCTAGCGATAGACCGGTAACCAGCCCAATAGTGCAGCAATATGGGCCACCGCATTGATCAGACCAAACAGGATAATAAAACCAATCATAAAGCGCCCACCGGGTGCCCGATAAACTGCTTGTGGGAAGCGTTTACGGCTGGCTCTGGCCATCAGTGCCGGCACAATGACCGCCCAAATGGTGGCCGCTAAACCGGCAAAGCCAATGGCATATAAGAAGCCATTTGGGAACAACAACGCGCCAATAGTTGGCGGCACAAAAGTGATCAGCGCTGATTGAGTCCGCCCACCACGAGTATCGCTAAACTTAAAGAAATCAGCAATATAATCAAATAAACCGAGGGATACCCCAAGGAATGAACTGGCCAGTGCCATATAAGAGAAGGCATTAAGTAACTGGCTGGCGGTCTGACTGGCAGAGACGCTATCCATCTGTTTGAGCAGACTACCAATATTGCCACCGTCGGCAATAACCTGCCTGAAAGCGTCCCGAGTGATATTGCCCTGAATGGCATACTGCCATAGGATATAAATGACCAATGCGATGAGTGTGCCGTACAGCAGACTACGCGCCACGGCTGTACTGTCTTTGTGGTAATACTTCACCAGCCCCGGCACATTGCCGTGGTAACCAAATGAGGTCAGCAGGTAAGGCAGCGCCGCCAGTGCATAAGGTAAATAACTGGCGCTGTCGTCGGTTTGATTGAACAGAACGGTGCTTTCAACATGACCAAACATATCACCGACTGACATGACAAAGGTGATAACCATACCGCCAATTAAGATCGTACTTAAACGATCGACTGCACGGGTGGATAACCAAACGATAAATGCCACCAATACCGCAAAGATAAAGCCCGCCCCCGTCTGGCCAATCCCGGCTACATTTTGCAGGGTATGAGAAATGATTGAGCCACCGGCCGAGATATAGGCGTAGGTCAGAATGTAGAGTACAAAGGTGATCGACAACCCATTGATTGAACTCCATACCTTGCCGAGCAGGTCTTGCACCATGGTGTGAAAACTGGCCCCAGTGGGGTAATTCAGGTTAGCTTCCAGAATCATCAGACCGGAGATCAACATACAGGCCCAAGTATAAATCAGCAGCACCACTGAACCGCTGAACCATACCCCGGCAGTCACGATTGGAATTGAAAACATCCCCGCGCCCACGGCGGTACCGGCGACAATCATTGCACCGCCAAGGACGGAAGGTCGTGAGAGGGGGTGGGGTAAATCCATCGACATCTAATGCTCCTAAAATACCCAAGTATGGGACAGTTCTTTTGTACTAGCTTAATGGTACGCGATGTGTGCGAAGCTGTAAACAGATGAATGTGCTTATGGCGAACATTGAGTTAGTGGTTAGTTTGGTGGTATGGGGGGATGGCGCAGTAATATCGTATTAAATAGGCTTTAACTGGTTAAAAAATAAACCGATGAGGAAGGTCGGCTGTTTATTGGACGCTGAAGGATAGTACTGGTAGTTAATGAAGGCGATTGCTATTGTCCGCTCTTATGCCACCAGCCTACAGGAGCCTGCTGATGGACTGTCGCTCAGATTGCGGTGCCTGCTGTATTGCTCCTTCGATTTCCAGCCCGATCCCCGGCATGCCATTCGGTAAGCCTGCCAATACCCGTTGTCTGCATTTGGATGACCATATGCGCTGCGGTATTTTTCATTCCCCATCCCGTCCGGCGGTCTGTGCCAGCCTGCAAGCCCTGCGGGAGATGTGCCATAACACCCGTGAAGAAGCGCTGGTGTATTTGATTCAGTTGGAAGTGGATACTGCGCCTTAAATGGCAAAGTCCTCAAACTCGATCTTAAACGGTGAGAACGGGCAGAAGAGTAAAGCGTCCGCGCCAGGGAAGGCGCGGCTCGAGCCTACAAGGACGTATTGACGGCGTCTTTACGATCTGTCAGTTCTCTCCGCTGTTAGCACTAAACTACCGAGTTATTCAACCTAAATGACTAAGCCCCGGCAGGAACCGCATGAGCGGTATTTTTCAATACCGGGCCGGTGTACTTCTCAATTTCAAGCTGCGCCATCTGTCCGCAGTTACCCTGCGCCAAACTGGAAGAGCCAATATCGAACGTCAGGCAGTTGATATTGCCATTTTTACAGATAGAACCTGGCACCGACGGTTCCGCTGGATCAAACCATGCGCCTTCGCTGATCCGTACCACACCCGGTCGCACATCCTCTGTCACCACCGCACCGACTAATATCTGCCCGCGATCATTAAACGCCCGCACCAAATCGCCATTGATAATGTTACGTCGTTTGGCATCTTGCGGGTTGATAAGAATGGCTTCACGATCGGCAACGGCGTATTTCTCACGTAGCGGCGTGTTATCTAACTGCGAATGCAGGCGATTGATGGGATGCGCGGTATTCAGGGATAATGGATACTTTTGCGCTTCCACGCCACGGTACCACTCATGAGGTGGCATCCAGGTCGGGATCCCCTGACAGTCGGCATATTCCATTTTGGCGATAGTATCAGAGTAGATCTCAATTTTGCCCGATGGTGTGCCGAGTGGATTGAGTAATGGGTTCTCACGATAATCGGCGAAACGGACCCACTGTTTGTTCGCTTCGGGAATAGGGAAGAGAATATAGTTATTCGACTCCCAGAACATATCGAACGGCGGCAAGGCCACCCGCGCGGTACGGGCCTGCGACTTCATATCGTCATACATCGATTTCAGCCACTGAGTTTCGTCTTTGCTGTCGGTAAAGGCCTCGAACACACCCAACTTGGTGGCCATTGCGGCGAAAATATCAAAATCGTTGCGGGACTCATGCTGTGGTGGTACGCACTGGTGCATCGGGAAAACATAAAGCTGCGAGTAATCGCCGCCCATTTCTAAATCGTTACGTTCGTAACTGGTGGTGGCGGGTAACACGATATCTGCGTGTTTGGCGGTGGCCGTCCAGTAGGGTTCGTTAACCACGATGGTGTCCGGATGCTGCCAGGCTTTCACCAGATTGTTGGTATCCTGATGCTGGTGGAAGGTATTACCACCGGCAACATAAACCATTTTGACGTCCGGATAGGTCACTTTGGTGCCATTAAAATCAATGGTTTTACCCGGATTAGCCAAACATTCGGCAATGCGCGCCACCGGAATGGGTGTCGGTGAGTTCTTCGGCGCGTTACCGGCTGAGATCCCCGGTAAAATCCCACCTTTGGCGGTTGGGCTACCACCAGAAGAATAGTGATAGCTGAAACCGAAACCGCCACCCGGCAGGCCAATTTGGCCGAGCATTGCGGCAACCGTCACCAGCAGCCAGTGTTGTTGCTCACCGTGATGTTGGCGCTGGATCCCCCAACCGCCCATGATCATGGTGCGCTGTTTTGCCATATCACGCGCCAGTTGGCGCAGCACATCGGCATCCACGCCACTGATATCTGCCGCCCATTCTGCGGTTTTCGGCTGGCCGTCAGTCTCCCCTAACAGATACGCCTGGAATTTATCAAAACCGATGGTATAGGTTTTTATAAAGTCCGGATTGTGCAGCTTTTCGGTCAGCAAGGTATGAGCAATCCCGATAAGCATGGTGCTGTCGGTATAGGGACGAGGTGCAATCCATTGAGCATTAGTGAATTTGGCACTGTCGTTATATACCGGGTCAATACTGATAACCTTGGTGCCTTTCTTCTTCAGTGCCTCAAATCCAGTCTGGCCGACGTGATCGGGAATATTCCAACTGTTCTTCAAGGTTACCATCGGGTTGCAGCCCCACAGGATCACCAGCTCACTGTTGTCTACCACGTTTGGCCAAGCGGTCTGCTGTTCGTAAACCTCCATCGACCCCATAACGTGAGTCATGATCACTTGCGCAGCACCGGTTGAATAGTCACCGGCATAGCCGAGGAAGCCGCCACTCAGGTTCATTAAACGTTGCAGTAGCGTGCGGCTGTTATGCAGTACCCCGACACTTTTCCAGCCATAAGAACCGGCATACAGTGCCTGCGGGCCGTGGTCTTTCTGCACCCGCACGATTTCACCACAGACTAACTCGGTGGCTTTATCCCAACTGACCCGTACCCACTCATCACGGCCACGTAGCTCGGTATGGCTGCCGGGGCCGCCTTCCAACCAGCTTTTACGCACCATCGGGTATTTGATACGGTTATCAGCATGTACCTGATAGGGTGCCATGGTGATCAGCTCATTCGGCCATGGGTCATCTTTAACCGGCTGGACACCGACCATGCGGCCATTTTCAACGATGGCTTCAAATGCGCCCCAATGAGCGCCGGTCAGAATGCCTTTCTGCGCCTGACGTAGCGCCAGAAACTGCGGTAAGGCCTGGCTGATAGCCTGCGCTAATGCTGATTTGGGCCACAGGCCGCCGACCAAAGGCAATACGGCCAGAGCACTGGTTCCCATTAAGAAGCGACGGCGGCTCATTTGTAATGGTTGTTGTTGGTATTTAGTCATTTTCGCCTCTTATTTACAGCTTGGCCGGCATATCACTGGCATGCTTTTGTACATACTGAGTCATCACACGCAACTGTTCCTGCGTCAGGGAAGTGCGTGGTGCCATGCCTTTGATCACCCCAATCCATTGGTTGGCGTTGAAGCGATCCAGTGCTGTTAACCCGTGGCAACCGGTACAGTTAGCGGACATCATATCGGCGGCATAGCGCCAGATTTTTTGTTGGTCATCCACTAGCTGTTTCTTCGGTAGCCAAACCTGTAGTGCAACCTGATGCCAGCCCTGATTGGTTTCCGGGTCTGTTTGGCTGTTGAGTATTTTCAGCGCTTTTTGTGCTTCTTCACCCAGTAACACACTCAGAATGCGTTTCCCTTGTGCGGCGTAGAACACTTCTGCCACGCCATCTTGTTGCCAGCCCTTCACATCGACTAACACCTGGTCGCCTTGTTGCTTCACCACTTCAACTTCGGTGGATGGCATCAGGTTACCGGCGTTATGGCTGTCACCGGCGTTCATAAAGAACGGCTCAGTAGCGATGGTATATAAGGTGGTGGCACTGGCTGGGGTTTGCGCAGCGGCGGTCGCCAGTTCAGCAGCACCCGCCTGGGTCATCTCACTCATATCCGGCAAGATATGGGCGACACCCTTATGGCAATCGATACAGGTTTCACCTTGCTTAATTGCCATCGGATGCTGAATGCGGGCTTCAGCACTTTGCCCGGTAATATCCATAGCATCATAGTTGTGGCATGAGCGGCAGGTGGCTGAGTCACTCTCTTTCAGCGTTTTCCATACCGATTGAGCCATGGCGAGTTTATGTGCTTCATATTTCTCTGGCGTATTGATAGTGCCGACCATTTCACCGTAGATATCTTTCACCGCGCGGATCTTGGTCCACAGATAATCCAGCGGCGCGTGAGGCACATGGCAGTCAGCACATTCAGCCCGGATGCCTTTGGTATTTTGGAAGTGGACACTGCCCTGGTATTCAGCCAGGGGCTGTTGCATGGTGTGGCAGGACACGCAGAACGCGGTATCACTGGTTTTATGGAACACTGTGGCCGTTCCCGCTAATAACGCCGCACCAATAATGATGCCGATCAGCAGGATCCATAACCATCCCCACCGGCGTCGCTTAACAAGGCCAGTTTGTTTATTGCTCATAATTGCACCCACTGTTATTTATCTAATTATTATTGTTAAAACGGATTTACCCAATGCTTGACTATTTGAAATACCCACTGAATGTTTGACATGCCAACTAGTCCGCCCACCGAGTTTTTGTCTGGTAACGATAACTCTTTCCCATAAAATAAGTGGGTCTATTGTAGGAGGATTCTTAGCTGCTGGCTAACCCGATTGAGGTATTTAGCAATAATAGTTCAAAGTTGTTGAATATAAATGTGATGAATGAACAACTTTTTGCGGGAAAGCACTAATAACCCGCTGATCTCACAGGTTATATAATTACTTATGGAGCGATATTTTTAGTCGAAAGACGAATAAAACTGCTTATTTAGCCATAAATCGATGGCGTGGCGGCTCGCTTCAAAGTGGGGTTCGGGCAATTCCCGCGGGTTACACCACCGCCATTGCTGACACTTGTCTGGTTCTTTCAGCTCAGGCGGCGGGCCTGGGTGCCGCGCCAGTAAGCAAACCGAAACGGTATGTTTGCCTTCTTCGCGCCAGGTTGCGATATTATTGCACAGCGCAATAACTTTCAATTCATTGATATTTAAGCCAGTTTCTTCAAAAACCTCGCGGATTGCCGCGTGTTCAAATGACTCGCCGGACTCCATGTGACCACCGGGAATCGACCAGTAAGGGGCATGCTGACCGCAACGCTTACCCAGCAGAACCTCACCTTGCGAATTAACAATAATGACGCCAACACCGACTACGACGGACATCGTTTTATCTCCTTTTAAATAACCGTCAGCAATCATCAGCTAATCACCTAATTTTGCTGATGATGAACGTCAATTCAACACGAAAATGTGCGGAACATCAAAAATCCATCATGAATAAAAGCAGAAACCTTGCATATATTCTGAGTTGGAAACACACTACTTGAAACGTTTCAGCGTTATCTCTTCACCAAGTGATAAAGGGTAACGCTCCTTTTTCTTATGAAAGCTGAAACGATTCAACTCAGCAAGAGAGGAGATATATGTTCCAGTTATCGACGCAAGATATCCATTTGGCTGCACAGGCAGACAGCAAAAATGAGGCTATTACCCAAGTGGCCGCCGCCCTGGCTCAGGCTGGCTGTGTCGCTGCCGCTTATGTTGATGGCATGCTAGCGCGTGAGCAGCAGACCTCGACTTATCTGGGCAATGGTATCGCCATTCCACATGGTACCACTGATACTCGCGACTTGGTGCTGAACACCGGCGTGCAGGTTTTTCAATTCCCGCAGGGTATCGCGTGGGGTGACGATCAAACCGCCTATATCGTTATCGGTATTGCGGCCCGTTCTGATGAACATTTGGCATTGTTGCGCCAACTGACCCACGTATTAAGTGATGACGCTGTTGCTGCGCAACTGGCAAAAACCACGTCAGCGGAAGAATTACGCAGTGTGTTGATGGGCGAGCAAAAAGCCGCTGAATTTCATTTCGATACCTCATTGATTGCATTAGATGTCGCGGCTGACAATCTGATCACACTGCAAGCGCTGAACGCCGGTCGTTTACAGCAAATTGGTGCGGTAGATGCCCATTTTGTCAGTGATGTGATTACCCGCGAACCGCTGAATCTAGGGCAGGGTATCTGGTTGAGCGACAGCACCGAAGGTAATTTGGTCAGCGCGGTTACCGTAAGCCGCCCGGCCACTGCATTTGAACACCATGGCGAAAAAGTGGCTCTGTTACTGACGCTGTCAGTGGCCGATAACCAACCGCTGTCAGTGCTGAATTATTTAAGTGACCTGCTGTTGGCGAAAAAAGCTGACGTCTTGCTGAACGCGGATGCCGCCGCACTGCTGGCGTTACTGACCAGCGAGTATGTTGAACAGAAAGAAGTATTAAGCGCAGAGTTTGTCATTCGTAATGAACACGGATTACATGCGCGCCCAGGGACGATTTTAGTCAATACAATCAAACAGTTTACCAGTGAAATCACCGTGACCAATTTGGACGGCACCGGTAAACCCGCTAATGGACGTAGTCTGATGAAAGTTGTGGCTTTAGGGGTTAAAAAAGGTAATCGCCTGCGCTTTACCGCCAGCGGTGAAGACGCACAAGCAGCACTGGATGCCATTGGTGCCGCCATATCAGCCGGTTTGGGCGAGGGGGTAGAATGAGCAGAAGAGTCGCAACTATCACGCTGAACCCGGCTTACGATCTGGTGGGTTTTTGCCCTGAAATTGAACGTGGTGAAGTGAATCTGGTGAAAACCGCCGGGTTACATGCCGCAGGCAAAGGTATCAACGTAGCCAAAGTGCTGAAAGATCTGGGGATCGATGTCACGGTCGGGGGCTTCCTTGGCAAAGACAACCAAGACGGTTTCCAATTGTTATTCAGTGAACTGGGTATCGCCAACCGTTTTCAGGTAGTACCGGGTCGTACCCGCATTAACGTCAAATTGACCGAGAAAGATGGCGAAGTGACCGATTTTAACTTTTCCGGCTTTGACGTCACCAAACCCGATTGGGACCGCTTTGTTACCGACTCATTGAGCTGGTTGGGGCAATTCGACATGGTTGCGGTGAGCGGTAGCCTGCCAGCGGGGGTCAATCCTGATGACTTTACCGACTGGATGAAACGTCTGCGTTCTCAATGCCCATGCATCATCTTCGACAGTAGCCGTGAAGCCTTGGTTGCTGGCCTGAAAGCCTCGCCGTGGTTAGTGAAACCGAATCGCCGTGAACTTGAAATCTGGGCTGGCCGTCCGTTGCCTGAACTGGGTGATGTGGTGGAAGCCGCACACGCCTTGCGTGATCAGGGGATCGCCCATGTGGTGATTTCTCTCGGTGCGGAAGGGGCGCTGTGGGTTAATGCATCCGGCGCATGGCTGGCAAAACCTCCTGCCTGCGACGTGGTTAGCACCGTCGGTGCGGGTGACTCGATGGTCGGCGGCCTGATTTATGGCTTGTTGATGCGTGAGTCCAGCGAACACACGCTGCGTTTGGCCACCGCCGTTGCTGCTTTGGCCGTCAGCCAGAGCAATGTGGGCATTACGGATCGCCCGCAATTGGCCGCCATGATGGCGAAAGTCGATTTGAAACCTTTTAATTAATCTCCGGAGGCGAAATGAAAACGCGACTAATAATAGACAGTTCGCTCGGGCAGGCCAGAGGCCACCTCGCGACACTGATGCTGGGTGCTGCGGCAGCAAAAGCCGGGCTGAGCTGGGTTGATAACGCAACCGATGCAGAACTGGTGATCGTGGCCGGTCAATCAGCACCGGCTGACCGCGCGCTGAATGGCAAAAAAGTCTATGTAGGGGATGTGGAAAAAGCGGTGCGTGATCCAGAGAGCTTCCTGGCACAGGCCATCGCGCAGGCAAAACCGTATCAGTCTGTCGTACCGACGGCGACAACTCCGGCCATCGGTCCTAAACGTATTGTGGCCATTACTGCCTGCCCGACCGGTGTAGCACACACCTTTATGGCTGCTGAAGCCATTGAAAGTGAAGCGAAAAAACGTGGTTGGTGGGTGAAGGTTGAAACTCGCGGCTCAGTCGGCGCGGGTAATGCTATCACTGCGGAAGAAGTGGCTGCGGCAGATTTAGTGATTGTCGCTGCCGATATTGAAGTCGATCTGGATAAGTTTGCGGGCAAACCTATGTACCGCACCACTACCGGTCTGGCACTGAAGAAAACCGCGCAAGAACTGGATAAAGCACTGGTTGAAGCGGAAGTGTATCAACCAAAAACCGGCAGCAGCCGCGGCACTAAAAAAGTAGAAACCGGTGGTCCGTATCGTCACTTATTGACCGGCGTGTCTTACATGTTGCCGATGGTGGTGGCCGGTGGTCTGTGTATCGCGCTCTCTTTTGTCTTCGGAATCAAAGCGTTTGAAGTAAAAGGCACGTTGGCAGCCGCTTTAATGCAAATCGGGGGTGACTCTGCTTTCGCCCTGATGGTACCGGTTCTGGCGGGCTTTATTGCCTACTCGATTGCTGACCGTCCCGGTCTGACCCCAGGTTTGATTGGCGGTATGTTAGCGGTGAGTACCGGTGCGGGCTTCCTTGGCGGTATTATTGCCGGTTTCCTGGCCGGTTACGTTGCTAAAGCCATCAGCACCAAGCTGCACCTGCCACAGAGTATGGAAGCCCTTAAACCGATACTGATTATTCCGTTGGTCGCCAGTTTGATCGTGGGTTTGGTCATGATTTATGTGGTCGGTACGCCGGTGGCAAAAATCATGGCTGGCTTGACTCACTGGCTGCAATCTATGGGTACCGCGAATGCGGTGCTGCTGGGGGCTATCCTCGGTGCCATGATGTGTACCGATATGGGGGGGCCGGTGAACAAAGCGGCCTACGCTTTTGGCGTGGCATTGCTGAGTTCGTCTGTTTACGCGCCGATGGCAGCCATTATGGCGGCGGGGATGGTTCCACCGCTGGCAATGGGCCTGGCAACACTGTTGGCGCGTCATAAGTTCGACCAAGGTGAGCAAGAAGGGGGCAAAGCGGCGCTGGTACTGGGCTTATGCTTTATCTCTGAAGGGGCCATTCCGTTTGCTGCCCGTGACCCCATTCGTGTCTTGCCGTGCTGTATCGCCGGTGGCGCACTGACGGGTGCGCTGTCTATGGCCTTCGGCGCACAACTGATGGCACCACACGGTGGTCTGTTCGTGCTGTTGATCCCAGGGGCGATTCACCCGGTGCTGCTGTATCTGGTCGCCATTATTGCCGGTACCGTATTGGCCGGTGGCTTATACGCGATGCTAAAACGCCCTGATGAAGTGGTCGCGAAAGTGGCGTAACGGATTATTTAACCCGCTTTGCTCATGAAAAACCGGCCTCAAGTGCCGGTTTTTTTACGTTGGCTCAATCTCATTCGGCTAAATATCCATTAGCTAAACTTCTGCCTGTGACTTCAGCCAGGCTATCTCTTCAGCCCAGATATCCGGATTCACGGTTTCCAGAATCAGCGGAATATTATCGAAACGCGGGTCGCGCATAATATAGCTGAACACGGTTTTGCCGATATTCCCTTCACCAAGGCTGTGGTGGCGGTCGACACGGCTGTTAAATTCGCTTTTGGCATCATTAAGATGCATACCGCGCAAATACTGGAAGCCGACGATATCACCGAGCTGCTGGAAGGTATGTTCACAATCCTGTTCAGTGCGCAAATCATAACCGGCAGCGAAAGCATGGCAGGTATCAATACAAACACCCACGCGGCTTTTATCTTCCACTCCAGCAATGATGGCGGCCAGATGTTCGAACTTAAAACCCAGATTACTGCCCTGACCGGCGGTATTCTCAATCACCGCAGTCACGCCTTCACTGGCATCCAGCGCGATATTGATTGATTCAGCGATAAGCGCCAGACACTTATCTTCATCAATTTGCAATAAATGGCTGCCGGGGTGAAAGTTCAGTAATGACAAGCCCAGTTGCTGGCAGCGGGCCATTTCATCGATAAAGGCTTCGCGGGATTTTTCCAGCGCCTCGGTGACCGGATGACCGAGGTTAATCAGGTAGCTATCGTGCGGCAGGATTTGAGCTGAGATATAGCCATACTGCTGACAAGCCTGCTTGAATCGCGCAATAACATCTTCCGCCAAGGGGGCTGCCCGCCATTGACGTTGATTCTTGGTAAAAAGGGCAAAGGCGGTGGCCTCAAGTTCGTGCGCCCGAATTACAGCCTGATCTACTCCACCTGCTGCGCTGACATGTGCACCGACAAATTTCATTCCATTCTCCTTTGATAACCCGGCCATTATGGCACCGATAGGGACATGATTGAATGGGATAAACGGTGAGAAAAGAAAAGGGCCGCACCCACAGCCCTTAAGCAATAATGCGCTAGCTTGGATAGCGGCTTTACGCCGCAATATGCTGCACCAGCAAGTTGATACCGGTTCCGCCAACCAACAACCAGACAAACAGCAGCAGTGCCAGCAACAGTGGTTTAACCCCCGCCTGACGGATGGAGCCGATATGGGTGGTTAGCCCAAGCGCGGCCATCGCCATTGCCAGTAAAATGGTATCCAACGTAATCAGGTGACTGACCCATGCCGCTGGCAGCAGGTTGAGTGAGTTAACGCCCGCCATCAGGATAAATATTACCGCAAACCATGGGATAGTAATGGCACTTTTCTCGCGTTTTTGACCGCGGGTTTTCATGCTACTGCGACCCAGATAAGCGGAAAGCAACAGTAGGAACGGTGCCAACATCATCACCCGGATCATTTTGGTGATCACGGCGGCATTTTCGGCATCAGGGCCAATAGCATGACCGGCCGCCACCACCTGCGCCACTTCATGAATAGTTGAACCCGCAAAAATACCAAAGGTTTCCTGACTAAACGGCAGCCATTGGTAATGCAGATTTAGCTGGTACAGCCATGGGTAAACAAAAATCGCCAGCGTACCAAAAATCACTACTGTCGCGACGGAAACCGCCACTTTGCTGGCATCGGCTTTCAGTACCGGTTCGGTGGCCATAATGGCGGCAGCACCACAAATACTGCTACCGGCACCGATTAGCATCACTGTTTGCTGATCCAGGCCAAACACCCGTTTACCCAACCAACACGCCAGCATAAAGGTGGAGCTAAGGGTTAAAAGGTCAATAATAATCCCGGTAGCACCGACATCCGCGACTTGTTGAAAGGTCAGGCGGAAACCATACAAAATGATCCCGAGCCGTAGCAAGTGCTGTTTGGCGAGCAGCACACCGTCAGAACAGACCGGTTGTACCCACGGATACAGCGTGTTACCGACCAGGATGCCAAATAAAATAGCCAGAGTCAGGGCTCCCAACCCCATATTGATAAACCACGGCATATCACCCACGTTGAGCGCTAACCCGGTAATCACGCCAGTTAACGCCAGGCCCGGGATATAGCGGGCCAAAGTAAACTGCTGTGGGCGAGGCCGTTCTTTAGTCTGAGAAGTCGCCATGTGATGTCCTGTGTCTTGTAACGATTGGACATAGTTTAACGACTTCAAATATAATAGATAAATTCATTATATATTTATAATTAATCGATATAAGTGGTAAGGTGGGCGCGAATAGCTGCAAACGTCTGATCTGTCTTAATCGAGGTATCGAGATGTTTTATACGGCATGACGTGAATGGAAATGAAACTTGGTATGCTAAGCACCATGGAAATCAGTAGCGGACGATGGTCATCCCCATCATCGCAGGGACATGAGTTTTTGATATGAAGAAAGCAAAGCATGAAAAGTCGCTGTGGGTAATATTGGTGGTTGCTTCACTTATTTATTTGTTGATCCCACCTTATTTGCTCGCTTATTTTTTCAAGTTATATAACTTGAACCCTTTCCATATTGCCCCTCTGCCACATTTTAATCCATTTAGGAATGAACGCGGGATACCTTTATCTCAAACGTTCAGTTATCTATTATTTATCTGTTTGATTTTAAACATAGTTATTGGTTTATTAGCCACGATTTTTTATCGCATATTCTTTCATTCAGATGATAATGAATAGGACTTTTACGCCTTAATTTCACCTGCTGATAACCTCCCGATGTTGCTCAAAGGTGTTAGTCTTATAGGGTAATTGAGGCTATATACTTTGTCCGTCAGTCATTATATTCACCACTAAGACGTCAGCTCGTTTTATCCAATAACGGGCGAACAGAGTGATGATAGCGCCCTCCATTTTTCACGACAGAGACCGTTATGCATATAACCTTACGTCAACTTGAAGTTTTTGCTGAGGTACTAAAAAGCGGTTCTACCACCCAAGCCTCGGTAGTGCTCGCACTTTCACAGTCGGCAGTCAGCGCTGCGTTAGCAGATTTGGAAGGGCAATTGGGGGTGCAGCTTTTTGATAGAGTCGGTAAGCGTTTAGTCACCAATGAACATGGGCGGTTGCTGTATCCCAAAGCGCTGGCATTGCTTGATCAGGCGATTGAAATAGAACAGCTTTTCTTGCAGGATTTGGGCGCGTTACGTATCGCTGCCAGCAGCACTATCGGCAATTATATGTTGCCGGGCATGATTGCCAAATATCGGCGCGACTTCCCCGGTACGCCGCTGGAGCTGAATATCGGTAACAGTCAGGATGTGATTACCGCAGTGGCTGATTTTCGTGGCGACTTAGGTCTGATTGAAGGGCCGTGCCATATGCCGGACCTGTTAACACAAACTTGGTTACGAGATGAACTGGTGGTGTTTGCCGCCCCCGACAACCCGCTATGCCACAAGATGCTGACGCTAAAGGAGTTAGCTGATGCGGCCTGGATCCTGCGGGAGCGAGGTTCTGGCACGCGCGAAGTGCTGGACCACTTGTTACTGGCTAAATTACCACATTTTAAATTGGTCATGGAGTTGGGCAATTCGGAGGCCATCAAGCGTGCTGTGCGCTATGGCATGGGGATCAGTTGCCTGTCACGCCGAGTGATTGCCGATCAACTGGCTAACGGTGAATTGATCGAACTGAATATTCCCATGCCGCCGCTGATCCGCACGTTATACCTGATTCATCATCGGCAAAAGCATATATCCAACGCTTTACAGCGTTTTCTTAGCTATTGTCAGGAAGAAAGTTAAACGACTTAGCTGAAAGCGCGTTAGGCGTGAAAATGACGCTTTTTTAAGTGTTTTACACCAGCCATGTGATTTATCACGGCGAAAATACCCAATTTCTTTCGATTTTTACTGATAATGGGGCGCTTTTGCTAATAATTGTACTGGGATCATGAAGGTATCTTATATCAGCGCATTGTTACTCACAGAGCCGGTGGGATTTGTTACAATCCGGCCTTATTTTTTAAGGGTGGATTAGGGTAAGAATGACTCAGCAACATACTAAAATCCCAGCGCAGCAGGGTGCACAGCGCTTACGCCGAGAGCTTAAATCACGGCATTTAGCCATGATTGCTATCGGTGGCTCTATTGGTACCGGTTTATTTGTTGCCTCAGGGGCGACGGTATCACAAGCAGGCCCCGGTGGAGCATTGCTCTCCTACGCATTGATTGGCTTGATGGTTTATTTCCTGATGACCAGCCTCGGTGAACTGGCGGCGTTTATGCCGGTATCAGGCTCGTTTTCGACTTACGGCTCTAAATATGTTGAGGAAGGCTTCGGTTTCGCCCTCGGCTGGAACTACTGGTACAACTGGGCGGTCACTATCGCGGTTGACCTGGTCGCCGCCCAATTGGTGATGAATTACTGGTTCCCAGATGCCCCCGGTTGGATCTGGAGTGCATTATTCCTCGCTCTGATGTTTTTACTGAACTGGATATCAGTAAAAGGGTTTGGTGAAGCGGAGTACTGGTTCTCACTGATAAAAGTGACCACCGTAGTTATCTTCATCATCATTGGTGTGATGATGATTAGCGGCATCATGAAAGGCGGTGAAAGTGCCGGCTGGCACAACTGGACTATTGGCGACGGGCCTTTTGCCGGGGGCTTCTCTGCGATGATTGGTGTGGCAATGATTGTCGGTTTCTCCTTCCAGGGGACTGAGCTAATTGGTATTGCTGCCGGTGAATCAAAAGATCCGGGCAAAAACATCCCACGCGCGGTGCGTAAAGTGTTCTGGCGTATTCTGTTGTTCTATATCTTGGCTATTCTGATTATTAGCCTGATTATTCCGTATACCGATCCAAGTCTGTTACGTAATGATGTTAAAGATATCAGTGTTAGTCCGTTCACTCTGGTATTCCAAAATGCCGGTCTGTTGTCGGCGGCGGCGGTGATGAATGCCGTTATCTTGACGGCGGTATTGTCAGCCGGTAACTCGGGTATGTATGCCTCAACTCGGATGCTGTTTACACTGGCTTCGGAAGGTAAAGCGCCACGTATTTTTGCTAAATTGTCCAAGGGGGGGGTACCGCGTAATGCGCTGTATGCCACCACGGTCGTTGCCGGGTTATGCTTCTTGAGCTCCATGTATGGTAATCAGACCGTGTATCTGTGGTTACTGAATACCTCAGGGATGACAGGTTTTATCGCTTGGTTGGGTATTGCTATCAGCCATTACCGTTTCCGTCGTGGCTATATGATGCAGGGTCGTAACCTGAACGACTTACCCTATCAGTCTGGCTTCTTCCCGGTTGGGCCGATTTTTGCCTTCGTACTGTGTTTGATAATCACCTTGGGGCAGAACTATCAGGCATTCCTGCAAGACCGGATTGATTGGTATGGCGTGACCGCAACGTATATCGGTATTCCATTGTTCCTGATAATTTGGTTCGGCTATAAGTTGACCCGAGGGACCAAAGTTATCAAATATAAAGAGATGGAATTTCCGAAATGGCGTGACGACAGTGACGATCATGCCGAGCCGAAAAAATCGGTGCTGCTTTCTGACTAACATGACGTAATAGTTAGCATGGTGTAATAGTTAGCATGACGTAATAGTTAGCATGATGTAAGTGGAATGGAAGGGCGATAATGATATCGCCCTTTTTTACGCCGGTAAGTTGGTGGTTTTTTGAACAAATCTCAACCAGTAATTTCGCTAATTTCTGTTCATTGTTGGTATCCGAATTGGACAGATTTAACCCTACTGATTAAATAATATTATAAAATAAGCAGTTGCTTAAAATTGTATTTAATTAAGATTGGTAATCTTATTGATAATTATTATCGTTTGTTTTATTGTTAGCATTATATTATAAGGAAAAGTAAGGGGATCGAGGTGCAACTGGGGTTACTGAGGATGGTTAAAGGGTTAGGTATCAACGTGCAAATAGATAGCGTGCTATCTATTTAGTGGCGTGCCGGGTTGTCGGACTGGCCATTGAGCTTACCATTTAATTAACTTTTGGATGCCTTATTCCTCATGGTCTGAAATATAAAAGGCGCGGAGAAGGTTTCTATTACGGCAGTAACCGGTATCACAGAATAATAATGTATTAAGCAGAGAGCGTCGGAAGCGATATTTTTGCTGTGGTCGGCTATTGCCAACATTTATAAAAAATAAATTGTCACCTGTCTAACAGGCGGTATTGCTACAAGTAAAAAACGTCTGTCGGGCAGGGTTCTGAATACATTAATACCTCATGGAGAACGTGTAATGGTTAAGGTTAATCAGGTTTTTAGGAAAACGAACTCGGCGACATGGGTCATCGCTGCACTTATCTCATCTCAGGCCGTTGCTGCTGAAACCAATACCACCAGTACCACGCCAACCGATACCATGGTGGTCACGGCATCGGGCTTCCAGCAGCGAATTCAAGACTCCGCCGCTTCTATTTCCGTGATAACCCGCGAGCAAATCGAGAATAAAGCCTATACCGATATTACCGATGCGTTGAGAGATGTTCCAGGCGTGGTGGTGACCGGTGGAGGTAGTCACAGCGATATCAGTATTCGCGGTATGTCGGCAAAATACACCTTGATTCTGGTGGATGGTAAACGTGTAGATACCCGTGGTACGCGGCCCAACAGCGACGGTGCGGGTATTGAGCAAGGGTGGTTGCCACCGCTTGCGGCCATCGAACGCATTGAAGTGGTACGTGGCCCGATGTCCTCTCTATATGGCTCAGATGCCATGGGCGGCGTAATTAACGTTATTACGCGCAAAGTGGGTAAAGAGTGGCACGGAACGGTGCGTGCTGATGCCACTTTGCAGGAAGATTCAAATTCCGGCGATATATACCAGACCAATGCTTACGCCTCCGGCCCATTAATTGACGGTTTACTGGGATTAAAAGTCAGCGGGTTACTTTCTCATCGTAGCGAAGATAAGATGATCAATGGTTATAATGAACAGCGCCTGAGAAATGGTAGCGCGACATTTACCCTGACCCCCGACGATAAGAACGAATTTGATTTTGATATTGGTCATTATGTGCAGGATAGAAATTCAACTGCCGGGCGCTCAGTGGCATTAAACGGCCAAAGCAGTGATGTGCAATATGACCGTAACAATTATGCGGTGACTCATCACGGTTATTATGATTTTGGTAATTCAACCAGCTATGTTCAACGCGATGAAACTCGCAACCCATCCCGTGAAATGAAGAGCGTTGATAATATTTTTAATACTCAGACTTCATTCCTGTTAGACAATCATACCCTTATTCTGGGCGGCCAATATCGTTATGAAGAGCTGAATGACACTGGTAACCAATTAGTCTCTGCCAGTGATTTGACTAAATTGACCCGCTGGAGTTGGGCGTTATTTGCCGAAGACGAATGGCAAATGACCAATGATTTCGCCCTGACTGGCGGTGTCCGTATGGATCAGGACGAGAACTACGGCACTCACTGGACGCCACGCTTATACGGTGTCTGGCACCTGGCAGAGCAATGGACATTAAAAGGGGGGGTATCCGGCGGCTACCGATCACCTGATTTGCGTCAGGCAACCGATAATTGGGGGCAAATCACCGGGGGTGGCCGTGGCGATCCAGCTATCATTGTGGGTAATGCCAACCTGAAACCTGAAAGAAGTATCAGCCAGGAAATCGGTATTCTCTGGGATGACCAGGAAGGTATGAACGCCGGTGTGACACTGTTTAATACTGATTTTAAAGATAAAATTACTGAAGTACGTCGTTGTACTGATACTACTGGCAATGCGTCAGGCCAGTGTATGATCAATGGCACCAGCTATAAATTTATCAGTGACCGCACCAACGTGGATAAAGCTATCACCCGTGGTGTGGAAGCAACCTTCGGGTGGGAAATCAATAAAGCCTGGTCCCTGACATCTAATTATACCTTTACACAATCAGAGCAGAAAAGCGGGCAGTTCTCCGGTCAGCCACTGAATCAGATGCCCAAGCACATGTTAAACGGCACAGTGAACTGGCAGGCAAGTGAAGAACTGGCCACTTGGGTGCGAGCCAATTACCGTGGTAAAACCTCGGAATATCTCAATCGAACCAGTATGGGCAGCCAAACCCCGTCTTACACTTTTGTCGATTTAGGGGCTAACTACCAGTTGACCAAAGAGCTTCGTCTGATGGGCGGTGTCTACAACGTGTTAGATAAACGCGTGGATATCGAAGTTAACGACAAAGTTCTCGATGGGCGTCGTTATATGGTGGGTGCGAGCTACGATTTCTAATCCCCTTCGTCCTTGGCGCTGCAGGGGTGTTAGCTGCGCTAGCTCACCCCTGTTTAATCAACTCAGGCCAATATCAATGACTTTCTGAAATGCCACTCTTTGCGTCAGGCGTTGATACCAGCGCTGTAAATGTGGCAGTTCCGGGCGTGCTATCGACAGGTTAAACCAGGCATAGGCCAGACACCCGAGTGGCATATCACCGATACCGAATTTATCGCCGGAAAGATAAGCCTGTTGTTCCAGCGCTTGATCGGCGATTGCCATCAATGTATTCAGTTGCTCAATACCGTGAGCAATTTTTACTTGATCCTGCTGTTCCGGCGCAGTCCGTACCAACCCAATAAACACCGCTTTAAAGGGGACCACCAGACTGGAGGTAGCCCAATCCATCCACTTTTCTGCTCCAGCCCGCAACTGAGCATCAGCCAGATAAAGCGTACTTTGGCCGTATTGTGCCGCCAGATAACGCACAATGGTGTTGGATTCCCACAGAATAAAATCCTTATCTTGCAGGCAAGGGATCAGACCATTCGGATTTAATGAGCGATAAAGAGGGTCATTCAGTTGACCATATTGGCCACCGACATCAATACGTTCATAGCTGATATCCAGCTCTTCCAAACACCAAAGCACTTTTTTGACATTGGTCGAGTTATTCCGACCCCATACCGTCAACATATCAGTCTCTCTCTATTTGAAATTTCATTACCAATGGTTGCTATCCCCGTCATGCAGAATCGCTAAATCGACTAAGCCTTACCGATATAGCGGTTACCTTCCATAAAGGTATCAACCGTTAACCTAATACTTTCTAGCTAAACATGGAAGCGAATCAGATTGGTCATCAAATAGGACAGAGTTATAAACATAATATTTACTTGAGCGGGTAATTATAGGACTGAGACTAGGGTCATTAATGAAAGAAATAACATAGAACGGATTGATATTGGTGAGTTGCAGCGTTTCGGTGTTAATTGTTTATATCGTTTAGATATAGATTGTTAAGTATCTAGTCGAGAACACTCTTAAAACAACTTTTACCCTGAGAGCGAAATGTAATTAAAGCGGTTTGCCACTAAACGCCAGTATGGCTAAAGAAAGAGTGTTGTCGTCTGTCTGCTTTCACCCCACGGCTCAGGAGCTAATTATGCTGATTATTCGTTTGTATGGTTGTCCAGTTTTCATTGGTTTCGAGCAAAAAAAGCAACCGACTGAAAATCCCGGAGTGAAAAATGAGTCATCAACCACTAAGCAATCAATTACCCATTAATCAATTAGCCGCGAATGCGGTATTTGCTAACACATTACCTTTATTGGATCTTTCACTGCTTAATGGCAGCGAAGTTGAACGTCAGGAGTTCTTAGTCGCCTTACGCCATGCCGCACGTGATATCGGATTCTTCTATCTCACAGGACATGGTATTGACCCCGCGTTATTACAACAAATCCAAACTCTGTCACGTGCATTCTTTGCCCTGCCTGATGAGGAGAAACTGGCCGTTGCTATGGTCCGTTCCCCGCATTTTCGGGGTTATAACCGTGCCGCCTCAGAATTAACCCGTGGCCAACCAGACTGGCGCGAACAGTTCGATATTGGTGCAGAAAGAGACCCATTACCACAAACACCGGGCACCCCAAGTTGGGCACAACTACAAGGTCCAAACCAGTGGCCTACAGCGCTGCCTGAATTAAAACCAGCATTACTGCAATGGCAGCGAGAAATGACCGGAATGGCGCTGCGCTTGCTACGCGCTTTTGCTCTGGCATTGGAACTGGATGAAAATGCATTTGATGAGCTGTATGGCGATAAACCCAATGAACATATCAAGTTGATCCGTTATCCGGGGCGCGAAACCACGCAAAGCGGGCAGGGGGTAGGGGCGCATAAAGACTCAGGTTTCCTCAGCTTCTTATTGCAAGACCAACAACGTGGTTTACAGGTTGAAGTGGAAGAGGGGCGCTGGATTGATGCTATTCCACAGCCAGACACCTTTGTGGTCAATATCGGCGAGCTGCTGGAGCTGGCCAGTAACGGTTATCTGCGTGCCACGGTGCACCGGGTGGAAACGCCACCTGCCGGTGCTGACCGGTTATCTATCGCATTCTTCCTCGGGGCGCGTCTGGATGCGGTGGTCCCATTGTATCAATTGCCGGAGGTTTTGGCGGCTGAAGCGCGCGGGCCTGCCAGTGATCCGCACAACCCATTGTTTCGTGATGTCGGGCTGAATTACCTCAAGGGTCGCCTGCGCTCTCACCCGGATGTTGCCGAGCGCTACTACCCTGTGCAATTGACGCTCTAGGGGATTAGCTGGCTACAGCCTCAATTTCTTTGGGTCGCTTTAATGATAAAAACTTACTTTTGGGATGATGAGAATGACAAAGACAATAATGACTCAAACGCCTATTTCTGGCTTGGTTGGTGCGGTACTACTGACCGCACTGGCATCTTCGTTCACTTTATCGGCACAGGCCGCTGAAGTATTGCGGGTCGCGGCAGATCCAGTGCCTCATGCGGAAATTCTGCAATTTGTACAAAAACTGGACCCGTCACTGGATCTGAAAATCATTGAAATCACCAATGGTGTAAATTCTAATGAGCTGCTGGCCCACGGCGATGTCGATGCTAACTACTTCCAACATGTGCCTTACTTGCGCTCACAAGAGCAGGCGCTGGGGCAGAAATTTGCCGTCGCTGCCACGGTGCATATTGAGCCACTGGGCGTCTATTCCCACAAACATAAAACCTTTGCTGATGTACCGGAAAATGGCACTGTCGCCGTGCCGAATAACGTCACAAACCTCAGCCGTGCGCTCTATTTATTGCAAGATCAGGGGCTAATCACCCTGAAACCGGGCTTTACTGATCCGGCTAAAAATCAGGCAACGCCTAAGGATATTGTGAGTAATCCAAAACATTTGAACATTCTGGAGATCGAATCACCACAGATCCCGCGCTCACTGGATGATGTTGATTTAGCAGTTATTAATGGTAATTATGCCCTGGAGGCAGGGCTTAATCCCGCCAAAGACGCTTTGGGTCTGGAGAAAGCGGCTGGCAACCCGTATGCCAATATTTTGGTCACCACACCCGCCTTGGCCAACGACCCGCGCATCAAACAATTGGCGAAAGATTTGCAGTCGCCGGAAGTAGCGAAATTTATCACTGAGAAATACGCCGGTTCAGTTATTCCGGTGGCAGGCATTAAATCATGATTAGCATCGAACGCCTGAGTAAAACCTATCCACAAGGAGGGCTGCCAATGGTAGCTCTGGAAGAGGTCTCGCTAGAGATCCCAACCGGCTCGGTGTTCGGTATTATTGGCCGCAGCGGGGCAGGTAAAAGTACCTTAATCCGCTGCCTGAACCTACTTGAACGGCCCACCTCGGGCCGTATTCAGGTGGACGGACGGGAATTAACCACTCTTTCTGAGCGTGAGTTACGTCTGCAACGGCAGAATATCGGCATGATTTTCCAGAATTTCCACTTACTTCATTCACGTAACGTTTGGGACAATATCGCGGTTGGCTTGGAGATTATTGGGATGCCCAAGCCGCAGCGCCAACGACGTGTTGCCGAGCTGTTGGATTTAGTCGGCTTGAGTGACAAAGCCTATGCTTTTCCTTCGCAGCTATCGGGGGGGCAAAAACAGCGGGTCGGTATTGCCAGAGCATTGGCGGCCAAACCGTCCTACTTGTTATCTGATGAAGCCACCAGTGCGTTGGATCCGGAAACAACGGCATCAATACTTTCACTGCTCAGCGATATTAACCGCCAATTGGGGTTAACCATTGTGCTGATTACCCACGAGCTGGACGTAGTGAAATCTATCTGTGATAACGCCGCCTTACTGGAACGAGGGCGGGTGGTCGAAACCGGCATTATCAGCGAGTTGCTGGCTTCTCCTCATTCCCGCTTAGGGCGTTCGTTGTTACCCACTTGTGGCTCGTCCGCTTTATCCGGTACGCCGGTTGCGGAACTGACATTCTTCGACACGTTATTGGCCTCGCCGGTACTCAGTGAGTTGGCACAACAACATGCGGTGGGCGTCACTCTACTGGGAGGTGGGGTGGAGTCTATTGGTGGTCAACGGGTTGGGCGCTTACACGTTGATTTCAGTCACCCAGAGGGGGGGGTGAATTTATCTGAAATCTTACAATTTCTTAATGAGCGTGGTGTGAGGGCTGAACTGATATGAACAGCGGTATGAGTTGGCAGGAGCTCCTGGGATTAGTCGCCAATGCGACGGGCGAAACCGTTTATATGGTGATTATCGCGACCTTTTTCACCGTATTGATTGGCTTGCCATTAGGTGTGTTGTTATTTATTTCGCGATCTAATGGTGTGTTACCTGCTCCTCGGCTGAATGCATTGATAGGGGCAATGGTTAATCTGGGGCGCTCAATGCCTTTTGTGGTGCTATTGATTGCATTGATTCCGATTACCCGTTGGATCATCGGCACAACGCTGGGCAGTACCGCCGCTATTGTGCCAATAACCTTGGGGGCAATCCCATTTTTTGCCAGAGTGGTGGAAGCGGCCCTGGATGAAGTTGACAAAGGGCGGATTGAAGCCATTTTATCAATGGGGGGATCGGCGCGGCATGTGATTCAAAAGGTGTTATTACCGGAGGCGCTGCCCGCCTTATTAGCCGGTATAACCTTAACTATCGTGATGCTGGTGGGGTTCTCATCAATGGCCGGCGTTATTGGTGGTGGTGGATTAGGTGACTTGGCTATTCGTTATGGTTATCAACGTTTTAATAATGAAATCATGGTTGCGACATTAATAGTGTTGGTGATTTTGGTTCAGGGCGTACAAAGCCTGGGCGATAGATGGGTTCGGTCTTTGTCCCATCGGCGGTAAGGCTTTCACTGTCTCTTCTTCATTTATAATCTTATGACTCCTTTTCTTTTTTTCTCTGTCTGCTCTTGATTCGCTCGCTGATACCTATCAAAATGATAGGCATAAAATCGAGGAGGTGATTGAATGGAATCTAATACACCTTTACCCTATCAGGGGACCGCTGTCAGAGAATTCCCTCTTAGCTCTGTTTCAACCCGCAAGATAGTTAACGATCTGGCAGCAAACCATACAGGGCGCATTCGTATCAGCGCACATGCCAAACAAAGGATGTCTGAACGGTGTGTAACGTTACGGCAAATTTTGCATGTCTTTATCAGTAAGCACAGTCGATTCACTGAAGCGCCACACCAAACGTCTGGCGGTGATTGGAAATTTAACCTGCAAGGTGTGGCGGCGGGCGATGTTATTGAAGTCGTGGTGGTACTGAAACGACATGAGAATGACCCTACAGTATTTGTAGTTACCGTGATGATTAAGTAATGGAGAATAGGTCATGTATCACTACACAGAGAGTGGTTTAACAACAGTTTGGCTGGCCAATGGTTATCATTGTGGCATTGTCGATGGTGAGCATTTCACCAGTATCGATGACGTCGAGGGTCTGCATCGTTTAATCAGTAAAGTCTTGGTTAACCGCTGTAGACCATTAGCGGCTGATGAAATCCGTTTTATCCGTATTGAAATGAATATGTCTCAAAAAGCGCTGGCGATATTACTCGGTGTAGATGTACAAACGGTTGCTCGTTGGGAAAAGGGGCAAACCAGCTTGCCACGAACAGCAGATGTTGCCTTACGGGCTCTTTATGTGGAATCTATCGAGGAGGCCAGCGATGTGGGGCATTTCTTACGCATACTGGCAGATTCTGAAGTCCTTCAATCAATGGAAAAATTAATTTTCGAAGAGCGTGGCCATGTGTGGCAAAGAGCGGTCTAGCGAGTGGAGCCAGCAGGCGTCGTATTAACTCGTACTGGCTATCTTCGCAACGTCAAGTCATCAGGGTCTTAGCCGTTTAGCGCTTGCGCCAAATCCGCAATCAAATCTTCGGTATCCTCAATCCCTACCGATAAACGTAACAACTGCGGAGTAATCCCATGTTTCAGGCGAGTTTCCAGCGGGATGGAGGCATGAGTCATGCTGTATGGCTGGCTGATCAAACTCTCTACACCGCCTAAACTTTCAGCCAGAATAAATAAATGTGAGCGTTTGATCACCGCACGAGCGAATTCATCATCCCCTTTCAGCCGCACTGAAATCATGCCACCAAAACCGGCCATTTGCCGGGCGGCCAGCTCATGCTGTGGGTGGCTTTTCAAGCCAGGATAATAGACATTTTCAACTTGTGGCTGCCCTTCAAGCCATTCGGCAATACGTTGAGCACTGTGATTATGCCGTGCCATGCGTAAAGCCAGCGTGCGTAAACCACGTAATGTTAGGAAGCTACTGAATGGATCTAAAATCCCGCCCACCGCGTTGTGCAAAAAGCCCAATTGTTCGGCTAATTCGGGGTTATTGCCCACCGCGGCAACACCGGCGACCACATCGGAATGACCATTAAGGTATTTAGTGGCTGAATGCACCACGATATCAAAGCCCAGTTCCAGCGGGCGCTGAATATAAGGAGAGGCAAAGGTATTATCTGCCACACTGATGAGTCGGTGTTTTTTGGCAATCGCTGCGATGGCTGCCAGATCAGCCAGCTTTAACAACGGGTTGGTTGGCGTTTCGACCCAGATCATTTTGGTTTCGGGTAAAATAGCGTGTTCCAATGCGGCAGTATCCGCAGGGGAGACATAAGTCACTCGCAAACCAGCGCTGCGGCTACGAACTTTTTCTAACAGGCGATATGTCCCACCGTATAAATCATCAACTGCAATGATATGACTACCTTGATCCAATAACTCAAGTACGGTTGAACAAGCCGCCAGACCCGAGGCAAAAGCGTAACCACGAGTCCCGTTTTCCAACTCTGCAATCGCTTTTTCCAAGGCAGTACGCGTGGGGTTACCACTGCGGGAATATTCATATCCGGTATGTTCGCCAGGGGCTGGCTGCGCAAAGGTAGATGTCGCGTAAATTGCTGGCATTACTGCACCGGTGCTATCAGGGGTATAACCGGCATGGACGGTTAGAGTATCGAATTTTGCCATGATAAAAATCCTTAATAAGAGAAGGTTAAGCCAGCTTTTGACGCCAGGTATTCAAAACATCGGTACGGGTAATCAAGCCGAGGAAACGTTCACCATCCAGCACCACCGCCACATGACCATCATTAAAGGTTGCCAGTAGAGAGTGGTAATCCGCTTCTTTTTGTAACGTAATGACGTGATGGGTCATTGCTGCGCTGGCAGGTAATTTGAAATGGCTGGCATCGGCTTGTACGGTGTTCAGTAGATCCCACTCGTCAATTAAACCGACCACTTTTTCGCCCTCTAATACCGGTAACTGCGAGATGTCATACAGTCGCATTCGGGCATGAGCCACGGCCAGCGTATCCTGCGGTGAAACTGAAATTGTGGCACCATCCTGATGGCTATAGGTGATGTAATCACGTAAATCACCATGCTGAGGTTTGCTCAGTAAGCCTTGTTCCAATAACCAGTAGTCATTGAACATTTTTGACAGGTATTTATTTCCGCTATCGCAAACAAAGGTGACGACTCGCTTGGCGGTAGTCTGCTCGCGGCAATAACGTAATGCCGCTGCCAGCAAGGTGCCGGTGGAAGACCCTGCCAGTACACCTTCTTCCCGCAATAGCGTGCGGGCGGTGCTAAAAGCCTCGGCATCATCAATACGGTAGGTTTTTTTTACCTGAGAAAAGTTACTCAGTGGTGGGATAAAATCCTCACCGATACCTTCTACCAGCCAGCTACCGGCATCAGTAACCTGCGAGCCATCGACGAAATCCGCCAGAATAGATCCCGCGGGATCAGCCAGTACGAACTCTGTTGCCGGTGAAACGTTGGCAAAATATTGGCTCAGGCCACTTAATGTCCCGCTAGAGCCAACACCCACTACGATGGCATCAATCTGTTCGCCCATTTGTTGCCATAATTCGGGGCCGGTTGATGTCCGGTGTGCGGCAGGGTTTGCCGGGTTATTGAATTGGTCAATATAGAATGAACCGGGTGTTTCCTGCGCCAAACGCAGGGCATAATCCTGATAATAAGCCGGATGGCCTTTACCGACATCCGAGCGGGTCAGCAGCACCTGCGCGCCCAATGCGCGTAGATGGAAAATTTTCTCCTGGCTCATTTTGTCAGGTACCACCAATACCAGTTTGTAACCTTTTAACGCGGCAACTAATGCCAGCCCAAGGCCAGTATTGCCTGCGGTAGCTTCAATGATAGTGCCGCCGGGTTGCAGCACCCCATCTTGCTCCGCTTGCTCAATCATGGAGAGCGCTACACGGTCTTTAATCGAGCCACCGGGATTTTGGTTTTCTAATTTAACAAACAGTTGGCACCGACCGGTATCAAAGCGGGTCAGTTCCAGCAACGGGGTGTGGCCGATAAGATCAAGTACCGAGCGTGGGATAGCCATTGCATACTCCAACAATTATTTGTTTAACAGCATTAATTTGGTTAGCAACCTATTGGCTGGATAATAGCGCTAGCAGCTTAGGCACTGAAAAGAACAAATAACCCGCTTATATTCCTTTTTGGAATATATTTATCATTATTTAGACGTTTAGGTGCTTAGGTGTCAGGATGTTCAGATAGGCAGACGGTTAGCCGTATAACCATCTATATCGATTGAAACGGCATCTTTACAAAACAAAACGTAAAACTATGCCCAATTGGGGCGGCAATGGGATAAATTTAGAGAAGGGACTGAAGTATGACTAAGCTAATATTTCAGTTTAAGTGAAAAAACGTTATTTTTTCGCTAATTGGACCGTGATTGGTTCTGGAAATACCACTTATTTCCGATTATTTGCAAGGATACTCTGGCGACCTCATGATGAAATTTATCCTCCCTTTCAAGATAAAGACGTTTACTTTCAGTGCTGGTTTATTGCTCCTGGCACTGCCTGCCGCGCATGCGGCTGACTCTCCGGAGGCTCCTTCGGTAGATGCCAAAGCCTATGTGCTGATGGATTACAATAGTGGAAAAGTGCTGGCTGAAAGTAACAGTGACCAGCGCCTTGACCCCGCCAGTTTGACAAAGATTATGTCCAGCTATGTGATTGGACAGGCGATTAAAGCCGGTAAGGTGAATCAAGATGATTTAGTGACGGTGGGTAAAGATGCCTGGGCTACCGGTAATCCGGCATTACGCGGCTCCTCACTGATGTTTTTGAAACCGGGTGATCAGGTAAAATTATCCGATTTGAATAAAGGTATTGTTATTCAGTCAGGCAATGATGCCAGTATCGCACTGGCTGATTATGTCGCCGGGAGTCAGGACAGTTTTGTCGGCCTGATGAATAATTACGCCAAAGCACTGGGTCTGGCTAATACTCACTTTATGACGGTGCATGGCCTTGATGCACCGGGGCAGTACAGTACTGCACGGGATATGGCGGTATTGGGGCAGGCATTGATCCGTGATGTACCAGAAGAGTACGCCCTGCACAAAGAGAAAGAGTTCACGTTTAATAAGATCCGCCAGATTAACCGTAACCGTCTGTTATGGAGCACTAATCTTAATGTGGATGGCATGAAAACCGGCTTTACCACTGGGGCTGGGCATAATCTGGTCGCTTCTGCGACTGACGGGCCGATGCGGTTGATCTCCGTGGTGTTAGGTGCCCCGAGTGACCGGGTTCGCTTTAGTGAAAGTGAAAAACTGTTGACCTGGGGCTTCCGTTTCTATGAAACCGTGGTACCGATTAAAGCGACAAAACCCTTTGTTACGCAGAAAGTGTGGTTTGGTGACACCGGTCAGGCCGAGCTCGGCGTCGCGGAGGATGCGGCTATTACTATCCCGAAAGGGCAGATGAAGAACCTGAAAGCCAGTTATACGTTGGATCAGACCGAACTGCGTGCGCCGCTGGCAAAGCATCAGGCAGTGGGTACTATTGATTTTCAGCTTAATGGCAAAACGATTGAACAGCGGCCACTGGTGGTATTAAACGAAGTAAAAGAGGGCGGGTTCTTTAGCCGCATCTGGGATTTCGTGATGATGAAACTCAGCCAGTTATTTAGCTAATGTAGAGGTTATTGCTTAATAAGCAAAAGAGCTACCACTCAGTAGCTCTTGTTGAGGTTAATGATAACGTGCTGACCACGGAGAGAACAGGCAGACAGTAAAGATGCCGTAAACCCGTCCTTGGGGGGCGAGCC
>NZ_CQAZ01000021.1:0-17492 GCF_001152565.1 Yersinia pekkanenii | reverse complement strand
GGACGCTTTACTCTTCGGCCTATCCTCACCGCCTAACATCGCGTCATCGGGGTTTGTCAGCAGTCTGAAGGGCTACTTCGCAGTAGCCCTTTTATCATTTTATTACTGAGGATAATCAATGACAGGCGACGACCTTGATTGCCAGGCCACCACGGGAGGTTTCGCGGTATTTCGAGTTCATATCTTTACCGGTTTCATACATCGTTTCGATGACTTTATCCAGGCAGACACTAGGCTCGCTGGTACGACGCAGTGCCATACGAGCAGAGTTGACGGCTTGTACTGCGGAAATTGCGTTGCGCTCAATACAGGGTACTTGAACTTGCCCTGCAACCGGGTCACAGGTCAGCCCCAGATTATGCTCCATGGCGATTTCTGCGGCGATACAGACCTGAGCAGGGCTACCGCCCATCAACTCAGCCAGACCGGCGGCAGCCATTGAACAGGCAACGCCCACTTCCCCCTGACAACCCACTTCAGCGCCGGAAATGGATGCATTCATCTTATACAGCGCACCAATCACTCCTGAAACCAGGAAATAGCGGCTGGATGAGTTCTCATTCACCGGGCGAATAAATTTATCGTAGTAAGCCAAAACAGCAGGAATAATACCGCATGCCCCATTGGTTGGTGCGGTCACTACCCGCCCGCCTGCGGCATTTTCTTCATTGACGGCTAATGCATACATATTGATCCAATCGACCACCATCATCGGATCAGAATTATGTTTATCGGTACTGACCAGCATCCGGCGTAGGGCTGCGGCACGACGAGGTACTTTCATCGGGCCGGGCAATAACCCTTCGGTATTAATTCCGCGTTCAATACCGGCACGCATCACCTCCCAGATTGCCGCAAAATGCGCGCTTATCTCGGCTTTGCTGTGCAATGCCAGCTCATTTTGCAGCACTAAGCCAGATAACGACAAACCCGTATCTTTACAGTGTTTTTGTAAATCACGGGCGGAATTGAACGGGTAAGGCACGGTGGTCGCGTGGCTATCCTGTTGACCAAAGTGTGCTTCATCGACAATAAACCCGCCGCCAATGGAGTAATAAGTCTTGCTGAAAATACATTTATCACCTGCGTGGGCGCTTATGGTCATGCCATTTTCATGGAGTGGCAAGTTGGTTTCATGAAAATTCATTCCGCCCCTTGCCGCGAAATCAACGTCATGGCTACCGTTTGCCAGTTGCAGGCGTTCCTGTAGCTCTACATCACGGATAAACCCAGGTATTGCATCAATATCAACGGTATCGGGCAGATTCCCGGCCAAACCCATAATAATCGCGGTATCGGTATGGTGACCTTTACCGGTCAGAGACAAAGAGCCATAAACATCAACAGTGATTCGGGTGACGGCAGAAAGGTGCTTAAGTTCGATTAAATCATCGGTAAACAGCTTGCCAGCCTTCATCGGGCCGACAGTGTGAGAGCTGGATGGACCAATACCAATCTTAAAAATGTCAAAAACGCTGACCATATATTAGCCTCTTAAAGGTTCTAATTATTAAAATGCTTACATTGCTATGGAATAGAGAAGCGGCGCGGACGCACCGGCTTTTGGCACAATTTACAACGTCAGATGATAATTACGGGCTGGCCGTGGGGGATTGGCCAGCCTCAGAATCATTTACCGAACAGGCTGAACAAGATTGCAGAGATAGCAATGAGGCCCATGATAACCACAAACACGTTGCTGATCCGGCCGCTATATTTACGCATCGCCGGCACTTTATGGATTGCGTACATTGGCATCAGGAATAACAACATTGCGATGACTGGGCCACCTAGCGTTTCAATCATACCCAGAATACTTGGGTTCATGGTTGCTACGATCCAAGTTGTTACCAGCATGAACAGTGCCGTAATACGGTTTAGCTTGTCATGGTTGATGGTTTTGCCTTTACTACGCAAAGACTTAATCATCATGCCATTGAAACCTTCACGGGCACCCAGGTAGTGACCCAGGAAAGACTTGGTGATAGCAATAAAGGCAATGACCGGTGCCATGTAGGCAATGAGTGGGGTATTAAAGTGGTTCGCCAGATAAGACAGAATAGAAATATTCTGGCTTTTTGCTTCTGCCAGATCCGCAGGGGACAGGCTCAGTACGCAACTGAAGACGAAGAACATGACGGTTACCACCATCATGATGTGAGCAAAAGCCAAAATGCGGGAACATTTTTGCTCAGCCTCTATACCGTACTCTTCACGTTTTGCTACCGCAAACGCCGAGATAATAGGGGAGTGGTTGAACGAGAACACCATCACCGGAATAACCAGCCACATGGTCATCCACAGGCCGCTACCGGTACCGTTACCGTCCATGGAGACATGTTCAAATATGGCACCAGACCAGTTAGGGATCAGGTACACCGCCAGCAACATCAATGCCGCGACAAACGGGAATACCAGAATACTCATGGCTTTTACAATGGCGTGCTCACCAAAACGCACGATAGTCATTAGACCGAGGATCAGGATCAGGGACAGAATGGCACGCGGTGGCGATGGCAGATGCATCTGGTGGGTAATGAAGCTATCAACGGTGTTGGTGATAGCGACACTGTATACCAACAAAATCGGGTAGATAGCGAAGAAGTAAAGCAGGGTAATCAGCTTGCCTGCGCCAACACCAAAGTGCTCTTCAACCACTTCGGTGATGTCTTCACCCGGATTCTTGCCTGACAGCACAAAGCGACATAGGCCGCGGTGAGCAAAGAAAGTCATCGGGAACGCAATGATAGCCATAACAATCAGAGGCAGCAGGCCGCCAATACCGGCATTGATTGGCAGAAACAATACGCCAGCGCCGATGGCTGTACCGTACAAACCCAGCATCCACATGGTGTCACTTTTACGCCATGTGCTGGATGAAACTTTTCCCGGAGAGGCAAGGGTGCCTGCTTGAGTAGTGTTCATAAAAATCTCCATTGTGAACACGTTAATTTAAAATTAAGAGCCGAAGATTCAAAACCTGTAACACCTTATTGAGCGACATTATCAGGTGAGAAATTCAGTCAAAACGATTCGTTTAAAATTGGTGCCCTGGTTATTACTTTGGTGCCGTAGTCGTGCGGTATCGCTAAAATTTCAAGTGCAAAATTTAACCGATTTTAAGCGGGTGAATTCGCGTTATCGGATATTTTATTGTTCTAACCATGTCGGTAGTTTTTGCTAGCGGCAATATAGCGATTTGTAGTTAAAACTACCGTGATCATGCTCTCAAATGCTCAATAAAATCGCTTTAGATCAATTGTTGCGAATTTATAACTGATTGTTATGTGAATTAGCATAATTCATCACTAAGAAGGATGAAAAAGAGGTCATTATTTTTGTTTAATAAATAAACAGCACATTCTTTATCCTGCCTATTTTTTGTGGCAATATATTTTAACCACGTTTGTGGATCCAGTAAAAATAAAAAATTTCACTGGTATATTGATGGATATCATTAATTTAACATTGGATTATTAATCTAACTATTTGATTTTATTTTGTTTTAATTTTTATCTTGAGTTGCTGAAAATGTTTGAAGTTGACGGTAATATAAACAGTTAAATAAGAAAAAAACAGAAGTTATCATCGCAAGATAAAATAATTCAGCGGGTGACTATTTGCGCTATATACTTTATTCCCCCTATAAAACGTGACTAATCGTAATTTATCACACAATAAATAGACGCTATTTTTCCCGTGGAGACATTAAAAGACAGGTAATGTTAAATTAATTTACCTTAAATTCAGTTGTTATCGGATATTAATTACACAATAGAATTGTGTTTTAAAAAGTTAATAATAAGAATATTATTAACCACAAGTAATGAATGGTTTTTTGCTTGTTATTTATTTTGTTTAAATATAATCCGGTTTAACCTGAGAATAGGCGGGTAGATTTACCCACCCGGCATTTATCAAACTAAGATTTTTGCTATGTAATCAAGCCTAACAGTCGATTTTAATGCCATGCTGTAAAAAAAACTCGCTGAATGCAGCATCAGGCTGACGGTCGGTAACTAGCGCATCGAAGAGTGTCAGAGCGCCAATACTGGCAGGTTTTATTTTGCCAAACTTGCTGTGGTCTGCCACCAGGATTTTATGCTGAGATTTGGCTATGGCTCGGTGCTTCAATAGAATTTCATCGAAGTTGAAACAAGTCGCACCATATTCAATTGAAACACCTGCTGCGGAGATAAAAGCTTTATTCGGGCAGGTATTATCCAGTTCATTGTATTGGCTGATTGGTGTGAAAATAGTGTTATTAGGTTTGAATTCCCCCCCGCACAGGATCACTTTACAATTTGGTTTGTCTTGTAAGGAAAGGAAGGTGTTGAGGGAGTAACAAATGGCGGTGAATGTCAGTTCTTCGTCTATCTCGTCGATGATCGAGGGAATAGTGGTACCGCAGTCAAAAAAAACCGTATCATTTTCGGCGATAAGACGTGCTGCCAACTGACCAATACGGCGCTTTTCTTCTACCTGCTTAGTCTGCTGATCTGAAACAAAATAGTGGTTGACGTTGTTGCTTTTGGGGTCCATCACCACATAACCACCGAGCAAAATAACGGCGGTTGGCTCGGCACTAAGATCTCGCCGAATAGTCATTTCAGACACTCGCAACAGAGTAGCGGCGTCTTTTAGATGGATTTTATCGGAACGCTTTAGGGCCTGAGTAAGTTTATTGATTCGTTCTGCGCGGCGGGTTTCCATAAGCTATTCCTGACAAACTATTTTCAATATAGTGCATTGTAATACAATCTTTTATAAAATAATGCGTCGTGAGAAAATTTCTTGTAAAACAACTTGTTGTAAACATTTTTGCCAGCAAGTCCGGCGGATAAATCAGCCCGGCGGTAACCGGGCTTACAAGGTTTAGTAGCTTGACGCGGCGGCTTTCTGGCCTGAAACGATAGTGACTCCAGAACTGGTGCCGATCCGCGTAGCTCCTGCCTGAATCATTGTTTCAGCCGTTTCTCTGTCACGAACGGCACCGGATGCCTTAACACCCATTACCGGGCCTACTGTGGCCCGCATCAATGTTACATCTTCCTCTTTGGCACCGCCGGTGCTGAAACCGGTAGAGGTTTTAACAAAAGCAACGTCGAGCTCACGGCACATTTCACAAACTTGTACGATCTGCTCGTCACTGAGCAGGCAGGTTTCTAATATTACCTTCAACGGTGTGGCAGCACAGACCTCACGTACGGTCTTAATATCGGCTTTAACCTCGGCGATTTTACCACTTTTCAGCCAACCAACATTGATAACCATATCAATCTCTTGCGCCCCAGCGTTGATAGCTGCCTGAGCTTCAAAGGCTTTTGCTTCAGTCAGACCTGCACCCAAAGGGAAACCAATGACTGAGCACACTTTTACCGGGCTACCGACTAACTGTTGAGCCGCCACTGGAACGTATCCAGAGTTAACACATACGGCATAGAAATGGTGTTGTTTAGCTTCTGCGCACAATTTAATGATTTGTGCTTCGGTGGCATCCATTGCCAATAGGGTATGGTCAATGTAATTAGCGTAATTGGTCGTCATGATTATTATCCTTTTGTTCATCTATAAATTGATTATATTGTTATAATAATAACATTTATAGATAAAAACAAAGATAATTATCACTAATTCAACTATAAACTCATTTTTTGTTACTTAAATTACATTTGTAGCGATTAAATGGGCCGGGAGTATGTTTGTTGTTTGAATAAAATATTTATTTTAAAGAGTTTTAATTATTTGGCGGGATAGGTTAAGAATACTGCCGGTTTTTTAGGTCAACCGGCAAGGTGAGATTTATAACGTAGCGCTGTTAGCTTCTGACCCATCCTCTACTGATAGGCAAGGCAAAACTCAGGTGATAAAGGCGCGTCATACCCTTCGAGATAGCGTCTCCGAACAAATTCCACACCAATTGAGCAAACAGACAACCGACAATTCCCAATAAGAAGCCCCCGGCCATATCTAATGGCCAGTGCACACCCAGATAAATCCGTGACCATGCAATGGCGATCGCGATGAGCATCATGCTGATAGCCGACCAGAGCTTGTGCCAGAAAACAAAAGCCAAAGCAAAGGTAAAAATGGCGGTGCCATGGTCACTTGGGAAAGAGCTATCAGGCGCATGGCTCATAAAATTATAGCCAAAACCGACGACAAAAGGCCGATCGTAAGGTATCAGCATCCCGATACAACTCGCTGAAAGCATAGAGAAAGCAAGAGCGATGGCCGCCTTGCTTACCACGGCTCGCTGCACGGTTATGGTCTCTTTTGGCCCCCATAACCAAAGCCCTACCAGTAACACAGGGATAATCATGATCAGGTCACGAGCGATGAACGTTGCAAAAGAAATCATCCATGGTGCTGATGCAGGAGTTGCATTTATCATGGAAAAGAAAAAATAATTCATTTGTTCCATTATTCTGTACCTTTATTGCGGTTGTAATAACCACTAATCATCCAAAACACAGCCAACTGGCTGAGCCAAACCCACCAACCCGCCCATGGGGGATGAGTTAGAAAATGCGTTCCGCACATAATTTGATCAAATCTAGCCTGTAATTATTTTCCCATGGAAAACTCAGCCTGACGGGATCAAGCCAGTAGTGCCTGATAAGCCAATCTAACTGCTCGTGGCGTGATAACCAGAGAAACAGCAATCCACCAATCATCAAACTAAAAGCCTGCCAAAAATAAAAGGATAACGGTAATGAGTAAAGAGAGTTTGTCCGAATTATCAGTACCGTTGAGGGATTATTTAATATCGATGCAGAAATATCGGATATTCGGATATAGGGGCGGGTTTGCTGGTATGCACAACGTAGCCTGAAGCAGAAGTAAGGAATGTATGCACTGTAATAATTTCGCCTTAAGAAAGCCTTAAGGGGGGTAAAGCCAGGTTCGAAAAGGTAGAACTCAAATTTCAGGCAAGAAAAACCCCGACTAGTCTTGAACCTAAGAAGGCGGGACTATCGGGCTCCTCAATATGGGGACATCAAAGAAAAGCAGTGGCACTAAATCAGACCCCAGTCCGGCAAGAAAGTTCTGGAAAAATGAAAAAAGGATAAATAATATTTAGTTTTATCCCAAATACCTGTTTTAGCGCGCTAACCTAATATCCCTGGCCAAACAATCACGATCAACGAACCTGCTAAGGTCAATAACACATTCGCAATGGCGTAAGTCCCTGCGTAACCTAGGGCTGGAATGTTACTGCGGGCGGTGTCGCTGATGATATCCATGGCGGGTGCGCAGGTACGTGCGCCCATAATGGCTCCGAAAAGTAGTGCGCGGTTCATGCGTAATACATAAGCGCCAAAGAGAAAGCAGATAACCACCGGCACCAGGCTGACTATCAGGCCGGAAATCAGCATTTGCCCGCCTATCGCACCCAAGCTGCTATTAATACCACCACCGGCACTTAGTCCAACACCCGCCATAAAGACCATTAGCCCGAACTCTTTCACCATATTTAGCGCCCCTTGCGGGATATAGCCAAAAGTTGGGTGGTTAGCGCGTAAAAAACCCAACATGATGCCAGCCATTAGCAGGCCGGCAGCATTACCAATCCCAAAACTGAAATTACTGAACTGGAAGGTGATTAAGCCAATCATTAATCCCAAAATAAAGAATGAGCAGAATGCCAGCAAATCGGTAACCTGGCTGTGAATGGAAATAAAGCCAATCTTTTCTGCCACACTTTTAACTCGCCGCGCATCACCGCTGACTTGCAGCACATCACCTTTATTCAATACCACGTTGTCATCAATCGGCATTTCAATCTGGCTGCGGATCACTCGGTTGAGGAAGCAACCGTGGTCGGTCAGTTTTAAATGGCTGAGGCGTTTACCGACTGCATTACTGTTTTTAACTACAATTTCTTCGGTAACAATGCGCATATCCAGCAGGTCACGGTCAAAGACTTCTTTGCCGTTACGAAAGCTGGGATCAAGGCGGGAGTGAGCATCTGGATAGCCGACTAACGAAATCTCGTCTCCTACTTGCAGCACAGCATCACCATCTGGATTAGCCAAAATACCATTACGGCGAATACGCTCGATATAGCAACCGGTTTGGCGGTAAATCCCTAACTCCCGCAGATTTTTACCGTCTGCCCAGGCTACCAGCTCCGGGCCAACTCGGTAGGCGCGAATGACCGGTAAATACACTTTACGCTGGCTATCCGTATCCAGACCGCGCTCGCGGGCAATTTGTTGAGCACTGGTCGGTAAATCCTGATGTTGAAGTTTGGGTAAATAGCGAGCCCCCAAAATCAGGCTGACCAGCCCGATAAGATAGGTCAGGGCGTAACCGAGACTCAGGTTATCTTGGGCTTGTTGCAGCGCTGGATTATTGGCGATAGTGTGGCGTAAGGTATCGCCCGCACCAACCAAAACTGGCGTCGATGTCATTGAACCGGCCAGCATCCCGGCAGTCAGACCGATATCCCAGCCAAATAACTTGCCAAGCCCCAGTGCCAGGATCATTGCGCTGCTCACCATGACCAACGCGAGCATCAGGTAGTTTTTGCCGTCGCGGAAGAAAATAGAGAAGAAGTTTGGACCGGCTTCGACACCGACACAAAAAATAAAGAGCATAAAGCCCAGATTCAGAGCTTCTGTATTAATAGTAAAATGCTGTTGACCCAGCAACAGTGATACCACTAACACCCCAATAGCATTACCTAATTGAATAGGGCCTAATCGCAGTTTACCCAGGCATAATCCCAGCGCTAAAACCACGAATAACAGCAAGATATAGTTGCCGTTTAACAAATTTGCGACGTTTATATTCACAGAGTATGACTTTCTATTTAGCCCGGATGATGATCCACGATGTATACGTTCTGGGTTTAACGGTCGAACGACACATTTCTTTAAATTTAGTAAACCTATCGCCAAACAGGATATAAACGTAGGCAATAGCGGAGCTTATTCTAATCGGTCTGCTGAGAGACAGCCAGTAGTAAGCAGAAAATTTGGTATAGCCAGAGGGATAGGCTTTATTATAAATCAAAAAAGGGGTTATATGCTATTGATGACCCCGATAATGCGGCTTTTTGACGATATTTTCACTGGGCGGGTATCGATAATTAACAATAAAAAACAGAGTGCTGACAAAGTCAAATGAAGGGGAAACGTGCCGTAGGGGTCGTAACGGCGTAAGCTGTCGGAGTGCTCCTAGGTGCGGTCACCCCTTTATTCACTAAGCTATAAATAACTTTTTCATTAATCTCAAAGGGTGTTAAACACCCTTTTCGGATCAAGCCGACCAAGATAGGGAGCGAGGTTATTCGCTACTGCCAACCTGATTTACTGGAACAGGCTTAGATTTTCTTTAGCGTAGGCTTCAAAATCAGTACAACCACCAATATGCTTCTCATCAATAAAGATTTGTGGCACGGTTTCTACCGGTTTACCGACGGTTTTTTCCAGATCAGCTTTGCTGATACCTTCCGCGTGAATATCGATGTAACGGAATTTAAAATCGTCGCGTTCAGTTGCCAGTTTTTCTGCCAGTTCTTTGGCTCGGACACAGTAAGGGCATCCAGGACGCCCGAAAATCACAGCAAACATGTAAAACTCCTTAATTAATTTGAAGTAATCACTTCGCCAACAGTTACTGATATATTCAGATGTTAAATGACTTCTCGCGAATTACTCTCTCACTGCTGCCTACTATGCCTCCTGTCGCCGTGAAAAAAAAGCAGGATTTACCTGTTAGTCTGATTAATCCTGCCTATTTGCTTATCGGTACTGTCACAAATAGTGGGGATTCAATACACTGGTTAAAGGCTGATATCGAGCCAAAGAACTTGGCGTTGCAGGTAGGCGGCCAGCAAGAGAACCCCGATGAGCTTACATGAGTCAGTGATTCGGGTGATTGAGCACAGCCAACACCCCTGCGGCTTCAAGTACGAAGGGTCAGAGCCGGTCGGAGGTAAATATGCGCTCATTAGGAGATATGCCCCGCATTGTGATCATTTTAGACGTGCTGGGGATGCTGTTACTGGTGGTGGCCTACTTAAGTATTAATGACTATTTGTCACTGCCCGGTTCCATGGGGACACCGGCTGTCGCCATTATTATGATTTTTGTCGGTATCGGTCTGATGATCCCGGCTGCTGCCTGTATCGTTTGGCGCGTAGCCCGTGGTTTTGGCCCACTATTAGGCAGTGCTGATAGAATATCCAGGCCGCGATCTAAGAAAGAGTCAGATGAAACATCGGCTAACAAGGGTAACAAACCCGATTAGGATAATGACTGAGTCTTTATCAGGGTATTAAATTAGTCGGGATTGAAGTGGCACTGTCGGCCAATATTCCGTAAGCTATTCCACTTTTCGTATTATGAGAATCGTGAGGTAGGTAGTTATGGATTCGCTCATCGTCCCGGATTTAGCCCTATTACGGCGTTGGCTGGACCAACTCGGTATCTCATTTTTTGAATGCGATTCGTGTCAGGCGCTTCATTTGCCGCATATGCAAAATTTTGAAGGGGTGTTTGATGCTAAAGTTGATTTGGTTGATAACATCATCCTGTTCTCGGCTTTGGCAGAAGTCAGGCCGACGGCCCTGATCCCGCTAGTCGCGGACCTGAGCCAGATCAATGCCAGTTCGCTGACGGTTAAAGCCTTTATCGATATTCAGGATGATAATCTGCCTAAACTGATTGTCTGCCAGTCATTAACGGTAGAAGTCGGGGTCACATTTGCTCAATTTAGCTACTTTATGCAACAGTGTGAAGAGCAGATTTCGATGATAATCTTGGAAGCACGGGCCAATGACTTACTGTTTATTGGCAACAGTGACGATGATGAATCACCGCAAACAGCCACAACTTATCCGATTATCCACTAATCTCGATGCATTTGTACCACTGATAGTGGTGGCACGCGGTCCATCCAAAATTGTTAGGCTTTCTCTCTAACACCGCTTTTGAGCGGCGTTATTATCAGGAATAACATTAGGTTGCAGAAAACCGTATCGGGAGTCAGCCTGGGCAATATGAGATCATCATTTTTATCCTTAGCATTTCTATCCTCTGCAACCACCCCGGTACCGGTTTTAATTGCCGGGACGGCCATCATTGCGACCCGTATCCTTGGGGTATTATTATTGTTGGTTGCCTTGGGGTGGGAGGGAACAGGCGAATTTATCGATGAAAGCCTGCAACGCTGGGATTCCGCTCTGATTTTTGTTGCCAGTATTCTATTGCTGTTGCTGGAAATTGTTTGTGGTGTTGCGGTCTGCCTGCGGCAGAATTGGGCGCGTTGGTGTTATCTGATTTGCCAAATAATCGTTATTGTCTATTTGCTGATGGCTTCACTGGATTGGCTGACACTGGATGTCGATGTTTTCCGCATCGAAGGTGATACCGGTGCTGAAATCCTGCATAGCTTGTTGTTACAGAAGATCCCGGATGTGGTGATTATTGGTTTACTGTTTTTCCCCTGGCATCGCTATTTCCGCCAGTCAAAATGAGTGTTTAGCGTTACACAGTGCTACAATTCGCCCCCGCAACAGCTTCGGCTGCAAATTATTTAACGTCTCAGATTATAACGGTCAATATTAATGCATTGCGCACAGTATACGGCGGGTAGCTGCCGTTCCTGCCAGTGGCTGGATAAACCCTATCCGCAGCAACTGGCTGACAAACAACATCATCTGGAAAGTCTGTTGACCCGTCACCCGGTGGCTCAGTGGTTGACGCCCGTTTTCGGGGGTGACAGCGCTTTTCGTAATAAAGCGAAAATGGTGGTCAGTGGCAGTGTCGAACGCCCGCTGTTAGGGATGTTGCATCGCGACGGAACGGCTGTTGATTTATGTCAATGCCCACTCTATCCAGACAGTTTCGCGCCAGTTTTTACGTTACTGAAAACCTTTATTGCCCGCGCGGGTCTTACGCCTTATAACGTGGCCCGCAAGCGTGGTGAGCTTAAATTCCTGTTACTGACTGAAAGCACGTATAGCGGTGAGCTAATGCTGCGTTTTGTCCTGCGTTCAGAAGCCAAACTGGCACAATTACAGGCCGCATTGCCGTGGTTACAGCAACAATTGCCCCAACTGACGGTTATCTCGGCCAATATTCAGCCAATACATATGGCGATTTTGGAAGGGGATCAGGAGAACCCGTTGACTGAGCAGCAGGCGCTGCCCGAGATGTTTAATCAGGTGCCGCTGTTTATCCGCCCGCAAAGTTTTTTCCAGACTAATCCTCAGGTTGCAGCCGCACTGTATGCCACTGCGCGCCAATGGGTAGGTGATTTGGCTATTGACAGTATGTGGGATTTGTTCTGCGGTGTGGGTGGGTTTGGTTTACATTGTGCCAAGCCAGAGACTCAACTTACCGGAATTGAAATCAGCACGGAAGCCATTGCTTGTGCGCGCCAGTCGGCGCAACAGTTGGGGTTACAGAACGTCAATTTTGCTGCGCTGGATTCAACCCGCTTCGCCACTGCAGAAACACAGGTGCCACAATTGGTGCTGGTCAACCCGCCACGGCGCGGGATCGGTGCTGAGTTGTGTGATTATCTTGCCCAGATGGCACCTGAATTTATTCTCTATTCAAGCTGCAATGCCGTGACAATGGCCAAAGATATTAGCCAGTTAGCTGATTACCGCATTGAGCGGGTGCAGTTGTTTGATATGTTTCCACACACCGCTCACTATGAAGTACTGGTACTACTCATTAAGTGCTAAACCCAATTACTTTAGCGATTACTGAGGAAACCATTTGTCATTGATGGCCTTATAAGTGCCATCGGCTTTAACGGCATCAATGGCTTTATTCAGTTTTTCCAGCAGTGCGGTATTCTCCGGACGTACGGCAATCCCCAGACCGGTACCAAAGTATTGTGGATCCGTCACATGTTCGCCGACAGACGCCAGATTCGGGTTGGTTTTCAGCCATTCATTGACTACCGCAGTATCGCCAAACACCCCATCAATACGGCCATTTTTCAGGTCAATAATGGCATTTTGGTAGCTGTCATATGCCACAGTTTGAATTTCAGGGTGCTTATCTAGCAAATATTTCTGATGCGTAGTGCCATTTTCCATCCCAATCTTCTTGCCTTTCAGATCAGCAAACGTACTGAATTTACCTTTCGGGGCGATAACAATGGCTGAGTTTGCATAGTAAGGCTGAGTGAATGTCACTTGCTTGCTGCGCTCCGGGGTAATGTCCATACCGGAAATAACGGCATCATAACGTTTGAATTTAAGTGCTGGGATCAGGCTGTCAAAGGCTTGATTGGTGAAAGTACAATTGGCTTCCATTTGCTTGCACAAGGCTTTTGCCAGATCCATATCGAAGCCGACAATCTCATTATTGGCATCCATTGATTCGAACGGAGGGTAGGTGGCTGAGGAAGCAAAACGAATAGAATCTGCTGCGGTAGCGCTGAAAACCATCCCACTGAGGATTGTTGCCAATAGTAACTTTTTCATGCTTAAACTCCTGTCTGAATTTTTTAAATAGAATGATTTATTACTTATTGATTTTATTATGACTAGTGGTTTTTCATCGCGATTCATCCGGATGAATTATAAGGTTTACATTGCCAGCTTATGAATTTATATGCAACTAATGTGATTAAAAAATTAGTTTTTTTTATTTGAAGAAGAGGCTTTTGATCCCATCACACATTGGCAGGTCGCCTCTGCGGATTGGCGTGAAATATGCTCATACGAGGTTATTGACAACGTGCACACCACGGAGAGAACAGGTAACTCGCGCTCATTGGGCCTAAAAAAGGTGCCCAATGGCACCTTTGAGGTTATTGACAACGTGCTCACCACGGAGAGAACAGGCAGACAGTAAAGACGCCGTAAACCCATACTAGGGGGCTCGAGCCGCGCCATCACTGGCTCGGACGCTTTACTCTTCTGGCTATCCTCACCGCCTAACATCAAGCCAGGTACGTGAAGGGGCGACTGCCCCTAGGGGCGCTCCGGTCGCTTACGCGACTACGACCCCAACGGAACATTTTCCCTTCAATCGACTTTGTCAGGCTTTTATCTATTAATCTTAGAAGTTGTATTTCACCCCTAACACTACTGCGGTATCACTGTAACCTTTGTCGCCTAACTGCTGGCCCACATTGCCCCAGAGATTCACTTTCTTATTGAGCTGACCTTCCACGCCTACTTTCAACTCCGCAATATTGGCCGCACCGTCTTGTTTTACGGTTACGTTATCCAATGTGGTACCGAAGTCTTTGGTGTTGTGGATCCAGTTGGTTTCCACAAATGGCTGGAACACCCGGTCTTTGCCTTTATCCTGCTCGCTGTAACCACTCATAAAGGCTTTCACCCCCAGACGGGTCTGGATGTTGCCATCACCTTCGCCGGAGATGTGGGTGCCGTTAGCCTCTTTATGGTCGTCGGCTTTGACGCCCATCCAGGTCACCTGCGCTTTAGGCTGGATAAAGTAGGTGGCATTTTTCATGGTATTCTCGCCAACTTTAAAGGTATAGCCACTCTCAATTGAAGCGGTAAACCCTTTCGAGTCATACTTCTCAGCCGCTAAATCCTGCCCATTAACCTGGTTGTTAAACCAGCTGTATTGCAGCCAGCTATCGACGTAAGCACCGGTGTTTTCCTGACCATCAGCAAACCATGTGCCATACATGCCAACACTATAACCGTCGACCGAGCCTGTGGAGCGATAACCGGTTCCCTGTGCCACAGAAGAGCTGCTGCTGTTGGCATAACCCGCCATCACACCCACTCGCCACAGATCTTGTGCGTTGTGGCTCCATTGCGCCACATCCCCACCCAGTTGCATCACATAGCGGTTATCCTGAGTTTTCAGTTCACCACTGTCATCACGGGAGCGGTTATGACTGCCTTCATTGCGTAGCCACAGACTGGTGGTTTTCTGTTCACCGGTAAAGACATCGGTATACAGGGTTTCACCCGCACGATCGGCCAGACGGCTAACAAACATTGAATTGGCCGCCGCCAGGTTGGCGGTATAGCTGGCAGCTTCAGGCCGGCGTTCCTCGACTTCAGATCGCAGATACCAGTCACCGTCCGTTGGCGAACTCACCCCACCTTGGTACAAGAAGTATTCATATGCCCCGGCAACTGCACGGCCATTAAGGGTAAACTGCCCAGCAGAATCACCGCCGACATCGATAATTTTGATGCCCTCAGCGGTGTGAGCCCCGTTACCGCCAATGTTATTCACCGTGACAAAACTTTCCCCGGCGGTATTTCCAGTAATTAACAACCGATCGGTGGTTGATGAGTCGCCCGCCAGAATGGTATTGAAGACCACAGTGCCATTGTTACCGGTATAATTACCATCAATGGTAAATGTCCCGAAATCACCGCCGGTTAAGGCATTAGGCATCATCAGGTTGCCATTGTTTTCAACATTCCCCGTCACTTTCCCGTAGCCACCTAATGAACCGGTCGCGGTAATCAGCACATTACTGGCCAGATTGGCAATACCCGACGCCAGTGTGACAGACAGTGAACGAGCTAATGGTGCTTCTTCCAGAGTAACAGTCGACGTCGCCGCTGCACTGCCTAACTGAAGTAAGCCATCTTCAATGGTCGTTAGGCTGGCACTCACTACACTGCCCTCAATCTTCACCGTGCCACTGCCGCGCTTAACCAGCGTACCGCTGCCGCTGATGCTGTTGGTTAAATCCCAGACTGATGCGGTATCCAGAATCAATTCACCACTGTTGGCGATGCGGCTATCACCCAGATTTTGGGCGCTATTAGCGGTCAGGACAGTCCCGGCGTCGCTACTGAATAGGCCCGAATAACCGCTGTTATTGCCCGATAATTGGATGTTGGCATTGTTAGCCAATTGAACAATACCGCTGCTGCCGGTCAGTGCATTGGATAATATCCCACGGGTATTATCCAGATTCAGAATACCGTTATTGTTGATGGTCCCGTTGCCCAGCCCTTGAACCTGATACAGATGTGCAGTTGCTCCGCTGGCAATATCCGTACTGCCGGTAAAGCCGTTATTCCCTTGGGTAATACTCAGCACACCGCCAGTCAGGGCAAGTTCTCCGCCGCCACTCAATGCGCCATCAACCTGACCCCCGCCCGTTACCGTCAATTTGCCACTATTGAAATCCAGAGTACTGCCAGTTTCGGTGGCTAACTCGCCAACGGTCTGCTCAGTCCCATTGAGATCCACCTGAGTTGCGGTACTCATTGCCAGCAGGGAGGTTTGTCCCAGTGCAGAATCGGCATCCAGACGTAAATGGCCTGAACGTACCCAGGTTGCACCGGTATAGCTGTTGGTTGAGTTCGATAATGATGCGGTGCTGCCGTCATTAGCAGAAACAAAGGCCAGATCGCCACTGCCGCTAACCTGAGAAGAAAGATCATTAGCCTGAGTGCCATTGTTGGCCAAGGTTGCCGTTAAGACCAGCGCATCATTGCCGCTACTCAGTAGCTCCAGCGCCGTCAGACCATAATTGACATACAAACCATCGTAGCCGTTACCGGTGGTCATGCCGTAATTAAATGAACCGATCGCCGCAGCGGAACTCCCACCGGGGTTAGAAATATTCTGATAGAAAATAGCATTTATCGGGCTACCGTTCTGATCCATTAACGTCAATTCATGGCCGGTACCGGTGGCGGCACCGGTGGCCAGAGTCACAATAATCTCGCCTTCATCCAGTTCCATCACCGACAAACCATCCAGGCTTGGTACCACGTTGGTCGGCAAATTAACCTGTACCGTCCCCCCACCCGTGGTGTTAATACTGTTCGCCGCGACAGTCCCTACGGAGGTGATAATCCCTGAATTATCAATGAGATTATTAAACAGGAGGATGCCGCCATTTAGGGCCAGCGTACCGATATTTTGTACGCCGTCAGCCACCGAGGCAAAACTGCCGCTGGATAATTTTAGCGACGCATTGGTCAATGCTGAGGTATTCGCACCATCAATATCAAAGGTGGTATTTTGCAGGTTCACAATGCCACTGAACGCCCCGCCCACTGCCGTGCCAAAGTCAAATGCCGTGCTGGCATTATTCTTCGCCACATTCAGCGTGCCATTACCGGTCAGCACATGATCGAACAGCGCGATGTCGTTCAGATTCAGTGTGCCATTCAGTAGCATGTCCGTGGTGCCCAGTTGATCACTGGTGGTAGCCGTCAGACTACCGCCCTGATCAACCTGCCAGCCCCCGGTTAAACCACTCGTCTGGCTCAACGAGACATTAGCACCGTTATTGACGATGGCCGCGCCACCCCCCTCTAATGATACATTCAACATGCCATTAAACGTGTTGCCAAACAATAACTCACTGTTACCGTCAATATTAATGGTACCACTGCCGACGTTACCGTCTGAGGCCAGAGCTATCTGGCTGTTAGTCAGATTGATATTGGCAAAACCCTGTAGCGAGGTATTTGTTGCTAATGCATCCGTAGAGGTATTGAAATTCAGAGTATTGGTACCGGAACCCGCATTCAGAGAACCTAAATAGGTACTGCC
>NZ_CQAZ01000020.1 GCF_001152565.1 Yersinia pekkanenii | reverse complement strand
AGCTATCCGGGCAACGGGGCGCATTAAACCGTATTGGCCGCTGATCGTCAACGAATTTATAGCTTAAAACCACTAAAACTATGCTGATCGCTCTCTTTTCAGGCAAAAATAGAAAATTCTGCTCAGATTACCGTGAAATTCTGTTCAGCCGCTTTTAGCTCAGCGCACCATTTTTACGGCATTGGGCGACTTCCAATACATCTTCAGCCAGGCGTTTGGCAACGTCAACATCGACGAGTTGACGTTTCACCAGCAACTTGCTCAGGCAGCCTTCCAAGATAAGCTCCATCTGCTGGGCGACCATCTCGGCATCATCAGCCTCCATTTCTCTCAGCAATTCCAGCGTATAGCATAGCGAGGCTTCTTTTTGCTGCTCAGCCAATTGGTGAATAGGGTGTTCATCATCAGGATAGAAACTGCACGCGGCAATAAACAGGCAACCGGGGTAGCGCTGGTTTTTCACTTGTTCACCGAGTGTTTGGTAGCGTGCCAGTAACTTTTGCTTTGGCGATAACGTCTCGTCTAATTGCAACTGTCGCCGCCAGGTATCGATCTGTTGACCATGATAACGTAAGCAGTCATACAGCAAAGCCTCGCGATCTGGCCAGAAACGAGCCAGAGCACTAACCTCGACTGACACTTCTTTTGCCAGCATTTCCAGCGTGGTATTTGCCAGCCCTTGCTGCTCTAACAGATTGAGCGCACTGCTTAAAACTTGTTCACGTTGCACGTTGCTCTCCTCCAACTTCTTATCTGGCAAGTGTGGTTTACCACCACCGATAGGGTATAGGTTAATAGGTATCGGCAGATATTGGCACGTTCTGCCAGCAGACCTTGTACCTTATCACTACTGCCGCGAGATTTTTCTAACTCTTTACCATTTCGTTGTTGGCTAATCTATAACGGCAGGATTACAGCATGACTTTTGCTATTCCGCAGTCTGTGAAGCAGGGCGCATTTTATGCTGTATCCGCTTGCCACAAGATGACAGGGCTATACTAATAAGCCCTCCGTTATTCTGAGCGGCTGGTTGATAAAGTCGTATTCTGTGCGACATTGGATAGCTTATGAGATCGAATCAGTTATGAAAATAGTCATTGCCCCAGACTCTTATAAAGAAAGTCTCTCCGCACTGGATGTTGCGGTGCAGATAGAAGCGGGTTTTCGTACCCAATTCCCTGATGCACAATATATTAAGTTGCCGCTTGCCGATGGTGGTGAAGGCACTGTGGCGGCGATGGTAGCGGCGACTGCTGGCAGGATTATTAAGATTAATGTGACTGGCCCGTTAGGCGATGACGTCGCGGCTTTTTACGGGATATCCGGTGATGAAAAGTCTGCTTTTATTGAAATGGCGGCGGCCAGTGGCTTGGCGTTAGTCCCGCCAGGGCTACGTAATCCACTGAAAACCACTTCATACGGTACCGGTGAAGTGATTGGTCATGCGCTGGATCACGGCGTTAAACATATCATTATCGGTATCGGTGGCAGCGCAACCAATGATGGCGGCGCGGGCATGGTGCAGGCACTGGGTGTCAGGCTGTTGGATAAGCATGGTCAGCCGATCGGCTTTGGTGGCAGTAAGCTGGCAGAACTGGATGTGATTGATATTTCGTCTTTGGATCCACGGATTAAACAATGCCAAATCGACGTGGCTTGCGATGTCACCAATCCGCTGACGGGTAGCGAAGGGGCATCGGCTATTTTTGGGCCGCAGAAAGGTGCGACACCGGAAATGGTGAACCAACTGGATGAGGGATTGCGGCATTACGCCGGTGTGATTAAACGTCAGCTGGATATTGATGTTGATCAGGTCGAGGGGGCTGGTGCCGCCGGTGGATTAGGGGCGGCATTATTGGCGTTTTGCGGTGCGACCTTAAGCCCTGGCATTGATATTGTGACCGATGCTCTTGGTCTGGACGCATTGGTCAGGGATGCCACTTTTGTGATTACCGGCGAAGGGCGGATTGATAGCCAAACTATTCACGGCAAGGTGCCTATCGGTGTTGCCAGAGTGGCCAAACGTTATAACAAGCCGGTGATTGGTATTGCGGGTAGCCTGACCGACGATGTTGAGGTGGTGTATGAGCATGGATTAGATGCGGTATTCAGTGTGATTTACCGTATTTGTACCCTAGAGCAAGCGCTGGACAATGCGGCGGCCAATGTGTTTATGACCGCGCGTAATATTGCTGCCACGCTGGCGATAGGGATGGCGGTGGGGAAAGCTAAAAACGAGGGTGAATGAGCCGGACTCAATACTCATCCACCTAAAAGGATATTAATCAGTTAACAGCTAGCGCGGTAGATTTTGTAAATGCTGCAAGAATTCCGTAGCATTCATAAAACCGGTCACTCTGGCTGCGGGGATTTCATTACCCTGCGCATCGAAAAACAGGATGGTCGGCAAGCCCAACACATTTAGCTGTCTCAACAGCGCGCCATGTTCGGTGCTGTTGGCTGTTACGTCAGCTTGAAGTAGTACAGTATCGGCTAGCTGGCGCTGAATCTTGTCATCACTGAAAGTGTATTTTTCAAACTCTTTACAGGCAACACACCAGTCGGCGTATAAATCCAGCATCACCGGCTGACCTTTCGCTTGGGCTAATGCCGCCTGTAATTGAGGCAAATCGGTCACTGACTTAAAACCTAAGTGCTTAATTTCACTCTGTTGTATATGGTTGCCGAAAGCCCAGTCTTGCAGCGGGCGAGCAGCCACCAGTAAGGTGGCCAGCAGCAATAACTGACAAGCTCGCGCCCAACCAGAATGTGCTTTCAGACTTAATACAAACGCCCAGCCGAAGAAGGCAATTGCCAGCAGGCTCCATAAACGTAAGCCCCAAACATCCCCCAGCACTCTTTCCAGCAAGAACACTGGCAGCGCCAGAATGACAAAGCCGAAAGCTTCTTTGACATATTGCATCCACGGGCCACTGCGCGGGATCAGCTTGTTGCCGAACAGCGTCACAATCACCAGCGGAATACCCATTCCTAAAGCATATAAATAGAGCGTGCCCCCACCGGCCAGCATATTACCGCTTTGGGCGATATACAGCAGAATGGCACTGAGTGGCGCAGTGGTGCACGGGGAGCAAATCAGACCCGCCAGGGCGCCCATAGCAAAGACACCCGCCAGCGACCCGCCACGTTGGCTGCTACTCCACTGCACCAGCCGGGTTTGCAGTGACGACGGCAATTGCAGGGAGTACAGGCCGAACATCGAGAGTGCCAGCAATACGAACAGCGCTGACAAGCCCATCAGCACATAAGGATGCTGCAACGCGGCCTGAAATTGTAAACCCGCCGCTGCCACCACCAAACCGAGTAAGGTATAGGTCAGTGCCATCCCTTGCACGTACACCACCGCCAACAGCAATATCCGCCGCTGACTATGGGGCTTCTCGCGGCCAAGAATAATAGCTGAAATCAGGGGGTACATTGGCAACACGCAGGGGGTGAAGGCGATGCCAATACCAATTAATAGCGCCCACAATGGAGAGAATGGCAATTCAGCCGCGACCGGTGTCGTAGTATTCGCGGACGGCGTTGTGGCCTCGGCAGCCACCGCAGGGGCTGAACCGGCTATCACGGTATTAAGTGGAACCACCCGTGTCTCCGGCGGATAACAAAAACCGGCTTCTGCGCAGCCCTGATAGGTCACACTGACACTCGCCTGCTCACCGGCCTGCGTAATCGGGATATTCAGCGTTAGCTGCTGCTTGAAAATCGCCACTTCGCCGTAGAACTCATCATGATGGGCGATGCCTTCGGGCAGGGTAAATACCCCGAGAGTGGCGTTGTGCGGCACAATTTTTATTTGCTGACGATAAAGATAATAGTCGGGATGAACCTGCCAACTCAGTGTGAGCTGGTCGCCCTGTTGGCGAAAATCAAAGGCAAACGCCTGATCCACCGGAATAAATCGGCTCTGGGTGCTTTTTTGGCCAAAAGTCGCATTATCACCAAACAGTGAGGCTTGTGTGCTGTGCGGAGCGAGTAAAACGCTGCACAGCAGCAGAATCAGAGTAATGAAGCGTTGAGCCATGACAGGTAATTTTTATCTCCATCCCGTACCGGCAGCACCAACAATTCAGGTGTCTGGTAGGGGTGATGTTGTTTGATATAGCTGAGAAGCGCCTGCTGATGAGCTGTATTGCTTTTGAACAAAAGCTGGACTTCATACTCTTGTTGCAGCTTACCTTCCCAGTAGTAAATCGAGGTCGCACCTGGCAACAAGGTGGCGCAGGCGGCCAATTTTTCACCCAGAACCCGCGCGGCTAAATCCTGTGCGCTGGCTTCATCAGGGGTGGTGCACAATACCACAATCGCATCACAAATAATCGCATCACAAATAATCGCATCACAATCAGACATTTTAACCTCATAGGTCGCGCGGCTTATATGACGAAGTAGGTACTATAACGCGAGCGAGGGAGGGACAGAAGATGATTTATATCACGGTGAGATATCAAAGTGAGAAGCGGAGCGCGTGATGCGCCCGCTTATTGATACAGAGACTGATTACAGAACCAGGCCGCCCATCACAAAGCCGAAGCAAACGGCCAGTACAACGCCGATGGTGCCAGGGATAAAGAACGGGTGGTTAAACACGAAGCGACCGATACGCGTGGTGCCGGTATCATCCATTTGTACTGCGGCTACCAGTGTTGGGTAGGTAGGCAGAATGAACAGACCAGAAACCGCTGCGAAAGAAGCAATCGCCGCCAGTGGTGAAACGTTCAGTGCCATCGCCATTGGCATCAATGCCTTGGCTGTTGCCGCCTGAGAGTAAAGCAGTGCCGAACAGAAGAAGAAGATAACAGCCAGTAACCATGAATGAGCCTGAATCAGGCTACCCGCAGTCTCTTTAATCCAGTCCAGATTGTGCTGCACAAAGGTATCACCCAACCAGGCTACACCAAGAATACAGATACAGGCGCTCATACCCGCTTTGAACGTACTGGAGTTCAGGATGGCATCGGTATCAACCGAACACGCCAATGTGGTAATGGTTGCCACACTCAGCATAATGATCAAAATAGCGTTAGTGGTGTTCATCAGCGGTGTTGCCACCAGACCGACACTTGGGCTGTTGATAATCGCATAAGCCACCACACACACGACACCCGCCAGGAACAGCAGTACCGAGGTTTTAGCCCGAGGTTTGATCACGGTTACCGTATCGCCACGCAGTGTCACCAAGCCTTCTTCCAAACGCTTCAGGTAGACTGGGTCATCAGACAGTTTGGAGTTAAAACACCAGGAAACGATCAGTGACATCACAAACACTGCGCACAGGGTGGATGGGATGACGATCATCAGCAGATGCAGATAGCTAACGCCGTGACCTTCCATGACGGAAGACATGTAAACCACTGCTGCAGAAATTGGCGATGCGGTAATCGCGATTTGTGCGGAAACCACGGCAGTAGACAGAGGCCGGCAAGGTTTGATGCCTTGTTCTTTCGCCACTTCTGCAATCACCGGCAGAGCAGAAAGAGAAATATTACCTGTCCCGGCAAAGATGGTCAGAAAATAGGTGACCAGCGGAGCAAGGATAGTGATGTGTTTTGGATTCTTACGCAGTAACTTTTCAGTTTGCTGCACCAGATAATCCATGCCGCCTGCTACCTGCATTGCAGAGATTGCCGCGATAACGGCCATGATGATTGAGATGACGTCGAATGGAATACTACCTGGTTTGACACCAATGATAGCTAACACCAGAACACCAATCCCACCTGCAAATCCTATACCGATACCGCCTAACCTGGCCCCTAAAAAAATGGCCAGCAGAACGATGACTAATTCTACGGCTATCATAGTGTTTACTCCTTGATCCAAATGAAAAATTAAAGTTAAAAAATTGTATTTGCCCGAAAGTAAAAAGGCACGCTGTCCAGAGGATCATGCGTGCCTTATATACCCGTCGCCTTTCAAGCTGTAGGGGTGTTGGCTGCCTTTACTCACCCCAGTCACTTACTTGAGTAAGCTCTTGGGGCTTCGTTCAGTTGCCGCCTACCTGCATCCTAAAAGAACTTGGGTATCGGGCTACCGGATGATTATTTTATTGTTCATTTTCATCGGTGTAACGTTTCGCTTTATAAGCCGGATGCATCAGGTTCTCAATAGAGAAAATGTCGTCCAGCTCGGCTTCAGTTAATAAGCCGCGTTCCAGAACCACTTCCCGTACATTTTTACCGGTTTGTGCACAGATTTTACCCACGATGTCACCATTATGGTGGCCAATGAATGGGTTGAGATAGGTGACGATACCGATGGAGTTAAAGACGTAACGTTCGCAGACCTCTTTATTGGCAGTAATACCGTTGATGCATTTTTCCAACAGGTTGTAGCAAGCATTTGTCAGGATATGGATAGACTCAAACATCGCCTGACCAATTACCGGCTCCATCACGTTCAATTGGAGCTGGCCTGCTTCGGCCGCCATAGTAATGCAAGTGTCGTTGCCGATCACCTTAAAACAAACCTGGTTGACCACTTCAGGAATAACCGGGTTAACTTTAGCGGGCATGATAGAAGAACCGGCCTGCAATTCCGGCAAGTTAATTTCATTCAAACCAGTACGTGGGCCAGACGACAATAAACGTAAGTCGTTGCAGATTTTTGACATCTTAACGGCCAGACGTTTCAGTGCGCTGTGCACCATCACGTAAGCACCACAGTCGGAGGTGGCTTCGATTAGATCTTCTGCCGGAACACAAGGGAACCCACTGATTTCAGAAAGTTTTTGTATTGCTAACGGGGAGTAACCTTCTGGCGTGTTTAGCGCAGTACCGATAGCGGTGGCACCGAGGTTAACTTCCAGCAGTAACTCTGCGGTACGTTGCAGGTTTTTGGTTTCTTCTTTTAATAATACCGCGAAGGCTTTGAATTCCTGCCCCAGTGTCATTGGTACCGCGTCCTGCAATTGGGTACGGCCCATTTTCAGGATTTTTTCGAATTCCTTGGATTTTCTTTCGAAGCCTTCTTTTAACTGGTTGATGGCGTCGATCAGCTTCATGATGGAAGCATAAACCGCAATGCGGAAACCGGTTGGGTAGGCATCGTTGGTGGATTGGCATTTGTTCAGATGGTCGTTAGGGTTGAGGTATTGATACTCTCCCTTCTGGTGACCCATTAGCTCCAGACCGATATTGGCCAGAACTTCATTGGTATTCATGTTTAAAGAGGTACCGGCACCGCCCTGGAATACGTCGACCGGGAACTGATCCATACACTTCCCTTTATCCAGAACTTCGTCACATGCCTGAATAATGATGTCAGCAATTTTGCGTGGGATAGTGTGCAACTCTTTGTTTGCCATTGCCGCTGCTTTTTTTACCATGACCATGCCGCGTACAAATTCCGGAACATCACTGATTTTGCTGTTACTTATATAGAAGTTTTCAATCGCACGCAGGGTATGAACACCGTAGTAAGCCTCTGCGGGGACTTCTCGTGTACCTAACAGGTCTTCTTCAATACGAATGTTATTTGACATGAGAACCTTCTCTAGTGTGCTGTCTTGTTTTGTCTTTGTTAACGTAATTATGCCGCCGTTAGCAATATGATGCCGCTATGAACCATTAGCGCGGAAAGATTAACCACTCATCATCTTGCTGACAGGATCATATGCTGCTTAGCGATAAAAAGCCTTGAACTGAGATCACTATATGTGGGAATTAATCGAGATGATCTAATATCTGTGATTCTTCTCACAGTTAGATTAATGAGTAATAAAAGTATTGCCTCAGCTTGAAAAACGATGCAACCACCACCATTTTACTGTAGTCGACCCAAGTTGAAGGGGGTAGCTAACGCCGAAATCCGCTAAGTAGGGAAAGAGCCGTGTCAGCGCCATCTGGGTCAAGGTTTTCATGGTATCTGTCAGGCAGGTTTACTTGCTGAGGGGTACTGAATGATTGGAATAAGGAGAACGCGGTGCGTTGGTTACCGTTAGCGCTGATATTTTTATTGGCATATATAGAAATATCGATATTTATCAAGGTCGCAGCCGTATTTGGTGTGTTAGTTACCCTGCTGCTGGTGATTTTAAGCTCTTGTGTAGGGGTCTCTCTGGTGCGCAACCAAGGGATGAAAACCTTTATGCAGATGCAACAAAAACTGGCTGCGGGTGAAAGTCCGGCGGCAGAGATGGTCAAAAGTGTCTCACTGGTGTTAGCCGGTTTCTTATTATTGATCCCCGGCTTCTTCACCGACTTTATCGGGTTGCTGCTGTTATTGCCGCCAATTCAAAAATCGTTGACGCTAAAACTGATGCCACATCTGAAAATTTATCGTGGCGGCAGTTTTGGTGCTGGGGGTTTTGATAACAATAATTCTGGCCCAATGGGCGGCGGAAATACCTTTGATGGCGAGTTTCAGCGTAAAACCGATGATAGCTTTACGGTAGAGCATCGTCCCGATGAGGATGATAAATCGACAGATAATCGTTTTAAAGATGACAAGTAAGCGGCTGAGCCTTTCTAATAGCCTGTTTATTAATCATAAATTTATAAAGTAAATTACAGTGCTTTTTTTGATGGGGCAGCGGCGAGGTGACTAAAATCAACCCGCTTAGGACAAGAAAAAACTGAATTTTTTTTTGTCCTCTCCCTTGAAGGAATGAGAAGTCGCCCCCACTTAGAAAACCATGGTATCGGTTATGAAGGCATACCGGTATCTAATCCTAATCCTGATACGGACCTTCTCATAGGAGAGCTATCAATGAAAATTCGTCCATTGCATGACCGCGTTATCGTCAAGCGTAAAGAAGTTGAATCCAAATCTGCTGGCGGCATCGTTTTGACTGGCACTGCTGCGGGTAAATCTACCCGAGGTGAAGTTTTGGCAGTTGGCAATGGTCGCATCCTGGATAACGGTGAGATTAAGCCGCTGGATGTGAAAGTAGGCGACATCGTTATTTTCAGCGATGGTTATGGCGTGAAGGTAGAGAAGATCGACCATGAAGAAGTGTTGATCATGTCCGAAAGCGACATTCTGGCAATTGTTGAAGCGTAATCACGCTCTCTAATCTTCTGAACTGAACGAGTTAAGGGAAATACTAATGGCAGCTAAAGACGTAAAATTCGGTAACGACGCTCGCATCAAAATGCTACGCGGCGTAAACATCCTTGCTGATGCAGTGAAAGTAACCCTGGGCCCGAAAGGCCGTAACGTAGTTCTGGATAAGTCTTTCGGCTCTCCAACTATCACCAAAGACGGTGTTTCTGTTGCACGTGAGATCGAACTGGAAGACAAGTTTGAGAACATGGGTGCGCAGATGGTTAAAGAAGTTGCCTCTAAAGCGAATGACGCGGCGGGTGACGGTACCACTACTGCAACTGTATTGGCTCAATCCATTATCACTGAAGGCCTGAAAGCAGTTGCGGCCGGCATGAACCCAATGGATCTGAAACGCGGTATCGACAAAGCAGTTATCGCTGCGGTTGAAGAACTGAAAAAACTGTCTGTGCCTTGCTCTGATTCTAAAGCTATCGCTCAGGTAGGGACTATCTCTGCCAACTCCGACTCCACCGTGGGTGAACTGATCGCTCAAGCGATGGAAAAAGTCGGTAAAGAAGGCGTTATTACTGTTGAAGAAGGTTCAGGTCTGCAAGATGAGCTGGACGTAGTAGAAGGTATGCAGTTCGACCGTGGCTACCTGTCTCCTTACTTCATCAATAAACCAGAAACAGGTTCTATTGAACTTGAAAGCCCATTCATCCTGTTGGCCGACAAGAAAATCTCTAACATCCGTGAAATGCTGCCAGTACTGGAAGCCGTAGCGAAAGCCGGTAAACCACTGCTGATCATCGCAGAAGACGTTGAAGGCGAAGCGCTGGCGACGCTGGTAGTTAACACCATGCGCGGCATTGTTAAAGTAGCAGCGGTTAAAGCACCTGGTTTCGGCGACCGTCGTAAAGCCATGCTGCAAGACATCGCGACCCTGACAGGCGGTACTGTTATTTCTGAAGAGATCGGTCTGGAACTGGAAAAAACCACTCTGGAAGATCTGGGTCAGGCAAAACGTATTGTTATCAATAAAGACACCACTATCATCATCGATGGCGTAGGTGACGAAGCTGCAATTCAGGGCCGCGTTACTCAGATCCGTCAGCAAATTGAAGATGCGACGTCTGATTATGACAAAGAAAAACTGCAAGAGCGTGTCGCTAAATTGGCTGGCGGCGTTGCCGTTATCAAAGTGGGCGCCGCAACTGAAGTTGAAATGAAAGAGAAGAAAGCACGCGTTGAAGATGCTCTGCATGCAACCCGTGCGGCAGTAGAAGAAGGCGTAGTTGCCGGTGGTGGTGTTGCACTGATTCGTGCTGCATCGGCTATCACCAAGTCTGGCCTGAAAGGCGATAACGAAGACCAGAACGTGGGTATCAAAGTTGCTCTGCGTGCGATGGAATCTCCATTGCGTCAGATCGTGGTTAACGCTGGTGAAGAAGCCTCTGTTATCGCGAACAACGTTAAAGCGGGTTCAGGTAGCTACGGTTACAACGCTTATACCGAAGAATACGGCGACATGATCGCGATGGGTATCTTGGATCCAACTAAAGTGACTCGTTCTGCTTTGCAGTACGCAGCCTCTATTGCTGGTCTGATGATCACCACCGAGTGCATGATCACTGACCTGCCACGTGATGACAAAGGCGGTGATATGGGCGCTGGCGGCATGGGTGGTATGGGCGGCATGGGCGGCATGATGTAATGCTGCCAACCTTTGAGTTACCATTAGATTGGTAGCGAAAGGGACAAGCTGTTGATGAAAGCGAGTAGGGTGACCTGCTCGCTTTTATTTTATCGGTCATAACCTTGCGGCAGCGGTGCTTTCTGGTAATCTCTAGCGTGATTCTCAACTTCGAATGGGGAAAAAAATGCGGATTAAAATGTTACTTGGTCTTTCAGCAGCACTGTTGCTGGCAGGCTGTAGCTCCACTAACCAATTGGGTTCGGCGGGTGAGCAAGTGAAGTTCTCCGATACTAAACCTGGTAGTGAATGTCAGTTGGTAGGCCAGGTGACGGGGACTCAGAGTAACTGGTTCTCAGGTGGCGGTGGCGAAAGCAGCGCGATGCGTGGTGCAGCAAACGACCTGCGCAATAAAGCCGCAGCAATGGGTGGCAACGTGATTTATGGTGCGACCAGCCCGAGCGAAACCTTTTTATCAAGCTTTGCGCCATTAGACAGCAAAATGGTTGGTGAAGTTTATAAGTGCCCTTAATACCTTAGGCACCCAATCGAATAAAACAGGGGATGCCATGGCATCCCCTGATTGTTATACCGTCATACAGAGGTGTTGGCTGCACTCAATCACCCGAATCACTTACTTGAGTAAGTGATTCGGGATTCTTTCATTTGCCGCCTTCCTGTATCTTGAAATCTATAGGGTCTATATCTAGTATCATCTTTCAAGTTACAGATTTGTCACCCGAATTATTCATCCTGCATCAACCGGAGATCCAGTGGCGTTTTGCTGGGTTGCCCACCAATTTCCCGTGCCAGACGTGGGACCAGATAACCGGAAACTCGGCTGAGTAATCCTTTGATTAATTGCCGGGCTTCATCGTCATCGACCATAAAGTGAGCTGCACCCTGCACTCTATCCAGCACATGAATGTAGTAAGGCAAAATTCCGGCATCAAATAAGGCGTTACTCAGCGTTGCCAACACCTCGGCGTCATTATTGACGCCACGCAGCAACACACTCTGGTTTAATAGCGTCACTCCAGCCCGTTTTAGCTGTGTCATGCTGTCTCGCAAAGGCTGATCGATTTCATTGGCATGATTTATATGTGTCACCATCAACACCTGTAATCGTGACACCTCCAGCCGTTGACACAGGACGGGAGTAATACGGGCAGGGATCACCACCGGTAACCGGGTATGGATACGTAACCGTTTAATATGGTTAATACTTTCTAGTTCGTCCAGCAACCCGCTAAGTTCATGATCTTTTGCCATTAACGGGTCACCGCCTGAAAAAATGATCTCGTCCAGTTCAGGATGTTGGCGAATATACTCCAGAGCCTGATGCCAATTGGCTTTGTTGCCTTGGTTATCCTGATAGGGGAAATGGCGGCGGAAACAGTAGCGGCAATTGACGGCACAGCCGCCTTTAACCAGCAGCAGTGCGCGGTTACGATATTTATGCAGCAATCCGGGGACAACGCTACGTTGTTCATCAAGCGGGTCGTTGGTAAAACCGGGGGCGGCGATAAACTCTTCGCGCACCGTGAGCACCTGGAGCAATAAAGGGTCTGAAGGATCTCCCGGCTGCATGCGCGCAACAAAAGCGCGGGGCACTCTTAGGGGAAATAAACGACGCGCTGCGGTGCCTTGTTGCAGGTTAGGGTGTTCATTTAAGAACAGAATACGCAGCAATTCGTCCGGATCAGTAATTACATCGGCGAGTTGTTGCAACCAATCTTCTCTAATTGGCATGTTTCGGGTTACAATACTTGCCATTTTTTAGGCTTAACTACCAGTTTCTTGAGGACCATTATGGCCACTTATTATAGCAACGATTTTCGTCCCGGTCTTAAAATCATGTTTGAGGGCGAGCCTTATGCAGTTGAATCCAGCGAGTTCGTAAAACCAGGCAAAGGCCAGGCTTTTGCTCGTGTTAAAATGCGCCGCCTGCTGACCGGCTCACGCGTCGAAAAGACCTTTAAATCTACCGACTCAGCCGAAGCCGCAGACGTTAACGATTTGAACCTGACTTACCTGTACAACGACGGTGAGTTCTGGCACTTCATGAATAACGAGACTTACGAACAGTTGCAAGCTGATGCAAAAGCGATTGGTGACAACGGTAAGTGGCTGATTGATCAGGCTGAATGCATCGTAACGCTGTGGAATGGTCAACCTATCGCTGTCACCCCACCAAACTTTGTTGAACTCGAAATCGTTGACACTGACCCAGGCCTGAAAGGTGATACTGCCGGTACCGGTGGTAAACCTGCAACTCTGAGCACGGGTGCCGTGGTCAAAGTGCCATTATTCGTACAGGTTGGCGAAGTAATCAAAGTTGATACCCGCTCTGGTGAATATGTTTCTCGCGTTAAGTAAGTAGTACTGAGTCACTCACGCTGAGAATGAAAGAAAACCGCGTAAAGCGGTTTTCTGCTATCTGGGACAGGTTAGGGGGATCGTCAGAACACGTTTTTTAGTAGATTAAGAGTCAGAATAAGTGCAATGCGGTTTTTTGACTATCCTTATAGGACGAATAGATACTTTCATGCCATAAGGATCTTTTATAATGTTGAAAAAAAGCATCGCAGTGATTTTTTCTTTGCTTGTTGTCTCGTCATTGAGTGCCTGTAATACGACGCAAGGTGTGGGCAAAGATGTTCAAAGCGCAGGTAGCGCGATTGAACGTAGCGCAGAATAACCCGCAGGCCAGTTTGCTATCGGCGGTATTAGCCGCCGGATTTATTTCCAGCTAATCATGATATTGCTGCTTATTATTTAGCGTGATAATGTATCGGGCCTATCTATAAGCGGTCTGGGACGACCCAGTCATGCATCTGTTATTTGGGGACGACCCCAGAGAGGTGGTTACCGTGGCTTGGATTATTCTGGTTATTGCGGGTTTGTTAGAAGTTATTTGGGCCATCGGCCTGAAGTATTCCCATGGTTTTACTCGGCTGACACCCAGCATTGTCACCCTTGTGGCAATGGCGGCTAGTGTCTTCTTATTGGCCTATGCCATGAAAATCTTACCGGCAGGTACGGCTTATGCTGTCTGGACGGGGATTGGTGCGGTAGGTACCGCCATTTTAGGCATTGTGCTGCTTGGGGAGTCTGCCAGCCTGGCACGAGTGTTAAGTTTGGGGCTGATTTTGGCAGGAATTATCGGATTAAAATTAGCATCATAATTAAGTTTATTTTTGGGTTATTACGGGTTATGTTCCTGTAACATTTAAAATGAGTGCAGTTAGTTTCTTAATTGCACTGATTCTACGAGGCTATTCCATTTGGGATATTTTATTCTTTAGGTAAGAGTATTATAAACTTGGTTGATATAGCGTCAGAGGTAACCGATATTTTACCTTGATGCGCTCTAATAATAGATTTCACAATAGCTAAGCCTATGCCACTGCCATCACCTTTTCTTTGTCTTGACGGATCGACACGGTAAAAGCGATCAAATAACCGAGAAAGGTGCTCTGCCGGTATTGGTACTCCTGGGTTCTCAACGACCAGCTGAATATTATCCAAATTATCCGTGACACTCACGGTGACCGACTTTCCCGCAGGGGTATAGCGAATTGCATTTGACAGTAAATTACTGATGGCTCGGCGTAGCATTAATGGATCGCCATTTACGGATAATGGACTACCCACAAATTTCAGGCTGACTTCACGCTCCTCGGCCCAGGCTTCAAAAAAATCAAATACTTTAATAATTTCAGTTTTAAGATTAATAGACACGCGCTCGGGGACCAGTAAATTATTATCAGCTTGGGCCAGAAACAACATATCACTGACCATTTTAGCCATTCGATTAAACTCCTCTAAATTTGAATAAAGAACATCTTCATACTCATTGACTGAACGTGGCTGACTTAGAGCAATCTCTGTCTGAGTCACTAAGTTAGTAATCGGTGTGCGGATCTCATGGGCGATATCGGCGGAAAAATGAGATTGTCGGGTAAACACATCCTCTATTCTTTCAATCATATGGTTAAATGACATAACGAACTGTTCTAATTCTATCGGGACATCTGTCGGCAATAATCTGACATGTAGGTTATCGGAGGTAATACTCTGGATTTTTCGGCTTACACTGCGAAGTGGCGCATGTCCTTGATAAACAGCTAATAGCACAATAAATATAATGACTAAACTGATCACGAATGCAGTCATTATCAGTTTGTATTTTAGCTGTTGGATATAATGTAAGTGGAAGTCAATCGAGAGTGCAATAAGTAATGTGTAGGTCGTCGGTTTACCATCAACGAGAGTCCTTATCGGGAAAGCAATAATACGATAGCTGGTTTGTTCCATATCGTTACTATCATGCGTTGAACCGGTTGGCATAGGGTCATGCCAGACAATAATATCATCGGTATTAACGCTATTATGGAACAGTGGCGAGGCGATTACCTGCTTAAAATCAAGGCCATTTTCAGATTGAGAGATAACTTCTTTCTTATCATTTTCGAGATAAATAAACGTATTACTATGATTGATTATCGCATTGAGAAGTTTATCTATCCGTATTTTTTCCGGTTCGTCCTCTTTGCTAACAATCCGACTCAGTGTGGTACTCAGTTGTTTTAACTCACTGAGATCCTGCTCTTCAAAATGCATTTCGACCGAGTGAATCAAAATCCAACTGAATACGGCAAAGGCGGCAATGGTGGTCAGGCTGATAAAAAAAGTTAAACGGGTGGCCAATGAGAAAGGGCGACGATTCGACTTAATCCACATCAGGCACCTCAAGGACATACCCCACACCGCGAACGGTCTGAATAAGCTTGGGTTCAAAATCGTTATCAATTTTAGCGCGTAGGCGTTTCACTGCAACATCAATGGCATTGGTATCACTATCAAAATTCATATCCCAAACCTGGGATGCAATTAAGGAGCGGGGCAGAACCTCGCCTTTATGACGGATAAAAAATTCCAGCAGGGTAAATTCTTTACTGGTCAGCGTGATCCTCACACCTTTTCGTAGGACGCGCCGGGTGACTAAATCCAAGGTTAAATCTGCCACCTGAAACTGACTTTCTACAATAGCCGCAGCACCCCGACGTAATAACGTTCTTACTCGTGCTAACAGTTCGGCAAACGCAAAAGGTTTAACCAGATAATCATCTGCTCCTAATTCGAGTCCTTTTACGCGATGTTCTATGGTCCCAAGGGCGGTTAGAAGCAAGATTGGCATACTTTTCTCTGCAGAACGCAGCAATTTGACAATATCCCAGCCATTAATATCAGGCAGCATGATGTCAAGGATCACCAGGTCGTAATCCGCCGTCATTGCGAGGTGATAACCCGTCATACCGTTGTCGGCTAAATCAACCACAAAGCCTGCCTCGGTTAATCCTTTACAGAGATACTCCCCGGTTTTTACTTCATCCTCGACAACCAATAATTTCACGCATCCTCCGACATAGTGATTTGGTCATACCATTCTAGTGAGGACCTAGCTGATATCAATGGATTATGACGTAAATGACAGCATTGTCATCGTTCAGTCATGCGTTAAACAGAGTTACTTCGATAAGGTATGGGGCATAACAATCAGTAAAGTTTGGCGTCATTATTTTACCTTGGCTCTCTTGGACGGAAAGAAACATGTTTAAAATTAAGGTACTGACATTAAGCGCTTTGTTTGCTCTGACCGGATGTACTTCACTGGCCCCAGACTACCAGCGCCCAGCATTGCCGGTGCCTCAACAATTTTCTGTAAGCCATAATGAGCTTATCCCCTCAACAGGCATCCAGGATGTGGGTTGGAGAACTTTTTTCTCTGATGCTCAAGTCAAGGTTCTTATTAATGAAGCGCTGCAACATAACCGCGATTTACAGTTAGCGACACTGAAAGTTGCCCAAGCCCGAGCACAATATAATGTGACCGATGCTGATCGGTACCCACAGTTAAATGCATCTTCAAATATCACCTATACCGGTGGGCTGAACAGTGAGTCTAAGAGCACCAATCAATATGGTATTGGTATGGGGCTTATTTTTGATCTGGATTTTTTTGGTCGTTTAAAAAATATGAGTGAAGCCGATCGCCAGAATTACTTTGCCAGTCAGCAGGCCCAGCGGTCAGTGCATATTTTACTGGTCTCCAGTGTCTCTCAAAGCTATTTCAATCAGAGACTGGCATATCATCAATTATTAGTGGCAAAGCAAACGTTAGAGAATTATCAGCGTTCCTATTCATTTGTTGAGCAGCAACTGCAAACGGGGCGCACCACATTATTAGCGCTGGAACAGGCCAGAGGCGTGATTGAAACTACGCAAAGCGAAATATTTAAAAGAGAAGGGGAACTGGCGCAGGCAAACCATGCATTACAACTGCTACTGGGGAAATATACGGTTTTACCGGATGATAACCTTCAATCAGCTAATTCTCTTGATGTAGTCAAATTGCCTTCTAATTTGTCATCTGAAATTTTGTTGCAGCGGCCTGATATTTTAGCCGCCGAGCATGTACTGATGGCGGCGAATGCCAATATTGGTGCCGCCAGAGCAGCATTTTTTCCGTCGATATCTTTAACCGGAAATTTAACTGGCAGCAGCACCGAGCTATCCAGTTTATTTAATACCGCCAGTGGGATGTGGAGTTTCGTACCTAAAATAGAAATCCCTATCTTTAACGCGGGGCGAAATAAAGCCAACCTAACATTGGCTGAAATTAGCCAACAGCAATCAGTGCTTGAATATGAGAAGAAGATACAGAATGCCTTTAAAGAGGTCTCTGATGCGTTATCGTTACGGAATAGTATTCAGTTACAAATAGAGGCTCAGAAACGTTATTTTATGTCGTTACAAATCACGGTGTTAAGAGCAAATATATTATTCTCTAATGGCGTTGTGAGTTATATAGAAGTTCTTGATGCCGAACGTTCATTATTCTCAACCCAACAATCCATACTTGATTTGAAATATGCTCAGCAAGTGAATGAAGTTAACCTTTTCACAGCCTTGGGTGGCGGGTGGGTTGAGTGATAATTTATTTTTTTGATATTAAAACAGGCGTTATGACTATGCGTAATGTATTAACAGTGACGTTATTGAGTTTGTTTTCAGTGTTGGCTTTCACTGTACAAGCAACAGAAAGTCACCACTCAGATCCATCTCAAACGGCACAGTCAGCGGTGCAAGAAGACGTTATTAGCGCCACAGGTGTTATTAAAGAAATTGATTTTGATACCAAAAAAGTGACAATCATTCACGAGGCTATCCCTGCAATCAGTTGGCCAGCCATGACCATGCGTTTTACCTTTACCTCTCCAGAGATGCTCAGTGGGATTAAGGTCGGTAATAATGTCGATTTTGATTTCATCCAGCAAGGAAATATTTCATTACTGAAGAACATTAAGGTTAATGAATCTTAGGGAGTTAAAATGGCCTCGGTAAAATGTAAAAATACGCTGATTATTGTGGGAAGTTTATTAATGGGAGGAATTATTTCCATTAGTGCTTACCATTATTTATTTTATCCTCAAAAAAATATCGAGACGGCTGAGCGTAAAGTTCTTTTTTGGTATGACCCTATGAGCCCGAATACCAAATTTGATCAGCCAGGTAAGTCGCCGTTCATGGATATGGATCTGGTGCCTAAATATGCGGATGAAGAGGCCGGTACATCTGAAACTAAAGCGGGTGTAAGAATTGATCCTACCCAAACGCAAAATCTAGGAATGCGGACAGAAAAAGTCCGTAACGGGAAACTTACTTATTCTCAAACGCTCCCTGCTAATGTTAATTTTAATGAATATCAATATGTTATTGTTCAGTCCCGTTCAGAAGGATTTATTGAAAAGGTGTATCCTCTGACCATGGGGGATAAAGTAAGAAAAGGTGATCCTCTGATTGAGCTGACCATACCTGAATGGGTTGAGGCTCAAAGTGAATATCTATTATTAGACAATACCGGGGGGACTAATACTCAATTAAAAGGCGTATTAGAACGACTTCGCCTTGCGGGTATGTCAGAAGATGATATTCAAAAATTACGAAAAACAAAAAATATACAAACTCATTTTACGATCAAAGCACCTATCGAGGGGGTTATTACCGCTTTTGATCTCAGAACTGGAATGAATATTTCCAAAGATAAAGTGGTGGCTCAAATTCAGGGCATGGACCCTGTTTGGGTCAGCGCGGCAGTTCCCGAGTCTATTGCTTACCTGATTAAAGACACCTCGCAATTTACGCTGGCGGTGCCTGCCTATCCGGATAAGGAATTTAACATTCAGAAATGGAGCATTTTACCCAGTGTAGATGCGACCACTCGCACCTTGCAGCTTCGTTTACAGATTGATAATAAAGACGAATCTTTAAAACCGGGGATGTATGCGTACCTGACCCTCAAAACAGAAAGCCAAAATATGCTGTTGATCCCTTCTCAGGCGGTGATTGATACCGGCAACGAACAACGAGTGATCACATTAGACAGCGAGGGCCGCTTTGTACCAAAAATCATCAAGATTTTTCATGAGTCACAGCAGCAAACTGGGATTATATCGGGTCTATCAGCAGGGGAGTCGGTCGTTGTCAGCGGGCTTTTCCTGATTGATTCTGAAGCGAATATTTCAGGCGCATTAGACAGGATGCGGCAATACGATAAGCCCGCCTCCACTGTTCCTGACATGGCTGGTCATTCAGCGCATTCAAATTCAGGTCAATGAGGAGAGCAAGATGATTGAATCGATTATCAGAAGATCTGTCGCCAACCGCTTTCTGGTGATGATGTGTGCTCTGTTCCTCAGTGTTTGGGGGGCCTGGACGATTATTCATACTCCGGTAGATGCACTGCCTGATTTATCTGACGTACAGGTTATTATCAAAACCAGCTATCCCGGACAGGCTCCTCAAATCGTCGAGAACCAGGTGACTTATCCATTAACTACCACCATGTTGTCGGTACCTGGCGCAAAAACGGTGCGCGGCTTTTCCTCGTTTGGCAACGCCTATGTCTATGTTATTTTTGAAGATGGTACCGACCTCTATTGGGCGAGATCCCGAGTGTTGGAATACCTTAATCAAGTGCAGGGAAAACTGCCAATAGGTGTGAGCTCAGAGTTAGGCCCGGATGCCACCGGGGTGGGGTGGATCTTTGAGTACGCGTTGATTGACCGGAGTGGAAAGCACTCGCTGGCAGAGTTACGTTCGCTGCAAGACTGGTTTTTAAAATTTGAGCTAAAGACCCTACCAAACGTTGCTGAAGTGGCTTCGGTTGGTGGGGTGGTTAAACAATACCAGATCGTCGTCAATCCGCTAAAACTGACCCAATATGGTATTGGTCTTTCTGAGGTTAAACAGGCAATTAGTGCCTCTAATCAGGAAGCCGGTGGCTCTGCCGTTGAAATATCCGAAGCTGAATATATGGTGCGGGCCAGCGGTTATCTCCAGACTCTGGAAGACTTTAATCATATTGTTTTAAAAACCAATGAAAATGGCGTTTCTGTTTACTTGCGTGATATTGCGCGGGTGCAAATTGGGCCAGAAATGCGCCGAGGGATATCAGACCTCAATGGCGAAGGGGAAGTTGCTGGCGGCGTGGTTATCCTTCGTTCAGGTAAAAATGCCAGGGAAGTGATTGCCGCAGTTAAAACCAAGCTGGATACCCTTAAAGCCAGTTTGCCCGACGGGGTTGACGTTATCACAACCTATGATCGCAGCCAGCTTATTGACCGCGCTATTGATAATTTGAGTTATAAGCTGCTAGAAGAGTTTATGGTTGTCGCCGTTGTCTGTGCCCTGTTCTTATGGCACGTCCGCTCTGCCTTGGTGGCGATTGTCTCGCTGCCGATGGGGTTATTTATCGCCTTTATTATCATGCATTATCAGGGATTGAATGCCAATATCATGTCTCTGGGCGGGATAGCCATTGCGGTCGGTGCCATGGTGGATGCGGCCATTGTCATGATAGAAAATGCGCATAAAAAAATAGAAGAGTGGCAACATCAGCATCCAGAGGTGCCACTGGATAACGAAACGCGCTGGAAAGTGATTACCGATGCTTCCGTTGAAGTGGGGCCAGCCTTGTTTATCAGCTTGCTGATTATCACCCTCTCTTTTATCCCGGTATTTACGCTGGAAGGGCAGGAAGGGCGGCTATTTGGCCCGCTGGCCTTCACCAAAACTTATGCCATGGCCGGGGCCGCAGGATTGGCTATTATTGTTATCCCGATCCTGATGGGATATTGGGTCCGCGGTAAAATTCCCGCCGAAGCGAGTAATCCATTAAACCGCTTTTTGATTAAGATTTATCATCCGTTACTGATTAAAGTCCTGCATTGGCCGAAAATGACATTGCTGGTTGCGGTGCTTTCGCTGCTCACAGTGTTGTGGCCACTGAGTAAGATTGGCGGTGAGTTCTTGCCGAAAATCAACGAAGGCGACTTACTGTATATGCCGTCGACCTTACCGGGGGTGTCTGCCGCTCAAGCTGCTGTACTGCTACAAACCACCGATAAATTGATTAAAACCATTCCAGAAGTGGCCACGGTGTTTGGTAAAGCAGGCCGAGCGGAAACCGCGACCGACTCAGCACCAATGGAAATGGTGGAAACGACTATTCAACTGAAACCAGAGGATCAGTGGCGTGCGGGAATGACGCTGGATAAGATTATCAATGAACTTGACGAAACCGTGCGTTTGCCTGGGCTGGCAAACCTCTGGGTTCCTCCTATTCGTAATCGTATTGATATGTTATCAACCGGCATTAAAAGCCCGATCGGAATTAAAGTCTCGGGAACGGTGCTGGCGGATATTGATGCTGCGGCACAACAGATCGAGGTGGTAGCAAAAGAGGTGCCTGGGGTGGTATCCGCATTAGCGGAAAGACTGATTGGTGGCCGTTATATCGATATTGATATTAAGCGCGAGCAGGCTGCCCGCTATGGTATGACCATAGCGGATGTGCAGTTGTTCATCTCATCGGCGATTGGTGGGGAAACGGTCGGGGAAGTGGTCGAAGGCGTTGCCCGTTATCCTATCAACATCCGCTATCCACAAGGTTATCGTGACAGCCCAGAAACCTTGCGCCAGTTACCTATTTTGACGCCACAGAAGCAGCAAATCACCCTCGGTGATGTCGCTGAGATTAACATTGTCTCGGGTCCTTCCATGCTAAAAACTGAAAATGCCCGGCCAACCAGTTGGGTTTTTATTGATACGCGCGATCGCGACATGGTGTCAGTGGTTAATGATTTGAAAAAAATCATTAACCAAAAAGTTCAGTTGAAACCCGGAACCAGTGTTTCGTTCACCGGTCAGTTTGAATTGTTGGAACGAGCCAATCAGACGTTAACCTTAATGGTACCTATGACCTTAATGATTATCTTCATTTTGCTCTATTTGGCGTTTCGCCGGGTGAGTGAGGCGCTATTGATTATTACCAGTATTCCATTTGCTTTGATTGGTGGTATTTGGTTCCTTTACTGGCAGGGTTTCCACTTATCGGTGGCGACCGGGACTGGCTTTATTGCCTTGGCTGGGTTAGCCGCTGAGTTTGGTGTGGTTATGCTGATGTATTTACGCCAGGCGATTGAAAAGGATCCTAAGTTATTACATCCAGAGACATTTACCCCGCAGGGGTTGGACGATGCTTTATATCATGGTGCGGTATTACGTGTTCGTCCAAAAGCGATGACGGTCGCGGTAATTATTGCTGGGTTGTTGCCTATTTTATGGGGAACCGGTGCCGGGTCTGAAGTGATGAGTCGTATTGCGGCACCGATGATCGGCGGGATGATTACGGCACCATTGCTCTCGATGTTTGTTATTCCAGCCGCGTATAAATTAATCTGGCTGCGTAGGCACAACATTCGAGGGCAGTGAATTTATAACCGAAGAGCTGAAAAAAAACGGCCCGCTAAAAGAGCAGGCCGTTTATAGGCTATGGATAACTATATCTTTATTACTAGAGTGTCAGGACACCGATGATGGTGACCACACTCAGAATGGCTGCCAAGCCATAGAATACCCATTTCCCTGCCGGGACATGGATTTTCAAATCATGCATGGCATGATGGATACGGTGTAGACCGCACCACAGTGGCAGAATAATCATCAGCAGCAGGAATATCCGGCCGATAAAACTCTGACAAAACGCCAGAACGCGCTCATAGCTCAACGCCTCACCAGGGAAGGCACCCAGTGGTAGCAATATGGCGACCAGTAAAATAACCGCAGGTGCAATAATTGCACTCCACATACCGCCAGCACCAAACAGACCCCAGAAGATAGGTTCATCGGAGCGGTTAGGGACTTGATTCATCTTGTTCTCCTCCGGGTTAGAGTAAGGCTACGGCCAGAATAATCGCGGTAACCACCACTGTTATCACCCACAGCGCCTTGATCATTGGCGCGGGTCCCATTTTTTCGCTATTAACGATAATATTGACGGCCTTCGGTGCTAATTCAAACCAGGTTTTGGTATGCAACACAGCGGCTAATAACGTAATGATATTGATCAGCAGTATCAGTGGATTTTGCAGGAAGCCGACAAAACCTTCCCACCCCGCAGGGCCACTTTTCAGCGCGAACACGCCGTAAATCAGCAGAACACTGAACCACACGGCCGGAATCGAGGTGCCTTCACGCAACATATAAAAGCGATAGAAACCGAGCTGTTGCCACCAGTTTGGGGCCATAGTGCGGACATAAGCTTTACGTTTAGTAGTCATTACTGTCTACCCTCCCTTATTGTGGTTTCAGCATGGCGATCATGAAGTCTTTGGCACTCTCAACCTTGCCTTGCTGGATAGCCGCGGCCGGATCAACGTGTTTAGGACAAACTTCAGAACAGTAGCCGACGAAGGTACAGCTCCAGACACCATTTTTCCCGTTAAGCTGCGGCATACGCTCTTTCTTACCGTGGTCACGATTATCCAGATTGTAACGATGAGCCAGAGTGATCGCTGCCGGGCCGATAAACTCCGGATTTAAGCCAAACTGCGGGCAAGCGGCGTAACACAGGCCACAGTTAATACAGCCGGAGAACTGATGATATTTCGCCATCTGAGCCGGGCTTTGCTTATTCGGGCCGTCTTTCGGGTTGCGCTCATTACCAATAATGTAAGGCTTGATGGCTTCCAGACTTTCGATAAAGTGAGTCATATCAACCACTAAATCACGTTCAATTGGGAAGTTACCCAGTGCCTCAACCTTCATCCCTGCGGTATATTCACGCAGGAAAGTCTTACAAGCGAGCTTTGGTACTTTGTTGACCATCATGCCGCAAGAGCCGCAAATCGCCATCCGGCAAGACCAGCGATAAGACAGGTCCGGTGCCAGGTTATCTTTGATATAGCCCAACGCATCCAGCAGAGAGGTCTGCTCATCGTAGGGCACTTCAAAGGTTTCGAAGTGAGGTTCGCTATCATGTTCCGGGTTATAGCGCATGACCTCCATTTTCAGGACTTTCATCTCAGTCATTCGCCTGCTCCTTATCCTTTAACTCTTTCGCATCTTTCGCATCTTGTGCGGTAGCTTCACCACCATAAACACGTTTTGCCGGTGCCAGCTTGGTAATTTTCACGTCGCTGTATTCAAGGCGTGGTGCGCCACCCGGAGTATGGAAAGCCAGAGTGTGTTTGAGGAAATTAACGTCATCACGCTCGGTGCAGCCTTCATCCAGGCGTTGATGCGCGCCACGGGATTCTTTACGGTTCAGTGCCGAATGGGCCATACATTCAGCCACATCCAAGCCATGACCCAGCTCAATGGTATACAACAGGTCAGTATTGAATACACTGGAGTTATCGGTAATTTTCACGCGTTTAAAGCGTTCTTTCAACTCGGCCAGTTTATCCACAGTTTTTTGCATCAGTTCTGGTGTGCGGTAAATACCGCAACCTTCTTCCATAGACAGACCCATTTCATCGCGGATTTTAGACCAGTTTTCTGTCCCTTCCTGCTTCATCAGATTACTCAGGCGGGTTTCCACATCACGGGTTTGTGCATCCAGCGCGCTGCCATTTGCCGGGCCGGCTTCCATGGCGCGCAAAGCGGCTTGTTCACCGGCAACACGACCAAAGACCACCAGTTCAGCCAGTGAGTTGGAACCTAAGCGGTTAGCGCCGTGCAGACCAACAGAAGAACATTCGCCTACCGCGAACAGCCCTTTAATACGGGTTTCGCACTGTTGGTTGGTTTCGATACCGCCCATGGTGTAATGCGCGGTTGGGCGTACCGGGATAGGGTCTTTGACCGGATCGACACCCACATACGCTTTTGCCAGCTCACAGATGAACGGCAGACGTTCCAGCAGTTTTTTCTCGCCCAAATGACGCAGATCCAGATAGACCACATCGCCACGTGGTGTGGCGATAGTGCGACCGGCCCGCCATTCATGCCAGAAGGCTTGCGAAACTTTATCGCGTGGGCCTAATTCCATGTATTTATTTTTTGGCTCACCCAGTGGGGTTTCTGGCCCCATGCCGTAATCCTGCAAATAACGGTAACCGTCTTTATTGACCAGAATACCGCCTTCACCACGACAACCTTCGGTCATCAGGATGCCTGAACCGGGCAGACCGGTGGGGTGATATTGCACAAATTCCATATCCCGCAACGGAACGCCGTGGTGGAATGCCATCCCCATACCATCACCGGTAACAATGCCGCCGTTGGTGTTATAACGATAAACGCGGCCTGCGCCACCAGTCGCCATAATCACGGCATTAGCCCGGATTTGTACACGGGTGCCTTCCATCATATTCATGGCAACCACACCGCGCGCCTGACCATCATCGACCAGAATATCCAGGACGAAATGTTCATCAAAACGTTGAATTTGTGGGTATTTTAACGATGTTTGAAACAGTGTGTGCAGCATATGGAAGCCGGTTTTATCAGCGGCAAACCACGTCCGTTCAATTTTCATCCCGCCGAAACGGCGAACGTTAATAGAGCCATCGGGTTTGCGGCTCCATGGGCAACCCCAAATTTCCAACTGCGCCATTTCTTCCGGGCAACTCCGGACAAAATGGTCAACAACATCTTGTTCGCATAACCAGTCACCACCGGCGACGGTATCGTGGAAATGATAGTCAAAGGAATCGTGGTCCTGGGTCACTGCGGCTGATCCCCCTTCAGCGGCCACAGTATGGCTACGCATAGGATATACTTTCGAGATCAAAGCAATCTTCAGTTGAGGGTTGGCTTCCGCTGCGGCTATTGCTGCACGTAAACCAGCGCCCCCAGCCCCAATAATGGCAAGATCGGCGTTAAAGGTTTGCACTGCGCTTCTCCATTGTTCAAGTGAAATACCCGTCATACTTCAAGTTACATGTGCGTTGGCTGCTTTCATCGGGACTCACTCAATTGCCGCCTTCCTGCAACTCGAATTATTTAGGGTATATATAATTAAAATATATATATTTTTTTAAAATTATTATCCAGCTAACTGATTAGTGAACAACCAGAATGATAGTATTAAGAATAGCTATTTCTTACTTTTTGTATGGGAATAATTATACCTAATGCTAATGAGTAGAAATTTGATGTGATCGATTGTTTTGTTTTATTTGAACGGACTCGAAGGCATTACTCACGAAAACGTGATCCCAAACAGGATCTGCTGGGCTAAAGTCTTTTTCACAGAGTGAAATGCTGAATTAAAAGGGGAAATCTGCCGAATGAGTGACAGATTTGTCTGGGTGAGTAGATGCGAGTAGACTGCATCCCCTGTTTGATTTCGGAGTTAACCACCATGAGCGAAACGGCAAGCTGGCAGCCGAGTGCACCCATCGCCAATTTGTTGAAGCGCGCAGCAATAATGGCAGAGATCCGGCGCTTTTTTGCCGATCGTGGCGTATTAGAAGTTGAGACGCCAACCATGAGCCAAGCGACAGTGACGGACGTTCATTTAGTCCCATTCCAAACCCGGTTTGTTGGCCCGGGCGCTGCCGATGGTTTGACGCTGTACATGATGACCAGTCCGGAATACCACATGAAGCGTCTTTTGGCGGCAGGCAGTGGTCCTATCTATCAATTGGGGCGCAGTTTCCGCAATGAAGAAGCTGGCCGTCATCACAATCCTGAATTCACCATGCTGGAATGGTATCGCCCACATTATGATATGTATCGCTTAATGAATGAGGTTGATGACCTGTTGCAGCAAATTCTAGATTGCGATGGTGCTGAAACACTCTCTTATCAGCAAGCATTCCTGCGCCATCTGGATATCTGCCCGTTGTCAGCAGAAAAAGCGCAGTTGCGTGAAGCCGCAGCAAAGCTGGATTTAAGTAATATCGCGGAGACAGAAGAAGATCGCGATACGTTACTGCAACTGTTGTTTACCGTTGGGGTCGAGCCCTACATTGGCCGTGATAAACCCACTTTTGTTTATCACTTCCCCGCGTCGCAAGCGTCTCTGGCGGAGATAAGCACTGAAGATCACCGTGTAGCGGAGCGTTTTGAGGTTTACTTCAAAGGTATTGAGTTGGCGAATGGCTTCCATGAGTTAACCAACGGTGATGAACAACTGCGACGTTTTAAGCAAGATAATCTCAACCGTGCCAAACGCGGTTTACCGCAACACCCGATCGATATGAATCTGATTGCTGCCCTGAAACACGGTTTGCCGGATTGTTCTGGTGTGGCGCTAGGGGTTGATCGTCTGGTGATGTTGGCGTTGGGTGCGGAAAGGTTGAGTGATGTTATTGCCTTCCCAGTAGATCGCGCTTAGTAACCCTTCGTCCTTAGCGCCGCAGCGGTGTTCGCTACGTTCACGAACCTGAATCACTTACTGATGTAAGCTCATCGGGATTAATGAACTTGCTGCCTTGCTGCAACACCAATGACTTTGGGTAACATCCCTGATTATTGGGCCTGACTCTGTGAAGAATCAGGCCATTTTTCTTTCCATTTACAGTTACACATTACCGTTACAAACTACCCGGCGTGCGAGTACGGTTTGATGAAATAATGCGCCCACGCCCCAGTGTTTCCAGACGAGCCTGGAAGGGGGGGAATGGCAGAGTAATACCGTGCTCACGATAACCGGCCAGAATCAACTGGTGGATCTCATGGCGTAGTGGCATACGGTGGCCCATTTCGGCGGCGTAAATACGCAGTTCGAAAATCTGAATCCCTTGTTGAAGATCGACCAAATAGACCTCCGGTGGTGGGTTATCCAATACCAGCGTACAGCGACGTGCGGCTGTCAGTAATACTTCGGTCACTTCCTCCGTGCTGGTTTCAGCCGGTGCTGGCACTGTCAGTACCACACGGGTAATTGAATCCGACAGCGACCAGTTAATAAATTGCTCAGTAATAAAGGCCTTATTCGGCACGATAATTTCTTTGCGATCCCAGTCTGAGATGGTAGTGGCACGAGTATTGATTTTGGTCACGCTACCGGTGAGATCACGGATGGTCACGGTATCGCCGATACGGATCGGTTTCTCGAACAAGATGATCAAACCGGAGACGAAGTTGGCGAAAATCTCCTGCAAACCAAAGCCCAAACCTAAACCCAGAGCGGCAACCAGCCACTGGAATTTCGCCCATTCGATCCCCAGCATAGAAAAACCGAGCAAACCACCGATCAGGATCAACAGATATTTGGTGATCGTAGAGATGGCATAGCCGGTCCCTGGTGTCAGATCCAGATGCTGCAACAATGCCAGCTCCAGCAGCGCAGGGAAGTTGCGCACCAATTGGGTGGTGACAATCATCACCAAAATAGCGATCAGCATTGATCCCATGGTGATCGCCTGCACTGACTCAATACCGTTAACGGTGGATGAGGAGTCCCACAACCGAATATTTTCCAGGAAACCGAAAGCAGAGTGGATCTCAGACCACAGGGCTATTACTGAAACCAAGGCGATCATGGTTAGGATCGAGCGTACCAGCCGCAGAGACTGGGCGCTGATCACATCCAGATCAATGACTGGCTCCTCTACATCAATGGAACCTTCGGTGCTGTTGCTGTGCGGTGTATCGTCTTCACTACGGGCGCGTTGCGCCAGAATATCGGCCCGCCGCTGTTTAGCACGGTCAAAGGCAATGCGGCGGCGCTGAATTAACATCCAGCGACGGATAATATGGTAAACCACCAACAGGAAGAACCAGATAGCGACAGAGGTCTCCAGACGCGCCAGTAGCGCCTGTGACGTGGTGAGATAACCGAGCGCGGCTGCCAGAGCGGCAATCAGTGGCGCGGATAGCAGCAGCCCCCACAGCGCCGCGTTGACAATATTATCACCGGAGCCTTTTTTATCCAGATAGAGTGGGATACCGGCCCGTTTCAGGCTGTTGGTCACCAAACTTAACGCAATACAGAGCAAAATAAAGCATAACCGACCAAGAGTGCCTGCGAATTCACGGTCGTTATAATTCTCAAATGTAATCAGTGCCATCATCAATGGGATGATCAGCCACACCGACATGCGATAGAAGCGCATTGCCCGCCCGACCTGCGTTGGTGACCAGCGGAAATGGGTAATAAACAGGCCATGAGGATGTGCAAATGAGGCGCTTATCATAAACACCCACAATACTGGCACGGTGGCGGTGACGGCATTGCCTATCGCGATGGCCATCGGATAGGACCAGGCGTTTTGCAGACCATAACCGAGCGCTGCCCATAAGACCGGCAGGGGCAGTGCCATGAGAATTGACCAGAATACCGTGCGTAACGTCAGGGAGAAATGGTCTTGTGTTACTTTACCTACCCGGCTGCTGGCGCGTTCCAGGAAGGCGTGATAGTGGCGACGAGAACTGATACTGAAACCGACAAACAGCAGGGCGGCGATAATCGGCAGCAGCGTCTCTTGGCTGGTCATCATCATGACAAAAGCTCCACTCAACTGCGCAAGGGTATCCAGCGACAATAAACGGGTCAGGTCATGGGCGACGTTAATGGGATATAACAGTGAAATCGGGCTGACATCCGCCACCCAAAATAGGTAACGGTGAGTGGCCTCGCGTACTTCACTCAGGGCATCCACCAACTGGCTGTTAGCCACTTTCAGCTTGGTTAACTCAAGGATCTGGGTGTCATAGCCAGAAAGCAAAGAATTAAGCAATTCACGCTGTGTTCGCCACTGGGCATCCAGGATCCGCTGCTGTTCAGTGGTTAGCGGCGTGCCATCATCTTGTTTTAAATTGACATTTTGCTGCTGCAACCTCTCCAGCATATCTTCATATTGCAGGCGCTGAACTCGCAACTGTGCCATATCACGATCCAACTGCTGAGATTTCGGCACATCAGGCAATCTTGCGACCTGTGCGCGCAGTGTTTCTCCCAGTGCCGTTGATACCCCCAACCACTGAGCCTGTTCACGAATGGTACTAAGCGCCTGCCGGACTTGCTGAGTCTGCGATACAGCCTGACGTTGTTGCGAAGAAATCAGATCAATGCGCTGTGCTTGTTGATTCAGTGCCTGAGATAGCTCACGGTTTACTTGCAGTTGTTGGGTGATTGATTCAGGTAAATCACCGCCTTGCTCAGCCAGTAATTCTGTCCGCTCCAGCGCCTGTTCTGCCGCTTGCTGGCGCTGATTATTCAGATTATTACGCAAAGTCTGGAGCTGGGCATCCACCCGCTCTTGTCGCTTTTTGTATAACTCGGCACGCAGCCGCGACAGTTCCTGCCGGTTGCTGGCTGAAAGCTGAGAAAGCTCCAGTTCATTGGCTTTAGCTTTGCGGGCCACGGCTTCGGCTTGCAATAACGCGAACTGAGCCTGCGCCACCGGGTTTGCCGGGTTACTCTGTGCCTGAAGCCGGGTGCTGATTTCAGTCAGAATTCGCCGGGCTTCTGATTGCTGCTGCGGTAATTGGTTGAGGGACTCACTGATTTCCCGCGCGCGATCCTGTTCCTGTTGCGACAAACGGCTCAACTCCAACAACTGGCTGCTGATTTGCAACACTTGCTGTTCCATCTCGGAGGTGGACATATTGCTGGGGACTGGCAGGGGCTTGTCCCCTTCCTGTGCTAACTGTTGACGTAACTCACGGGTCAGTTTGGGAAAGTCATCAATCGCCTTTTGATACTGCTGGGCACGGATATCAGATTCTTTTGCATCCGCCAGCCAGCTAAGAGCCCCTTGCAGCGCCTGAATAATTTCTGCCTGGTTGGCTATGCCTTTATTGGCTTCAACCTGTTTGAGCTCTTGTCGGAGTTGATCTTCATTCGGTTGGGTTGCCGCCTGTAGCGGCAAGCATAGCAATAGGGTAAACGACAGTAATATGGCAGAAAACCATGAAATTATTAGGCGCACGTAAGGGTTCCTTAACATCAATTACATCGTCAACCGAACATTAGCACGGCGGGGTAACTGGGACAGCTTCGGCTAAGACTTCACCCATGCGGGTAACCGAACCACTGTTTAACTGTGGCGCTAAGTAGACTTTGCCTTCCGCGAATAGGTTAATCACCGTAGAGCCTAATTTAAATCGGCCCATTTCTTGCCCTTTCTCCAGCACGACAGCACCTTCAGTACCGGCCTGTGGATAGGTCCAGCGGCGGATCACCCCTTCTCGTGGAGGGGTAATGGTACCTGCCCAGACAGTTTCTATACTGCCAACAATAGTGGCACCCACCAGAATCTGCGCCATTGGGCCAAAGGCGGTATCGAAAATACAAATCACACGTTCGTTACGAGCAAACAGGTTAGGGACATTCGCTGCGGTTAACGGATTAACTGAGAATAAATCGCCCGGCACATAAATCATTTCACGTAACACACCGTCACACGGCATATGTACCCGGTGGTAATCACGCGGGGCCAGATAGGTGGTAATAAACTGGCCATTCTGGAACTCCGTCGCCAGCATATAATTGCCTGCCAGCAGGGCTTCCAGACTGTAGTTGTGGCCCTTTGCCTGTAGGATTTGCCCATCATGAATTGCACCTAGCTGGCTAATAGCACCGTCAGCAGGTTGGGCCAATAGATTTTCTTCAGCCACAATCGGGCGCACGCCAGCACGTAGCGAGCGTACAAAGAATTCGTTAAATGTGCGATAAGCAGAGAGTTCAGGATCCTGCGCTTCTTTCATATCGACTTTGTAATAGCGGGCAAAGGCTTTGATAACCAACTGCGTCAGCCAGCCACCTTGCATATCTGCACCCCAGCCCGCTAAACGGGTCAGGCCAAGTTTTGGCAGTAAATATTGTAATCTGATTTTGAGACTATCTAGCACGTAGACCTCATTAGATAAGTACGCTTTCACTTGGTGTTGCCGCGCAGTTAGCAGCAACACCCATTATTTTGGGTTATGGGTACCACAGGGGAGACCCGCGATTAAAACATTACTTCTCATCACTATCCGATGTCTTGCGGGGCTTCGCCTGCTCCATACTTTCCAGAATCCGATGGTAATTATCAAAGCGTTCTTCGGCAATTTTGCCCTGTTCCACCGCTTCACGCAGTGCGCAGCCAGGATCGTTGGTATGGCTACAATCACGGAATTTGCAATGACCGAGGTAATCACGGAATTCGACAAATCCCTGAGTGATTTGTTCCGGAGCCAAATGCCACAGGCCGAATTCACGCACTCCTGGTGAGTCAATCACATCACCGCCTTGCTGGAAGTGATACAAACGGGCGGCGGTGGTAGTGTGCTGACCCAGACCCGAGTTACCCGAAACGGTATTCACGACAATTTCGTTCTCAGTTGGCGGTAACAGAGCATTCAGCAGGCTGGATTTACCCACACCGGATTGACCGGCGAAAATACTAATACGCCCGGCCAGCGCCTTTTCAAAGGCTTCCATCCCTTCGCGAGTCTGGCTAGAGACTTCCAACACGTTGTAGCCAATACGACGGTAAATATCCATCATGCCATCGACGAATTTACGGCCATCGGCATCCAGCAAATCGACTTTGTTCAAAACGATTAGTGGTTCGACTTCCAGGGTTTCACAGGCCACCAGATAGCGATCGATAATATTAAGCGAAAGTTCAGGTAAAATCGCTGATACGATCACGATCTGGTCGATATTAGCGGCGATCGGTTTCACGCCGTCATAAAGATCAGGGCGCGTCAGAACGGATGTTCGCTCATGAACCGCTTCGACAATCCCTTTAACCCGCACACCTTCCTGTGCTTGCAGGCCCGGACGCCAGACGACACGGTCACCGGTGACCAGTGATTTAATGGTACGGCGGATATTACAACGGTGCTGAACACCATCGGCGGCTTCAACATCGGCATGCTGACCGAAACGACTGATTACGATACCTTCTTGCGCATCGCCAAGCTGAGAGTCATCTAACTCAGGTTTTCTATCAGTGCGTAGCCGACGCTGATGGTTAGCCTGCACACGGCGTTGTTGACCTTTGGACAGTTTATTCTTGCTCACTGCGCCTCACTTGAATCTGCATGTATCGCTGGTTGCGACCAAAGGGGCTATGATACACAATATTTTATCAATTAACCGTTTGTTCGGTAGTCTCACCCGCTAACAGGCAGGAAAAATCATGGCAGAAAATCAAAATAATCTGATCTGGATCGATTTGGAAATGACCGGTCTTGATCCTGAACGGGATCGGATCATCGAGATAGCAACTTTGGTCACCGATGCTAATCTTAATATCCTGGCAGAAGGCCCGGTACTGGCGGTCCATCAGTCTGATGAACAACTTGGGCTGATGGATGAGTGGAATGTGCGCACTCATACCGGCAGTGGCTTGGTTGAACGAGTCAAAGCCAGCCCGTTTAGTGATAGTGATGCCGAATCGCAGACTATTGCATTCCTGAAACAGTGGGTTCCGGCAGGTACTTCGCCTATTTGTGGTAACAGTGTAGGTCAGGACCGACGTTTCTTATTCCGCTACATGCCAGAGCTTGAAGCCTATTTCCATTACCGTTATCTGGACGTTAGCACGCTAAAAGAGTTGGCCCGCCGCTGGAAACCTGAAATCTTGTCTGGTTTCAAAAAGCAGAATACCCATCAGGCACTGGATGATATTCGCGAATCAGTTGCAGAGCTTGCCTATTATCGTGAACATTTTATCCAATCCTAATCTCCCTTCGGTCTTGAAGTTGCACGGTTGTTAGCTGCTCACTGACCTGCTGCCCCAAGGATTTTGGCTATAGGCTCTGCCCAGTGCTGGTTAAAACATCACATTGCTGTTTTAACCAGCACTTGAACAGAAAAATGATTTTTTTGCTTTCAGGGGCTTGCGGCAAAACGGATTTCTCGTATAATGCGCACCCCGTACCGATGAAGAATTCACAAGCATGTGAAGATGAATTTAGTACAGGAAGTCGTGGCAGTGTTTGGTGATTAAAGCACGGCACAGAGCGGGAATAGCTCAGTTGGTAGAGCACGACCTTGCCAAGGTCGGGGTCGCGAGTTCGAGTCTCGTTTCCCGCTCCAATTTCTTGCCCAATGGAGAGATTGGTAGTAAAAAATAAGCAGTAACAGAAATAAATTGTATAAAAGTGATGCGTTGTTTTTTATAGTGTATGGCAGCGACGCGGGAATAGCTCAGTTGGTAGAGCACGACCTTGCCAAGGTCGGGGTCGCGAGTTCGAGTCTCGTTTCCCGCTCCAAACTTTTTATTTCTTTTAGTACTGGTTGTTTCAGAGAGTAAATATCAAATGCTGTCATAACAGCAGGGTGCAACAGCATCTCAATGCGGGAATAGCTCAGTTGGTAGAGCACGACCTTGCCAAGGTCGGGGTCGCGAGTTCGAGTCTCGTTTCCCGCTCCAAAATTTTCAAATCAATTCTATTTTAATTATCCACAGCCATATCGTGCGCTGTACCGCATTCTACATATACTGTATTAACTTCTTCAACAGACTTATCCACAGATTCTGTTCTTTTTTTGTTCAGTTCATATTTTATTCATCGTTATTTCCTGTTTTATATCTATTTGATTTAACTATATATATTTTTCTATAAAAACGTTATACCGATCACTTGCACTTTTTTTTACACTTGATTGCCAAGGTGTTTTTATTTTTATGCACAGGAAAGTTCTGAGTTCATTCATTATAAAAATAGTTAAAAAAATCTACACTTGGCTTTGCTGAGCTTTAGGTGAAAGGGTATGTCAGGCGTCCCGTGGCAGGCCCTTCTCAATAGCTCGTACCAACCGTTTTTTCTGTGGCGATTGAACATCCACCGTCAGTGTAGACCGTCTTTCCAATTGTTGTGATATTGCCCATGCAATATGTTCATCCAGCATGGGGTGAATCCCTCGGCGTGCTTCCAATGCCAACACAATAGTATCGAGATAGGGCGCATTACCCAGTGCTACCGATATATTGCGTAGCCAGCGCAGATGACCAATTCGCCGAATGGCGGAGCCTTCCGTTATCCGTAAAAATTTTTCTTCATTCCAGCTAAATAAATCCAGCAACTGTGGGGTGTGCAGAACCGCGCGTGGGCTGAAATCCGTTTCATCAGTTAATTGTGAGAAGCGGTTCCAGGGGCAGATAAGTTGGCAATCATCACAACCATAAATACGATTGCCCATTAGTGAGCGAAACTCTTCAGGTATTGCCCCCTCCAACTCAATGGTCAGATAGGAAATACAACGGCGTGCATCAACGGTATAGGGGGCGACGATAGCACCGGTCGGGCAGGTGGTGATACAAGCGACACAACGACCACATTGCTCTGCTTGTGGTTTATCGACCGGCAGCGGCAGGTCAATCAGCAACTCGCCAAGAAAGAACCAAGAACCGGCCTCACGATTTAAAATTAGTGAGTGCTTACCAACCCAGCCAATCCCTGCTTTAGCCGCTAGCGAACGCTCCATTATTGGGGCGGAGTCGACGAACGGGCGGAAATTTATTGCCTGGCTCGTGGGCTGCTCTGTTTGGCCCTGTTGATTTTGTTGTTGCTCAAGGCAATAACTTTGAATTTGTTCACCCAATCTTTTCAAGCGTTGGCGCAATAATTTATGATAGTCACGGCCTAAGGCATAACGGCTGACGTAACCCAGCGCTGAGTTTTTCAATGTGCTGGCAAACGCCGCTTTTGCTGGCAGATAGTTCATTCGTACACTGATTACCCGTAAGGTTCCGGGCAATAATTCATGGGGACGGGCGCGCAGCATACCGTGACGGGCCATCCAGGCCATTTCGCCATGATATTGTTTATCAAGCCAGGCTTGTAAACGCGGTTCTTCCGCAGACAAATCCGTATCGCAGATACCGACTTGCTGGAAACCTAGCGATTGCCCCCATTGCTTGATATGTTGGGCTAATTGATTCAGATCGAGGGGGTTTGCCATGACGGACCATAGTAAGAAACAAATCTGTGTTAGTTTACCACACTCTGTTTTTTCTGCGGACTGGGTACGTCAGAACGAAGCGGTGGCTGCTGCGCACTGCTCGTTGAGCCTATTCTCACTAATGCTCAGAGCCGGAGAGGCCACATTCGAACTGGCTCATAAGCAATATCCAGCAGCACGTCACTGGCTGGTTTTATGTGGTCATGGTAACAATGGTGGCGATGGTTATATTGTGGCCTGTCGGGCACGGGCGGCGGGATTGAACGTGACGCTGATCGCCTGTCCAGGCAACCGGCCGTTGCCTGCCGAAGCTCATCAGGCGCAATCTCAGTGGTTAGCGGTTGGGGGGGTGATTAATCAGCCTGATACTCGATGGCCGCAACATATCGATTTAATTATTGATGGTTTATTAGGTATTGGTCTGCGAGCGGCACCGCAAGGCGTTTATGCTACGCTGATTGACACGGCTAATCGCCATCGGGCAGTAAAAATTGCCTTGGATATCCCTTCCGGGCTCAGTGCCGATAGCGGTGCGGCCCCCGGTTCGGTCATTCGCGCTGACCACACACTGACTTTTGTCACTCTGAAGCCTGGATTACTCACCGGTCAGGCTCGTGATTGGGTGGGGCATTTACACTACAATGATCTGGGATTGACGCCATGGTTAGCAGCTCAGCCGGTACAAATTGAGCGAATAACGGCCGAACATTTACCAAAATGGCTAAAGCCCCGCCGCCCTTGTGCCCATAAAGGAGAACACGGACGGCTATTGCTGGTGGGGGGAGATAAAGGGCTGGGAGGGGCGATTCGAATGGCCGGAGAAGCTGCGCTGCGTAGCGGAGCCGGGCTAGTGCGAGTACTCACTCACATTGAGCATGTGGCACCGATTCTGGCGGCTCGCCCGGAGCTGATGGTACAGGAATTAACCGATGAAACGCTAGAGCAAGGTATCCACTGGGCTGATGCATTGGTGGTCGGGCCGGGGTTGGGGCAGTCCGACTGGGGCCGGAATGCTCTGAATTTATTGCAACAAAGTGATAAACCAGCATTATGGGACGCAGATGCACTCAACTTACTGGCAATAAATCCGCTGAAGCGTCAGAATTGGGTATTGACCCCGCATCCTGGGGAAGCTGCCCGTCTGCTTGGCTGCAGCGTCGCTGATATTGAAAGTGACCGCTTACTTTCAGCCCGAAACATCGTTAAACAATATGGTGGTGTGGTGGTATTGAAAGGGGCTGGTACTCTGATTGCCAGTGAGCAAGGCGAGATGGCGATTGCTGATGTCGGTAATGCGGGTATGGCCTCCGGTGGTATGGGGGATATTCTGTCCGGTATTATTGGTAGTTTGATAGCACAAAAGCTGGTGCTGTATGATGCTGCCTGTGTGGGTTGTGTTGTGCATGGCGTTGCCGCAGACAGACTGGCTGAAGTTCAAGGCACCCGAGGTTTACTGGCGACAGATTTGCTGCCGGTTATTCCGAAGTACGTTAATCCTGAGTTAGCAAGATAGATATAACCGAATGAAAGAACTCGTTTTACCTCTGCCTGATGAGGCAGCGACCGTTGCATTAGGGGCTACTTTGGCCCATGCCTTCAATGGGGCTAGCGTAATTTATCTGTTCGGCGACTTAGGTGCCGGAAAAACGACTTTTAGCCGTGGTTTCCTTCAGGCCCTTGGCCACCTTGGGCATGTTAAAAGCCCGACTTATACCTTGGTTGAACCTTATGCCTTGTCCCCAAGGCCGGTTTACCATTTTGACCTGTATCGTCTGGCTGACCCTGAGGAGCTGGAGTTTATGGGTATTCGTGATTACTTCGACCAACAGGCAATCTGTCTGGTGGAATGGCCACAACAAGGGGCTGGCTTCCTGCCTCAGGCAGATGTAGAACTGCATTTGGCTTATCAGGCCGCAGGGCGCGAAGCCCGCCTGATCGCCCTTTCCGATGCCGGTGCTGATGTATTGCGCCGCTTAGCTGCTGTGCAAGGATAATGTGATAATGATGCATAGCATGACGCGACCAGATGGTTGTTTAAAAAGACCTGGCTGTTTAAAAAGACTCGGTTGTTTAACAAGAATAAGTGGTTTAACGAAAAACGTTCTCTGGAAACGATCATTGACTGCCGTGATGTTGGTGATGGTGAGTTTATTTGCTCTGCCTTCCGCATTTGCCATGAAGTTAACTGATATTAAGGTGAACAATGGCCCGACTGAAAGCAAGGTGACACTCAGTTTTGATGGCAAGCCGATTTACGCTTTTTTCTCGTTAAACTCACCAGAGCGGGTGGTGTTGGATGTTCGTCAAAGTGGCAATCTCTCCGGCTTACCGTTGGAATTCAGTGGGCAAAATCTGCTGAAAAGAATTCGCTCCAGCACCCCGAAAGATGAGCAAAGCACCCGTCTGGTACTCGAACTGACACAAAAAGTTAAAACCCGTGCCGTGACTCAGCAGTCGGGCAGTAATTACACCGTCGTCATTACCATGACTTCCACTGGCGGTGCACCGGCCACGTTAAGCCAAAATAATACGCCGCTAAACCAGACCAATACACCTAGCCCTAATGCTGGACGTTTGACGTCGCAGGCAAATACTGCCTCAGCAGTGACCCGCTCAGACACGGCTCCGGCGGCTAAAAACCCGTTTAATAATAAGCCGACCGTCGTGGTGAGTAGTCAAAACACCACGACTAATACCTCACGCCCGATTAAAACAGCCAGTGTCGCCAATAGCTCCCGTGTAGTGGTAGCGATTGATGCCGGTCACGGTGGTCAGGACCCAGGTGCTATCGGCCAAAATGGTCTTCAAGAGAAGAATGTCACTATTGCTATTGCTCGCCGGCTTGAAACATTGCTTAACAACGACGTGATGTTCAAACCGGTTTTGACCCGTAATGGCGATTACTTTATTTCGGTGATGGGCCGCTCTGACGTGGCACGTAAGCAGGGCGCTAACGTGCTAGTTTCGATTCATGCCGATGCGGCACCAAACCGCAGCGCCACCGGGGCTTCGGTTTGGGTTCTGTCTAACCGCCGTGCCAACAGTGAAATGGGTAACTGGCTGGAGCAGCATGAGAAACAATCTGAACTGCTCGGTGGTGCGGGTGATGTACTGGCTAATACCGCATCCGACCCCTATTTGAGTCAGGCGGTGCTGGATCTGCAATTTGGTCACTCACAACGCGTAGGTTATGACGTTGCCACCAAGGTATTGAATGAGTTGCAACGCGTTGGCGATATTCACAAACGTCGGCCTGAACACGCCAGCCTTGGGGTGTTACGTTCACCGGATATTCCGTCGTTATTAGTGGAAACCGGCTTTATCAGTAATAGTACGGAGGAGCGGCTGCTTGGCAGTAGCGCGTATCAGGAGAAGATTGCGCAGGCCATTTATAAAGGTCTGCGCGGTTATTTCCTGGCGCATCCGCTACAAGCCGACCCAAAGGTCGAAAACCGCCCGCGAATTGAAACAGCGGCGGTTGATTCTTCAGTACCAGGTTCAAGTGTTAATCAGCCCGATGCGATTGTCAGTAATGCGCAAAGTGGCAGAGTCTCTGCCGCTAAACCGGTTGCCACGGGTAAAAGCCAAATCCATAAAGTACAACGTGGCGAAACCTTATCCGGCATTGCCAGTCAATATGGTGTCAGCATGGCGGTGTTGCGGCAAAACAATACGCTAAAAAATGATGTGGTCTGGGTTGGTCAGCGTTTGAAAGTGCCGGTATCGGGCCGCACGGTATCGGTAGCTGCGCCGAAAGCTCAAGTGGTGGCTAAAAATAAACCGATCAAACATCAAGTAAAACGCGGCGATACCCTGTCGGCCATTGCCGCTCGATATGGTGTGTCGATGAGCGAGATTGAGCGAGCGAATAAGATTAAGTCAGGTAATGTGCAACTCGGGCAAACACTCACTATTCCACAATCGTAAGCGAAAGGAACTGCTATGCCGATTCAGATTCTGCCACCACAGCTTGCCAACCAGATTGCCGCCGGTGAAGTGGTTGAGCGGCCTGCGTCGGTAGTGAAAGAGTTGGTTGAGAACAGTCTGGATGCCGGTGCCACACGGATTGATATCGATATTGAACGTGGTGGGGCGAAGCTGATTCGTATCCGTGATAATGGTTGTGGCATTAGCAAAGATGATTTGGCACTGGCGCTGGCCCGCCATGCCACCAGTAAGATAAGCTCGCTGGAGGATCTGGAAGCCATCCTCAGTATGGGGTTTCGCGGTGAAGCACTGGCCAGTATCAGTTCCGTCTCCCGTTTGATTCTCACTTCACGTACGGCTGAGCAAAATGAAGCCTGGCAAGCGTATGCCGAAGGGCGCGATATGGCGGTGACCATCAAGCCTGCCGCCCATCCGGTGGGCAGTACCCTCGAAGTGTTGGACCTATTTTATAACACGCCCGCCCGCCGCAAATTTATGCGTACTGAAAAAACCGAGTTTGGGCATATTGATGAAGTGGTGCGACGTATTGCGCTGGCGCGTTTTGATGTAGCCATCAACCTGAGCCATAACGGTAAATTAATGCGTCAGTACCGTGCAGCGACGGCAACCTCACAACACGAGCGCCGTCTGGCCAGTATCTGTGGCCCGGCGTTTTTGCAGCATGCGCTGGCGATCTCCTGGCAACATGGTGATTTAACTATCCGTGGCTGGGTGGCCGATCCGGCGGCGAGCCGTACGCTCAGTGAAATGCAATATTGCTACGTTAATAACCGCATGATGCGCGACCGGTTGATTAACCACGCGATCCGTCAGGCCTATCAGGATTTACTCAAAGACGACCAACAACCCGCCTATGTTTTGTATCTGGATATTGACCCACGTCAGGTCGATGTTAATGTGCATCCAGCTAAACATGAGGTACGTTTTCATCAGGCACGTTTAGTGCATGACTTTATTTATCAGGCGGTCACCGCGGTTTTACAACAAACCGCGACTCCGGTACTGAATATCAACGAAGACGGTGAAGAGATAGCCCCACCACGCTGGCAGCCCGAAAATCGTGTGGCGGCTGGCGTTAATAAATATGCTCAACCAGAGCCGACGAAAGCCGCAGCGGCAGAACGAACAGCGACTTCAGAACGCGCCACTGCTTCAGAAAGAACCTTAGCTGCGGAACGAGTGGCAGCGTCCGAGCGCTCATCCGCCCGCGAGCAGGCGGCCCCGGTCTTTAATGCGGGTCAGCCATATCAAAAGCAGCAAGGTGAGTTATATCGCCAACTGGTGCAGCCTGCCAGCGCGAGCCATCAAACCGAATTACGGGCAGCGGCGGCATCGACGCCCACGCCGCACTCGGCATCCGCCGACGAACCTCGTCATGGCGATTATTACAGTTTTGGCCGGGTGTTAACGGTCCTTCCGCCTTGTTATGCTCTGATTGAATATAAACAAGGAGTAGCATTACTGGCACTAACCGTTGCTGAACGCTGGTTGAAACAAGCGCAGTTAAATCCGCCAGCGGAAGGGTTGCGCCCTCAACCATTATTAATCCCGTTAAAACTGACATTAGATAAAAATGAGGCCGCTGCGTGCCTGCGCCATCAGAAATTGTTAGTTACTATGGGGATAGAGTTGGCAGTGGAACACGGAAGAGGGACCTTACGTGCAGTATCTTTACCATTACGCCAACAAAATTTACAAAAACTGATACCGGAACTGTTAGGCTATCTGTCGCAGCATGAAGAGATATCGCCAGATGCTCTGGCCACATGGATTGCTCGCCATCTTGGCAGTGAACATGAGGTATGGAATGTGTCTCAAGCGATACAGTTATTGACGGACGTTGAACGTCTTTGTCCGCAGTTGGTACAATCACCTCCTGCCGGGTTATTACAACCTATTGATATAAAGGCTGCATTGGCAACCCTGACACATGAATGATATTGAAAACCTAGGCCGGCCACCGGCAATCTTTATTATGGGGCCAACCGCCTCCGGTAAAACAGCGCTCTCTATTGCGCTGAGGCAGCGGCTACCTGTGGAGTTAATCAGCGTCGATTCTGCGTTGATCTATCGTGGTATGGATATCGGCACGGCTAAGCCCAGCGCTGAAGAATTGGCGTTAGCACCACACCGACTGATTGATATCCGCGACCCGGCTGAAGCCTACTCAGCCGCCGATTTCCGCAAAGATGCATTGCAAGCAATGGCCGACATTACCGCCGCCGGGCGAATTCCGCTGCTGGTGGGGGGGACCATGTTGTACTTTAAAGCACTGTTGGAGGGGCTATCTCCGTTGCCGTGCGCAGACTCTCAAGTACGTCAGCGTATTGAACAGCAGGCAGCAGAGCTGGGTTGGGAGGTATTACATCAGCAATTGGCCGAGATAGATCCGGTCGCTGCGGCGCGAATTCATCCTAATGATCCCCAACGGCTCTCCAGAGCACTGGAAGTTTTTTTTATTTCAGGTAAAACTTTAACGGAACTGACTAAAATTTCGGGTGAAGCCTTACCTTATCGGGTTCACCAATTTGCGATTGCGCCTGCTAGCCGGGAACTGTTGCATCAGCGGATTGAATTACGTTTTCATCAGATGCTGGATGCAGGGTTTGAAACAGAGGCTAGGGCGCTTTTTGACCGTGGTGATTTGCATACGGATATGCCTGCCATTCGTTGTGTGGGATACCGGCAGATGTGGTCTTATCTGTCCGGTGAGATTGATTACAACGAAATGGTTTACCGCGGAGTTTGTGCGACACGTCAACTGGCAAAGCGCCAAATGACCTGGTTGCGGGGCTGGAGTTCAGTTCAATGGCTCGACAGTGATAAGCCGGGAGAGGCTTTAGACTCTGTAATACAGGTTGTTAGTGCATAGGTTGAATGATTGTGTACAATTGATTAGTACTCAACGCGCAGATTTTTTTACGCAGTTTATTTTCGAGCCGATAGGTTCTTAGTTAAAAACAACAAGCAAATAAGGAAAATATAGAATGGCTAAGGGGCAATCTTTGCAAGATCCGTTCCTGAACGCATTGCGTCGTGAACGGGTTCCGGTTTCTATTTATTTAGTGAATGGCATTAAACTGCAGGGCCAAGTTGAGTCTTTTGATCAGTTTGTCATTCTGTTAAAGAACACAGTCAGCCAGATGGTTTATAAGCATGCTATTTCTACGGTAGTGCCTTCTCGCCCGGTTTCGCATCACAGCAATACGCCGAGTGGTAGCACTAATAATTATCATGGTAGTAATCCGTCTGCGCCACAACAGCCGCAGCAGGATAGCGATGACGCTGAATAAAGCGCATTGCTGGTCGACCATGACGGGGAACATAAGCAACAGATTTGGGCTTATGTTCTCCGCACTCGCGGTTTTGATTCGTTTGAGAGGTTGCCCGTTTGTTTGACCGCTATGAAGCCGGTGAACAGGCCGTACTCGTTCATATCTATTTCACGCGAGATAAAGACACAGAGGATCTGCGTGAATTTGAAGCGCTGGTATCTTCTGCGGGCGTAGAGGCTTTGCAAATTGTAACGGGTAGTCGCAAAGCACCACACCCTAAGTACTTTGTTGGCGAAGGAAAGGCCGTAGAAATCGCTGACGCGGTGAAAGCCAGTGGCGCGTCTGTTGTCTTGTTTGATCATGCTCTTTCCGCAGCGCAAGAGCGCAACCTTGAGCGTTTGTGCGAGTGTCGAGTCATTGATCGTACCGGGCTGATTCTCGATATTTTTGCCCAACGGGCCCGTACCCATGAAGGTAAATTACAGGTCGAATTAGCGCAATTGCGCCATATTGCGACTCGTTTGGTACGTGGCTGGACGCATCTTGAGCGTCAAAAGGGGGGCATCGGCCTAAGAGGGCCTGGTGAAACCCAGTTGGAGACTGATCGCCGTTTGTTGCGCGACCGTATCAGCTTGATTTTGAGCCGTTTGGAGCGTGTAGCAAAGCAGCGTGAGCAAGGGCGGCGTGCGCGTACCCGTGCAGATATTCCGACAGTATCTTTGGTGGGATATACCAACGCCGGTAAATCCAGCCTGTTTAACAAAATTACGGCAGCTGATGTTTATACGGCTGACCAATTATTTGCCACACTGGACCCTACATTACGTCGTATTACTGTGGCTGATGTGGGTGATACAGTATTGGCGGATACGGTAGGTTTTATCCGGCATTTACCGCATGATCTGGTTGCTGCTTTTAAAGCGACATTACAAGAAACGCGGGAAGCCTCATTATTGTTACACATTGTTGATGCAGCCGATCCTCGGGTAGATGAGAATATGGCCGCAGTTGATTCTGTATTGGCAGAAATCGAGGCGGATGAAATACCTACATTATTAGTAATGAATAAAATTGATTTGTTGGATGACTTTGTCCCGCGAATTGATCGCAACGAAGACAATCTGCCAGTCAGAGTTTGGCTTTCGGCCCAAACCGGCGCAGGGATCCCGTTGCTCTTTCAAGCGTTGACGGAACGCCTTTCAGGTGAGATCGCACACATTGAATTGCGTTTACCGCCTCAGGCAGGCCGTCTACGTAGCCGTTTTTACCAGCTTCAGGCAATTGAAAAAGAGTGGATAGACGAGGACGGGAACGTCGGTATGGTGGTAAGAATGCCTATCGTTGATTGGCGTCGTCTCTGTAAGCAAGAGCAAGAATTGGTCAGTTATATTGTCAATGAGCCTGGTACGGCTAATTGACTGATTAAATGCCTTTTTTTGTGAGATTAAGAGCCAGCTTGTTTGGCGTGTGCTCTTGGCCTGAAGAAAACCAATCATAGAAGAATGGAGCTAAAACATGGCGTGGAATCAGCCCGGTAATAACGGACAGGACCGCGATCCGTGGGGGAGCAGCAATAATAATGGCGGCAACTCTGGCGGAAATAACAATAATAATAAAGGTGGCCGTGACCAAGGGCCGCCTGATCTGGATGATATCTTCCGGAAACTGAGTAAAAAACTGAGTAGCCTCACAGGTAAAGGTGGCGGCAACGGTACCGGTAATGGCAATAATGGCGCGACACAAGGCCCTGCTTTCAGTGGGCGTATTGTGGCTATCGCTGTGGTTGCGGTTGTGGTTATCTGGGCGGCAAGTGGTTTCTATACAATTAAAGAAGCCGAGCGTGGTGTTGTTACTCGTTTGGGTAAATTAAGCCACATCGTACAGCCTGGTTTGAACTGGAAACCGACCTTTATCGATGAAGTGACCCCTGTTAACGTCGAATCGGTACGTGAATTGGCTGCGTCCGGTGTAATGCTGACTTCCGATGAGAACGTGGTTCGCATCGAAATGAACGTGCAGTACCGTGTGACTGACCCGGCCGCTTATCTGTTTAGCGTGACTAATCCGGATGACAGCCTGCGTCAGGCCACTGACAGTGCAGTGCGTGGTGTTATCGGTAAATACACCATGGACAAAATCCTCACCGAAGGCCGTACCATCGTCCGTAGCGATACCCAGCGTGTACTGGAAGAAACTATTCGTCCGTACAAAATGGGGATCACTCTGCTGGACGTTAACTTCCAGGCAGCGCGTCCGCCGGAAGAAGTTAAAGCGGCATTTGATGATGCGATTGCTGCCCGTGAAAACGAACAACAGTATATTCGTGAAGCGGAAGCCTATACCAACGAAGTCCAGCCACGTGCAAATGGTCAGGCGCAGCGTCTGTTAGAAGATGCCCGTGCTTATGCCGCACGTAAAGTGTTGGAAGCGCAAGGTGAGGTGGCTGGTTTTGCCAAGTTGTTGCCTGAGTATAAGGCTGCACCAGAAATTACCCGTGAGCGTCTGTATATCGAAACCATGGAGAAGGTCCTCGGTCATACTCGCAAAGTGTTGGCTAATGACAAAGGCAACAGTCTGATGGTGTTGCCGCTGGATCAACTGATGCGCGGACAAGGTGCTACAGATAAAGCGGATGGCAACAAAGACACCAGTCTGATTCGTTTGAATCCGCCTTCCTCTGCCAATAGCAGCCAAGAGTCTGGTGTCAGTAACTCAAATACCAGCTCAACCGGTGGCTCTATCATGGATCAGCGCCGGGCGAATGCTCAGCGTGATACTTCCACTCGCGTAGGGAGAGAATAACCAATGCGTAAGTCTATTTTACTTATCGTCGTTGTGGTGTTGGTCGCACTCTACGCTTCGCTGTTTGTGGTACAAGAAGGTCAGCGCGGCATTGTGATGCGCTTTGGTAAGGTATTACGTGATAGTGATAACAAGCCGCGGGTGTATGCACCGGGCTTGCACTTCAAGATACCGTTTATCGAAACAGTGAAGACCTTGGATGCCCGTATTCAAACCATGGACAACCAAGCTGACCGTTTCGTGACCAACGAGAAGAAAGACCTGATTGTTGACTCATACCTGAAATGGCGTATCAGCGATTTCAGCCGTTACTATCTGGCCACCGGTGGTGGTGATGTCTCTCAGGCTGAAGTGCTGTTGAAACGTAAGTTCAGTGACCGTTTGCGTTCTGAAATTGGTCGTTTGAATGTTCGGGATATCGTCACAGATTCACGTGGTCGTCTGACTTCAGATGTTCGTGATGCACTGAATACCGGTAGTGTGGGTGATGAAGCTGTTACCACTGAAGCTGATGATGCCATTGCCTCTGCGGCAGCCCGTGTTGAACAGGAAACCCGTGGCAAACAGCCTGCGGTCAACCCGAACAGTATGGCAGCGCTGGGGATTGAAGTGGTTGACGTGCGAATCAAGCAAATCAACTTACCGGCTGAAGTCTCTGATGCTATCTTCCAGCGTATGCGTGCTGAACGTGAAGCGGTAGCACGTCGTCACCGTTCACAAGGTCAGGAAGAAGCCGAGAAGTTGCGTGCCACGGCTGACTATGAAGTGACGCGTACTCTGGCTGAAGCAGAACGTCAGGCGCGTATTACTCGCGGCGGCGGCGATGCAGAAGCGGCTCGTCTGTTTGCTGATGCATTCAGTAAAGATCCTGACTTCTATGCCTTCATCCGTAGCCTGCGTGCTTATGAAAACAGCTTCAGCAGTGGCAACGATGTGATGGTCTTGAGCCCGGATAGTGATTTCTTCCGCTACATGAAATCACCCGATAACTCGAGTAAGCGTCCATAACAACTGTCGTTACAGTTCGTTTTGATCGTAACAGCAAGGCCCGTGTTTATGCGGGCCTTTTCTATTTGAGGCCGCCTTTTCCATTTGATTGAGACAGACAATGAATTCAACCATCTTGTTAGCATTGGGTTTAGTTTTAGTGTTGGAAGGGCTGGGTCCGATGCTGTATCCCAAAGCCTGGCGCAAAATGATTCTGGCGATGACCCAATTACCTGATGCTACTTTGCGCCGTTTTGGCGGAGGATTAGTGGTTTCAGGCATCGTTATCTACTACATGTTGCGTAACCGCATGGGTGGCTGAATGTAAGCACAAAAATTGTGCAGTTATGTATTAAAAAGTACTGAAAGCAGCCTAATGAGATGTTAGAATCCTTTTTTAATGCAACCTGGTGATTTTTGAGATGGGTAAGAACGTCGTCGTACTGGGCACCCAATGGGGTGACGAAGGTAAGGGCAAGGTCGTTGACCTGCTGACTGAACGGGCTAAATATGTTGTGCGCTATCAAGGTGGTCACAACGCTGGCCATACTTTGGTTATCAACGGTGAGAAAACCGTTCTTCATTTAATTCCCTCGGGTATTCTGCGTGAAAACGTAACCAGCATCATCGGCAACGGTGTGGTACTGGCACCTGACGCTTTAATGAAAGAGATGACAGAACTTGAAGCACGCGGCATACCTGTTCGTGAGCGACTGTTACTCTCTGAAGCATGCCCATTAATCCTGCCTTATCATGTGGCTCTGGATAATGCGCGTGAAAAAGCACGTGGCGCAAAAGCAATTGGTACTACGGGTCGTGGTATCGGTCCTGCCTATGAAGATAAAGTTGCTCGCCGTGGTCTGCGTGTCGGTGATCTGTTCAACAAAGAAACCTTCGCTATCAAGCTGAAAGAAATTGTGGATTACCACAACTTCCAGTTGGTGCATTACTACAAAGAAGATGCCGTTGACTATCAAACCGTGCTGGACGGTGTATTAGCGGTTGCTGATATTCTGACCGCGATGGTAGTTGATGTTTCACAATTGCTGGACAGTGCCCGTAAACGTGGTGATCTGATGATGTTCGAAGGCGCACAAGGCACCTTGTTGGACATCGACCACGGTACTTATCCGTATGTCACTTCATCTAACACCACTGCGGGTGGCGTAGCGACAGGTTCTGGCCTGGGTCCACGTTATGTTGATTACGTATTGGGTATCGTTAAAGCTTATTCCACCCGTGTAGGTGCAGGTCCATTCCCTACCGAGTTGAATGACGAAACCGGCGAGTTCCTGCGTAAGCAAGGTAATGAGTTTGGCGCAACAACAGGCCGTAGCCGTCGTACTGGTTGGTTGGATATTGTTGCTGTGCGTCGTGCAGTGCAGATCAACTCCCTGTCAGGTTTCTGCATGACCAAGCTGGACGTGTTGGATGGCCTGAAAGAAGTGAAGCTCTGTGTTGGCTACCGCATGCCCGATGGCCGTGAAGTGACGACGACGCCACTGGCCGCTGAAGGCTGGGAAGGTATCGAGCCAATCTACGAAGTTATGCCAGGTTGGTCAGACGTTACTTTTGGTGTGAAAGAACACAGTAAGTTGCCACAGGCAGCGCTGAACTACATCAAACGTGTAGAAGAGTTGACAGGTGTTCCGGTTGATATCATCTCTACCGGCCCTGATCGTGAAGAGACCATGATCCTGCGTGACCCATTTGATGCATGATCCATTTGATTTATGATTAAGCGGCCAATGGCTAAATAGTCAACATTCAGATTCCAATAAACCGGGCTTAGGTCCGGTTTATTGTTTATAGCTTTGAGTATGATTAGATGCAGAAGTGACCTCGGATAAGCCGTTTTACATCAAATTACCTCCCCTTCATCTAAATGATTAGCCGCAAGCTTTATGGCTGGTTTATCATTCAAACTATATGTTTCTAAATAGCACTTAGAATCGCACTTATAGCCTATCCAAACAGTGTCATCTTAAGATGGGCTTAAGCCGGGTAAACTGATACTCAGGGGTATACGTGCAGTTAACAAGTTTTACTGATTATGGTTTGCGAGCGCTTACTTATATGGCCTCGCTACCGGAAGGCCAAATGACCAACATTTCTCAGGTAACTGAGGTCTACGGCGTGTCCCGAAATCATATGGTTAAAATAATCAATCAATTGAGCCGTGTTGGGCTAGTGACCGCCGTACGAGGCAAAAACGGTGGCATACGTTTGGGTAAACCGGCTGACCAAATTCTAATTGGTGATGTTGTGCGCCAACTGGAGCCGCTGTCTCTGGTGAATTGCAGTAGTGATTTTTGTCACATAACACCAGCCTGCCGCCTGAAACAAGTGCTTAATCAGGCGGTACAGAGTTTCCTTAATGAGCTGGATAACTATACTTTGGCTGATATGGTCAAAGATAATTCCCCGCTCTACAAGCTATTACTTGTTGAGTAGCTTTTATAATAAAACGCGTATAGCTGCTGACAACGGAGGAACCGCAATGTCACAAGATCCATTCCTGGAACGAGAAGCAGAGAAATATGAGTCACCGATCCCTAGCCGGGAATTCATTTTGGCTCATCTCGCGAAACGCGAAACACCTGCCAGCCGTGAAGAGCTGGCCAATGAACTTAACTTAACCGGTGAAGAGCCTTTAGAGGCGCTGCGCCGCCGCCTGCGCGCCATGGAGCGTGATGGGCAGCTAGTCTTCACCCGTCGTCAGTGCTACGCCTTGCCGGAGCGTTTGGACCTATTACGCGGTACTGTTATTGGTCACCGTGATGGTTTCGGCTTTTTACGTGTAGAAGGCAGTAAAGACGACCTGTATCTCTCCGCAGAACAGATGAAAACCGCCATTCATGGTGATGTGGTATTGGCCCAACCGGTTGGTGCTGACCGCAAAGGTCGCCGTGAAGCACGTATCGTGCGCGTATTAGTCCCGAAAACCAGTCAGATCGTGGGTCGCTACTTTACCGATGCCGGTACCGGTTTTGTGGTGCCGGATGATGGTCGATTGAGTTTTGATATTTTGATCCCGCCAGAGGCTATCAACGGCGCGCGGATGGGTTATATGGTAGTGGTCGAGTTGACCCAGCGCCCGACTCGCCGTACGAAAGCGGTGGGTAAAATTGTTGAAGTGCTCGGTGAGAACATGGGAACCAGCATGGCGGTAGATATCGCGCTGCGCACCCATGAAATCCCCCACACCTGGCCGCCGCAAGTTGAAAAGCAAGTTGCGGATCTGAAAGAGCAGGTACCGGAAGAGGCGAAAAAAGGGCGGGTAGATTTACGCAACCTGCCGCTGGTCACCATTGATGGTGAAGATGCCCGTGACTTCGATGATGCTGTTTACTGCGAGAAGAAACGCGGTGGCGGCTGGCGTTTGTGGGTGGCCATTGCTGATGTCAGCTATTATGTGCGTCCACAGACAGCGCTGGATGACGAAGCTCGTAGCCGTGGTAACTCGATTTACTTCCCGTTGCAAGTCGTCCCTATGCTGCCGGAAGTGCTGTCAAACGGCCTTTGTTCGCTGAATCCGCAGGTAGACCGCCTGTGTATGGTGTGTGAGATGACCATCTCCTCACAGGGCAAGCTATCGTCTTACAAATTCTACGAAGCGGTCATGAGCTCCCACGCGCGTCTGACCTACACCAAAGTGTGGCGGATTATTGATGGTGAAGAGACGCTGCGTGAGCAATATCAGCCGCTGGTGCCGCATCTACTGGAACTGCACTCCCTGTATAAGGCGCTGGATCAGGCTCGTGCTGAGCGTGGCGGTATTGCGTTCGAAACCGAAGAAGCCAAGTTTATTTTCAACGCCGAACGGCGTATTGAGCGCGTTGAATCGACCGTACGTAACGACGCGCATAAGCTGATTGAAGAGTGCATGATTCTGGCGAATATTGCCGCCGCGCGTTTTGTAGAAAAACACAACGAACCCGCACTGTTCCGTGTGCATGACCGGCCAAGTGATGACCATATCTCGGCGCTGCGTAGTGTGCTGAATGAGCTTGGCCTGACGTTAGGCGGTGGCCTGAAGCCAGAGCCGAAAGACTATGCTGTACTGATGGATGAAGTTGCCGATCGCCCGGACCATGAAATGCTGCAAACCATGTTGCTGCGCTCGATGAAACAAGCGGTTTACGATCCGGAAAACCGCGGCCACTTTGGTTTGGCGCTGGCCTCTTATGGTCATTTCACCTCGCCAATCCGCCGTTACCCAGACCTGGCTATGCACCGTGCCATCAAGTATCAGCTTGCCAAAGAACAGGGTAATCAGAAAGAGCGCTGGACCCCAACCGGTGGCTGGCACAGTGAATACGACGAGATGCTGCAATTGGGTGAACACTGCTCAATGACTGAGCGCCGCGCTGATGAAGCTACCCGTAACGTAGCTGATTGGCTGAAGTGTGATTTTATGCAGGATCAGGTTGGCAAGGTCTTCACCGGTATTATTGCCAGTGTCACTGGCTTTGGTTTCTTCGTGCGTCTGGATGATCTGTTTATTGATGGTCTGGTGCATGTTTCCAGCCTGGATAATGATTACTACCGTTACGACAACATCGGCCAGCGTCTGATCGGTGAATCCTCCGGGACTGTTTATCGGTTGGGTGATACGGTGGAAATCCGGGTTGAAGCGGTACATATGGATGAGCGCAAAATCGACTTTGCACTGGTTTCCAGTACCCGTAAGCCGCGTGGTGAAGGTAAAACCGCCCGTGATAAGGCGAAGAAAGCTGATGGCCAGCGCACCATGCGTGGTACCTCTACCGCTCGTGGCGGCCGAGGAACTTCATCTAGAGCACCACAACGTGATGGTGCGCCCGCAGGGGGAGGGCAAAAACGCCCAGGTCGGGCTAAAAAGCCGGTGAACTTCGAGCCAGACAGTGCTTTCCGCCCGGCAGATGCCACCGTGAAGGTGGATGATAAAGCGTTAGCTGAGAAAAAAGCCAAAGCTAAAGCGAAAAGAGCATCGGCTAAAACCAAAAAAATTGCCGCCGCCACTAAGGCCAAGCGTGCGAAGAAGAAAACCAGTAGCGACCAGTAATGGTCTACTGATTGTCGGGTGGCTTTGGTCACCCGCATTAATTTAATCATTTATACCCGTCATACTTCAAACTGCATGTGCGTTGGCTACGTTTAATCACCCGGATCACTTACAACACCGTAAGCTCATCGGGATTCTCTCACTAGCCGCCTTCCTGCAACTTGAATTATTTAGGGTATATGTTTAATCATTTATTATAAAAGAGCATCATGAGCGAAATTATTTACGGTATTCACGCCGTCAAAGCCCTGTTAGACAATGATCCGCAACGTTTTCTGGAAGTTTTTATTCTGAAAGGCCGTGAAGATCGTCGCTTACAGCCATTGGTCGCGGAACTGGAAGCTGCCGGTTTAGTGATTCAGGTTGCCAACCGTCAGTGGTTGGACACACAGGTTGAAGGTGGTGTCCATCAGGGGATCGTGGCGCGGGTTCGTGAAGGGCGTCAGTATCAAGAGAGCGATTTACCGGCCTTGCTGAAAAGTGTGGAAATGCCTTTCCTGCTGGTGCTGGATGGCGTTACTGATCCCCATAATTTGGGCGCCTGTTTGCGTAGCGCAGATGCCGCCGGTGTCCACGCGGTTATTGTGCCACGGGATCGCTCAGCACAACTCAATGCTATTGCCAAAAAAGTGGCCAGTGGTGCTGCTGAAAACGTGCCATTGATTAAAGTGACTAATCTGGCGCGCACGTTGCGGGTGTTGCAAGAACACAATGTATGGATTGTGGGTACTGCCGGTGAGGCCGACCACACGCTGTATCAGAGCAAAATGACTGGCCCGATGGCGCTGGTGATGGGGGCCGAAGGTGAAGGTATGCGCCGTTTGACCCGTGAACACTGTGACGAGCTGATCAGCATCCCAATGGCGGGTACCGTGTCTTCACTGAACGTGTCGGTGGCCACCGGTGTTTGTTTATTTGAAGTGGTGCGTCAGCGGGCATTGAAAGCTTAATACGTTTTTTTATCACTGTTTTTCAAAAAGCCAACATTTGCGGATGTTGGCTTTTTTATGGTGAGTTAACCCAAATTATCAGTAAGATATAGAGGTTTAGCCCCTGTTTGTGATGAGCCTGTCAGCAAAAATTCCCACCTGCACCATACTTAACGCTGATTTATGAATGCCGGTTTCATGATGAGTATGGAAATGGAGGAAAGTATGGAGTGGCAGACTCACTTGGTTTTCAATCAGCCTGAGCCATTGTCAAACAGCAATTTATTTCTGTCTGATATGGCTTTGCGGGAAGCAATAATAAGGGAACACGCGGGCTGGGATGGAGAGAACCTCTCTCTGATCGGGTTACAGTTGGGTTCGCAAGAATCTCTTGAAATGGGGCGGCTGGCAAATACCAATCCTCCTGAATTATTACGTTACGATGCCGCTGGACAGCGGTTGGACCAGGTACGATTTCACCCCGCGTGGTATGTGTTAATGCAATCACTGGTCAATCACCGGGTGCATAATCTGCCGTGGCAGGAAGATGCCCTGATGGGGTCTTTTGTGGCACGCGCCGCACGTTTTATCTTACATGCACAGGTGGAGGCCGGAACGTTATGCCCGATAACCATGACCTTTGGTGCCATCCCACTGCTACAACAAACTCTTCCTCCCCTATTTCAAAACTGGCTACCGCCACTACTTTCCTGTAGCCATGACACCCATCAGTGCGTCGGTAGTGAGAAACGGGGCTTACTGATCGGCATGGGAATGACGGAAAAACAGGGCGGATCCGATGTGCTCAGTAATGCCACCAAGGCAGAACCGTTGGGCGCACGTGGCAATGGCGAGGCTTATCGACTGGTCGGGCATAAATGGTTTTTCTCGGTACCACAAAGTGACGCACATCTGGTACTGGCGCAGGCCGAAGGAGGATTATCCTGCTTCTTTTTGCCTAAAATATTACCGGATGGAAGCTATAACTCGATTCGATTAGAGCGGCTGAAAGACAAACTCGGCAACCGTTCCAATGCCAGTAGTGAAGTCGAGTTTGATAATGCGACCGCTTGGCTACTGGGGGACGAGGGCGACGGTATTCGCCAAATTCTGAAAATGGGGGGATATACCCGTTTTGATTGTGCGCTGGGCAGCCATGGCCTGATGAGGCGTGCCTTCACCGTTGCGCTGCATCACGCCTGCCAGCGGCAAGCTTTTGGCAAGACATTGGTGGACCAACCGTTGATGCGACAAGTGCTGAGTCGCATGGCATTGCGTCTGGAGGGGCATACCGCATTACTGATGCGTTTGGCCGGTGCATGGGAAAAGTCGGGTGAGGTTCATGAGCAGATATTTAGCCGTCTGCTGACTCCTGCGGCTAAATATCGGGTATGCGGGCAGGGTAGTGCGTTTGTTGCCGAAGCGATGGAAGTGCTGGGTGGGATCGGTTATTGCGAACAGAGTGAGCTGCCACGGCTTTATCGTGAAATGCCCGTAAACAGTATCTGGGAAGGCTCTGGCAATATTATGTGCCTTGACGTGTTACGGACGTTGCGCAAACTGCCAGCAGCGGTAGAGATGCTTCAGCAAGAGTTCTACCCGGTTCGCGGCCAAAACCGGCTATTTGATCGTGGGTGGCGGCAATTACAGCAGCGACTGAAAAACCCCAAAGAAGAGCAAGGACGGGCATTAACTCAGCAACTGTTTGATCTGTGTTGTGCGGCTCAATTACTGCGTTTTGCGTCACCGCCGCTGGCCGATGCCTGGTGCCGTATGACTCTGGACCACCGTGATCAATATAGGGTGCCGGAGGAGGTATGTGCGCTGCTGTTCAGTCGCGGCAGCAGCATTAAGTAGCAGTATCAATCAGTGACTTATATAGCAGCGCATTGGCATACCAGATGCCGGGGTAAATGCTGTCGGACATCATGATAATCAAATAGTAGGGTGCACCACGGGCATTAGCTCTGCGCTGAATTTCAGCTTCGACATCCATCGGGCTACCGAATACCTGAGCTGAGACGCTGCCCACTTTTTGCAAGTTGAGACTCTGGGCGCGGTTGATCTCTTGCGCATAGGGCTGAGCCACTGGTGGCGGGACTGGGGTGACGTGAAAAGCACTGCAGGCCGAGAGCCCCAGAGTGATCAGTAAGAACACCATTGCGCGTTTTATCTTCATTTTTGCCTCTTTTTCAGCAGGGCAGTCACCGCCAAGCCCATTATTTCTCAAGTGTAACGTTCAAGCTCAACGATGAGGGAATATCTTGGAAGAAATTAGTTTAAGACTTTATACCGGCCATACTTCAAACTGCATCAAGTTTCTATACCCAATAGATTTCTAATTGCAGGTAGGCGGCAACGAAATGAACCTAAAGAGTTTAGATAAATCAATGATTTGGGTGGCAATCCTGTCAGGGGGATATTTGAACGCTGCTTGCAGCAGCCTCGCAGAGGCGAGGCCCATGGATGGGCTGAGTAGTGATGGCAGCCAACAATCCTGCATCATCGAAAGATGACGGGTATAAGTCTATAAATCAGTTTTTCGTATTAATGCTGTGCTTGATAAATAAAGGATTCTCACCATGATTGAGATATCGCTGGAAACCGTTAATGGTATTGAGGTGATCCATGCTGCCCCTGCGGGTCAGCGCCAGCAGCCGTTACCGACCATTTTCTTCTATCATGGTTACACCTCGTCAAAAGAGGTCTATTCCTATTTTGCCTATGCCTTCGCCCAGGCGGGTTTTCGTACCCTAGTGCCGGATGCGGATATGCATGGCGCACGCTTTAATGGCAACGAAGCACAACGCTTATCTTATTTCTGGGAGATCCTGAAATCGAATATTGATGAGCTACCCGCCATAAAACAACATTATCAGCAGGCCGGATTGATTGACGGCGAGCGGATCGGTGTAGCAGGCGCGTCGATGGGCGGAATGACAACATTGGGTGCGTTTGCCCGCTATCCTTGGGTGAGTGCGGCCGCTGATTTTATGGGGTCAGGCTATTTTACTTCGCTGGCGTGCGCACTGTTTCCACCTCTGGAGGGGGGGCGCGAGGTCGGTCCGGCAGAGTTTGAGCGCCGTGTGGCACCACTGGCCGATTATGACCTTTCTCATCAGTTGGACAAAATTGCCGAGCGGCCATTATTGGTTTGGCACGGCGAGGCTGATGAGGTGGTTCCGGCTGCGGAGAGTGCGCGGCTGGTTCAGGAACTGAGAACCCGTGGGCGAGATAAGCACCTGACCTATATTACAGAAGCGGGTATTGGTCATAAAATTACCCCAAGCGCATTAACGGCTGGAGTCACATTCTTCACTAAGCACTTATAGATTGCTACGGGTATAAAAAAGCCCTCAGCTATCTGGGGGCAAGGGTATATCAACGGACTTTTTTTGGTTATCGGTCGTCGTATTCTCTGGTGATGTATTTACCTATTGAATCTTAGCGATAAAGAACGGCATTAATGTGCATGGAGCTGCTATCGCCGGGTTCATGCATGGCAATGATCTGATAAAAGGTTGCCCCGCGTTCATCGGCTAATTTGCTGATTTGTGCCGTCGCATCATCAGGAGAAATTACATTGTGACCCAGTGACAGTGCACCGATACTGACGCGCTGTTGCTGCATAGCTTGTTGGGCAGTTATTTCTGTGGCAGCGAAGGTACTGGTTGATAATACCAAACCGAGTACGGCTGCGATGGCAAGTGTGTGTTTCATCGGTGACTCCACTATCTTATACCCGTCATACTTCAAGCCGCAGGGGTGTTGACTGCCTTCCTACCACTCGAATTATTTAGGGTATGTTTATATACTTTGAATGACTTTCGATTAGCTGCGCCGCTTGTATCCCCTTCATCTTTCAACCTGTAGGTGTGTTGGCTGCCATCACTACTCAGCCCATCCATGGGCCTCGCCTCTGCGAGGCCGCTGCAAGCAGCGTTCAAATCTGCTCCTGACAGATTTGTCACCCGAATCACTTCCTTGAGTAAGCTTATCGGGATTCTCTTGCTTGCCGCCTTCCTACATATTGAAATCTATTGGGGACGTTCGGTGGATGTAAGTAATTCTAGTCGCTTTTGTTTATTTTAAAATAGGTGATAGTTGATTCACTTGGTCAAAAAAAATGAATGACATTTATACTGAGCCAATGATTTCGTTGAAAGATTTAGCAGACTAATGGATCTACATCCATCGGTTATCTCACCAACAAAAAGTGCGGTTTTAGCGACGTAATGACGAGAACAAGAATAAATCCCCCACAGTCCTTGAGTTTCAAACCGCCCGCAAGTATAGTTACGCGTCATTTTTCAGCCGCACACAAACACGTTCCTTGCCTCCATGGGCCGCGGTTGACCCTATCAGGAGGCTGAATAATCCGTAAGGAGCAATAATCGATGCGTCATTACGAAATCGTTTTTATGGTCCATCCTGACCAAAGCGAACAGGTTCCGGGCATGATCGAGCGCTATAGTGCAACTATCACTAATGCTGCTGGTACCATTCACCGTCTGGAAGACTGGGGCCGCCGTCAACTGGCTTACCCGATCAATAAACTGCACAAAGCCCACTACGTTCTGTTGAACGTTGAAGCTCCGCAGGAAGCGATCGATGAGCTGGAAACAAACTTCCGCTTCAACGACGCCGTTATCCGTAGCATGGTTATGCGCGTTAAACACGCGGTAACTGAAGCATCACCAATGGTTAAAGCGAAAGACGAACGCCGTGAGCGTCACGACTTCGCGTCAGAAACCAATGATGATTCCGAAGCTGGGGATTCTGAAGAGTAATTGCCGTGGTGACCACTAATCGTCTGGTACTCTCTGGCACTGTGTGCAAGACACCGGTTCGAAAAGTAAGTCCTTCTGGTATCCCGCATTGTCAATTTGTGCTTGAGCACCGATCGACACAGCAGGAAGCCGGATTTAGCCGACAAACATGGTGCAGAATGCCAGTCATTGTCAGTGGACAAAAGTCACAAGCATTAACTCACAGCATAACGGTCGGCAGTCAGTTAACCGTTGAAGGCTTCATTAGCTGCCATCAAGGCCGCAATGGGCTGAACAAATTGGTTCTGCATGCCGAGCAGATTGAATTTATAGATTCTGGAGACTAGCCAAATGGCACGTTATTTCCGTCGTCGCAAGTTCTGCCGTTTTACCGCGGAAGGCGTTGTAGAGATTGATTATAAAGATATCGCTACGCTGAAAAATTATGTCACTGAAAGTGGCAAAATTGTCCCGAGCCGTATTACCGGTACTCGCGCAAAATACCAGCGTCAGCTCGCCCGTTGTATCAAGCGCGCACGCTACCTGTCTTTGTTGCCGTACACTGATCGTCATCAGTAATCGGCCACTGTCCATTAACGACTTTGAGAGGATAAGGTAATGCAAGTTATTCTGCTTGATAAAGTAGCAAACCTGGGCAGCCTAGGTGACCAAGTGAATGTTAAAGCGGGCTATGCTCGTAACTTCCTGGTTCCACAAGGTAAAGCTGTTCCGGCAACCAAGAAAAACGTAGAGTTCTTTGAAGCACGTCGTGCAGAACTGGAAGCCAAATTGGTTGCTGTTCTGACTGCTGCACAAGCTCGCGCAACTAAAATTAACGAACTGGTTAGCGTGACTATCGCTTCTAAATCTGGCGATGAAGGCAAACTGTTCGGCTCTATCGGTACTCGTGACATCGCTGATGCTGTAACTGCAGCGGGTGTTGACGTGGCCAAGAGCGAAGTTCGTTTGCCGAATGGCGTTCTGCGTACTACGGGTGAGCATGAAGTTCACTTCCAGGTACACAGCGACGTATTCGCTAAACTGAACGTGATTGTGGTTGCAGAAGCGTAAGTTACGCTGCTGTTAACCTGCTAAAACGCCAGCCCCGTGCTGGCGTTTTGCTTTCTGGCATTTGTGAAAGTAATCATCCGCATGTTTAGTCCAGAATGACAAAATTAGCCCGACGCTAAAATATCAAACTTGCATTCCTCGGCCGCCACGCCTGAACACTGGTAAATTTCAAGAAAGGGATTTTGTTGGTATACCCAGAGGGGGTGCTCGCTGATGGATACCGGCCAGGTCTTATTGCCGTAGAACATATCTATCTGCCCACCAGCTCCCTTTAAGTTATAGGTACACTTCTGAAACTCTCCCTGTCCAACGACGTTGTTTTTATCACTATCGATGATGATAAGCGCTTCACTAAAATCTTTAATGGCACTGTTCGGTGGGACGTTACCTGATAACAGGCCAATCCACTCTTCATTGCCTGCCGCTGGCGCACTATAAACGCCGCCAACCTGTTTAATGGTATCCACGGCCGGGCAATGCAACTGAGCCAATGCGCCAAATGGCGTGAAGCATAGAAGCAAAGCAGGTAATTTACATTTCATAATCATTCCCTCTATTTATGAATACGGCTATCTGCTGCTGGATGGCGTTAACCATCCAGAAAACAACCTAATTCGAGAGAGAATAAGTGGCAATATCAAAGAAAATAACGGGCGAGATAGAAGTGGCTATGGAGTGTGACGGTTAGCGGTCACGACGATAGCTGCCATCGCCCTGTCGGGTAAATAACACTTCTGTACTGTCAGTGGTTTCAATCGCCAATGCAGCAACGATCCCTTGGGCGTCTAGCATGATTTTAACTTCTTGCCCGGCTTTCAGATTACTGAGTGGTTTATCACTGCCTTCAACCTGAGCCATTGCAAAGACATCATTAACGGGCAGATTGTTATCACGGAACAACTGCGCCAGTGTTTTCCCTGATTGAATCTGATAACTCTGCCAGTTTCCCTGAACGGGGGATGTTTCAGGAGACGCTACCGTTGGCGGTGGCGGAGCGTCATGGTTACCTTGTAATTGGGCCTGTAGCGGTACGCTAGTGGCCGGCGCACTGACCGGGAAGGAAAGGTCGGTGTTATCGCGCGACGCTGGCCACAGCAGAGCCAGCAGCAATATGGCGGCGGCGACAATAACCCAGCGGCGATGAAACAGAGGCAAGGGTTCCATCCACTGAAAACTGTCCGGCAAATGCCAGATTTTCAGTAGCAGACCTTTTATCCCCTTTTCCTGTGTGGTCGTTGCCACCCTTTCAGGGGCAATATTATCTCCAGCAGTGACGATATCTTGAGTAGAGACAACGTTCTCGGCAGGAGCAATATGTTCGGGTGCACTGATTTCAGACATCAGGTTTTGTTCATCAACTGCGGCAGGAGCCGGCAGGATCTTTTGCCTGATAGTCAGCCAGGTGTGCAGCAGTGGCTGATAAACCCGATTATTCTTCCTTCTCCTGGGCGCGATTCTGCCCATGGTGACCTCTCTTCAACGACGTAAAACAACATAAAATAATAAAATGGGCGCTGAATGCATCCATAGGCTTCTAAGTATATACCCTTCTGGCTTGAAGTTGGGCTGAGTAACTCACTGCCTGAGATCAAAAAACAGAATATTATGATCCCTAAACTGAGTATTTCCCGTTAGCCTGCTGCTATTGTTTCTTTTTCTTCGACAAAAGTCATCATTCACCACGCAAGATTTTACCGCGCTCCCCTGCTGCTGTTATGCTGGCGGCTTCGACATGATGAGTGACTAAAGGAAAATCCATGACAACCCCTTCTTTTGATAGCGTTGAAGCGCAAGCGAGCTATGGCATTGGTTTACAAATCGGGCAGCAATTACAAGAGTCCGGGCTGGAAGGCTTATTGCCAGAAGCACTGTTGGCAGGTTTGCGTGACGCGATGGGCGGGAATGTCCCCACTGTCCCTGTTGATGTAATACATCGCGCGCTACAAGAAGTGCACGAAAAGGCGGATAAAGTGCGTGTTGAGCGCCAGCAAGCTCTGGTAGAAGAAGGGAAAACTTTCCTGGAAGAGAATGCCAAGCGTGATGATGTCACCACCACCGAATCTGGTTTGCAGTTCTCCGTGTTGCAGGCTGGCGACGGCCCGATCCCATCCCGTCAGGACCGTGTGCGTGTGCACTATACCGGCCGTTTGGTTGATGGCACGGTATTTGATAGCTCAGTTGAACGTGGTCAGCCAGCAGACTTCCCGGTTAGCGGTGTTATCCCTGGTTGGATTGAAGCGTTGACCCTGATGCCGGTTGGCTCCAAATGGAAGCTGTATATCCCACACAATCTGGCTTATGGCGAGCGTGGTGCTGGTGCAACCATCCCACCATTCAGCGCATTGATGTTTGAAGTGGAACTGCTGGAAATTCTGTAATTTCGGCGGATAGTGACATGAGAAAGGGCGACATTATGTCGCCCTTTTGCGTTTATTGAGCCGGACAATAATCTGCAGTGAGGTTATTCGCCACCCAGCGCGCGGGGAAACAGCAAATTATTTTCCAGATGAATATGTTCCATCAGGTCAGTTATGAATTCATTGATACCGGTATAAAGCGCCCGCCAGGTATTACAGGCACCTTCTGGAGGCGTCATATTTTGTGTCAGGTGTTTAACGACTTCCAGCTGTTGCCCTACTGCATCATGCTCAGCTTCCATCACAAATATTGGCCCACCAGCCTGTGACCCCATACCGCGTTTGATCATCGGGAACAGAATTTGCTCCTCTTTGTACATATGCTGGGTGAGTTCTTCTAAAATCGCAGTAAGTTCGGCCGCCAATCCCCGAGGGCATGCTGGTTTTTCACCATGAACACGTTCAACCTTTTCAGCCATTAGAATCAATTCTGGCAGTTGTTCGCGATGGCGGTTGTGATAGCGGCTGATAATAAAATCAATGATGTTCGCCAGCGGTTGTTGTTGCCAATCCTCAGATGATTGCGGCTCGGCTTGCAAGGCACTCAGTTGCGCCTCTAGCTCATCAATGTCCAGATTCAGCTTAGTGGCTGCCCGTAACAGTGTTTGCTTGCCACCACAGCAGAAATCCAACTGATGTTGACGAAATAGTTTTGTTGCCCGTGGAATAGCGATAGCCAAAGCACCGAGAGACTGAGTGCGGTAATCCATGATGACACCTCATTGAGTAATTAACTATCTATAAGATGTATAATAAATGCATGTTATGGTTCGCGATATAGCTCTTAAGAGGTAGGTGATGCAGCAACAGCGCTCGGTAACACGCTGTTGCCAGAGGTTATTTCTTCTGCAAATCGATTTGATAAACCTCAAAACCAATCTCGTCAGTGCCGATTGCTTTCATTGGATATTGTGCTTTCTGCTTAATAAATTCAGCGGCTTTGGCACTTGGCGAGGTTTCAAAACGGATATCCAGTGGTTGCTTACTGTCGATCGCCGCCAGACGCCAGTTGTTATCGGCTTGCGGGGTGACCTGTCCGTGTTTTTGGGTTTCAGCACTGATATAAGCAGATAGTACCGCCCGGTTTTCATCCGGAGAAGCGAAGGCTATATGACGGTCACCGGTACCGGCAAACTTACCGCTGTAGGCACGATAGTTGTTGGTAGCAACCAGGAATGTAGCGTTAGGATCGATAGGTTTGCCGTTAAAAGTCAGGTTTTTAATGCGCTCAGCTTTATCGTTGATCAGCGCACATTCGCCGTCATAACGGGCAGGTTGGCTGACATCAATTTCATATTTAACGCCATCAATGACATCGAAATTATAGGTACGGAAACCATCCCAATTAATCAGTGACTGCGGTTTGCTGCTGTTAACATCAATTTGATTAAATTGCGCGGCGGAGCACTCTAGCCATTGCTTAACCTCAGCGCCGCTGGCTTTTACGACCACCAGAGTATTCGGATAAAGGTACAGATCTGCGGCATTGCGGAAGGTTAGTTGACCTTTTTCTACTTCGACAAAACTAGCTGGGTCATTTTTACGTCCGCCGGCTTTAAAAGGGGCAGCGGCAGAGAGTACGGGCAGATCGGCTAAATCAGGATCGCCCTGAATAAAGTGTTCGGTATAGGCGCGCTGGGCGTTATTAACGATTTGTACCGTTGGATCATCCTGGATCAGCGCGAGATAGCTGTACATATTATCTGCTGCCTTGCCGATCGGCTGACTGACAAAGTCACGGGTACCCTGATGATCAGCCACCAGTACTTTCACCAGACTGGCATTTTCTGCTGCCAGTGATTTTTGCGCTATTTTATCGTAAATAGGGCGGGCTTCAGCCTTGGATTGGGTCACTTGCCATGGGCCTTTATCATTATTCAGCACAAAATCCACCACCCCAAGATGGTCACCCCATTGGCCCGGCATCACCGCCGGAATACCGTTTAAAGTGCCTTGAGCGATATCCGCGCCTTTAATAGCGGCAAAATCTTTGCTTGGGAAGACGGCATGAGCGTGGCCGAACATAATGGCATCGATACCCGCTACCTGGCTGAGGTAATAAACCGAGTTTTCAGCCATGGTCTTATAAGGATCGCTGGAAAGGCCGGAATGTGGAATGGCGACCACCAGATCAGCTCCTTGCTTGCGCATTTCTGGGACCCATTTTTTGGCGGTTTCGGTGATATCGTTAACGGTCACTTTGCCGCTCAAATTAGCTTTATCCCATATCATCACTTGTGGAGGGACAAAACCAATGTAGCCGATGCGCAGGTTATGGGTTTTGCCTGCCCGATCTTTCACTGGTGTGTCGATAATCAAATAAGGCTGGAACAGTGGTTTGTCGGTTTTAACATCAATCACATTAGCATTTACATACGGGAATTTTGCACCAGCCAGTGATTTTTTCAGATAATCCAGGCCGTAGTTAAACTCATGGTTACCGATGTTACCTACCGCATAATCCAGAGTATTCATCGCCTTGTAGACGGGGTGAATCTCTCCGGCTTTTACCCCCTTGGCCGCCATATAGTCGCCAAGCGGGCTGCCCTGAATCAGGTCACCGTTATCCACCAGCACGCTGTTGGTCGCTTGTTTACGCGCGGCTTCTATTAGGCTGGCAGTACGTACCAGACCGAATTTCTCGGTAGGTTTATCCTTGTAGTAATCAAAGTCCATCATATTGCTATGCAGGTCGGTGGTTTCCAAAACCCGTAAATCAACGGTGGCAGCATGTGCTATAGAAACTGAGGTCGCGACAGCAATCAGGCTGGCAAGGAGGGATAACGTCAGCGGACGCTTGATCATGGCTTTCTCCATTAAGATCTATTCGACATGTATCGCAAAAAAATATGTAATTTTAATTAACTGCGACAACAAAGTGTGAAGTTTGGCAGAAAATGCAGCAGGATAACGCGCAGAAGTTCACAGTTACGGTAGGTTAATACCACTGATTTTATTGAAGGTTACTCGACTATCATGGCTATTTGGCGGGGTTCTTATTAGTCTGCCAGATGAGTACACATCATGAGATGATTAATTTTTATTTGGTTTTGCGTTCTAAAATGAATAGAGGGTGAGTGAGAGGTTTCAAATATCACTGTCAATATTCGACATACTCATAATACCAAGGGGTGGATGATGTTAGAGCAAGTTTGCCAGTTAGCTCGCGAGGCCGGCGTGGTGATTATGGCGGTCTATCAGGGTGAGAAACCCCTTAATATGGCCCATAAAAAAGATGATTCACCCGTAACTGAGGCGGATCTGGCGGCTCATCAGATTATCAAAGCTGGATTAGCGGTACTGACTCCCGATATCCCGTTGTTATCTGAAGAAGACCCGCCGTTGTGGACGGTGCGTCAGCACTGGCAACGATACTGGTTGGTGGATCCGCTGGATGGCACCAAAGAGTTTCTGAACCGCAATGGTGAATTTACCGTTAATATTGCGTTGATCGATAAGGGTGAGCCGGTTCTGGGTGTGGTGTATGCCCCAGTGACCGACGTAATGTACAGCGCGGAAAATGGTCAGGCATGGAAAGAGGAATGCGGTCGGCGTATGCAAATTCAAGTCCGTGACGCACTCCTGCCGCTGGTGGTGGTAAGCCGTTCCCACAGCGATGCCGAACTGGAAGATTATTTATCACAGTTGGGCGAACATCAGACTGTCTCAGTGGGCTCATCACTCAAATTTTGTCTGGTAGCTGAAGGAAAGGCACAGTTATACCCCCGTTTCGGGCCAACTAATGTGTGGGATACTGCGGCTGGGCATGCCGTTGCCGTTGCCGCCGGGGCACTGGTGCATGATTGGCAGGGTAAGCCACTGGATTATACCCCGCGTGAATCTTTCCTGAACCCCGGCTTCAGAGTGTCGTTATTCTAGTATTATTATGGCTTCACAAGTTGGTGTAGTTGGTCGATGACCTGCTGTACCTCTTGTGGTGTCAGTGCGCCATCTTTGACGAATTTAACCTTTCCTTGTGGATCCAGCACCACAATGGCGGAGCCTTTTTCTGCTAAGCCCCAAGCCTTCTTCACATTACCGTTGCTGTCGACCACAAATTGTGACCAGGGGAATTCGCGCTTATTACTCTCAATACTGTTGCGTACAAACATGGCAGTACCAATGATGGCGTCATCGGTATTGACGATTGTCGTCGTTTGGTAATGTTCGTGTGGCAGATTAGCCTGCTTTATGGCTTCCACCAAGGGGGCATTCAGCTCTTTTGCCGAAGTGCGGCCCGCGATGTGTTGGATCACTCGCACTTTGCCGGGCAGTTGCGAGCTATTCCAGTTTTTATAGCTAAACTGATCAGTAGCCTTATCATAATTTAACTCGCCTTTATCGCTGACACCCACTGGCGGCACTCTTTGGTCGATTTGAAGGGTATGAGCAGCGGCTAATAACGGTGTAAGCAGTAGCGACAGTATCAGCAGGCTATTTTTTATCATGTTATATCCTTATGAAGAAGGGAGGGTCTTATCCCTGAAATCGGGTAAGTTCCCCAATAATAGGTGCAGATCAGAGGTCTGTCCTGTTCGCTGAAAAGATTTATTCCCGGTAGTTATTAGATGGTTATTCTGCTAATAAGCCTCATCTTTCCTTTTTTATTCTGTAATATTATGTAAATCCAGCATCAATGACTGATTTTGTGGGAACTTAAGCCGATACTCTAGGTCTATTACTCTGCAATTATCTTACGTTACCTGTGATCTTGGTCGCGAAGGCGCGAAAGAGTATGTATTGGTGTTACGGGAGGAAAGTAAAATAATGAGGATCTTCCAGCGTTACAACCCGGCTAAAGTGGCGATGTATGTCAAAACACTTTTCCGTGGGAGGCTGTATATCAAAGATATGGGGGCTTTTGAGTTCGACAAAGGCAAAATTTTGATCCCGAAAGTTAAGGATAAGCGCCACTTTGAAGTGATGTCAGAAGTTAATCAGCAAGTGATGCGTTTGCAAGCAGATACCCTTCTTACACAATGACTTTGGGTATAGATTTACCCCCGAACAGAATTAATCGCGGCCCCTATTTAGGGGCCGTTAATGTTTTAAATCATAATTAATTCAAACTGTTACTACGCATCACTGCTTTCGTGCGGCGCTTTTGGCAGTATTGGCGCTGGCAGGTCACTGATTTTGGTCACCAGTAGCTGATCGATTTTGTAACTATCGATATCCACCACTTCAAATTTGTAACCCGCATATTTGACAAAATCGGTGCGCTTTGGAATTTTGCGCAGCATATACATCATAAACCCCCCTATGGTTTCGTAATTTCCAGACTGCGGGAATTCATCGATATGCAGCACGCGCATGACATCTTCGATTGGGGTACCGCCCTCAATCAGCCATGAGCTTTCATCACGGGCAACAATTTGCTCTTCCTGCCCCTGGCCGACCAAATCCCCCATCAACGTCGTCATTACGTCATTCAAGGTTATGATCCCAACTACCAAAGCATATTCATTAAGAATGACAGCAAAGTCTTCACCGGCCGTTTTAAAGCTTTCCAGCGCCTCGGAAAGTGTCAGGGTATCTGGCACAATCAGGGCTGAGCGAATTTGTACCCCACTACTCAGTATCAGGCTCTGGTTGCCTAATACCCGGTTCAGCAAGTCTTTGGAGTCAACATAGCCCACCACTTGATCAATCTGACCATCACATACCAGGAATTTTGAATGGGGGTGGGTCGAAATTTTCTCTTTTATGCTGTCTTCACTTTCCCGCAGATCGAAAAAAATCACACTTTCACGTGAGGTCATTGACGAAGGGACAGTGCGTGATTCCAGCTCAAAGACGTTTTCAATCAGTTCGTGTTCTTGTTTACGTAACACCCCGGCTAATGCCCCCGCTTCCACTACCGCATAGATATCATCTGAAGTGATGTCATCATTGCGAACCATTGGTAGCTTGAATAGGCGGAAGATGAGATTTGCCATTCCATTGAAAAACCAAACTAATGGACGACAAATCATTATGCAGAAGCGCATCGGGTTGACGATCCGAACGGCAACCGATTCAGGTGAAATCATACCGATGCGTTTCGGGGTTAAGTCAGCAAATAGAATAAATAAGCTGGTAACCAGAACGAACGAGCAAATAAAGCTCACTTGATCAGCCAGCTCAGGTGACATAAAGCGTTCAAACACCACTCTGAAAGAAGGAGAGAACGCTGCATCACCGACAATACCCCCCAGGATAGCAACGGCGTTCAGGCCAATTTGGACTACGGTGAAGAAAATCCCCGGAGTCTCTTGTAATTTAAGGACGCGAAAGGCGTTGATATCGCCTTCATCCGCCAAAAGTTTTAATTTAATTTTGCGTGAAGCTGCCAGCGAAATCTCAGACAACGAGAAGAAGGCGCTCACGGCGATTAAAAAAAGAATCAGTAAAATACTGTTTAACATAATCTGTCCGTGTCGTACCGACAATAGCGTCGGCGATCGTAAGGAAGGGCCATACGGTTAATTCGGTTAATTCAATTAGTTTCAAGATAACGGCAGAAAGCCGCCATCGGGCTGAGCGAACAGCCCGCATAGTATAGCAGCAGCGGCGAGAGCGCCGCCAGCCCTACAAATCAGGCGGCATACAAACGCCAATGCCACCCAGACCACAATATCCATGCGGATTTTTGTATAAATATTGTTGATGGTCATGCTCGGCATAGTAAAACGGCAATGCAACCGCAATCTCACTGGTGATCGTACGGTGAACACCGGCCTTTTCCATTGCTTGCTGGAACAGGGCTTTACTCTCTTGAGCCTGCATTTCCTGTTCTGGGGTCAAAACATAAATGGCTGAACGATATTGTGTTCCGACATCACCGCCCTGACGCATTCCCTGAGCGGGATCGTGATTTTCCCAGAAAATCTGCAATAGTTGGCGGTAGTTGATGATGGCCGGATCAAAGACAACGCGAACCACTTCTGTATGGGCGGTGCGGCCACTGCAAACTTCATGATAGGTTGGATTCGGCGTATAGCCGCCACAGTAGCCTGCGGCAGTGCTGTAGACTCCGGGTAGTTGCCAGAACAGGCGTTCAACACCCCAGAAGCAGCCCATGGCGAAGATAGCAACGTCCATCCCTTCAGGGATATGAGTCATAGAGTGTTCATTCACCACATGGAGAGTTGCGACGGGCATTGGTGTCAGTCGCCCCGGCAAAGCATTCGCCGCATCAATAACGGTGGTTTTATCAAATTTTTGCACCAAAATAGTCTCCGATGTTTACCGTGAATCTGCAGTTTACAGCAAATCCATAACAAGATGTTTACCGTGAATAGCTATAGACAGTTGTATCTGATGGCGAGTTTGCACACAATAAGAGCCATTCTGCGTTAATGTAGCGGCTTAAGGTAGAGTTTTAGGGGTAACAGGCTTAAATCGGTCTTTAAATGCGGGATGAGTGTTTGCCAGACCATGGTGTCAGTAATGGTCACTATTGCCAAACATTCGTGAGATCGTTTTTACAGGAAAATATACCTAATAGATTTCAAGATACAGGCAGGCGGCAAGCGAATTAATCCCGATGAGCTTACTCAAGTAAGTGATTTGGGTTAGGGAGAGCAGCCAACACAGCTGTAACTTGAAAGATGACGGGTATAAAATTAATTAGGAGTACGCGTGCCACGATACCCTATTCTGTGTTTTTTGTGCATATTGCTCGCCACACCTATTGCCTATGCTGCCTATGCTGCCAATGTGCGGTTGCAGGTTGAGGGTCTTAGCGGGGATTTAGAGAGAAACGTCAGGGCGCGTTTATCAACAATAGGTACTGACGAAATCACATCCGATGGCCGTTTTCGCGCGCGGGTGGATGACGCTATCCGTCAGGGATTGCGTGCTTTAGGCTATTACGACCCTACCATCACTTTCGATTTGCAACAGCGTCCGGCACCTGCTCGTTCAGTTTTAATTGCCAATGTGGTTCCCGGTGAGCCGGTTTTGATTGCGGGTGTGGATATCGTGCTACAAGGCGGGGCGAAAACCGATCCCGACTATCTGGCACTGGTGCGCCGCGATACCCCTAAAATTGGCTCGGTTCTCAATCATGGCGATTTTGATAATTTCACCAGCTCACTGACTGGCTTAGCGTTACGCCGTGGTTATTTCGATGCCAATATGATCAAAAGCCAGTTGGGTGTGGCGGCTGAACTGCGTAAAGCTTTCTGGGATATCGATTTTGACAGCGGGGAGCGTTACCGTTTTGGTAAAGTTATCTTCCAAGGTTCGCAGATCCGTGAGGATTTTCTACAAAATTTAGTGCCCTTTCATGAAGGCGAGTTTTATACCTCTGATGAACTGGCTGAGCTGAACCGCCGTCTGGCGGCAACTAACTGGTTTAACTCGGTGGTGGTTTCACCGGATTTCCGCGAGGCGAGAAAAACCAAAATCCTGCCACTTGATGCGGTTGTGACCCCACGAACAGAAAATACGGTCGAGCTGGGTGGCGGCTATGCTACCGATGTTGGCCCACGTCTGACCGCCAGTTGGCGTAAACCGTGGATGAACGCCTACGGGCACAGCCTGACCACCAGCACTACGCTTTCCGTCCCCGAACAGACATTGGATTTCAGCTATCGTATTCCGCTGTTGAAGAACCCGCTTGAACAGTATTACCTGTTACAGGGCGGGTTTAAACGCACCGATCTGAATGACACAAATTCTGATACCACCACTCTGAACGTAGCCCGGTTCTGGGATCTTTCCAGTGGCTGGAAGCGATCCGTCAACCTGCGTTGGAGTTTGGATCACTTTACTCAAGGTCGTATCACTGATACCACCATGCTGCTGTACCCAGGGGTTAATGTTAGCCGCACTCGTCAGCGGGGGGGGGCAATGCCGGTCTGGGGTGATAGTCAGAACTATTCCATTGATTGGTCTGATACCACATGGGGATCTGACGTGGATTTCGGGATATTCCAGGCGCAAAACGTCTGGATTCGGACTTTGGGTGAGAAAAACCGCTTCGTGGTACGGGGGAATTTAGGCTGGATTGAAACTAATGACTTTAACCGCGTACCGCCCTCATTGCGCTTCTTTGCTGGGGGGGACCGCAGTATTCGTGGCTATAAATTCCGCGATATCTCGCCACGGGATAGCGACGGTAAATTGACCGGTGCCTCTAAACTGGCAACCGGCACGCTCGAATATCAATATAACGTCACGGGCCGATGGTGGGGGGCGGTATTTGTTGATTCGGGTGAAGCGGTTAATGATATTCGCAAGAGTGATTTAAAAACCGGTGCTGGGGTCGGGGTGCGTTGGGCTTCTCCGGTCGGTCCAATCAAGTTGGATATCGCGAAACCTATTGGTGATAACCAAGCACATGGCGTGCAATTTTATATCGGTTTGGGGCCTGAACTATGATTTTGGTAAAGGGACAGCGGTGGATAAAGAGACTCAGTATCGCATTTCTGCTCATTATCCTGCTGCTGGTAGGGGCTTTGGCGGGGTTGCTGGGTACCACCAGTGGGTTGCATTTTGTTATCAACAGCGCCGCTCGTTGGGTTCCTGGCCTGGATATTGCCAGTGTCAGTGGTGGTTGGCGTGACCTCCGGCTTCAAGGCATTCAGTATCAAATGCCGGGTGTCACCGTTAAAGCAGGGCAGTTTAATCTGTCATTACAGCTCTCTTGTCTCAAGCGTAGCGAGTTGTGCGTTAATGCACTGACAGCACAAGATGTGGATGTGGTGGTGGATACCAAAGCCATGCCGCCAGCGGCAGAAGCGCCGGCCAGCACGGAGCCTATGGGCGAACTGAGTACCCCGTATCCCATTACCTTACGTTTGCTGTCGCTGAATAATGTCAAAGTGACTATTGATGACACCGCGATTTCGCTGGATGAATTCCGTACAGGTGCGCATTGGCAACAGCGCGCACTGACACTGATGCCAACCAAAATCAGTGGGTTATTGATAGCATTGCCAAAAACGGTGCCAGTGATCGCCCCCGATGCGGCCAAGCCGGTGGTTGAAACCGCTATCGCCGTAAAAGAAGTTGCTGAGCAGCAGGCGGCATCCGCAAAGCAGGAAGCCCAACTGGGTGAAACCTTAAAGGCGCTGTTTGCCAAACCATTGCTGCCAGCGTTACCCGATTTCCGTTTGCCACTGGATGTGCAGATTAAAGAGATATCAGGGCAACAACTCCGGCTGACTGGCGATACCGATGTGCTTATCAGTAGCCTCTTATTGCAAGCCAGTACGCAAGAAAACCGGATAACGCTGGATACGCTGGATATCAAATCGCCACAGGGTGGGCTGTCAGCCCATGGTGAGGCTACGCTGGCTGATAACTGGCCGCTGAGTATGGTGATCAACGGTGCGCTGAATATCGAGCCACTGAAAGGTGAGAAAATGAAGCTGACGGTGGGTGGCGCATTACGCGATCAACTTAAGCTAGCACTCAATCTATCTGGCCCGGTGAGTGCGCAACTGGATGCAGAAACTTCGCTGGCACAGGCAGGCTTACCATCGGCCTTGACCCTGCAAAGCAAGCAATTGCGTTGGCCTTTGGCCGGTGAAGCTCAATATCAAATCAATAATCTTCGTATGCGACTTAACGGGCAGGCGACAGATTATGCGCTCTCAATCCGCTCAGACTTCAAAGGCACTGACTTACCACCGGCGGCATTCACGCTGGATGGCAAAGGCAATGTCGAGCAATTCAATCTGACACGCCTACGTTTGGCGGCGTTGCAAGGTAACACTGACCTGACCGGTGTGGTGGATTGGAGTAAAGCTATCAGTTGGAACGCGGTATTAACCCTGTCGGGCATTAACACCGCGCGGCAGTGGCCGGATTGGCCAGCAAAACTGGATGGCAAGATTGTGACTCGCGGCAGTATCCATGGTGGCAGTTGGCAATTACAGGTGCCGGAGCTGACGCTGGACGGCAATGTGAAACAAAATCGCGTCACTGCGCGCGGTTCATTGACCGGCAATGCGGCGGGTCAGTGGCATATTCCGGGCATCAATCTGGCATTAGGGCGCAATAAGCTGGATGTCAAAGGCGACCTTAATGATAACTGGCTGCTGGATGCCAATATCGATGCGCCGCAACTCGATGGGGCGTTGCCGGGGTTGGGCGGTGTGGTGAAAGGGACGCTGAAATTACGCGGGAACCTGAAAGCGCCACAACTGCTGGCTGATCTGACTGCCAGCCGTCTGCAATGGCAGGAACTGACCATTAACCTGGTTAAGATTGATGGCGACGTTCGTTCAACGGATCAAATTCAGGGCCAGTTGGCTATTAGAGTCGAGCAACTCAAGCAAGCTGATTTGGTGGTCAGTCTCTTGACGTTAGATGCCCGGGGCAGTGAAAAACAGCATCAGTTGCGCCTGAATATGCAGGGCGAACCCGTGTCCGGCCAATTGGCGTTGGAAGGCAGTTTCGACCGTCAGCAAGAGCGCTGGCGCGGTACGCTGAATAACACGCGCTTCGATACGCCGGTAGGTGAATGGCAACTAAGCCGTGCGATGACCTTGGATTACCAAAATACCTTACAGCGGGTCACCATTGGGCCGCATTGTTGGCTTAATCCAAACGCGGAGCTTTGTGTCCCAAGGGCGATTGAGGCTGGCCCTGACGGGCAGGCGAGTGTGGTACTCAATCGTTTTGATTTAGCCATGATAAAACCGTTTCTTGGCCCGGATACCACCCTGAGTGGGGTGTTCACTGGCCGGGCAGATGTCAGTTGGAAAGCCGGAGGCAGCTTGCCGGATGTACGAGTATCGCTCAGTGGTAACGGCGTCAAAGTACAACAAATGGTGCAGGGTAACCCGCTGCCCATTGCTTTTGAAACACTGAATCTGAATGGCGGCCTAACCAATGGGCAGGTGCGAGCCGACTGGCTGATTAAACTGGTGAATAATGGTCAATTCACTGGTCAGGTGCAGGTCGCTGATCCAGAAGGGCGGCGTAACTTATCCGGTAACATTGCTATCAGTAATATCTCGTTGGCAATGATTAATCCGATACTGGGTGATGGTGAAAAAGCCGCTGGCATATTAAACGCAAACTTACGTTTGGGCGGCAATGCGAAAAGCCCATTAGTCTTTGGCCGACTGGCGCTGGATAATGTGGATGTCGATGGTAGCTGGATGCCATTTGATATTACCGAAGGGCGTTTGGTGATGAATTTCGACGGTATGACTTCGACGCTGGAAGGCTTGATCCGTACCTCGCAAGGGCAGCTTAATCTCTCTGGTGATGCCGATTGGCGTGACATCAATGCCTGGCGTGCGCGCATCGCGGCCAAAGGCAATAAGTTGCGGGTCACGGTTCCGCCGATGGTGCGGATTGATGTGTCACCGGACATTGTCTTTGAGGCGACACCACAGTTGTTTACCCTCAACGGGTCAGTGGATATCCCATGGGCACGAATAACCGTGCAGGACGTGCCCGAAAGCGCAGTGGGTGTTTCGCCGGACGAGGTGATGCTCAATAACGATCTGAAGCCTATTTCGCCACAAACAGCCAGTATACCGATTAACAGTAATCTGGTTATTAGGGTGGGTAACGACGTCCGCCTAAATGCATTTGGCCTGAAAGCCCGCTTGCAGGGCGATTTGATAATGGTACAAGATCAGCGAGGTTTGGGGCTGAACGGGCAAATTAATATTCCGTCCGGCAGCTTCCGTGCTTATGGTCAGGATTTGATTGTTAATAAAGGGGTATTGCTGTTCTCCGGCCCAGCGGACCAACCATTACTCAATATTGAAGCGATACGAAATCCTGATGCTACGGCTGATGGTGTGACCGCCGGTGTGCGAGTTACCGGTATGGCAGATGCACCACGGTTGGACGTGTTCTCAGACCCGGCCATGTCCCAGCAGGAAGCGTTATCTTATCTGCTGCGCGGCCAGGGGCTGGGCAATTCAGGGGCAGACAGTGGCCTGATGACCTCTATGCTGATTGGCATGGGGGTGGCACAAAGCGGTAAACTTGTGGGTAAAATCGGCGAGGCATTTGGTGTCAGTAACCTGGCTCTGGATACACAAGGTGTTGGTGATAGCTCACAAGTGGTTGTCAGTGGTTATGTCACCAAAGATCTGCAAGTAAAATACGGTGTAGGTATATTTGACTCGCTAGCTACGTTAACATTACGTTATCGGTTGATGCCCAGGTTGTATCTGGAAGCGGTGTCTGGTATTGATCAGGCATTAGATGTGCTTTATCAGTTTGAGTTCTAACAATGCGAATTATTGTCTACGGCAGTTTACGGCGCAAGCAAGGTAATAGTCATTGGATGACGGACGCCCAGTGGTTGGGTGAACATGATCTGGAAGGCTTTGAGATGTATAACTTAGGCCATTATCCAGCGGTTGTCCCTAGAGACGGCACCGTGCATTGTGAAGTTTACCGAATTAATTCATCGATTATGAATGAGTTAGATGAACTTAAAAGTAATACCAAGGATTACCGGCGTGAGCTGATCCAGACGCCTTATGGCAGTGCATGGATCTACATTTATCGTTTACCGATCAAAGGGTTACCCCGTATTTACAGTGGCGACTGGCTCAAGCGACATGAAGAAAATGATAAGCCGTAACGTTAAACTGTAATCAAAAAAACACCGCTCAATGAGCGGTGTTTTTTGCGATGCGACACAGAGAATTACTTCTTCGCACGCTCGAAGGAGGACACTATCTCGGCTTTAGCAGCGGCAGCATCTTCCCAACCGTCAACTTTCACCCACTTACCGGCTTCCAAATCTTTGTAATGCTCAAAGAAGTGTTTGATCTGTGCTTTCATCAATTCTGGCAGATCTTGCACGTCTTTAATGTGATCGTATTCTTTAGTCAGTTTGCTATGTGGAACCGCGACCAACTTGGCATCTTCGCCTGCTTCGTCAGTCATTTTCAACACGCCAACCGGGCGGCAACGAATAACTGAACCTGGCTGCAATGGATACGGCGTTGGTACCAGCACATCAACCGGGTCCCCATCTAATGACAAGGTGTTGTTGATGTAACCATAGTTGCATGGATAGAACATGGCAGTAGACATGAAGCGGTCTACAAACAGAGAACCAGTCTCTTTATCGATTTCATATTTGATCGGGGAAGCGTTAGCAGGGATTTCGATCACAACATAAATATCTTCTGGCAGGTCTTTACCTGCAGGTACGTCGTTCAAGCTCATGTAGGTTTCCTTTTATCAAACCAGAAATGGAGTGCTGGCTATTATAGCCAAAACACCCTCAAAGTACTCCCATTTTTCGGGCTTGTTACCAGTAACAATATGCTATCGGCACACTGGCTTTAGCCAAACGCGCAATGATTTACGTAGATAAACCAGCAAGTTCTGCATGAATTCCATTTAAAAAAAACAGCAGCTCATGGGCCGCTGTTGTCGATTTCAGTATAACTGCTGAACCAGTGCAAATTACTGGGCTTCTTCATCCGGGAAACTAGCAATAAAATATTCTGCTTTTTCTACCATGGATGTGGTACCGACGAAGAAAGGTGCGCGCTGATGCAGTTTCTCTGGCACGATATCCAGAATGCGGTTCACCCCATCCGTCGCCTTACCACCGGCTTGTTCTGCCAGGAAGGCCATAGGGTTGCATTCGTACAGTAAACGGAGTTTCCCTTGAGGGTGGCTGGCGGTGCTTGGGTAAATATAAATCCCGCCTTTCAACAGGTTACGGTGGAAATCGGCAACCAGTGAACCAATGTAGCGCGAGGTATACGGGCGCTTGGTGGCTTCATCTTGCTCCTGGCAGTACTTGATGTATTTCTTCACACCCAGCGGGAATTTAATGTAGTTCCCTTCGTTGATGGAATACATGCAACCGGTTGCGGGGTAACTAACTTCTTCGTGGGATAAACAGAAAACACCCAGCGACGGATCATAAGTGAAGGCATGAACACCACAGCCGGTGGTATACACCAGCATGGTTGAAGAACCATAGACCACATAACCCGCAGCAACTTGTTTGGTGCCCGGTTGCAGGAAGTCTGCTTCAGTAATCTCTGTCCCACATGGGGTAATGCGGCGGTAGATAGAGAAAATAGTACCGACGGAGACATTCACGTCAATATTGGAGGATCCATCCAGCGGATCCATCAGAACCACATATTTGGCATTCTTTGCTCGCTCACCCTTAAAGATAACAATGTCATCTTCTTCTTCGGACGCGATACCGGCAACTTCGCCGCGTGCTTTTAGCGCCGCTTTCAATTTTTCATTAGCAAACAGATCCAGTTTCATCTGGTCTTCGCCCTGAATATTGGAAACACCACTGGTACCTAAAATATCAACCAGGCCGGCTTTATTGATATCGCGATGAATGATCTTTGCGCCGAGTTTGATTGCTGATAGTAATGAAGTTAATTCGCCGGTGGCGTGAGAGAAATCTTGCTGTTTCTCGACGATGAATTCGCCTAACGTTTTCATGACACAATCCCTGAATCTACGGTTAAATATCGATTTAATAACACACAATTTATCTGATAGTAGCAGTGTAGCCCAAAGGTAAGATTGATTCATAGGCAATTCCATTTCTTCTCTTTGATTCTGAGCGGTAGAATGGCGTCAAACTCGAAGCTTATTAATACGGAAAATTTATGCGCATTCACATATTAGGTATCTGCGGCACTTTTATGGGCGGCCTGGCAATGCTTGCTCGTTCATTAGGTCATGAAGTGACGGGAGCGGATGCTAACGTGTATCCACCGATGAGCACGTTGTTGGAGAATCAAGGGATCGACTTGATCCAGGGATATGATCCGGCTCAACTGGATCCAGCACCGGATTTGGTCATTATTGGCAATGCCATGACCCGTGGTAACCCTTGTGTTGAAGCCGTATTAGAACAAGGCATTCCTTATGTTTCCGGCCCGCAATGGTTACATGACCATGTGTTGCCAGAGCGTTGGGTATTGGCCGTGGCCGGTACCCACGGTAAAACCACCACTGCGGGAATGGTAGCCTGGATACTGGAAGCCTGTGGTTATGAACCTGGTTTTGTGATTGGTGGGGTGCCCGGTAATTTTGATGTCTCCGCCCGTTTAGGCAATAGTCCGTTCTTTGTGATTGAAGCGGATGAATATGATTGTGCCTTCTTCGATAAGCGCTCTAAATTTGTTCACTACAGTCCAAGAACGCTGGTCATGAATAATCTTGAGTTCGATCATGCTGATATCTTTGACGATCTTAAAGCTATCCAGAAGCAATTCCATCATCTGGTGCGTTTAGTCCCAGGGAAAGGCAAAATTATCGTGCCGGATAATGACAATCATTTGAAGCAAGTGATGGCAATGGGATGCTGGAGTGAACAAGAACTCGTTGGTGAAACGGGCAGTTGGTATGCGCGTAAAGTGTCGACTGATGCCAGTGTCTATGAAGTGTTTCTCAATAATCAATTAGTGGGTGAAGTCAGTTGGTCACTGTTGGGCGAACACAATATGCATAACGGGTTGATGGCTATCGCCGCAGCTCGCCATGTGGGGGTCTTGCCCGCGGATGCTTGCCGGGTTCTGGGGGATTTTATTAATGCCCGTCGCCGGTTGGAATTGCGTGGTGAAGCTCATGGCGTCACGGTTTATGATGATTTTGCTCATCATCCCACTGCTATCCTCGCCACTTTGGCGGCACTGCGTAGCAAAGTGGGTGGAACCGCACGGATTTTGGCCGTTCTAGAGCCGCGTTCTAACACGATGAAATTAGGGTTATGCAAAAATGAGTTGGCCCCTTCACTAGGCAGGGCGGATGAAGTGTTTCTGTTCCAGCCACAGCATATCCCTTGGCAGGTGGTGGAAGTGGCCGAGGCTTGTATTCAGCCTGCGCATTGGAGTGCTGATATTGATACGTTAGTCGATATGATTATGAAAACTGCCCAACTGGGCGATCACATTCTGGTGATGAGCAACGGTGGTTTTGGTGGTATTCACGACAAGCTATTGAGTGCTCTGAGTAAAAAAGCAGAGTAGAGCGCTCAGTCTCAGGATTAAGCCGGATAAAAAAGCCCCCGCATAGCGGGGGAAAAGGGGTCGTCGGATAGACGACGAGGGATTATTCTTGCGTGGCACCGGCTTAATTCACCGATTCAGCCAATATCTTGTCTCAACCAATACACTACCCAATAGGTTGAAAGTTAATATTTATCTTTATTTTCAGCATATTGAATAAACCATCTCCCATACTTAGAAAGTATGCCTCGGTGATCGGGGCATTTACTTTCATTATTACTACTTGATTACTACTTGATCTTATTTATAAATCTTAGCAGTGGCGTGCCAGTTATTGTCTGCGCGCATACCAATGATTTTGTAAGCGGTAGCGCCCTCGCTTTCTGCTTTATTTGCGACTGCCTGCTCAATATCAGAAGGGGCGCCAGTGACACCACTTACACTGATAGAGCCGAGATCAGTCATTTTACTTGCTTGAGCTGTATTGATTGATTCAGCCGCCGATGCGCCGAAAGCAATAACAGAAAGTAAACTCAGAGCAGCAATAGTTGTTTTGATTTTCATGATTTTTCCTAAATGAGATTTAACAATCTAAAAGTGCTTATCATCGGTACTTTTAGTCTGTTGTTTTTACTGTTTATTTAATATTTGTTTCGACTTTGGCTTCGCGCCATACCTGGTTTATTTATCACCGGTTACTGGTAAATCTTGGCAGTGGCATGCCAGTTATTTTCTTCTCGTACTTCAATGACTTTGTAAGCTTTAGCGCCCATTGCATCTGCTTTATCAGACAGTGCCTGACGGATATCGGAGGGTGCGCCATTAAGGCCACTGACGGTAATAGTACCCATCGGTTGTAAGTTTGCGGCTTGTTTTTCGTTGATGGAATCTGCTGCAAAAACACCAAATGACAGTGCAGATAGAACGCTCATGGTTGCAATGGTAGTTTTAATGTTCATATTATTACCTCTATTTATTCTTTTATCACTTCACTGTAAGTGTGATTTACGTCACGAAAATGAGTATACATCTAGTAACGCAGAATATTAATAGCAAGCTAACAATTATTAAGGTCGCTTTATTGTGAGTGACTACTTTTTAATAACTAAAAGGAATAAAAAATGGCTAAAAAACGATATTTTCTGGTAAAAATATAATGTTTTCAATTAAATAACGGTTTTTGACTAAAAGTGCGAAAGCGTGGGTGGGTTTGACCGAAAACAGAAGATAAATAGGATTATTTTATGGTTAAGAGAGAAATAAGCAGTTGGATAGCCTGCCTAAGACTTAAAGGAGTAGGATAAAGGGAATGGAATGGCGAAAAAAGGGCTCAATGGAATAATGCGGCACATAAGGCCGCAGCAAATAGTAAAGTGCTGAGTTAAAGCTCTTGATCGAATAGCCTAAGAATAGCCTCGTGCAGTTGTTCAACAGTAAAACCTCTGGCGGGTGTGGTGAAAATAGTATCGTCACCGGCAATACTACCCAAAATACCTTCAGCTTTACCTAATGAATCTAGCAGGCGGGCAATCAACTGGGCCGCGCCAGGGCTGGTATTAATCACCACCACCGAATCATTATAATCGACGTCCAATACCAGATTCTTTAGCGGGCTGCTGGTTGTTGGTACGCCCAGTTCTGCTGGTAAGCAGTAAACCATCTCCATTTTTGCATTACGCGTTCTGACCGCACCGAATTTAGTCAACATGCGTGAAACTTTGGATTGGTTAATATTTTCAAAGCCTTCTTCCTGCAAGGCCAACACGATCTCACCTTGAGAACTGAATTTCTCTTCTTTCAATAACGCTTTAAACGCCTTGATAAGATCTTCTTGTTTGGCGGGGTTACGCATTTTGTATGCCTTGAGCAGTCAATAGTGAATAGGATTATTATGCATATAAATGAATTTTTATTCAACATTGCTATGAAGTCTTGGCGATAAAAGCACTGATATCAAGGTGTGCTGGAATTTTAACATCATCTTACTGTTACGATTATGCTAAATCAGTTCTTATTAACATTCGGTGCGAGTAACCAGAATGTTATTAAAATGATGTTGTTATGATGTAAAGGAAGGGTGTAATGTAACCGCCGATTAACCTGCCATGAGTGCTCGGGTAAATCATTAGAATAATGTGCGCTATATCATTAATGAATAAGCGATTTACTCTAAAATACCTAAACTTTAGGTGCTTTTTTGATGCGTGATATCTCAATCTGACTGTTAATAGATTGTGTTTAAAATCACATTAAATTAAGGTGCGTAACTGGATGAATTCATGGCAAATTTAAATTAAATATAATAAGGAGTATAGGATGAAAGTTGCAGTTCTCGGTGCTGCCGGTGGTATCGGCCAGGCCCTCGCTCTTCTACTCAAGACCCAGCTTCCTTCAGGTTCAGACCTTTCATTATACGACATCGCACCAGTGACTCCTGGTGTGGCGGTTGATTTGAGCCACATCCCGACTGCGGTCAATATTAAAGGCTTCAGCGGCGAAGATGCTACCCCAGCCCTGCAAGGGGCAGATATTGTGCTGATTTCTGCTGGTGTGGCACGTAAGCCGGGCATGGATCGTTCAGATCTGTTCAATGTTAATGCGGGTATCGTTCGTAATCTGGTTGAGCAAATTGCGCGTACTTGCCCAAAAGCTTTAATCGGCATCATTACCAACCCAGTTAACACGACTGTGGCGATTGCCGCAGAAGTACTGAAAAATGCCGGTGTTTACGACAAAAACAAATTATTTGGTATTACGACACTGGATACCATTCGCTCTAACACTTTTGTTGCTGAACTCAAAGGTAAGCAACCTCAGGATATCGAAGTGCCGGTTATCGGTGGTCATTCTGGCGTCACCATCCTGCCATTGCTGTCACAAATTCCAGGTATCAGCTTTACAGATGAAGAAGTAGCCTCTCTGACTAAGCGTATTCAGAATGCGGGTACTGAAGTTGTGGAAGCAAAAGCCGGTGGCGGGTCAGCGACTCTGTCTATGGGACAGGCTGCGGCACGTTTTGGCCTTTCTTTAGTTCGCGCTCTGCAAGGCGAAAGCAATATTGTGGAATGTTCTTACGTTGAAGGTGATGGCAAATATGCCCGCTTCTTCGCCCAACCAATCCTGTTGGGTAAAGAGGGGGTTGTTGAACGTAAAGATATCGGCAAATTGAGTGCTTTTGAGCAACAAGCGCTGGAAAGCATGCTTGATGTGTTGCACAAAGATATTGCGCTGGGCGAGCAGTTCGTCAAATAAGTCGTAATAACAGGGGCTAGAGAGCGGCCCCTGAGCGATATTATAAATTAAACGCCGATGTCATTCATCGGCGTTTTTTTATGTTGGATCAATGACCTGTCGTATCCTTATTTTTCGATCGAGAAGTGTCCCTGTTTTAGGATCAAAATAGCGTGTTGGCCAGATTTCGGAAGGATGGATGTCCAGGCACTCTGCAATCAACCATTCTCCCTTTGGCCAGGGGCGAGTTAATGCATTGGCAAGCGTGGATGAGCTTAACCCTGCCTTGCGAGAGAGTGCAGCCAAAGTTGTGCCTTTTTTACGTAATGCGGCAATGATGTCGGCTGGGTGCCAATCAGATTTCCTTAAAATCATCTTTAATCCTTTTTTTTTCTAAGCAGCTGACGTGTTAGTGATATAAATAACGGTACATTGTTAATTGTACTGTGAACAGAAAGTGACCATTTAGAAAGATCATATCATTTATTTTCCAAAAGATTTTAAATGTTTTCTAAATATTCCTTTTTTGTGTCTCAACGCATATTAGGAAGCAACGCCATGAAAAAAGAGTGGTTTGCCGCTAAGGAATTGGCAGGTCTTGAGGGATTACCGTCATCACCACAAGGAATAAACCTCATGGCCAAACGTGAGGGGTGGGAACAGCGTCGTCGTCGCGGTGTGCAGGGGAAGGCGGTGGAGTATCATGTTGAAAGCTTACCCTCCACAATACTGAACTCATTACAGCTCAGGGAAGAACCGGCGCTGTATATGCCCGCGCGACAGGACCCGGTGGCTCTATGGATAGAGGCTTATTATCGTTTTACCGAGGCTGAACGGGAGCAAGTCATCACTTTTATTTTTCGTGAGGGTGCTAAAAGCCTTATAGAACGTCTGACAACGGAATAGTCCTGATAGAGGCGGGTTAACAATAGGATAACTCCGCCGCTACTGATTAATAGAGTTAAAGCATGGAAAAACAATGGATTACAGCCACAGAACTGGCTGGTATTGCAGGATTACCCAAAAGTACTGCGGGGATACATGGAAAAGCCCGGCGCGAAGGGTGGGAACGTAGGCGTAAACGTGGTGTACAGGGGAAGGCGGTGGAATATGCTGTTGAGAGCCTGCCGCTTGGTGTTTTGAACGTTCTACGCTTGAGAGAAAGCCCCGCTGAATATGTTTTGCAGCGTCAGGAACCACTGACCGTATGGATCGAAGCCTACCACCAACTCACGGATGCTGAGCGCGTTCAGGCCATTGCATTCTTGCTACGTGAAGGGGTCGGTGCATTGATGAAACGCTTGATTTGATACTAAAAGGTGAACCCGGACAAGAATACGCCGAGTTTCCTAATGGTTTCTTAAAATTCGCGTTGTACTGCAATGTGAGCCAACCCTTCAAGAGCCTGGCGATACTCGCTTTCAGGCAGAATCTGTAACGCCGCAATGGCTCTATCAGCCTCTTCCTCGGCGCGTTGACGGGTATAGTCTAGCGAGCCACACTGTTGCATAGCAGCCAATACTGGTTCGAGTAAATGGCGGCCATTACCCTGTTCAATTGCTTGCCGAATCATTACCGCCTGCTCTGGCGTACCATTACGCATGGCATGCAGTAATGGCAGTGTCGGCTTGCCTTCATTCAGGTCATCTCCGGTATTTTTACCCAAAGTGGTGCCATCAGAGCTGTAATCCAGCAGATCATCAATAAGCTGAAAAGCCGTTCCCAGATAACGGCCATATCTCTGCAATGCGAGTTCCTGCTCTTCACTGGCATCCGCCAATACTGCCGCCGATTGTGAAGCGGCTTCGAACAAGCGAGCTGTTTTACTGTAAATGACCTGCATATAGTTTTCTTCGGTGATATCAGGGTTATTGCAGTTCATTAACTGCAAAACTTCACCTTCAGCGATAACATTTGTGGCTTCCGACATTAAGGTCAGAACGCGCAGTGATTCAAGGCCGGTCATCATCTGGAATGAGCGCGTATAAATATAATCGCCCACCAATACACTGGCGGCATTGCCAAATGCCGCATTAGCGGTAGCCTTACCACGGCGCATATCGGATTCATCTACCACATCATCATGGAGCAAGGTAGCGGTGTGGATAAATTCAATCAATGCCGCGACGGTGATATGTTTAGTACCCTGATAGCGCAGCGCACGGGCCACCAAAATGGCGATCATTGGGCGAATTCGTTTTCCACCGCCACTGATAATGTAATGGCCCAATTGATTGATAAGGACAACATCGGAGTTCAATTGCTCAAGAATTGTTGTGTTTACTGCCGCCATATCCGGCGCGGTTAACTCGATAATCTTTTCTAGGTTCATTATTATATTCAGCTGTTTTTCTCTTTAACTGCGATGAGATTACCGCCTACATTATTACATGGCGTTCCCTGAGACTATGATTGTACTTGAAAAATCCATCAAATAAACGCGATGTAAGAAACTGTGCTTTTTTTCTTCTCTGGTGCTGATTATATACTTGTCATTCACTGTATTTTTGCGTAGAATTCGCGCCCTATTGTGAATATTTATAGTGCCTCTGGACTACAAAAGTGGAGTGCACGGAAAGCGGAGTTTTATATGTACGCGGTTTTCCAAAGTGGTGGTAAACAACACCGAGTAAGCGAAGGTCAAACCATTCGCTTGGAAAAGCTGGACATCGCAACTGGTGAAACTGTTGAGTTTGACCAAGTTCTGATGATTGCTAACGGTGAAGAAATCAATATCGGCGCTCCTTTAGTCGATGGTGGCAAGATCAAGGCTGAAGTAGTTGCTCACGGTCGTGGCGAGAAGATTAAGATTGTTAAATTCCGTCGTCGTAAGCATTACCGTAAACAGCAAGGTCATCGTCAGTGGTTCACTGATGTTAAAATCACCGGCATCAGCGCTTAAGATTTAGGAGAGCGGATAAATGGCACATAAAAAGGCTGGTGGCTCGACCCGTAACGGTCGTGACTCCGAAAGTAAACGTCTTGGCGTAAAACGTTTTGGCGGCGAAGCAGTTCTGGCAGGCAGCATCATCGTTCGTCAGCGTGGCACTAAGTTCCATGCAGGCATCAACGTAGGTTGCGGCAAAGACCATACTCTGTTTGCTTTGGCTGACGGTAAAGTCAAGTTCGAAGTTAAAGGCCCGAAAAACCGTAAGTTTATCAGCATCGAAGCTGAATAAGTTTTTCGCATCCTGTAAATAGATGTAAGCCCCGCAATTTTGTTGCGGGGCTTTTTATATTTATGGGTTAACCCCATCTGGTAAAAAATGGATACGAAGCAGCAGGCTGGTTTAGGTATTTTTTTGGCATTGACCACTGCCGTATTCTGGGGGGCCTTGCCAATTGCAATGAAGCAAGTGCTCGAAGTTATGGAGCCGTTTACCATTGTCTGGTATCGCTTCACGATGGCGGCTATCGGCTTGGGGATTATTCTGGCTTCACGTCGTCAGTTACCCTCTCTTAAACTTTTTCGCCAACGTCGCTGGCTGGTATTACTGATCATTGCGACCTGTGGCCTGCTGGGGAACTTCATCTTCTTCAGCTCATCATTACAATATCTAAGTCCGACGGCATCTCAGGTCATTGGGCAACTTTCACCTGTAGGGATGATGGCTGCCAGCGTACTGATTTTAAAGGAGCGGATGCGCATCACCCAAGTTATTGGTGCGGGTATGCTGATTTGTGGGCTGCTGTTATTTTTTAATACCAGTCTGCATGAAATCTTTACTCGTCTGACGGATTATACGCTTGGCGTAGCATTGGGTGTCTGTGCGGCGGTGGTCTGGGTCAGCTATGGTGTTGCCCAGAAGGTGCTATTAAGGCGTATGGCATCGCAACAAATCTTATTATTGTTGTACACGTTATGTGCAGTTGCATTGTTCCCACTGGCGAAGCCCGCTGTTATTTTTCAGCTAAATGGGTGGCAGTTTGCCTGCTTACTGTTTTGTGGGGTTAATACCCTGGTAGGTTACGGTGCTTTGGCAGAAGCCATGGCGCGCTGGCAGGCAGCGCAGGTAAGCGCACTCGTCACATTGACGCCGTTGTTTACCTTGTTTTTTTCAATTTTATTGGCGCGGGTTTGGCCAGAGATGTTTACCGCACCATCCCTCAACCTTGTGGGATATGCAGGCGCATTCGTGGTGGTGGCAGGTGCCATGTTTTCCGCAATTGGGCATCGTTGGTGGCCACGTCGGACAGAAATAAGTCGGGTTGCTCCACAAAAGTAGCAGCCTGGTGAATGATTTACGGAGAAAGTAAATTAATTAAGCTTTTCAAACTGTTGGGTACATCCTCGCGTTTCTATTTAATTCCTTTACTATCAATCAGTAAGAATGACAATGTCGCCTGATGCTTCTTACTGTTTACGGGTTCATACAATGAACGGTGTATCACTTTTTGAAGGCATTTATGGCGGGAACTAACAAACTCAGCGATAAAAAATTAAAGTCTCTCCATTGTATCAATAGTGATTCTGTCAAAATATTCGCTGATGGTGCTGGGTTAAGCGCTAAGGTTTCCGCGCAAGGTAGCATTAGCTGGGTGTTCACTTATCGGCTTGGTGGGCGAGAGTCTAAATTGGAGCGGTTAGCTCTTGCGCGCTATCCAGATATGACACTGAAATCGGCAAGAGACAGGCGTGACCAATGTTGAACATGGTTAGCTGGTGGTTGTGATCTCCGCCGTCAATTGCTGGAAGATTGAAGCCGGTCACTGTAAAAGACGCCCTCCTGTACTGGGTCGATAATTACGCCCAAACAAATCGTAGTGACGTTGATTCACTCCGTTCTCAGTTCGCCACTTATATTTATCCCCACATAGGCAATCTAGCGTTAGCCGATACTGATACACGGCACTGGCTAAAAGCACTGGATGCTGTAAGCAAAATGCTGGTAGGTTATTGCAGATATGCAAGCCCACAAATATTGCTATGTGCACCGCTACGGGGCTTGTGATGCCTTAAGTATGCTCAGGGTACAGGATGTTGGAAAGAACGCTGACAGGCGGGATAGGGTGCTTACTGATAGAGAGGTGGCGGATGTATGGAGTAGCCTCGATAGAAAAGACATCATGCCTTACTATCGTGTCCTGACTCGTGTGCTTCTTGTCTTTGGGGGTAGAACCAAAGAGGCCCGGTTATCCATATGGAAAGAGTGGGATCTGGATTCATGGGTCTGGACTGTGCCTCAAGAGAATAGCAAAACCCGCGAAAAGATATTGCGTCCCATTCCTGAACCGTTGCGTGATTGGATTCAAACGCGACATGAGCAGAAGATATCTGATTTATTCATGGGTGAGTTGAAGTCTGAAAGCGCCGTTAGCCAAATAGGGCGAACACTTCACAGAACGTTTAGTCACTCCGAGTCATGGTCATTTCATAACCTACGCCGGGCGCTATCTGCCCGTAAGCCTCTTGGCCGCAATTCCTGCGCATGGTTACTCAGCGACTTACTTTGCTGGGTTCGTAATCCCCCGGCTGTAAATAACGTTAATACTCCATGTGGTCGCAAATTGGCCTAACAGAATGTCAATGCAAATTCACGCAAGATCGCCTGATCAGCGAAAAGAAATTAACTTGCGAGCATTTGCACAAAGTCAATTGCAGTATTTTAAGTGCTGTCGCGGCGGCTCTAAATAATGAACTTATTGGAGCAATAAAAATGGTATCTAAGAAAATAACTGCCTTATCTGACAGTACCCAAACTCAGCCTAAAACCCGCCAGAAAGAAATTCTTATCCAGCTTAAACAGCTTCCGACAGTCGAACTTCATGACCAACGTGTAGTGACGTTTACCATGATCGACGAAGCTCATCAGCGCCCGAAAGGGACAGCGAAAGCGGCATTTAGTCGCCATCGCTCACGGTTTGTTGAAGGGAGACACTTTTTTGTACTGACGGAGTACGTATTACGTACCTGGTTGTTTATTGACCTGTTTCCAGCACGAACCAGTAAAGCCATTGTGATTACTGAAATGGGCTATTTGCTACTGGTTAAGCCTTTTCAAGATGACCTTTCCTGGCTGATTCAGGAAGAACTGGTGAATGCTTATTTCCGCCGTCCAGAGGTCGTCACCTTTCACCATGTCGGATTACCTTCACTGGAAGAGCTTGCCGCTATGCCAGTCATGGATGCGCAAAACGCCGTAGCCAGTGCGGATAACGTTACTCAGGTTCGTCCGAATATAAGCATTACTTAGGTTTGGCAGTCATTCAGAATAGATGTAACAACGAAAATCAGTAAATTATAACGTCAAGTCAACTTTCGCCCGTGGTGCTACCCGGCAAATCATCAATCTCAGCGACAATGTTTGCATGATGATCAATTGAGATGTACGTTTAAGATGTACATTTAAAAAGGGGGTATTATGATTACCTATACGTCAACACAGGCCCGCGCCAATATATCCGCTGTGCTGGATGCTGCTACAAGTGGCGAACCGATGGAAATCATCCGGCGTGACGGTTCAGCCGCTGTAGTCATAAGCAAGGCTGACTTTGAGGCTTATCAAAAATCAAAACTGGATGCTGAATTTGATTTCATCATGCAGCGCCACGGGCGAACCGTTGAGGCACTGACTGACCGATGAGGTGGATTAGCGCCAGTGAAATACTGATATTTCACGACAAGATATTGCAGCTTTATCCGGGAGTGCTGGGTATGCCGGACGCGGGGAGAGCCGAAGCTATTATTCACCGTGTTCAGCCTCTCACCCACTGCGAAGGTGTGACGGATTTGTTTGAGTTAGCCGCCACGTATTGGGTTGCCATTGCCCGTGGACATATCTTCAATGACGGCAACAAGCGCACGGCGTTCTTTACCACGATGGCCTTCTTGAACCGTAACGGCGTCTTTATCCGTGATGTGGGTAATGAGCTGGAGGAACTCACTGTTAGGGCTGCGACAGGAGAATTGACCGCCGGAGAATTGGCGCAACGGTTGCGGTTTCTGGTTGAACATTGAGTAACCGCCCTGAATTGAAATCAGGGCTTCTAATACGTTCACCGGTTTCGGGTCAACAGAATGTATGCAAATGTTAACGTTAACGTTCAAGCCTCTTTACTGCTTGGCTAATAATCACCTTTTGCACCAACATACTTTTGCTTATATATACAAAAAAAACTACCCACTCAAATCCATAATCAACTGTTAAATAGCTATTCGAAAGTTAACTCGTTAATGTTGAGGCTTTTCTCGGGCCGGTGGATACCCTTACTTAATAACAGAACATGGTTTCAGCTTTTAATTGCCGAATTCATCATTTTCCCTTACATTTTTGGACACATTGCCAAACTGATATTGGCAAATGGAATGTAAGGGATGATATGGCTCGTTCGCTAGCTTGTTTGGGTGATAAGACGACTCACGGAGAAATTCGGTCGGCGTCGTCAACGTGGTTCGAAGGTCTGAAAGCGGTTGCGCAGTCGGGAGATCTTGCGTGGTGTGAGGTGTGTAAGGGTACGTTTCAAATTATAGGCACGGTGTCAGACTGGTCGGAAAACCAACCGTTTGTAGCAACGGGTGATCGTGTGATGTGTCGGTGTCCAAATCATGTCGTTATCGGTATGGCAAGGCAGGTGGTTGACCCGATAGTAGAGCGACAGCCACAAATGGTTGCTGCTGCTCAGTCTGCGATACCTGCCGCTCCAATCGTAAAGACCACTCCTGCACCCCCAATTCCTGTATTTGCAAAGTCCTGCCTGCGTGGTGACGGTTGTACCGATGCCGGGACAGGTGGTGAGCCGCATAATAATTTTGGTCAGATGGGCTTTTATCAGGCTATTCCGCCCTCAGCAATATCCTCTGACAATAACAATCCTGCCAATAATAATGCCGTGGAACAACGTGCTCAGTCTGCTAAGCGTAAACAGGTTCAAGCCGAGCCAGAGACTAAGACGCCTTGGTATAAACGATTATTGGGAAGTACCAGTGCCACCCCCGCCGCTGTAGCTGTACCGGTATCCACTGGAGCAGGTCTGGCAGCTTTAGAGCAAGCGGGTATTCAGGGGATGCGATTTGTTGGCGGGAGCCTGATGACGGCCGGACGCTGGATGGTCGGTTCATCGCCTGTTGGTACTGCTGTCATGGGGATGATGCCGGGAACCCTGAATGAAGGCGAAGCCGACTTACTCGATAAGCTCAAACTAGAAAATATTGCCAGAAATGGTGGAACAGCACCAACACGCGTGCGTTTTAGGTGGGTTGATGCCGGAAATGGTCGGTTAAAAGCCGAGGGCTATCATGTCAGTGCCGAGGGTGGGTTAGACAAGGTGCCAGTGCGTAAGATGACGCTCAATACTGCCACTGGCAATTATGAATTCTGGGAAGATGGCGCGAAAGGGCCAAGCATTCTATGGACACCGAATGACCCCGGATTTAAAGCCCCGCCGAATACCGGTAATAACGATGGCCTAATCATTCACACTACGATTACCGTACTACCTATGCCGGAGGCGGATGAAACTGGTGAACGTTCCACTACGTTACCGATGCCAGAGGAAAAGGACTTCCGTGATTATATTCTGATCCATCCGTTGCCTGATTTGCCACCGCTGTATATTTATCTCAGTAAGCCGCCAGTGGAATTCTTGGACGTGGAGTTATACAGCGACTTTAAACGTCGGTCACGGCAGGGGAAATATGAGGCAGACCATATGCCTTCAAGGGCTTCTGTAGAGCTTTATTACGAAACTGAATACCCAGAGCTAAGTGAAAAAGACATTAAAGCTCTTTCGGACAATGTTGCTTCAATTGTAATTCCTAAAGAAATACACCAAAAAGTCAGCGAAACTTATGGTGGACGTAATAAATCTGAGCAGATAGGGGTTGATGCACGAAATTTGCGCGCAGCTCTTGATCGTAACCTAGATGCAATTAAGCCTGCGTTAAAAGAATACGGAGCAACCGAAGGGCAAATTGAAGCTGCTAGAGCGAAAATGCATAAACTGAATGATAGCATGGGACTATACAAATGACCGTGAATGTAGAAGCGTTAATTCGAAGCTTAGGTAATAGTTATCAGGAAATTTTTGATGCCGGTCTAATCCCCTATAAAACAGAGCCAAAGGGCGCACCTGGCTCTCAAAAACTCAGTTTAGATATGGCTAAAGAGGGGATTTTCTTATCATTTAAACGTGATGGGAGGATTCTTAAGGAAATATCGTTAAGTATCGGGAATGATAAGGTAAAAAACTGGGAGTTCCCTAATGATCTTCCACCACCGCTCCAAAAAATAATGTCTCGTGAATGGGTACATGAAACGTTTGGGCAACCAGATAACGTTGTCCCACCTAAGGTTATCGCCAAATTGACATTTGGTTGGGTCGAAAGATTTACCATTGAAGACTTTCATATTCCAATCACGATGCGTATAGCATACGACATAAAAGAAATGGTGAAAGATGTCACCTTTTTACCGACATCAGAACTCCGTTGGTAGTTGATGAAATAAAGGCCTTTCTTTAAGTCCTGATGACTGTAGCGAGCAATGTTTTTGCCTACATACAAAAGCCACTGTTGATAGCAGTGGCTCTTTGCCTATTGGATAGGTGAGAAATAAAGCTATTTATTTTTTAATGGCCTGCTTATCTACGTTTCATTCTGCGTTTAATGCTATCAACGGCGTTGGTGGTCCAAATACCTCCCCGCGCTGGCTTGACCCCAACTCATTTAATCTATTGATAATGGCTTTGTTGCTGGACTGAATGCTAAACAGGTTCAAGCCGAGCCAGAGGCTAAGACGCCTTGGTATAAACGATTATTGAGAAGTACCAGTGCCACCCCCGCCGCTGTAGCTGTACCGGTATCCACTGGAGCAGGTCTGGCAGCTTTAGAGCAAGCGGGTATTCAGGGGATGCGATTTGTTGGCGGGAGCCTGATGACGGCCGGACGCTGGATGGTCGGTTCATCGCCTGTCGGTGCTGCGGTTATGGGGATGATGCCGGGAACCCTGAATATAGACAATAATTTACGTCAGGTAGGTTAACGATGCTCTAATATTATGCTTCCTTCTTAGCGCTATCCCCCTGTTTCAGGTTCTTCAGCTTTTCATTTAAAAGCAGTTTTACTGTTAGCTGCATCGCCATTTTATCGCCATTGCCATTTTAGCCAACAAAAAAGCCAACTCGAAAGTTGGCTTAATGTGCTGATTTAACAGCTAAAATTTGGTGGCCCCTACTGGACTTGAACCAGTGACCAAGCGATTATGAGTGTCAGGCTGGAATGTTACCTAAAAATACTTTTAGATATAAATCAATATATTAATATGTTTTACTCCACTGTATAAATACTCACATATACCTCAAAATACCGCTCTGAGGTATCCTATAGGTATCCTAGACTGACCAAGCGATATCTAGGATACCTATAATCGCTTGCTAATTGGGGTTTATGTGGAAACTTTCAAATTCATCAAGAGCAAGATCGAAAGTATCCCGCCAGCACCAAAGGGTAGCCAGATTGAGTATGGTGATACCGTGGTTAACGGACTCAGGTTACGTGTTGGTTCTTCTGGAGTTAAAAGCTTCTGTATCTCTCGCAAAAGAGGGGGGAAGTTCATCCGGGCAACTCTTGGGCGATTTCCCGATCTGACAATAGATAATGCCAGAGCTAAAGCTCTTGAGCTTTTGGGTGATGTTGCGACTACTGGCAAGAACCCTAATGATGTGCGTCGTGTCCATGCAATGAGCCAGGTCACACTGGAAGATGCTATACAAACCTACATTGATAACCGCGGCCACCGCCTGAAACCTGTCACGGCAAAACAATACCGTTCTATTCTTGGCAACTTCTCTGGTGATTGGATGAAGCAGCCTATGGCTAATATTAGCCGTGAACGGGTTGAGGCTAGGCACAAAGCGGTTACTCAAGGCTCAGTGTGGTTCGGCAAAGATAAGTCGCTTCTCCGGGCCGGAGTGGGTTCAGGGAGTATGGCACAAGCGGATCTATGGGCTAGGGCGCTAAGGGCTGTTTATCGCTTCTCCCATGACCACTATCGTGATGAGGAAGGTAAAACCCTCTTACCAGACCCGCCGACGATGGTTCTCAGCACTAAACGCCAGTGGCATGGAACAGTAAGAAAAACAGAGCGAATCAGAACTTATGATCTTGGCCGTTGGCTAAGTGCTGTTGACCAAGTAAGAAATATATCAGCAGACGAGAGGGATGATGTGGCTTTGTCGGTCTGTGATGCTATTGAAATGGCGCTTTTTACGGGTCTAAGAAAATCAGAAGTATTTAATCTGACATGGGATCGGGTAAATGTTGGTGGGCGCTTCTTCTGGATAGATACGACCAAAAATGGCGATCCGCTTGAACTACCAATTACTGACACGTTGCTAAACCTTTTCCGTAGGCGGCTCAAGCTCAAATTAGGCGAGCAACATTATGTATTTCCCGGCCAGAAAGGAATTATCACTGAACCGCGCCGAATAATAGCCAGAATAACGGAAACCACAATCCCCTCTCCTAATCCTGACGGATTATTGCCCATACCTTTCAAGTGGCATGATGCGCGGCGTACGTTTGGCACTGTAGCGGAGCTGGTGGGTGTTGGGTCATATATTCTTAAACGGTTGATGAACCACCGCACATTGCGAAGTGCTGATGTGACCCAAGGCTACTTACATTTTGGGGCTGATGAATTGCAGGAGCCAGCCAGAAAGGTAGAGCGAGCTATTTTGGAACATGCAGGGCTGGTGGAAAAAGCTGATGGTATTAACGCTAATTTACTAGTGGCTCTTTCCAATATGAGCGATGACGAAAAACGTAAATTACTTTTCTCATTGGTAAAAGAAAAAAGGAATCTATCATGAGTAATAAAAAACCAACACAAATAGAAATCATTAATGATTTACTTTCTCAAATGAATGAGGAAGATGCTAATAAATATATGACTTATATTAATGAACAGGACGTCATTGGAATTAACTCAATTTCAAAAAAATATGGCTATATGTACGTTACTCCAATTTCAAATATCATCTCGGATGAAATGATGGGTGATTTATTTGGAGGGAAAGAAGACGTGTTTATACCTTTATTTATGGACTCTCTTTCTAATGCTGCTATAAAAATAAAGGAAAATGGTGGATTTTCAAGGGAAAAGCATATTAATCAAGTTGGTTCAATTTCTGAATTAAGAGCATTAGACGAAAGTATAAATGATAAAGAATCAGCGAATCAATATATTAGCGCTATCTTCAATGAAGAGTTAAATTTAATAATGAAAGCCAATATAATTCTTAAGTCAGCAGGTTGTGACTATATATCATCGGAATTAGATGGACTTATTGATAAAATGACTATTAAATTATTCTTAGATAAGCCACTGCAAGCTATTAAACAGAAAGAGATAATAAGTGAGGATAGAAGAAGAGCAGGTAAGGGGAATATAAATCCTCACAAGAGTACTGCTATAGAAATAATGAAAAATACGTGGGAAAAAATTCCATCAGCCAGTAAGAATCGTATGGGAGAGAAATTAATAGAATATTTTGGTAAGGACGTGTCTGGTAAGAATAAGGTAAGTAGTTCATCAATTAAACGCTGGATAAAAACAAATAATTTAGGGCCATCAATACAGGCTAGCTCACCTATTGATTTTTCTCTCGTCATCAGGTCATAACGCGCTTTGAACCAGTCATAGCGCGTTTTGGTTATATCATAACGTGCTGTGAATCTATCCAGTGGTTACCTCTGCATTTATAATTATCCCCGTTGATAACAAAAACTACACGGTGATACTTATGCAATTAATTGAAACAAAAGAAATCAAACTAACTCGCAAAGAGGCTGCTGCGGAGCTTGGTGTTAGTCCCCAAACCCTAGCTAATTGGGCATGCTCTGGAAGTGTGTCGATCCCGTTCTACAAGGTAGGAAAAAAGAAGGTCATTTATCACAAATCAGACCTCGACGCTTATCTTGCCTCCGTTCGTCAAACTCAAACAGCATAACTAAGGCTGGAAATATGAAAACTGAAAATATGGCCGCAATCG
>NZ_CQAZ01000019.1:23345-101326 GCF_001152565.1 Yersinia pekkanenii | reverse complement strand
GTTAGCTCCCACCGTAGGCGGGCTACGTTCAGTCACTCCCCGGTGAGTTGGCCGGGGGGCTCTTTTATACTTTTAGCAGCTCGGCCAATGCGGGCTGGAGCCTCTGATTACCACTTTTATCTTTCTTAATGATATACCCCTGATAATAGCTAAAGCCATCTCTCGGTATTTCTTCCATCAGCCATTCTGAACGTTGGAGTGCGAGTAGGTTTTTTACTGTCAGCCACATTTTACTGAACAGAAAACAGATAATCACTACCGCCAATCCTCTTACCACCAATAGCATATACGGGGTATCGGAGGGAGTCAGTTCAATGGTTTGTTGTAGGGCTAAATAAAGGGTTACAGCTTGCAGCAACAGTTTGATGATCAGAAAACGTCGAAAGAAGGATGTGCTATGCGCGATGCTGAGAAAACAGGGATTTTTTAAGGACGTACGCGTTTCTTGCACCGGGATCCCCCTGACATAAACCATCCATTGTGTTTTTTCAGTAATCAGATAAACAACCCCTTTCTCTGCCATACGGTGTAAATGTAATGAAATCCAGACACTGAAGACCAAGCCGACAATAAGGTAGTAAAAGATAGGGGCACTCAAACCAAAAAAGGTGACAAACAAGCTGATGGCGGCAATTACCGTAAAACTTACGGAGTAAAGCCAGATACTGGTTGACTGATAATTCATTAAAACATTCCTTGTCGAGGGGCCATCCTGAGTCAAATTTATGGCCCTAGTATATCTCTCAATACGCCTGCTGTTTATCTTTGTTATACTTTCGCCCCCCCCCCNGGGGGGGGGGGGGGGGGGGGGGGGGGGGGGGGGGGGGGGCGGGGCGGAATGTCACCTGAATTGTGTTAAACTGGGGGCATCAATCTGTATCATTGAGGCAATCTGCACCGGTTGCTCATTGATATAAAATCAATAAATTTAAATAGGTATGTTGGCTGTGAAGCACACTGTAGAAGTCATGATTTCCGAACAGGAAGTAAAAACCCGAATCGCCGAATTAGGCCGCCAACTATCTGAACACTATCGCGATAGTGGCAGTGAGATGGTATTGGTGGGGTTGCTCCGTGGTTCATTTATGTTTATGGCTGATTTATGTCGCGCCATAGATGTTGCCCATGAAGTCGATTTTATGACGGCCTCAAGCTATGGCAACGGCATGAGCACGACCCGCGATGTGAAAATCCTGAAAGATTTGGATGAAGATATCCGTGGCAAAGACGTGCTGATTGTTGAAGATATCATCGACTCCGGTAATACGCTGAGTAAAGTCCGCGAAATTTTACAACTGCGCGGCCCGAAATCCTTAGCTATTTGCACCTTGCTGGATAAACCAGAGCGCCGTGAAGTGCAGGTACCGGTAGAGTGGGTCGGTTTCACCATTCCCGATGAATTCGTTGTAGGCTACGGGATCGATTATGCCCAGCGTTATCGGCATTTGCCGTATGTAGGCAAAGTCGTCATGTTTGACGAATGATAAGAGCCGGCTACTGTGCGTCGTCATTTTGAGATTACGCAGTACTCAGAATCCTCACGTACCGCGTGTACGCTCCGGTTCTTGCGTGCAGGGTGCACTTAAACCGACTTAGCGCGCTATGCCTCTGATTACTGCGCGTTGGTATTTTAGGCTGATTGAGTGATTGAGTGATTGAGTGATTGAGTGAGTGATTGAGTAGAGTCGTTGATGGGAGAGGGCGCGCTTTAACGTACCCTCCCATAGGCTGATTAATCTTCTTTGTTTTGCTGTAATAATTCAGCCATTGCTTTGCGGTACACCATTTCAAGGCTGCCCAAACTGGTGGCAGAGACTTCTAAATCACGTAGCAGACCGTCTTCGATACCGTACACCCAACCGTGAATCATGGCTTTCTGCCCGCGCTTCCAGGCGGAACGGACGATGGTAGAGTGACCAAGGTTATACACTTGTTCAACTACGTTGATTTGGCATAACACATTGCTACGTTCTTCTGCGGGTAGTTCGCCCAGTAGTGAGCTGTGTTTATACCAAAGATCCCGAATATGCAGTAACCAGTTGTCAATAAGCCCCATCTCTTCACCTTTTATTGCGGCTTCAACACCACCACAGCCAAGGTGACCACAAATAATAATATGTTCTACCTGAAGAACATCGATGGCGTATTGGACAACCGACAGACAGTTTAGATCCGTATGGATAACCAGATTGGCAACGTTACGGTGCACAAATAACTCACCAGATTTCAAACCGGTTAGCTGTTCTGCGGGGACACGGCTGTCTGAACAACCAATCCATAGGAAACGTGGTTTCTGGGCTTGCGCCAGGTGCTCAAAAAAATCGGGATCGTCTTTACTGATGGAGTTCGACCATGCCCGATTATTCGCGATGAGCTTTTCTATTTCTTTCATCAATGTAAATAGCCTGTAATGAACGGATTGCGATAGGATAATATACGACAAGGATTCCGATTTTGAAATCGGAACAGTGGTTCCTTTGATTGCGCAATGTTATCTGCGTAACATCTTCTCGGTGTTTGTTTGGTTCCCTTTTGCCACCCGTGACCTGCTCGACTGGATCAGGTTAAGCAAATTATGGATGTGCCGTGACCCCGAGATACCCATTGAATAAGGTTCTTTTTTACTTATGACATATGCACTGGAAATAACGCAACTGACCAAAACCTATGCGGGTGGCGTTCAGGCACTGCGTGGCATTGATCTGCGCGTAGAGGCAGGCGATTTTTATGCTTTGCTTGGGCCCAATGGTGCAGGCAAGTCCACCACCATCGGCATTATCAGTTCATTGGTGAACAAAACCTCTGGCAAGGTTAATGTATTCGGCTACGACATCGATCAGGATATCGTGAATGCCAAGCGGCAACTCGGATTAGTGCCACAGGAATTTAACTTCAACCCATTTGAGACGGTGTTGCAGATTGTGGTTACTCAAGCGGGCTATTACGGTGTCACGCGGCGTGAAGCTCTGCAACGAGCAGAGAAATACCTTACGCAGTTGGATTTGTGGAGCAAACGTAATGAGCGTGCAATTCAGTTATCGGGTGGGATGAAGCGCCGTTTGATGATTGCGCGCGCGCTGATGCATGAGCCGAAGTTGTTGATCCTCGATGAACCTACCGCAGGGGTAGATATCGAGTTACGTCGCTCCATGTGGGGGTTCCTGAAAGAGTTGAATGCACAAGGGACAACCATCATTTTGACCACCCACTATCTGGAAGAAGCCGAAATGCTGTGCCGCAATATCGGTATTATCCAGAATGGTGAACTGGTGGAAAATACCACCATGAAACAGCTACTCGGCAAACTTGAATCAGAAACCTTTATTTTCGATCTGGGCATTAAAAGCCCGCTCCCTAAGCTGGAAGGTTATGGCTATCGTCTGACGGATACCTCAACGCTGGAAGTGGATGTGAAGCGTGAGCAAGGTCTGAATAGCTTATTCAGTCAACTGAACGCTCAGGGAGTTCAGGTACAAAGTATGCGCAACAAGGCTAACCGCCTGGAAGAGTTATTTGTCACTTTGGTTAATGGCAATGGGGGAGAAAAAGCATGACCCGCCTGTATTGGGTAGCATTACAAAGTATTTGGATCAAAGAGATCACGCGTTTTGCCCGTATCTGGATCCAGACACTGGTGCCGCCAGTGATTACCATGTCGCTTTATTTCGTTATTTTCGGCAATCTGATTGGTGCCAGAATTGGTGATATGGGCGGTTTTGATTATATGCAGTTTATCGTTCCCGGCCTGATTATGATGGCGGTGATCACTAACTCCTATGCCAACGTGGCAGCATCATTCTATGGGGCTAAATTCCAGCGCAGCATTGAAGAGCTGCTGGTGGCTCCGGTACCGACGCATATCGTGATTATTGGTTATGTCGGCGGCGGGGTGGCGCGTGGGATCTGTGTCGGTATTCTGGTCACGATTATCTCACTGTTCTTTGTTCCCCTGCATATCCACTCTTGGTCAATGATTGCACTGACATTGATACTGACGGCGATTTTATTTTCCCTCGGTGGGTTGCTGAATGCGGTATTTGCCAAAACCTTTGATGATATCAGCCTGGTGCCTACCTTTGTGCTGACCCCCTTGACGTATCTGGGCGGCGTATTTTACTCGTTATCATTACTGCCCCCTTTCTGGCAGGCAGTATCAAAGCTCAACCCTATCGTGTATATGATCAGTGGTTTCCGCTATGGATTCCTCGGGATTACTGATGTACCGCTGGTGTTTACCATTGGTGTTCTGGTGCTATTCATCGCTGTATTTTATGCTTGGGCTTGGTATTTGATTGATCGTGGCCGCGGATTACGTACTTAATTCCTTTGTTCTTGACGTTGCAGGGGCCTCGCGGCTTGCTGCAACGCCAATGACGCTGGGGGGTGGATGTGGTGTTTTAGTTAATTACTTATTGTTAATGCTGAAATTTAATCGTAATAAATAATGTCGCCATCTGATATCACCTTTCTCAACTTCAAGCGTCTCATGCTATGCTGGCGCACCAGATTTTCCCCCTTTTCAATTCAGCGCCAAATGCGCATAAGTAGAACGATAATGTGGCATAAAAACAGAATAGCTATTGGGATGCTACTCGGTCTTGTCATGTCGGTCATGATACCGGCAACCCATGCAGATCTCTTACCTGATGAAGCCGCTCTCACACCTAAATATATGGTTGCAGAACGCGACAGTGAAATATATTCGCTGGTCGGTGAGCGGGTTATTCCCGTCGGGGAAATTAAAGAGGATCAACTGGTTCAGGTATATCCTGCGGCGGCAGAATACTATGAATTTAAATTTGGCAACGGTATCGGTTTTATTGATAAAGATGATTTACAGGACATCAATAAAGCACGAAAAAGCAACGATTTTTTGGGCGATCTGAATAAACCGCTACCGAATCAAAATATCCTGATCAAGCGTGAAACCCCAGTTTATCTGGCCGCGGATGTGCGCAGCGAACAATTTGCGACTCTGGCAGAGAACTTACGTTACCCGATTGTCGGTAAGCTAAAAGACAGATTAAATAATACCTGGTATCAGGTCAATATTGGCGAGCGCTTGGGGTATGTGAGTAGCGTCGATGCTGAAATAGATAACGGCATTCCTATCCTGACCTATCACCACATGTTGAAAAATGAGGAAAATAAACGTTTCCTAAATACATCAACGACGACCTCTGATGCGGCATTTAGCAATCAGATGACCTATCTCAAGCAGACCGGTTATGACACGATTTCGCTCTATCAGCTTGAAGGGTATCTCAATAACAAGATTAATTTGCCCGCGAAAGTGGTGGTGCTGACATTTGATGATGGCCTTAAATCAGTCTATCGCTACGCTTATCCCATTCTGAAAGAAAATGGCTTCCGGGCAACCGCATTTATTATTTCATCACGTATTAAGCGTCACCCACAGAAATGGAATCCTGACACATTACAGTTTATGAGTATTTCTGAACTGAAAGCAATTCAGGATGTATTTGATGTTCAGTCTCACACGCATTTTTTACACCGGACTGATAATAAACGTAACCCAATTTTATTGAGTCGTTCTTATCATAATATTGTTTTTGATTTTGAACACTCACGCCGGGCGTTATCTCAGTTTAATCCGCACGTGATTTTTCTGTCATATCCCTTTGGTGGATTCAACCAAACGGCTATTGATGCTGCTAAAAATGCAGGTTTCCATTTGGCGGTGACCACTATGCAGGGCAAGGTCAAACCGGGGGATAATCCGTATACCCTTAAGCGACTTTATATTCTGCGTACCGATTCAATACCGACCATGGCAGCACGCATAGCCAATGAGCCTGGCCCGGTCGTTATTCCTGCCGCACCTGCGGCAATGGAGTCTGATTAGTTGTTTCAGGGCGTGAGGTTAATATATGAAAAAGGCGCTCTGATTAAGCGCCTTTTCTCTTATGCTGCGGGTATTACCCAAAGTCATTGGAGTTGCAGGTAGGCTGCAAGTGAGCAAACCCCGAATCACAGACTTAAGTCAGTGATTCGGGTGAGCGCGCGGCTAACACCCCTGCGGCTTCAAGTACGAAGAGGTGTTAGGCGACCTGAACCGGTACCGCTTTAGCTTTACGTTGTAGCTGATTCTGACCTTCAAAATAGGCCACTTTTGGGTGGTGTAGGTGAGCATCAGCATCGGACATTTGTACGTAGGAACAGATGATCAGTTTATCACCGACGCACGCACATCGTGCTGCGGCACCATTCACGGAAATAATGCGCGAACCGCGCTCGGCAGCAATAGCATAAGTTGAAAAACGCTGACCATTATCAACGTTATAAATATCAATAGCTTCGTATTCCAGAATACCTGCGGCTTCCAGAAAATCCTGATCAATTGCGCAGGAACCTTCATAGTGCAAATCAGCTTGAGTGACTTTGACCCGATGCAGTTTGCCTTGCAACATAGTGCGTATCATAACTCTTACCTTTGACCCCGGTTATTGCCCAGAATAAGTCTGGCATCCGATCCCATCATCGATTGATGTAGGGAGAGGCGTCCAGTTTTGCTGATTTTATATCACTTGTCTATGACTGACTCTATATACCCTGCATACAGGGAGAGCCTGGCTGGCTACTCGGCCCTCGCTTCAGCGAGGCCGTGTAAGCAGAATCCAAATCAGTCCTGTAAATCAACCAGTTGGTTATCAATTAGACGGGTTTTACCCAGCCAGGCTGCCATCAGAATAATGGCTTGCTTGCTGTCTACCGTTAGTGACTGTAAGGTTTGGGCATCACGGATAAACAGCTCATCTGGTATAAAACCAGCATTGCGTAATTGCTCTGCGGTGTCAGCCAGTAAATCATCAATCTGCCGTTCACCTAATGCTAGCTTCTCTGCCAGCGCCCGCATTATCTTATTAAGCTGTGGTGCAATTTTGCGCTCTTCAGCCGTCAGGTAACCATTGCGGGAACTGAGTGCCAGGCCATCTTTAGCGCGAATAATGGGTACACCGACAATATTGATGTCATAGCCCATATCTGCCACCATTTTGCGGATCAGCGCCAGTTGCTGATAATCTTTTTCACCAAAACAGGCGATATCTGGCTGAACCAGATTGAACAGTTTACTGACGATGGTGGATACACCACGGAAATGACCGGGGCGGCTGGCACCTTCTAAAATGGTCGACAGCGTAGGGACGTCAACATAGGTTTGGCTTTCCAACCCAGAGGGATAAACATCCGCAGCCGCAGGAGCGAACACCAAATCAACACCGTGGCGAGTCAGCTTTTCACAATCTTCCTGCAAGGTGCGTGGGTAGCGAGCTAAATCCTCCGGGCGTTCGAATTGCAGCGGATTGACAAAAATACTCACTACCACAATATCGGCGCGGGTTTTGGCATCTTGCACCAACGTCATATGCCCTTGGTGCAAGTTACCCATGGTCGGCACCAGAGCAACTCGCTGGCCTTCCTGACGCCAACGGCGGATTTGTTGGCGCAGTAGCGGCAAGGTTTCAATGATCAGCATTCCCTCTTCCCCTGAATATTTTATCAACAAAAATTTACTGGAATGTGTGTTCTACTGCAGGATAGACACCGCTTTCAACTTCCTGAATATACAGTTTAATGGCGGCGCGAATATCACCTGCGCTTTGTGCCAGGAAATTTTTACTGAACTTAGGTGTATGGCCGCCAGTAATACCTAGCGCATCATGCATCACCAGAATCTGTCCATCGGTAACATTGCCAGCGCCAATACCAATCACCGGGATCGCCAACTCTTCGGTTACCCGCTGCGCCAGTTCGACTGGTACACATTCCAACACCAATAACTGCGCACCCGCATGTTCAAGCGCCAGCGCATCTTTCAGTAATTGGTTCGCCGCCACTTCTTCGCGGCCCTGTACTTTGTAGCCACCGAAAATATTGACTGATTGCGGCGTTAACCCCAGATGCCCACACACCGGTACAGCACGTTCTGCCAGCATGCGAACGGTATCGCATAACCAACTGCCCCCTTCCAGTTTGACCATATTGGCCCCGGCGCGCATCAGTTCTGCCGCATGGGTAAATGTTTGCTCCGGAGTGGCGTAACTCATGAATGGCATATCGGCCAATAGCAGGCAATGAGGTGCCCCACGGCGCACGGCACGGGTGTGATAAGCCACATCAGCGGTAGTTACCGGTAGGGTCGAGTCGAACCCTTGCAACGTCATACCGAGCGAATCACCCACCAGCAGCACCTCAATGCCCTGTTCGGCGAATAACTGGGCAAAACTGGCATCATAGGCAGTTAGTGTGGCGAACTTACGCTTATCTTGTTTCCATTGGCGTAACTGGCTCATGGTGGTGGCTTTCATCACTCTTTCTCCTGAAACAAGGGGTTAAGATGGAGGGGATATCAGATAGGAATATTATGTGTTGAATTTGGCGAGCATGAATTACCAAGGGACCAGGCCGTTTTTATCTACCAGTTTAAGGCGTTCTGATAACCTTTCGCCATCGGGGAAAACCAGGTCAGGCGCGATATCAGCCAGCGGGTAGAGCATAAACTCACGCTCTTTCAGGCCATAGTGCGGTACGATCAGACGATCAGTGTTTATTACCTGTGAGCCATACAGCATAATATCCAGGTCCAGTGTTCGTGGGCCCCAGCGCTGTTCTTTCCTCACCCGGCCCTGGTTACGTTCAATGGCCTGGGTGTGGTCCAACAGTTGCTCTGGTGGCAGCGATGTATCTAACGCCACCACGGCATTGAGGAAATCCGGCTGATCCTGTGGGCCCAGCGGTTTGGTGCGATAAAATGACGAACATGCCACTAACCGGGTGCGCGGCAGATGGTCCAACGCCTCCAGTGCGGTTTTAACCTGTTGCAGTGGCATGGCCTGATTACTGCCCAACGCGATATAGACCCGGATCATGGTACCTATTATGCCCCTTCTTTACGTGGTAGTGGCTTACGTGGGCGGCGAGGACGAGAGCGGCGGGGTGCCGGATCTGCCCCTAAAGTATTCAGCATATTTTTCTGCTGTAGCGGGAGTGCTTCCTGGAACTCACTCCACCACTGCGCCAGACGCTGCAACTCATGGTTATTTTCCACTTCCGCACGCAGCACGAGTAGATCGTAAGCGGCGCGGAATTTCGGATGTTCCATCAATTTGTGCGCACGTTTACCCTGACGGCGTGACAGACGCAATTGCAGTAACCAGATATCCCGTACCAGCGAGGTAATACGTTTTGGGATCGCCAGCGAACGGCACTCTTCATCCAGCACATCGTTCATTGCCAGTGCAAACGCGTCGTAATATGCCAGACCACTTTCCTGCGTCAGTTTCTGCGCATGTTCAATCAGTGGATACCAAAGCATAGCCGCAAATAGAAACGCGGGGTTGACGCGTTGATCGTTATGCAAGCGATAGTCAGTATTTTTAAGAACCTGAACCAGAATGCGCTCCATGGGAGAGTCATGCTGCTCGGTAAAATTACGGGCAATCAGCGGGAATAACGGTTGGAAAAGTTGATATTCACACAGTTTTAAATAAGTTTTGTAGCCATAACCGGTCTGTAACAGTTTGAGTGACTCTTCAAACAAACGGGCTGGCGGGATCTCGCGTAACAATGATGCCAAACGTGGGATTGGTTCAGCAGTTTCCGGGCAGATGGTCATGTCCAGCTTGGCGGCAAAACGCACCGCCCGCAGCATCCGCACCGGATCTTCACGATAGCGGGTTTCAGGATCACCAATCAGGCGGATAATACCTTCTTTCAGATCACGCAAACCACCGGTGTAATCACGCAGCGCAAAATCTGAAATACCGTAGTAGAGGCTATTAATGGTGAAATCGCGGCGTTGGGCATCATCTTCGATAGTGCCAAAAATGTTGTCACGCAGCAGCATGCCATTTTGCGCCTGCTGGGAAGAGTTTTTGTCGCTATCTTCCGCTTGTTGTTGTTCATGATGACCACGAAAAGTCGCGACTTCAATAATTTCCGGGCCAAACATGACATGGGCCAAACGGAAGCGGCGGCCGACCAGACGGCAGTTACGGAATAACTTTCGTACTTGCTCTGGTGTGGCACTGGTGGTGATATCAAAATCTTTCGGTTTTTTACCCAGTAACAGGTCACGGACGCCGCCGCCAACCAGATAGGCTTCATAGCCCGATTTATTCAGGCGATAGAGCACTTTCAGCGCATTATCGCTGATCTCTCTACGGGAGATATTGTGCTGATCTCGTGGAATAATCGTCATCAGACTCTGTTCCGAAACCGGCACCGCATGATTCTTGCGGCCAGTATTTGTTCTGGCAGGCCTTTTATCTTTGCGGGCCACGTTATCTTCACCAGGCACTTTATCTTTACGGGCACTGGTATCACGGGCCGTATCATCACGGACAGCTTTGTTATCGCGAGAAGATTTATCATCACGAATCAGTACCTTACGGCAGAAATTGGCTACTCGGGTAAAAATGGTACACCTCGATAGTGGCTAATAAATAACAGAACTACAGAAAAACAGCGGCTAATCATAGCTCACCATGCTTCCTTTGAGAATGCCGTTGTGTTTTCAGTGGCGGTTATCGTCCCCTGAAACAGAGTTGTTGACCGCTGACGCAATAATCGTTGTCAACGTCCAATTTTCGACTGCAAAACGTAATAATAACGGCAAATCAAGATCTTGCCAGCATTCTGGCAGCGGTTGATGCAAAAACTTCAGCGCATCAATTAAAACTGGGCGCGGATCACCATGCGATAGCGGTGGTGCATGGTTTTGTTTGGATAACTTATTACCGTCATGATTCAGTGCCAATGGCAAGTGTAAATAGCTGGGAAACGATTGCTGCAACTGCTGGTAGAGGGCTATTTGGCGCACGGTTGGTTCAATCAAATCAGCCCCACGTACAATCTCGGTCACTCCCTGAAAAGCATCATCCACCACTACCGCCAGATTATAGGCAAATAGGCCATCCCGGCGGCGGATAATAAAATCTTCTTCTGCCAGCGCGGGTTCAGCATGCAACTCACCCAGTAATTTATCATAAAAGGCGTAAACCGGCTGAGTCTGCCGCAAACGAATAGCAGCACCATCGGCAGGCAAATGGCGGTCACGGCAATGGCCGTCGTAGAACCCACCGAGCTGGTGAATTCGGTTGCGGGTACAGTTGCAGTAATAACTCAACTCTTGCTGTCTCAGCCAATCTAATGTTGCGCGATAGGCTTCATGACGTTGCGACTGGTAGATAACCGCACCATCCCAATGCAGACCATAATGGTCTAATGTGGCTAAAATACGCGAGGCAGCACCAGGGATTTCACGAGGGGGATCAATATCTTCAATGCGAACCAACCAGCTCCCACGATGAGCGCGGGCTTGCAGGTAACTTCCGAGTGCGGCAATCAGTGAACCGAAATGCAAATCACCGGATGGGGACGGAGCAAAACGGCCCACATAGCCTGACGGTTGAGTATCGATATTTTCGGACATAAAATAAGGGAAGGGGATCCAGCGTGATAGATACGGTGCCGGAGATGACTCTGGCACCGTGTTATACCCTTCGTACTGCAAGTTACAGGGTTGTTAGCCGCCCCCACACACCCGAATCACTTACCGGTGTAAGCTCATCGGGATTTGTTCGCTCGCTGCCTACCTGCAACTCCCATTTCTTTGGGTATGCACGTTAGCCTGCCATCTGCTTTTCGCGGATTTCGGCTAAGGTCTTACAGTCAATGCACATATCTGCAGTTGGCCGTGCTTCCAGTCGGCGGATGCCGATCTCTACGCCACAAGACTCGCAGAAACCGAAATCTTCATCCTCGACTTTTTTCAGCGTTTTCTCGATCTTTTTAATTAGTTTACGCTCGCGGTCGCGGTTACGAAGTTCAAGACTAAATTCTTCTTCCTGCGCAGCACGGTCTACCGGATCGGGGAAATTAGCAGCTTCGTCTTGCATGTGCGATACAGTACGATCCACTTCATCCCTGAGCTGGTTGCGCCATGCTTCAAGAATCAGCTTGAAATGCGACAGCTGGGCGGCATTCATATACTCTTCGCCTGGCTTCTCTTGGTATGGTTCTACCCCAGCGATGGCGAGAATGCTCAAGGACGAGGTTTTACGTTTTTGCCCTTCTTGCATGATGCTTCTCCTACATTCATACGCACTATCGAAATCCCCAAAACGGGGAAAAATCAGGTCGCTATAAATAACAGAAGGAAGGTAAGTTGGCAATTATTCCTGTCGCCTGCTTGACAATGCTGTGAAGGAAGGCGTATTTGATGAGCCGCTTTATCTAAGAATCGCTTATTTATTCAGCGGTTGTTAGTTATCACGTTTCATCTGGTAATAACGGTAAACGAACATCCAGTGCGATACCGTCAGGCGATAGTTGGAAACCGTAACAAATAACCTCCACTCCTGCTTGCTGAGCCTGGGCCAGCAACTCTGCATAGCGATTGTCAATATGTTGGGCCGCGGCGACTTGCCTGATGCCCGTATGCAATACGGCAAAAAAAAGGACTGCCCGGTGACCATCGGCAACCATGCTTTGTAGCTCCCTGAGATGCTTCTGACCTCGCAGGGTTACTGCATCCGGGAAATACCCACACTGTTGCTGTAACAAGGTAACCGACTTGACTTCAATATAGCAGTTAGACCTATTTGCTGCCTGCAATAACAAGTCTATACGGCTGTTCTCATCTCCATACTTAATCTCTCTTTTGATAGAAGTGTAACCAGATAATTCAACAATCTGGTTGTTATCTATCGCCAAGTTAACTAACTCATTGGCACGTAAGGTATTTACGCAGATCCAATCACCGGTTTGGGTATGCGTCAGTTCCCAACTATGAGGATATTTGCGTTTCGGGTTATCCGATGTCGAATACCAGATCGTATCTCCTGGAGTGGCACAGCCGGTCATCGCTCCGGTGTTAGCGCAATGAATGGTTAATGTTTCTCCGGCGGGCGTCACAATATCAGCTAAAAAACGTTTATACCGCTGGATAAGTGTGGCGGGTTGTAACTTGGGGTGAAAAGAAAGCAACTTGGGGTTAGATGGCATCTGATGTCCTTTCACTGCCCGCCAGCGGCCAGCTTTGTATGATGTTATAGCGGGTGCGACCCCGTGCGAATACCGATTCATACAGCGAAAAATGCTCTGCACGGAAGTGTTGATTATTGGTTTTGGCCGGTAGAGCGACCGGACGCATAGCACCACGCAGCAAGGTGACATGAGGATGAAATGGCAGCGACGTCTGGTAACACCCCCTGCGTGCCGCCTGAGATCGCAGCAACTGAGCTAACTGCAACAAGCCCCGTGGTGGGTTTTTACAGCCGAGCCATATCACGCCAGAGCCGGGCCAGTGGCCAATATCATCCAGTGTCACATTAAAGCCTGACTGGCTGATACGCCCGGCTTGTTGCTGCAACACCTGGGCTTTGGCGCTACTGACCTCACCGAGAAACGCCAGTGTCAGGTGAAGATTAGCCGCAGCGATAAGGTGGCCTGCCTCTGGCGGGAAATGATCAGTCCGCCATTGCACGATGTTCTGTTGCACCGCATTAGGCAGTGCCAAGGCAAAGAACAAACGACGGAGGGGCGTTTTATTAACGATAGTTTTATTAACGATAGTTTTATCAACGGTGTTTATCATCTGGTTGGCATAATCACTTGGCTAAATACGCTCTACGGCCATGATGTTACAATGGCTGACGATGAAAGTAGAGCCTGTGGGGAAGAATGTAGTGGTGAGTCAGAGAGAAAGTGATGCGCTAATGGCGGTTTTACCGGTAAGCGACGTGCTCAGCGAGATATTGTCCGCGTTGCAATCCTCACCGCAAGTCTTGCTCCATGCCCCCACCGGTGCCGGCAAATCTACCTGGCTACCGCTGCAAATCTTAAAATACGGTAAGTTGTCGGGCCACATTATCATGCTGGAACCACGGCGGCTGGCGGCTAAAAATGTGGCTTATCGCCTGGCGCAACAACTGGGTGAACTGCCGGGGCAGACCGTGGGCTATCGTATGCGCGCTGAAAGCAAAAGCGGGCCGGGCACCCGTTTGGAGGTGGTGACCGAGGGCATTCTGACCCGCATGCTTCAGCAGGACGCGGAGCTGACGGGCGTATCGTTGGTCATCCTTGATGAGTTTCATGAGCGCAGTTTACAGGCTGACTTGGCGTTAGCGCTGTTGTTGGATGTGCAGCAAGGGCTACGTGATGACCTGAAACTACTGATTATGTCCGCGACGCTGGATAACCAGCGCCTTTCTACCCTGTTGCCACCAGCGCCGGTCATTGTTTCTGCCGGGCGCAGCTTTCCCGTTGATCGTAGCTACCTGCCGCTGTCCAGCCATGAGCGACTTGAGGATGGCGTTGCCAGTCGGGTTAAACGTTTATTAAATGAGCAATCTGGCTCTCTGTTGCTATTTTTACCTGGTGTCGGTGAGATCCATCGCGTCATGGAGCGGTTGCATGGTGAGGTCGCCAGTGATATCGAACTTTGCCCGCTGTACGGCGCGTTACCCCTCAGCGAACAGCAGAAAGCCATTCAACCCGCGCCCCTCGGGCGGCGCAAAGTGGTACTGGCAACCAATATTGCTGAAACCAGCCTGACCATCGAAGGCATCCGGCTGGTGGTTGATAGCGGGTTGGAGCGGGTGGCGCAGTTTGATGTCAAAAACGGCCTGACTCGGTTGGTCACTCAACGCATCAGTCAGGCTTCAATGGTTCAACGCGCCGGGCGTGCCGGGCGGTTGGAACCTGGGATCTGCTGGCACCTGTTTGCCAAAGAGCAGGCCGAGCGGGCCGCGGAATACAGTGAGCCGGAAATCCTTAACAGTGATTTGTGCAGCCTGTGGCTGGAATTACTGAACTGGGGGTGCAAGGATGTGGCGCAACTCAATTGGCTGGATCAGCCGCCATCGGCTGCGCTGGCCGTGGCCCGTGATTTATTGGTACGGCTGGGCGCTATCGATACGGTCGGCCACCTTACCCGCACCGGCCGCACTATGGCGACGCTGGGGTGTGACCCGCGCCTGGCCGCCATGTTGTGTGCTGGCGCGGCCCAAAGTCCCGACGCACTGGCAACAGCAGCGCTGCTGGCAGCCATTCTGGAAGAGCCACCCCGTTCCGGCCAGATTGATTTGCATGATTGGCTTAATCGCCCGCAATCCCACTGGCAGCGGCGGGCAAAGCAGTTGATGCAACGATGTAAGCAAGGTGCTGGCAATATCGATAGCGCTCTGGCAGGACAATTGCTGGCGTTGGGGTATCCGGATCGCATCGCGCAGCAGAGAGGGCAGGATGGTCGTTACCTATTGGCTAACGGTATGGGCGCTGCAATGGCTCAGGATGAGGCGCTATCACGAGCCCCCTGGCTAGTGGCCGCCAGCTTGCTACAAAGCAACAGCGGGCCGGATGCGCGCATTTTGCTGGCATTGCCGATTGATGTTGAATCACTGGCTAAACAATTGCCGCAGTTGGTTGAAGAACACACCGTGGTGGAGTGGGATGAAGATAAAGGTACGCTGCGGGCGTGGCGGCGCTGGCAGGTTGGGCATCTGATCTTGCGCGCGCAGCCATTGGCCAAACCCAGTGATGAGGCATTGCAAGCGGCGTTACTTAACTGGGTGCGAGAGCAAGGGTTGCAGGTGCTGAACTGGGATGAGAATGCTGAGCAGCTACGCACTCGATTGCAATGTGCCAGCCGCTGGTTGCCAGAAGAGCAGTGGCCAGCGCTGGACGATGACAGTTTGTTGAGCCAACTTGAGTTATGGTTACAACCGTCGTTGAGCGGGGTGCGCGATTTACGTCGGTTGCGGCAAGTGAACATTACGGCAGCATTAACTTGTCTGTTAAGCTGGCAGCAACGTCAACGGCTGGATACTGAACTGCCAACTCATTACACTGTGCCCACTGGCAGCCGCCTGCCAATCCGTTATTATATCGACCGGCCACCGGTGCTGGCGGTGCGTTTACAAGAAGTTTTTGGTGAGCAACACAGTCCGATGCTGGCGAATGGGCGGGTAGCGGTGGTGCTTGAATTGCTTTCCCCTGCGCACCGGCCATTACAGATTACCGGTGATTTAGCCGCTTTCTGGCAAGGGGCGTATCGGGAAGTACAAAAAGAGATGAAAGGGCGTTATCCCAAACATATTTGGCCGGATGATCCGGCCAATACTCGCCCAACTCGCAGGACCAAGAAGTATCAGGATAAGTAATACGATATGGCTAACAGCCAATAATTTCAGATGTTTCCCCTTTCTATTCGATGAGTTGGGGAATATATGATACCCCAAATAATTCGAGTTGCAGGAAGGCGGCAAGTGAGAGAATCCCAATGAGCTTACTTATTTTTTTAAGGTCAAGACCAGTAAGTGATTCGGGTGATTGAACGCAGCCAACGCGCATGCAGCTTGAAGTATGACGGGTATAAGCCGCAATAATCGCCAACGCGCGTGGAGAGAAAGACATGTCTGGGGATGACCGCGAGCCAATAGGGCGCAAGGGCAAGAAAGCCCAACCCAAAGCCACACCGAAACGGCCACTGCGCCAGCGGCGTGATGAATATGAAGAAGCTGAATTTGATAATGAAGAGCACCCGGATGACGAAGAGCAGGACGATGATGACTACGACGATAAGGAAGCACTGATGTCAAGAAAGGTAGCATCACGTCCACCTCGCAAAAAACGCCGCTGGCTTGGGTTGTTTATCAAACTGTTCCTGGTTGGCGCCGTGGTATTGGCCATTTATGGGGTTTACCTCGATTCACAAATCCGCAGCCGTATTGATGGCAAAGTCTGGCAATTGCCCGCCGCCGTTTATGGCCGCATGGTTAACCTTGAACCGGGTACGTCCTACAGCAAAAAAGAGATGATCGACTTGCTGGAAGGGATGCAGTACCGGCAGGTGACTCGTATGACTCGCCCCGGCGAGTTCACCGTGCAAGGCGATAGCATTGATATCTTGCGCCGCCCGTTTGATTTCCCTGATGCCAAAGAAGGCCAGATTCGTGCGCGGTTGATCTTTAAAAACGATCGGTTGGCCCAGATCCAAAACCTGGATAATCAGCGTGATTTCGGCTTTTTACGCCTTGATCCTAAGCTGATTACCATGTTGCAATCACCTAATGGTGAGCAACGCCTGTTTGTACCCCGCGCCGGTTTCCCTGATTTGCTGGTGGATACCTTGCTGGCAACGGAAGACCGTCATTTCTATGAACATGACGGTATCAGCCCGTACTCTATTGGCCGCGCCGTGGTCGCTAATCTGACTGCCGGTAAGGCAGTGCAAGGTGGCAGTACCCTGACGCAGCAGTTGGTGAAAAACCTGTTCCTGACCAACGAACGCTCACTGTGGCGCAAACTTAACGAAGCCTACATGGCGCTATTGGTGGATTACCGTTACAGCAAAGATCGGATTCTGGAACTGTACCTGAATGAAGTGTATCTCGGTCAGAGTGGCAGTGATCAGATCCGCGGTTTCCCGCTAGCCAGCCTGTATTATTTTGGTCGCCCGGTAAATGAACTGAGTCTCGATCAGCAAGCGATGCTGGTGGGGATGGTGAAAGGGGCGTCGTTGTATAACCCGTGGCGTAACCCTACGCTGGCACTTGAACGTCGTAATCTGGTGCTGCGCCTGTTGCAGAACCAAGGCGTGATTGACGCTGAGCTTTACACCATGCTCAGCGCCCGGCCACTGGGGGTGCAGCCGAAAGGCGGCGTGATAACCCCTCAGCCCGCGTTTATGCAGATGGTGCGTCAGGAGCTGCAACAGAAGCTAGGTGACAAGATCAACGACCTGTCTGGGGTGAAAATTTTCACCACGCTGGATCCGGTGTCACAGGATGCGGCAGAAAAGGCTATCCAGGAGGGTATTCCAGCCCTGAAAGCCGCCCGTCATCTCGATGATCTGGAAGCAGCAATGGTGATCGTCGACCGCTTCAGTGGCGAGGTTCGAGCCATGGTAGGGGGCGCACAGCCACAATTTGCCGGTTTTAACCGCGCCATGCAGGCTCGCCGCCTGGTAGGGTCACTCGCCAAGCCACCGACCTATCTGACGGCGTTGAGTGAGCCGGATAAATATCGCCTCAATACTTGGCTATCGGATCAGCCGTTGTCGATCAAATTACCCAACGGCTCGTCGTGGCAGCCGAAAAACTACGATCGCCAGTTCCGTGGTCAGGTGATGCTAATCGATGGTTTGGTTAACTCCCTGAACGTACCAACGGTAAATCTGGGGATGTCTGTCGGGCTGGATCAGATAAGTGCCATGCTGCAACGCTTGGGTATCCCGAAAACGGCGATCAATCCGGTTCCCGCCATGTTACTGGGAGCCATTGATTTGACCCCGGTTGAAGTGGCTCAGGAATACCAGACTATCGCCAGTGGCGGGGATCGTGCACCGTTATCGGCAGTGCGCTCAGTGATTGCGGAGGATGGCACGGTGCTATATCAGAGTTTCCCGCAGGCGGAACGCATGGTGCCAGCACAGGCCGCTTATCTGACACTTTATGCGATGCAACAAGGGGTAGCCCGTGGGACATCCCGTTCGCTGTCAGTGAAATTCTCTAAATACAATCTGGCGGCTAAAACCGGTACCACCAACGATCTGCGCGATAGCTGGTTTGCCGGTATCGATGGCAAGGAAGTGGCGATCGCTTGGGTTGGGCGTGACAACAACGGCCCGGCTAAACTGACCGGTGCCAACGGTGCGCTGACCTTATATCGTCGCTATCTGGAAAACCAAACCCCACTGCCGTTGGTATTACAACCGCCGGAAGGGATTAGCCAGATGAACATTGATTCGGCTGGTAACTTTGTCTGTGGTGAGAGTAGCGGTCTGCGCTCTATTCCGGTTTGGACCGAGAACCCGCAAGCGCTGTGTCAGGCAGCCCAGCCAGCAACACAGCCGAAAGCTGAAGGTGACGGTGTCGCTGGCTGGATTAAAGATATGTTCGGTCAGTAATCTTCTCCCAGGCTGGCACGGTTATGGTGCCAGCCTGATTGCCCCGCGCCATTCCCCGTTATCTGCATTTCACCCGATTAAATCAACTGGCTTAGCGCTTGCAGTTCGCCGTGAGTTACGCATAAACTACCCGCATTGATAATTATTTCACTTTGATAATTACTATCGTTTCGATTCACTTTCTCGCTATTTTTCGATAACGTTCGGGGCGCAATAATTGCTAAACCCGTTAACTTTTAACCGCAGGGCACCATCTTGGATCTACAGGTAAGCCAATCCAGCAACTTTACGCTCCGGGAACTGAGTTTTTCAGTTCCCGGCCGAACCTTATTGCAGCCACTTTCGCTGAGCTTCCCGCAAGGCAAGGTCTGCGGGCTTATTGGTCATAACGGTTCTGGCAAATCAACACTATTAAAAATGCTGGGTCGCCATCAGTTACCATCAAGTGGCGGGGCCTTACTCAATGATGTGCCATTAGCCCTGTGGGACAGTAAAGCCTTTGCCCGCGAGGTGGCTTATTTACCTCAACAATTACCGGCAGCAGAAGGGATGACGGTGCGCGAGTTGGTTGCCATTGGCCGCTACCCGTGGCATGGCGCGTTAGGCCGTTTTCGTCAAGAAGACCGTCAACAAGTGGAAGACGCGATCACGCTGGTGGATTTAAAACCGCTGGCTAACCGGTTGGTAGACAGCTTATCCGGTGGCGAACGGCAACGTGCCTGGCTGGCGATGATGGTGGCGCAAAACAGCCGTTGTCTGTTGCTCGATGAGCCAACGTCGGCATTGGATATTGCTCATCAGGTTGAGGTGTTGGGGTTAATTCAACGTCTTAGCCGAGAACGCGGGCTGACAGTTATTGCCGTGCTGCATGATATCAATATGGCGGCCCGTTATTGTGACCATTTAGTGGCATTACGTGGTGGCGAAATGATAGCGCAAGGCTCGGCTGACAGCCTGATGCAGAGCGCGGTACTGGAACAAATTTACGGTATCCCAATGGGGATATTACCGCACCCGGCCGGTGGTGCGCCGGTAAGTTTTGTGTATTAATGACAGCGCACTTTCCCATGGAACAAGCCGATCTCGCGGCACCTGATTATACCCGGCGCAGGCTACTCACCGCATTGGCATTATCGCCGTTACTGCTTTCATTGCCCGGATGGGCGGCGAATTCACCTAAAATCGATATCAATCGGATCGTCGCACTGGAATGGTTACCTGTTGAATTACTGTTGGCGCTAGGGGTGACACCATATGGAGTGGCAGATACCCATAATTACCGACTATGGGTTGCCGATCCTGAACTACCCGCCAGCGTTATTGATGTGGGTCAGCGTACTGAGCCAAATCTGGAATTACTACAGCAAATGGCACCCTCGTTGATCCTGATGTCACAAGGTTTTGGCCCCTTACCGGAAAAACTCGCCCCAATCGCCCCATCTATGAGCTTTGCCTTTAATGAAGTCGGCAGTTCACCGCTGGTCGCGGGTAAGAACTCATTGCGCACGTTGGGTCAACGACTGGGCCTGGCAGCGGTTGCAGAGCAGCATATCGCTGACTTCACTCACTTTATGCAGATGGCGCGCCAACGTCTCTCTGGCGGCAGCCATGGGCCGTTACTGATGTTTTCGTTGTTGGACAGTCGCCATGCGCTGGTTATCGGCAAGGGTAGCTTGTTCCAGGATGTATTGAACGAGTTGAATATTGAAAATGCCTGGCAGGGCGCAACCAATCTCTGGGGCAGCACGGTCGTCGGTATTGAACGTTTAGCCACCATAAAACCGGGGCAGGCAATTTGCTTCGGCCATGGCGATGATGAAATTTTACAACAGGTTGCCCGTACCCCCTTGTGGCAATCAATGTCTTTTGTCCGTCAAAACCAATTACGGATACTGCCGCCGGTATGGTTCTACGGTTCGACATTATCCGCTATGCGCTTTGTTCGTCTTTTCGAGCAGGCGTGGGGTAAACCATCATGATGGTAAATACCCGACATAAAGGCTGGCTGTTACCTGCCGGGTTACTGGGCTTGCTACTGGTTATTGCGGTGGTATTGACGCGACATAACTTCAGTCAATTATTACCGCTATCGCTCTGGGCTGAGGCCCTATGGCAACCCGATTATGACGACGTGAACCAGATGTTATTCCATTACAGCCAGTTACCCCGGTTGGTGGTGGCGTTGCTGACCGGTGCTGGTTTGGGGTTGGTTGGGGTTTTGTTCCAGCAAGTGCTACGTAACCCTCTGGCTGAACCTGCCACACTGGGGGTGGCCGCTGGTGCTCAGTTGGGCCTGACTATCGCGACATTGTGGATGCTGCCTGGTGGTGAATTGACCCGCCAACTGGCCGCCATGGCGGGTGGTATCACTATTGGTATGCTGGTTTTTGGCGTGGCCTGGGGCAAACGGATGTCTCCGGTTACGCTGATCCTGGCTGGTCTGGTTCTTGGCCTTTACTGTAGTGCAGTCAGTAACTTGTTGGCATTGTTTAATTATGATCAACTACAAGGGCTGTTCCTGTGGAGTAGCGGTGCCCTGAATCAACAGGATTGGAGTACGGTGCAGTTTCTGCTGCCAAGGCTGCTGGTTACCTGTGTATTGGCCGCTTTATTGATCCGCCCGTTAACCTTGCTGGGGTTAGATGATGGCGTTGCCCGTAATCTGGGGCTAGGGTTGTCACTGGCACGTTTTAGTGCGCTGGGCTTGGCAATTTTATTTAGCGCGATGTTGGTTAATGCGGTGGGAGTGATTGGCTTTATCGGTCTATTTGCCCCTTTGCTGGCGAAAATTATCGGTGCCCGGCGATTATCACAACGCCTGATACTGGCTCCGGTGTTGGGGGCTTTGCTGTTGTGGGTAACCGACCAAGGTATTATTTGGTTGGCGCAAGTATGGCGAGAGATCCCCACCGGTGCAGCGACCGCGCTGATTGGTGCTCCGCTGTTATTATGGTTATTACCCCGCTTACACAGTGGGACTGCGCCGACGATGGATTTTGGTGACAATGTCCCCACTGAACGGCAGCATTTAGCATTATGGATAAGTGCCGGTTTACTGTTACTGCTGGCCGGATTGGCTCTGGCGCTGATGTTTGGTCGCGACCGCCAAGGTTGGCATTGGCTTGCTGGGGATGACATTCAGGCACTGTTACATTGGCGTTGGCCACGGGTAGTGGCGGCATTGGCGGCCGGTATGATGCTGGCGGTGGCGGGGACACTGATTCAAAAGCTGACGGGTAATCCGATGGCTAGCCCGGAAGTCTTGGGTATTAGCTCTGGAGCTTCTTTCGGCGTAGTGATCATGATGTTTATCGTACCGGGTAATACGTTGCTCTGGTTGCTGCCTGCCGGGAGTCTGGGGGCGGCGGTTACGTTATTGCTGATTATAGTTGTTGCCGGGCGGGGCGGGTTCTCTCCTGGCCGCATGCTATTGGCTGGGATTGCACTAAGCACCGCCTTTACCACGGTAATTACCATGTTATTTGCCAGTGGTGACCCGCGTATGCGTGGCTTGCTGGCATGGATTTCAGGTTCTACCTACTCGGTTAATGGGGAGCAGGCTGTGGCTACCGGTTTAATTGCCTTGGTGCTGATCGCATTAGCGCCGCTGTGCCGCCGTTGGTTAATGATCCTACCATTAGGTAGCGTTACCGCCAGAGCATTAGGCATAGCGCTAGCCCCCAGTCGGTTAGTGATTTTACTATTGGCTGCGACGTTAACTGCGGCGGCCACTTTGACCGTCGGGCCGTTAAGTTTTGTTGGGCTGATGGCCCCTCATATGGCCCGCATGTTGGGTTTCCGCCGCGCCATTCCACAACTGTTTATTGCCGCTATCTTAGGTGGTTTACTGATGATATTCGCCGATTGGTGTGGCCGGATGCTGTTGTTCCCAAACCAGATCCCCGCCGGACTGTTAGCGACATTTATCGGTGCACCGTATTTTGTTTATTTATTGCGTAAACAAGGGCGGTAATTCTAGATAGTCGGCAGTTGGAGGGTTGGATGCCCAGAACCTCCGTTTTGAGCGGTTCAGAGCCTCCACGGAGATTAAAGTTTGGCAAAACACCGGCGGGCAGCATCGACCGTCTTCTGAATATCCTCTTTGCTGTGCGCCACTGACATAAAACCGGCTTCAAAAGCAGATGGAGCCAGATAGATACCTTCTTCCAGCATCAAGTGGAAGAAACGCTTGAAGCGTTCAACATCGCAATTCATCACATCCTGATAGCAGGTCACGGTTTCGGCATTCGTAAAGAAAATGCCGAACATGCCGCCGACATGATTAACGACCAATGGGATATTTTCTGCTGTAGCTGCGTGCCGCAGACCGCTGGCCAATGAGTCGGTCAATTCAGTCAGGGTTTCATAGATACCCACCTGTGCAACTTCGGTCAGACAAGCAAAACCGGCAGCCATGGCGATGGGGTTACCGGACAGCGTACCGGCCTGATAAACCGGGCCTGTTGGTGCCAGCGCATCCATCACATCACGACGACCACCGAAAGCGCCTACCGGCATACCGCCACCGATGATTTTACCCAGGCAAGTTAAGTCAGGGATGACATTGTAGTAATCCTGCGCGCCAGCTAATGCAACACGGAAGCCGGTCATGACCTCATCAATAATCAGCAGTGCAGCAAATTCATCACACAGCGCCCGCAGACCTGGTAAGAACTCCGGCAGTGGTGGCACGCAGTTCATGTTACCCGCAACAGGTTCAACGATGATACAGGCGACTTCTTGCGGGTATTGCTCAAAGGCTTCACGCACAGACGCCAGATTGTTATAAGTGCAGGTCAGAGTGTGTTTGGCAAAATCAGCCGGTACGCCTGGAGAGTTTGGTTGACCAAGCGTCAGTGCGCCGGAACCGGCTTTGACCAACAAGCAGTCGGCGTGACCGTGATAGCAGCCTTCAAACTTGATGATTTTATCGCGACCGGTGAAGCCACGGGCCAGGCGAATGGCGCTCATGGTGGCTTCGGTACCGGAGTTAACCATTCGCACCATATCCATGGTGGGGACTAAGTCGGTAACCAACTGAGCCATTTTGACTTCCATCTCAGTAGGTGCACCAAAGCTCAGGCCGCGTTCAACCGCTTCAATGACCGCCTGACGAATTGCCGGGTGATTGTGGCCCAGCACCATCGGCCCCCAAGAACCGACATAGTCGATGTAGGCTGTGCCATCGACATCAAATAAATACGCGCCATCAGCACGTTCAATAAACAATGGGCTGCCACCGACACCGGTGAATGCACGCACTGGAGAGTTAACCCCACCTGGAATTAGCTGTTTTGCCTGGGCATACAGATCTTCGGATTTACTCATAAATAGGCTCCTGAATGGGTATTGGTTTACTTGGACCAAAGAACAAGGCTGTTTATTCTAAAGAACTGGCAGCGGTTATCAAATGATTGGGCATATTTAACTGTTAGCTTGCGGGATGTGCCGCAAATCGGATTTGTCGTAACTTAACGTCCTTTCTGAGTCAGGGAGGTTCATCGCTGTTTAAACAGGCGGATCATGGGGATGTAGACTAGACTCGAGCTATTATTCATTTGTTTTACTTATTATTTAACTGATAAACAGACTCATTATGACTAATGCAAAGCAATCTATGCCTGCTGAAAGTGTTACTGAACTCAAACATGGCCGTTTTATTCAAGCACTGGTTAATCGTGATAAAACGCCATTGGTCATTCTTATCATGGCCGCTGTTGTTGGGGTGGTCACCGGTTTATTGGGCGTGGCTTTTGATAGAGGGGTCGATTGGATCCAGCAACAACGGCTGGCAACCCTGGCCAAGGTGGCGGATTCTGCGATGCTAGTGTGGCCGCTGGCTTTTATCATGTCGGCGCTATTGGCGATGGTGGGGTATTTTCTGGTACGTCGCTTTGCCCCAGAGGCCGGTGGCTCAGGGATACCTGAAATCGAAGGGGCCATGGAAGAGATGCGTCCGGTGCGCTGGTGGCGGGTCATTCCTGTCAAGTTTATTGGCGGCCTTGGCACATTAGGGGCTGGTATGGTGTTAGGCCGCGAAGGGCCAATGGTACAGATGGGGGGCAACAGCGGGCGCATGATTGTCGATATCTTCCGTCTACGCAGCCCTGAAGCACGCCACTCATTATTAGCAACCGGTGCCGCAGCGGGTCTGTCTGCGGCTTTTAATGCCCCGCTGGCGGGGATTTTATTCGTTATAGAAGAGATGCGCTCACAGTTTCGCTACAGTCTGGTATCAATCAAAGCGGTGTTTGTCGGGGTGATTACCTCGACCATTGTCTACCGCTACTTTAATGGCGAACGCGCAATTATTGAGGTGGGTAAACTCAGTGATGTCACGCTCAATACCTTATGGCTTTACCTCTTGCTGGGGGTTATTTTTGGCGCCGTAGGCGTAATATTTAATGCATTAATATTCCGTACGCAGGATATGTTCATGCGTTTCCATGGTGGCGACTGGCGTAAACTGGTGCTGATTGGCGGTTTGCTGGGAGGAATGTGTGGTTTACTGGTACTGATTCATGGCGAGGCTGTGGGCGGTGGCTTTGCATTGATTCCTATTGCAGTGGCCGGTAATTTTAGTATTGGCATGCTGATCTTTATCTTTATTGCCAGGGTTATTACCACGTTACTGTGCTTTGGATCGGGTGCTCCGGGTGGGATATTTGCCCCAATGCTGGCCCTGGGAACCATTCTGGGTACTGCATTTGGTTTAACCTGTGCGCACTTTTTCCCGCAATACGGTATTGAAGCTGGGACTTTTGCGATCGCGGGGATGGGGGCACTGTTTGCCGCCTCGGTACGCGCGCCATTGACCGGATTAGTGCTGGTTCTGGAAATGACCGATAATTATCAACTTATTTTACCGATGATTGTGACCTGCTTGGGGGCAACATTGATAGCCCAGTTTATGGGAGGTAAGCCCTTGTATTCAGCTATTTTAGCGCGCACCTTACAAAGACAAGAGCAGGCCGCAGCAATGGCTGCACCGCCACAACCCGTGGTTGAAAGCGATACTCAAACAGGTAAATAATATATAACATTAGCGAGCAATACTTGAATGAACTACTCAGGTATTGGATAATCGATCCATAGATCAGGCTGCCATTGTAGTAACCTGCAACTCGAACACCGGTTGGGAGAGACGAGTATGAGCGACGAAACAGTACTGCCCCTGCAGTTTACAGAGGCGGCAGCAAAGAAAGTTAAACTGCTGATTTCTGATGAGGAAAACCCGAATCTAAAACTGCGGGTTTACATTACCGGTGGCGGATGCAGCGGGTTCCAGTATGGCTTTACGTTTGATGATAAAATCAACGATGGCGATATGACCATTGAAAAGCAAGGCGTTGAATTGGTGGTTGATCCGATGAGCCTACAATATCTGGTGGGTGGTGCGGTGGATTATACGGAAGGACTGGAAGGTTCGCGTTTTATCGTGACTAATCCGAATGCGAAAAGTACCTGTGGGTGCGGCTCTTCTTTCAGCATCTAGCGACGTTGGGAAAGACTCTCATATCTGGCACTATCGCCGTGTTAGCCGCTCAATCTGCAACTAAAATTTCTATAAAAAAACCGCAGCCTTTTTATATAGCTGCGATTTTTTTCATCTGAAAAAAGAAATGATAGCCTGGCGGCACTACCAATAACGTATTAATGCTCTATTTCAAATGTTGGCAATTTCAAGCGCCAGCGGATAGCGGCAAGTCGGATACCAAGGGTGATTGCCATGCCCAACATCATCGCCTGTTGTAATGGCATACCAAAAGTATAGAACGCCGTCGCATGGACGATGCCGCCAATGATGCAGGCGGTGGCATAAATTTCAGTACGCAGGATCATCGGGATCTCGCGGGCTAAAACATCGCGGATAATCCCGCCGCCGACACCGGTTATAACCCCCATACAGATAGCCACCAGCGGGCTGGCTTCGGCAGCAAAGGCTTTATTGACACCAATACCGACGAACACCGCCAGACCAATCGCATCAAGCACCGGCAGGATCCATTTTGGTGTCCGCCGTGGCTGCCGCACCAATAAAATAGTCGCCAGACAGGTCACCATGGCAACCACCAAATCAGTGGGATCTTTTACCCAAAATACCGGACCATTAGCTAAGGCCATATCGCGAATTGTGCCACCACCTACGGCAGTCACCACCCCCAACACCAGCACGCCAAACGGATCCATTCGTAACTTCCCCGCCAGCAATACACCAGAGATAGCAAATACCGCAGTACCTAAAATATCCAGCCAATAAACCAGCATTAATGTGACTCCGCCACGGGGGATGGAAGGCTGGCCATTTGTTGGCACAACTGTTTAGCGGCTAGCAGAATACGTGGACCAGCACGATTAAACCAGTCCTCATTAAGTGTGATGACCGGTACCGCAAGCTGAGGCCGCCAGAACGCTTTGATATTATCTACCTGAGATGGGTCACCGCTGATCACAATCACCTGTGGTTGACGTGTCATCACTTGCTCACGACTGACTTGCGGCCAGGGTACTCGACTGGCCGCAAAAATATTCTCCCCGCCACACAGGGAAACTATCTCACTTTGCAACGTATGCCCGGAGCTGGTAAACAGCGGCTGAGTACCAAATTGCAAAAAGATCCGTAAGGGCTGACTGCGGGCATTGTGGTGATGTAATTCAGTGACCTGCTGACGGAGTTGCTCAGCGGCCTGATGGGCTTGCTCAGGATGCGGGCTGTATTGCGCCAGCTTATCCAGGTCATTGGCAATCTGATCGATATTAACCGGATCAAAATAGAGGATCGGAATACCAAAGGAGGCCAGTTGATCCAGCGGGCGCTGCGGATTACCACCTCGCCAGGCAAGGATCAGATCCGGCTTTAATGCCAGAATACGCTCGACATTTACCCCTTGCCACGATGCAACATGTTCAAGCTTTTTAGCGGCTTCTGGGTAATCGGAGTAAGCACTTACTGCAACCAGTTTATCGCCTAAACCAGCGGCATAGGCCAGTTCTGTCGTACTGGGTGATAAACTGATAACCCGCTCTGCCGCCAAGGCCCGTGACATCGATAGACCCAGCGAAAATAGACCGAGCAACAATATTATTGCTGCTCTTGGCAGGATGATTGCCGTTGGTGACCGCGAGTTCATACTGAACCGCACCATTAATTGCGCTGAGCCAGTGTGGTTAACATGGCTTCTATCATTAGTGTCGACTGCTGGGCGGCGACCACCAGAAACTCTTCAAAGCTAAGGTGAGATTGCTGGTCGGCGACATCAGAAATGGCGCGAACAACAACAAACGGTGTCTTGAACAGGTAGCAAACATGGCCGATGGCGGCGGCTTCCATTTCTACTGCCGCAACTGACGGGAAGGTCGCGCGGATGCGGGCCAGAGGTGCTGCGCCATTAATAAAGGCATCGCCGCTACAAATCAGGCCGCGTACCGCATTTAAATTTAATTCTTTGATGCAATTTTCTGCTAATGCAATCAGCTCGGCATCTGCGATGAACGCGGGTGGGCACCCCGCCATTTGACCGGGTTCATAGCCAAAAGCAGTGACATCTGCATCGTGATAGCGAACTTCATTAGAAACGACGATATCGCCGACTTTCAGACCAGGGGCCAGGCCACCGGCAGAACCGGTATTGATAACGACGTCAGGCTGGCAATGTTCTAATAACAAAGTGGTTCCCATTGCCGCAGACACTTTACCAATACCCGATTTTAGCAATGCAACGTCCACGCCATTCAGTTGGCCGGTGTAAATTTCACAACCCGCCCGAGTTAAGGTTTGGCGATTTTCAATTTTATCACGTAGCAATGTGACTTCTTGTTCCATTGCACCAATAATGCCTATTTTCATATGGATACCTGCTGATTTTAAAGGATAGATTAAGCTGTAATTATCAATACACAGTTTATCAGCTAAGTGAGATCTTCGGGTAGCTAAGCAAAGATAATGCGTAATGTGCCGCAGTTGGTGCGTAATCAATTGCATCTGTTGGCAGGAGTCGGTATCACTGTTTACAGTAAATACTTAGAGGCAAATATGTCCGGGATCGACTTTAAGCAGAAAATCAGTTTTCAGCGGCCGTTTGGTAAACCCAGTTCGGCGGAAGATGAATATGAGATTACTCGAGTATTCGAAAGTGATCGCGGTCGGATTGTTAATTCTGCCGCCATTCGGCGTTTGCAGCAAAAAACGCAAGTATTTCCGCTGGAGCGCAATGCCGCAGTACGTAGCCGCTTAACTCATTCGTTGGAAGTACAGCAGGTGGGGCGTTATATTGCCAAAGAGATCCTTAATCGATTTAAACAGGATAAAAAAATCACTGCCTATGGGTTGGATAAACTGCTTGATCCCTTTGAAAGTATTGTGGAAATGGCTTGTTTGATGCATGACATCGGTAACCCACCTTTTGGTCATTTTGGTGAGTCAGCGATCAATAATTGGTTCACAAAACAGATGGATCCCAATGGCGGCGGGGCCGAGCCGCGTGGCAAGGATCACTGTCAGGTTAATGTGCTAAAGTTGCACGAGGGAGAAACTGAACTTAATCTTCTGCGCAGTAAAATTCGCCATGATCTGAGCCAGTTTGAAGGTAACGCACAAGCGATTCGTTTGGTTTACAGTTTATTAAAACTGAATCTGACCTATGCTCAGGTGGGCTGTATTCTTAAATACACTAAACCGGCTTATTGGTCCGCCGATATTCCGGCATCCCATAACTATTTGATGAAGAAACCGGGTTTTTACCTTGCTGAAGAAGCCTATGTTAAAAATTTACGCCGCGAGCTCAATATGGCGGAGTTTGACCGTTTCCCACTGACATATATTATGGAAGCCGCCGATGATATTTCTTATTGTATTGCTGATTTGGAGGATGCAGTAGAGAAAAACATTTTCAGCGCTGAGCAGCTTTATGAACATATGATGCAGGAGTGGGGGGATGTTGCTCAGGGCGATTTGTTTGATAAAGTGGTTGGCGGTGCATTTCGTCAATTAGGGCGTGAGCAAGGTCGGCGGAGTTCAGAAGATCAATTCTTCATGTATTTACGGGTCAATACCGTGGGGAAATTGGTTCCTCATGCCGCACAGCGTTTTATTGAGAATCTACCCGCCGTATTCTCCGGCTCGTTTAATCAGGCTTTATTAGAAGATGCCAGTACGGCGTGTAAATTACTGCAAATTTTTAAAAAGGTGGCAGTCAAACACGTATTCAATCATCCGGAAGTAGAACAGCTTGAATTACAAGGATATAGAGTTATTAGTGGGTTGCTTGATATTTATAGTCTACTATTAGCTATGCCACAAACGGCATTTACGCAGTTGGTGGCAGAAGACAGTCACCGTCAGTATCCCATTGAGACTCGGTTGTTCCATAAATTATCAACCAAGCATCGGTTAGCTTATGCTGAATCAGTAGAGCAACTATGTAATTTACCGCCAGAACAACATGAGATATATGAGTATTATTATCGTGCGCGCTTAATTCAGGATTATATCAGTGGCATGACCGATCTTTATGCCTATGATGAATATCGGCGTCTAATGGCTGCGGAATAGTATGTGGGAAAATTGAATTGCCTGTTTAATGAGTTGTAGTTTTGTAAAGACAGACAATATTTTTTACTATTCCGATTATTGGTTGTTTGAACTTCATCCCCCATATTTAATCTTACTGTGCAAGACGACTGTATTATTGTTACTTGGCGTTGCCGCGGCCTCGCAGTCTTGCGACTATGCTAATAACTTTGAGTATAAGTCAGTTATATACCATTTATTAACTTATTATTAATTGTATAGCGAGAATCCAAATACATGAAAAAAACAACTTTAGTGTTAAGTGCATTGGCATTGAGCATCGGTTTAGCCATGGGGCCGGTTTCTTCTGCCATTTCGGCAGAAACGGCGTCTTCCAGCAGCCAGCAGCTCCCTAGCCTGGCGCCAATGCTAGAGAAAGTGATGCCGTCCGTCGTGAGTATCAATGTGGAGGGCACGGCTCAGGTCAGTAACGCAGGTGCCGGTGCGGGGGGGATCCCACCCCAGTTCCAGCAGTTCTTTGGTGATGGCTCACCGCTCTGCCAAGACGGTTCACCGTTCCTGGGCTCCCCGATGTGTCAGGGCGGGCAGGGCGGTAAAGGTGGAGCACCAAGCAAGCAGGATTTCCGTGCGCTCGGTTCGGGGGTAATTATTGATGCTGCTAAAGGTTATGTCGTGACTAATAACCATGTGGTGGATAATGCGACCAAAATCAGCGTTAAACTGAGCGACGGCCGCAGCTATGAAGCGAAAGTGATTGGTAAAGATCCGCGTACTGATATTGCGTTATTGCAGTTGAAAGATTTTAAAAACTTGACTGCGATTAAAATTGCAGATTCCGATCAACTGCGCGTAGGTGATTATACCGTCGCTATCGGTAACCCATATGGCCTGGGTGAAACCGTAACATCAGGTATTGTGTCGGCTTTGGGCCGTAGTGGTCTGAACGTGGAAAACTACGAAAACTTTATCCAGACTGATGCCGCGATTAACCGGGGTAATTCAGGTGGTGCATTGATCAACCTGAACGGTGAACTGATCGGGATTAACACGGCGATCCTGGCACCGGACGGTGGTAACATCGGTATCGGGTTTGCTATCCCAAGTAACATGGTGAAAAACCTGACATCTCAGATGGTTGAATTTGGTCAGGTGAAACGCGGTGAACTGGGCATTATGGGCACAGAGTTGAACTCTGAGCTGGCAAAAGCCATGAATGTAGATGCACAGAAAGGGGCTTTTATCAGTCAGGTAATGCCAAAATCTGCGGCCGCCAAAGCGGGTATTAAGGCAGGTGATGTGATTGTCAGTATGAATGGTAAAGCAATCAACAGCTTCGCCGGCTTCCGTGCCGAGATTGGTACTCTGCCCGTTGGCAGTAAAATGACCTTAGGTCTGTTGCGTGATGGTAAGCCTGTCAATGTAGAAGTGACATTGGAGCAGAGCAGCCAGGCTCAGGTTGATTCCGGTAATATCTACACGGGTATTGAAGGTGCGGAACTGAGTAACTCTGATGTTAACGGTAAGAAAGGGGTGAAAATTGATAGCGTAAAAGCCGGTACCGCGGCTGCGCGCATCGGCCTGAAAAAAGGCGATATTATCATTGGGATTAACCAGCAGCCGGTTCAGAATTTGGGTGAGCTGCGGAAAATCCTCGATAGCAAACCGTCGGTATTGGCATTGAACATTCAGCGTGGTGATACTTCACTCTATTTATTGATGCAGTAACCGGCATTAATACCGTCCAAGGGGCACCGCTGTTTATCGCTGTGCCCCTTTTTATTTTCGCTGATCTACCCTAAATCGTATCCGTGTTACGCGGTTTCTAAATAGGTTTTGGCGGCATAGCGGACATTCTCTATTTCATCTAACAATTCAAGCCATTCAGGTTGTAGATCTTGTAAGTCTGCTTGCTGACGCAATTGCTGCTCAATCGTCATGCAGAGCTGCTTCAAACGTGGCACTCCGCTACATGCGCAGCTACCATGGAATTTATGGATCAGGCTCAGAATATCTGTGTCATTGCTACCGGCGAGAATAGCCTGCGTACGAGCTGTCACTTGTGGCATAAATTCTAACAACATAGTTAAGAGATCTTTGGCGAGATCCTCTTTATTTGCTGCTTGCCTGACTGCCAGTGACCAATCTATTGCCTCCTCACATTCCGATTGCGTTATCAGTTGGATATCCGCCTCCACATTGAGTGGTGGAGAACTATCAGGTTGATAACGAGATAGCGCTTGTAGCAGCCGAGCTTCATCAATGGGTTTTGCCAGATAGTCCGCCATACCCAGTTTTAATAGTTGTTCTTGCTGCCCTCTGACAGCATGAGCCGTCACGGCAATGATCGGGGTATCCAGATGATGCGACATCTGATGAATCACTTCACTGGCACGGATACCGTCAATTTCCGGCATTTGGATATCCATTAAAATGATATCCAGTGTGTTTTCGCGGGCATAGGCGATGGCTTTTGCACCACTGTCACATAACACCGTTTGTTCGACTTGCTCTTCAAGCAGGGTACCCATTAATTTCAGGTTAGCCGGGTTGTCGTCAACTGCCATCACTTTAAAGGGCAACTTAGGCAATTTATCGGGTTGCTCTGCCATCGGTAATTCACAGAGAGGTTCTTCTGATAGTAATAAAGGAATCAATCGATTAGATGATAATGGTTTGATCAGGCAGGCTTTGGCCCCTATCTGTTTAAGTTGTTCGGCCTCTACCTGTGACTGACTTGGCAATGCCAGAATAACCCGTTCAGCGATTTTCAGTGCCGCTACCAATTTATCCTGATGGACTGCCATATTATTGCGGAACGGAATAGGCACCCCAACCAGCAGGAAATCATAATGCTGTCGCGGCAGTTGCGCTAACGTCGGGCTATGGGTCACCTGCAAGGGGGTGATGCTCAGAATATCCAATGCTGCTTTTGCCGCAGAGGTATTGCGCTCAATATAGGCCAGCGTTTTCCCCTCTAAGTACGACATATCCGGATGGCGATAAGAGAGTGTTTCGTTAAGATCCAGTGTGAGGTGAAATCTAAAGGTTGAACCGCGATCTACCTGGCTGTGGAAGCTGATATCACCCCCCATCTCTTTGACCAATCTTTCGGTAATGACCAACCCAAGCCCGGTACCACCATGACGGCGGGATATACTGGCATCTGCCTGACGAAAAGCTTGGAATAACTGCGCCTGTTGGGATTCGGAAATACCGATACCAGTATCGTGAATTTCGACTACCAGTGTGACTTGTTGTGCCGTTTTTGCCTGCACGGTGATCAGAATATCGATATTGCCCTGTTCGGTGAATTTAATCGCATTACCGAGCAAGTTCGTGACAATTTGCTGCAAACGCATCGCGTCGCCGATCACCTGCTCAGGGACATCATTGTTAACCTGCAGGGTCAACTCCAGCCCTTTCTCATGGGCGGTGTGTGCCAGCAGGATCATCACTTCATCCAGAGCGCCTCGGAGTGGAAAGGGAATGTGCTCAAGGATCAGTTTTTCGGCCTCCAACTTAGAGAAGTCCAGAACATCATTAATAATACATAACAAGCTGTTGGCTGAACGCTGGATGGTTTGTAAATAGTCGATTTGCGTTGGTGTCAGTGAGGTTTTCAAGGTTTGGCGAGTAAAGCCAATCACGCCATTCAGTGGGGTTCGCAGCTCATGGGACATATTGGCCAAAAACTCAGATTTAATGCGTGCGGCTTCCTGAGCGCGCTTTTTCGCCAACCCCAGTTCGACGTTTTGTATCTCCATCTGTTCCAGGGTTTCGCGCAAGTCTGATGTGGCTTGATCGATATTTTGCTGCATCTCTTCGTGATAGGCCGTCAGCGACATGGCCATTGAGTTGATGCCGTTTTTCAGAATATTCAGCTCACCGAGCATATGCCCTTCGACCCGGCTATCTAATTGCCCACGGCGAATACGGTCCACCGTATTCACCATATTACGGATTGGACCGGTGACATCACGCATCAGACGATAAGCAAACAAAATAGCCACACACATACAGAACAGCAGTAGCAGGGTTGAAATGAAGATTTCTTTATATTGCTGCAAGCGCACGGATTGTAAATCCAAATCCATGGCGATATAGCCTAATGGCCGCTGGGTTATATCTGAGTCTGAGGCCCGGTCATTGGATAGATAGGATTCAGAAATAATAGGCATACGCATAACCAGAGAGTCGCCGCGATAAGACAGCATCAACGAATTGGGAATGGGTTCGCCTTTGGGCAACCTTAATTGTGAGGAATTGTAATTATAGTTAGATGTGACAAAAAGATTATTATCTGCGTCAAAAACTGATATTGACCGAACAATATTTGAGTGTCGGCGGTGAAGCAGATTAATCAACTGACGGACAGTATCGCGGTTGCGGAAGGTCATTCCGTATTCACTGGCGACAGCCAGCGGTTCAATAATATTAGCGCCCGAATTAACTATTTGATTTTGCAATTCATTATAACGATTAACCATAAAGGAAGTACTGAGTAACAGCCCAAGAAGCAGTGTGGGGGCCAGGATTAAAATCATCATGCGCGCGCGAAGACTGTATTTGGTCATGGTATTCCAATGTGGGAGAATTAGCCGCTGACTAAGCCGATGCTTGATCAATCAATATGACGCAATTCTACTCTCCAAACTGACGTGTGACGACCCGGCAAACGATAACAGCGATAGTTAACTCTCTTGATCCTTCAAACCGAGTCGGTCGCCAACAAGGCAACGCTATCTTTGTGCTATCAGTGTTTGTCTGCCTGTCAGTTAGGGGCATGTGGACAGGTGTTGGTCGATAATGGGTCATTGCTGGTTTTACGTCACCTTGATACATTAGACTGCCCACATCGGGCATCTTGAATCTATGGCGCTGTTGATGCAGGAGCCAGGGGTCGTAAAGTAGGGAGAAGTTATGGTTGCGGTACGAAGTGCACATTTGAATCCGGCGGGCGAGTTTGCTCTCGACGATTGGATTGCCAGTTTGGGGCTTCCCAATCCGCAGTCATGTGAGCGATTAGCCGAAACCTGGCGTTACTGTGAGCAGCAGACGCAAAACCACCCTAATGCCTCGTTGTTGTTGTGGCGCGGCCTTGAAATGGTTGAGATCCTCTCTACTCTGAGCATGGATAACGACAGTATGCGCGCGGCGCTGCTGTTCCCGTTGGTTGATGCCAATGTGGTGGACGAAGTAACTTTGACCGAGCAATTTGGCAAAGGGATTACCTATCTGGTGCACGGTGTGCGCGATATGGACGCCATCCGTCAGTTAAAGGCCACCCACAATGATTCCATGAGCTCTGAGCAAGTGGATAACGTGCGGCGTATGCTGTTGGCGATGGTGGAAGATTTCCGCTGCGTGGTCATCAAGTTGGCAGAGCGTATCGCTCATCTGCGTGAAGTGAAAGATGCACCGGAAGATGAACGGGTGCTGGCCGCCAAAGAGTGCTCCAATATTTATGCTCCGCTGGCTAACCGGCTGGGTATCGGTCAGATCAAGTGGGAGTTAGAAGACTTCTGCTTCCGCTATCTGCATCCCGATGAATATAAGCAAATTGCCAAATTACTCCACGAGCGTCGTATCGATCGTGAACAATTCATTGATGATTTCGTCGCTTCATTGCATAAAGCTATGGCGGCTGAGGGCATCAAAGCCGATATTTATGGTCGGCCGAAGCATATCTACAGTATCTGGCGCAAAATGCAGAAGAAGTCGCTGGCCTTCGATGAGCTGTTTGATGTGCGTGCCGTGCGGGTAGTGGTCGAGCGCTTACAAGATTGTTATGCCGCATTGGGGATCGTTCATACCCATTTCCGTCATTTGCCTGATGAATTCGATGATTACGTCGCTAACCCTAAACCCAATGGTTATCAGTCGATCCATACGGTAGTACTTGGCCCTAACGGGAAAACGCTGGAAATTCAAATCCGTACTCGTCAGATGCATGAAGATGCCGAACTGGGGGTCGCAGCACACTGGAAGTATAAAGAAGGTGCTGTAGCGGCGGGCCGCTCCGGCTATGAAGGGCGCATTGCCTGGTTACGTAAGCTGATTGCCTGGCAGGAAGAGATGGCCGATTCCGGCGAGATGCTGGATGAAGTGCGCAGTCAGGTATTTGACGACCGGGTGTATGTGTTTACCCCGAAAGGCGATGTTATTGATTTACCTGCCGGTTCTACACCGCTGGACTTTGCTTACCATATCCACAGTGATGTGGGGCACCGTTGCATTGGTGCCAAAATCAGTGGCCGAATTGTCCCCTTTACCTATCAGTTGCAGATGGGTGATCAGATTGAAATTATCACTCAGAAAGAGCCTAATCCAAGCCGTGATTGGCTGAATCCTAACCTCGGTTATGTCACCACCAGTCGTGGGCGCTCCAAAATACATAACTGGTTCAGAAAACAAGATAGAGACAAGAATATTCTTGCTGGCCGGCAGATGCTGGATGACGAACTGCAACATCTGGATATCAGCCTGAAAGAGGCCGAAAAGCTGCTGGTTCCGCGCTATAACATGAATTCGATGGATGAAGTGTTGGCGGCCATTGGTGGTGGTGATATCCGTCTTAATCAGATGGTGAACTTCCTGCAAGGGAAACTGAATAAGCCGACGGCAGAAGAGGCTGATTTACAAGCATTACGTCATCTGAATAATAAGCACCAATCCGCGCCACGTAACGCGAGTAAAGACAGTGGGCGTATTGTGGTCGAAGGTGTTGGTAATCTAATGCACCATATTGCTCGCTGCTGCCAGCCAATCCCTGGTGATGAAATTATTGGTTTTATTACTCAAGGGCGAGGGATATCCATTCATCGCACCGATTGTGAGCAATTGGCTGAATTGCAGTCACATGCGCCAGAGCGAATTGTTGATGCAGTCTGGGGGGAAAGTTACTCCAGCGGTTATTCTCTGGTGGTGCGGGTGACCGCGAATGACCGCAGTGGCCTGTTGCGTGATATCACCACCATTTTGGCGAACGAAAAAGTCAATGTACTGGGTGTTGCCAGTCGCAGTGATACCAAAAAGATGGTCGCAACCATCGATATGGACATTGAAATCTATAACTTGCAGGTGTTGGGCAGGGTGTTGGCCAAGCTGAATCAGTTGCCGGATGTTATTGACGCCCGTCGGCTCCACGGCAATTAAAACTATCTATAGCCAAAGTCATTGGAGTTGCAGGTAGGCGGCAAGTAAACGAATCCCGATGAGCTTACTCCGGTAAGTCATTCGGGTGAGTGAGCGCCGCTAACAACCCAGCAGCTTCAAGGACGAAGGATATAAACGGCTACTGCGCTTTGGTATATTGATATTGGGCAGTGCTCGCCCTCCTCACGTACCGGTTTTTATAAGATCAGGTGTTCGCTCCGGGGGCTGTGCGCTGGCCGCAATCAATCTGCCTGCGCTCGCTACGCCTCGAATTTTAAAAAGCAAAAAAAGTGAATGAATTCAGATGAACCAGCCAATAACTACCCCTGATACCACCGCCTTAGCTCTGCAACGTTTGCTGGATATTATGCGTACTCTGCGTGATCCGGAGCATGGCTGCCCGTGGGATCGTAAACAGACTTTTGACACGATCGCTCCCTATACATTAGAAGAAACTTACGAGGTGCTTGACGCGATTCAGCGTAAGGATTTTGACGATCTGCGTGATGAACTGGGCGATTTGCTGTTCCAGGTGGTGTTTTATGCCCAAATGGGGCAGGAGCAAGGGTTGTTTGCGTTTGACGATGTTTGCCATGCTATCAGCGATAAGCTGGTACGCCGTCATCCACATGTGTTCCCTGATGCGCCGCAAAACGCCGCAGAGGTAGCCATCGGCGGTGAGGCCGCACTGGCGGGCTGGGAATCTCGTAAAGCCGAAGAAAGGGCGGAGAAAGCGCTGTATTCGGCATTGGATGATATTCCTGATGCACTGCCGGCGCAGATGAAAGCCCATAAAATCCAGAAACGCTGTGCCTCGGTTGGGTTTGATTGGGACACCCTGGGGCCGGTGCTCGATAAAGTCTACGAAGAGATCGATGAAGTGATGTTCGAAGCGCGGCAAGCTGTCGTGGACGAAGAGAAACTGGGCGAAGAAATTGGTGACTTACTGTTTGCTACCGTTAACTTATCCCGTCATTTAGGCCATCAGGCTGAAAATGCCTTACAGGCTGCTAACCGTAAGTTTGAACGGCGTTTTCGTCAGGTAGAACAAATAGTTACGGCGTCAGGTCGAACCATGGAGAGCGCGACGCTTGATGAGATGGAAGCCGCCTGGCAGCAAGTTAAACAGCAAGAAACTGAAATGTAAGGTGTTTTAATTCATTTGACCGATGGTTGTTGAATTTTAATTGCGTTAATATATTGAATTATAACGGATCGCAAGACGATGTTCCGCGCGGTTTTGGCCGCGAAAACGGCCACTGGCGCGGAGATCATTTGTAGCGAAACCAAGGTTCGAGTATACTACTTTCCCGTCTTGGTTCTTCCATCGTCTTTAAACCTAAACTCTCAGGTTCAGCATGACAACTAATTATATTTTTGTGACCGGCGGGGTCGTATCCTCTCTGGGTAAAGGCATTGCCGCAGCCTCTCTGGCGGCTATACTTGAAGCCCGTGGCCTCAACGTAACCATCATGAAACTGGACCCGTATATCAACGTGGATCCGGGCACCATGAGCCCGACTCAACACGGGGAAGTTTTTGTCACCGAAGATGGTGCTGAAACCGATCTGGATTTAGGGCATTACGAGCGTTTCATTCGCACCAAAATGACCCGTCGTAACAACTTCACTGCTGGTCGTGTCTATTCGGAAGTTCTGCGCAAAGAACGCCGTGGCGACTATCTGGGTGCCACTATTCAAGTTATTCCTCATATCACCAATGCCATCAAAGAACGTATCATCGAAGGCGGCGAAGGCCACGATGTAGTGCTGGTTGAGGTTGGTGGCACCGTAGGCGATATCGAATCCCTGCCATTCCTGGAAGCTATTCGTCAGATGGCGGTAGATGTTGGCCGCGAGCATACTCTCTACATGCACCTGACATTGGTTCCTTATCTGGCAGCGGCCGGTGAAGTGAAAACTAAGCCAACGCAACATTCGGTAAAAGAGCTGCTTTCTATCGGTATTCAGCCAGATGTGCTAATTTGCCGTTCTGATCGTGCAGTTCCTGCTAATGAACGTGCCAAAATCGCCTTGTTCTGTAATGTGCCGGAAAAAGCGGTTATCTCACTAAAAGATGTTGATTCCATTTATAAAATCCCAGGACTATTGAAATCACAGGGCCTTGACGATTATATTTGTAAACGATTCAGCTTAACTTGTCCTGAAGCAAATCTCGCAGAATGGGAACAGGTATTATACGAAGAGTCGAACCCAGGTGGCGAAGTGACCATTGGGATGATCGGCAAATACGTAGAATTACCCGATGCTTATAAATCTGTGATTGAAGCTTTGAAGCACGGCGGGTTGAAAAATCGTCTGACGGTGAACATCAAGCTGATTGATTCGCAGGATGTTGAAACACGTGGCGAAGAGATGCTGAAAGGACTGGATGCTATTCTTATCCCAGGGGGCTTCGGCTACCGTGGGGTAGAAGGCAAGGTTCTGGCAGCAGGTTATGCCCGTGAACACAATATTCCTTATCTGGGCATTTGCCTGGGTATGCAAGTTGCACTGATGGAGTTTGCCCGCAACGTTGTGGGGATGGAAAACGCGAACTCCACAGAATTTGTGCCAGACTGTAAGTATCCGGTGGTTGCATTAATCACCGAATGGCGTGATGAAGACGGCAACGTTGAAGTGCGTACGGAAGAAAGCGATTTGGGCGGTACCATGCGTGTGGGCGGGCAGCAATGCCAGCTGACCGAGGGTAGCCTGGTACGCCAGATGTATGGCGAACCTACCATCGTTGAGCGCCATCGTCACCGCTATGAAGTCAACAACATGTTGTTGAAGCAGATAGAAGCTGCCGGAATGCGGATAGCGGGGCGTTCTGCGGATAACAAACTGGTGGAAATTATTGAGTTGCCAAACCACCCATGGTTTGTGGCTTGTCAGTTCCATCCAGAATTTACTTCGACGCCGCGTGATGGTCACCCGTTGTTCGCCGGCTTTGTGAAAGCGGCTGGTGATTATCAGAAGCGCCAGGTGAAATAAAATATTTGGTAGAAGGGGCGGCAGCGATGTCGCCCCCTCTGTCTGGAGTTTTAGTTTAACTTGTACTGAGGAAAGTCTAATGTCCAAAATCGTTAAAGTCATCGGTCGCGAAATCATCGACTCTCGTGGTAACCCAACTGTAGAAGCTGAAGTTCATCTGGAAGGCGGTTTTGTTGGTTTGGCTGCGGCACCATCAGGTGCTTCTACCGGTTCCCGTGAAGCACTGGAACTGCGTGACGGTGACAAATCCCGTTTCCTGGGCAAAGGCGTTCTGAAAGCCGTTGCTGCGGTAAATGGCCCAATTGCTCAGGCAGTTATCGGTAAAGATGCGAAAGACCAGGCTAACATCGATAAGATCATGATCGATTTGGATGGTACTGAGAACAAATCACAGTTTGGTGCTAACGCCATTCTGGCTGTTTCTCTGGCAGCGGCTAAAGCCGCAGCCGCGTCTAAAGGCATGCCTTTGTACGAGCACATTGCTGAACTGAATGGCACCCCAGGCAAATTCTCTATGCCACTGCCAATGATGAATATCATCAACGGCGGCGAACATGCTGATAACAACGTTGATATTCAAGAGTTTATGATTCAGCCCGTGGGCGCTAAAACGCTGAAAGAAGCGGTTCGCATCGGTTCTGAAGTGTTCCATACTTTGGCTAAAGTTCTGAAATCCAAAGGCATGAGCACCGCAGTAGGCGACGAAGGCGGTTATGCACCAAATCTGGGTTCTAACGCCGAAGCGCTGGCTGTTATCGCTGAAGCGGTAAAACTGGCAGGCTACGAACTGGGTAAAGACATCACTTTGGCTATGGACTGTGCGGCTTCTGAGTTCTACAAAGAGGGTAAATATGTTCTGGCTGGCGAAGGCAACAAAGCCTTCACTTCTGCAGAGTTCACTCACTTCCTGGAAGACTTGACCAAACAGTACCCAATCGTTTCCATCGAAGATGGCCTGGACGAATCTGACTGGGCTGGCTTCAAATACCAGACCGAAGTCTTGGGTGACAAAATCCAGTTGGTGGGTGATGATCTGTTCGTAACCAACACCAAGATCCTGAAAGAAGGTATCGAGAAAGGCGTTGCTAACTCAATCCTGATCAAATTCAACCAGATCGGTACTCTGACCGAAACTCTGGCGGCGATCAAGATGGCGAAAGACGCAGGTTACACCGCGGTTATTTCTCACCGTTCAGGCGAAACCGAAGATGCTACCATTGCCGACTTGGCAGTAGGTACCGCAGCAGGCCAAATCAAAACGGGTTCTATGAGCCGTTCTGACCGTGTTGCTAAATACAACCAACTGATCCGTATTGAAGAAGCGCTGGGTGACCGCGCACCATTCAACGGTCTGAAAGAAGTGAAAGGCCAGTAATTACTGCGCTTTGCCTTCGGTAAAACAGTTTGTTGATAAAACCCGCTTCGGCGGGTTTTTTTATGAGGTCAGCCCCCACTCAATCGCCCCATCATCTTGTTATCTCTTGATTTAGCGCTGCGAGATTAATCTGAATCTAACCTGTAACCCTCTTCTGACTCACATCTATAGTCCCGTGGCCGTGCAGATAATTCATCATCCGTTATCCTTAATGAGTATCTGAATGATTAGATAATAATGCATAAAGGAAGATAACCGATGAAACTGAAATACTTAACGTTACTGGCGATGCTTTTCACCGGCAGCGTAATGGCTGCCGAGGTTACCGTCACCATGAATGAAGCACTACCCGAAGGAAATGGTAAAGCATTGGGCACGGTCACCGTGACAGAAACCCCCTATGGTTTACTGTTTTCGCCCCATCTGGCCGGGTTGGTCGTGGGTATTCATGGTTTCCATCTACATGAAAACCCAAGTTGTGCACCGGGACAGAACGACGGTAAGGCCGTACCCGCGCTTGCCGCAGGTGGTCATTTTGACCCGAAAAAAACTGGAGCGCATCTGGGGCCTTATAACGACAAAGGACATCTGGGGGATTTGCCAGGATTGGTGGTGAATGCCGATGGCACCGCCAGCTATCAGGTATTAGCTCCGCGCCTGAAATCATTATCTGAGCTGAAGCAACACGCCCTGATGATCCATGCCGGTGGCGATAACTATGCCGATCATCCGATGCCATTAGGCGGTGGTGGCGCACGTATGGCCTGTGGGGTGATTGAGTAACGTACTGATACCCGCCAAACTGGCAGCCCCGTTTTTCGGAGCAATTGCCTTGCCAGTTTGGTCACAGCCAGAGAATCTGCGATAATCGCTCATTGACCCTAATAACGATGAGATACAGATGCGGTACCCGATTAATGAGATGTTCCAAACCTTGCAAGGCGAGGGTTACTTCACCGGTGTACCGGCGATCTTTGTGCGCTTGCAGGGCTGCCCGGTAGGTTGTAGCTGGTGTGATACCAAACACACTTGGGAAAAGGACGCTGATCGGGAAGTCGATATGCAACGCATTATGGTGAAAACCGCAGAAAGTGATGTCTGGGGGGAAGCCAGCGCACAGCAGTTATTAGATATTTTCTCTCAGCAGGGATATACCGCACGCCACGTTGTCATCACTGGCGGAGAGCCCGCTATTTACGACTTGTTCCCCTTAACCTCATTGTTGGAGCAGGCCGGTTATAGCTGCCAGATTGAAACCAGCGGCACGCATGATGTACGGTGTTCAGCGACGACGTGGGTGACGGTTTCGCCAAAAGTGAATATGCGTGGTGGTCTGAAAGTATTATCGCAGGCATTGCAACGCGCCGATGAGATTAAGCATCCGGTTGGCCGCATGCGGGATATCGAGGCATTAGAGGTGCTGCTTGCCACGCTGGATGATGACAAAAAGCGGATTATTGCGTTACAACCCATCAGCCAGAAAGACGACGCCACCAAGCTCTGTATTGAAACCTGTATTGCCAAGAATTGGCGGCTTTCCATGCAGACGCATAAGTATTTAAATATCGCCTGAGATGCAGGGCGTGGTAGCGCCCTGACGAATGATTACCCGCGATTTATTAGCCGCGATAAATACAACCCGCCGAACAGGTCTCTTTTACCATCACCGCGCTGAGTTCCGACAATTGAGGTTTAAGCTGTTGCCAAATCCAACTGGCCAGTACTTCGCTGGTTGGATTTTCCAAACCGGGAATATCATTCAAATAATGATGATCAAGACGTTCCCAAATCGGTTTAAATGCGGCTTTCAGCTCGGCGAAATCCATCACCCAGCCGGAGTGAGCATCAACTTCTCCGGTAACCTCGATACGGATCATAAATGAATGACCGTGCAAACGGCCGCACTTATGACCTTGCGGGACGTGGGGCAGCCGGTGGGCGGCTTCAAACTGAAAATCTTTAAATAGCGTAGTGCTCATAGTTCTGACCTTATTGACTCAAAAACCGCCGCATAGTACCGGAAAGCACCGATACTGGCTATGTTAGTCCGTAACAACTACGACTGTTCGGCCCGCTATATCGTTATTTATTCCACGTATCTTACTGATTTTTATATAAACGTAACCTCGCACGAGCCTGATGTAACCGCAAGTAAATTTTCCTAATAAGTTGAACACTTTAACTCATAGTTATTACCTGAAAAACTGCTTAGTCGTTTTAGTTATTTATTATTTCTATTGCTTCTTTAATTGTTATTATCGGGATGGTTAACCTTACAAACAATCAAGTTTTTTAGGCGCAAACTGTGCGTGGCTAAGCATAAGGGAATTCGTACTGCAATGACGACTCAGGCTCCTCCTACTTCTTTACTTCCGCTATCGCCGGAGCAGTTGGCCCGCTTGCAAACTGCGGTTAGTGAGTTTTCCCCAATCCAGATGGCATGGTTGTCCGGTTACTTCTGGGGCATGGTTAACCCGCAACCCGGCGCAGTTGTTGCTCCTGCTGTGGCAGCACCACCTGCGTTAACGATTACCCTGATTTCTGCCTCTCAGACCGGTAATGCACGGCGTTTGGCTGAACAGTTACGCGATGATCTTTTAGCGGCCAAGCTTAACGTCAATCTGGTGAATGCCGGTGATTATAAGTTTAAGCAAATTGCGCAGGAACGGCTGCTGATTATCGTTGCGTCGACACAAGGGGAGGGTGAGCCAGCAGAAGAGGCTGTTGCACTGCATAAATTCCTATTTTCTAAAAAAGCCCCAAAATTATCCGAAACCACTTTTGCGGTATTGGGCCTGGGAGATACGTCATACGAGCATTTTTGCCAGTCGGGTAAAGATTTTGATAGCAAGTTAGCCGAGCTTGGCGCTCAACGGTTACTGGATCGTGTCGATGCCGATGTGGAATATCAGGAATTGGCACAACAGTGGCGTCAGCAAGTGGTTACGGCGTTACAGGCCAGAGTTCCGACGCAATCTACGGCAGCGGCGGCAGTAACACAAAGTGGTATTGTCGATGAGATAACCTCCAGCCCTTATAGCAAGACCGCACCACTGACTGCGCAGTTATCGGTCCAGCAAAAAATAACCGGCCGTAACTCAGAAAAAGATGTGCGTCATATTGAAATTGAGTTAGGTGATTCAGGGCTACGCTATCAGCCGGGAGATGCGCTGGGGGTGTGGTTTGATAATGATCCGGCTCTGGTGGAAGAGTTGCTGGCACTATTGTGGCTTAAAGGTGACGAATTGGTCAGCGTCGATGGGCAGAATCTGCCGCTATCACAGGCGCTGCGCAGCCATTTTGAACTGACACAAAACACCACAGTGATCGTCGATAAATATGCGGCACTTTCCCGTGATGAAACGTTGATTGCATTGCTGGCAGACAAACCGGCGCTGCAACAATATGCGCAATATACTCCGATCGTAGACATGGTGCGCCAGGCTCCATCTGATCTGAATGCCGATCAACTGATGGCCTTATTGCGCCCTCTGACGCCACGCCTTTACTCCATTGCTTCCGCGCAGGCTGAGACTGAAAATGAAGTGCATATTACCCTGGGTGTGGTGCGTTATGACATTGATGGCCGCCCACGTAGCGGGGGGGCTTCAGGCTATCTGGCTGACCGCCTCGAAGTGGATGGCGATATTCGCGTATTTATCGAACATAACGATAACTTCCGCCTGCCAGCCAACCCGGAAACGCCTGTCATCATGATCGGCCCAGGCACCGGTATTGCGCCATTCCGCGCCTTTATGCAACAGCGTGAGGTCGATGGGGCTGGCGGTAAAAATTGGTTGTTCTTTGGTAACCCACATTTCACCGAGGATTTTCTCTATCAGGTTGAATGGCAACGCTATGTCAAAGACGGTTTGCTGACTCGCATTGATCTGGCCTGGTCGCGCGATCAGGCTCATAAAATATACGTACAAGATAAACTGCGTGAACAGGGCGCAGAACTGTGGAACTGGATCCAACAAGGTGCCCACATTTACGTCTGTGGCGATGCTAATCGCATGGCGAAAGACGTCGAACAGGTTTTACTGGGCGTGGTGGCTGAGCACGGTGCGATGGATACCGAGCAAGCTGATGAATATTTAAGTGAACTGCGCCTGGCGCGCCGTTATCAGCGGGATGTGTACTGATGAATGAAAAATACCCTGGGCCACTGGTGGTGACCGGTAAGCTCTCCGACGGTGAGCGCATGAAGTCAGAAAGCAATTTACTGCGCGGGACTATTGCAGAGGACTTGAATGACGGGCTGACCGGCGGCTTCAACGGCGATAACTTCCTGCTGATCCGCTTCCACGGCATGTATCAGCAAGATGACCGCGACATCCGTGCTGAACGGGTTGAACAGAAGCTTGAACCACGCCATGCCATGATGCTGCGGTGCCGTTTGCCGGGGGGGATTATTACCCCACAACAGTGGCTGGGAATTGACAAGTTTGCGGCAGACAACACGTTATACGGCAGTATCCGTATTACCAACCGCCAGACATTCCAGTTCCATGGCATTCTAAAGGGTAATGTTAAACCCGCTCATCAGTTACTTAACCAATTAGGTTTGGATGCGCTGGCAACAGCGAACGATGTAAACCGTAATGTGCTCTGTACTTCAAACCCGGTGGAGTCAGCGCTGCATCAGGAAGCCTATGAATGGGCAAAGAAGATTTCTGAACATTTGCTGCCGCGTACCCGCGCTTATGCTGAAATCTGGCTGGATGCGGAAAAAGTGGCAACCACTGACGTAGAACCTATTCTTGGCGCGACTTATTTGCCGCGTAAATTTAAAACCACAGTGGTCATTCCGCCGCAAAATGATGTCGATCTGCATGCTAATGATCTCAACTTCGTTGCCGTGGCAGAAAAAGGCAAACTGATCGGTTTTAACGTGCTGGTGGGCGGTGGGCTATCCATTGCTCATGGTGATAAGAATACATATCCACGTAAAGCGAGTGAATTTGGTTATATCCCGCTGCAACACACTTTGGCTATTGCTGAAGCCGTCGTCACTACCCAGCGTGATTGGGGCAATCGTACTGATCGTAAAAATGCCAAGACCAAATACACGCTGGAGCGTGTCGGTGTTGATACTTTTAAAGCTGAAGTTGAAAAACGTGCTGGTGTCAGCTTTGGTGCCATCAAACCCTATCAGTTTACCGGCCGTGGTGATCGCATTGGCTGGGTCAAAGGTATCGATAAAAAGTGGCATTTGACCCTCTTTATCGAAAATGGCCGCTTGCTGGATTACCCCGGCCGCAGTCTGAAAACCGGTGTGGCTGAGATTGCTAAAATCCATCAGGGCGATTTCCGTTTAACCGCCAATCAGAACCTGATTGTGGCGGGGGTGCCGGGAAAAAAGCAAGCCCGCATTGAAGCATTGGCCCGCGAGCACGGTTTGATGGATGACAGTGTTAGCCCGCAGCGCGAAAACTCCATGGCGTGCGTTTCGTTCCCAACTTGCCCATTGGCAATGGCGGAAGCTGAGCGTTTCTTGCCGGAGTTTGTGACCCGCATTGAAGGGATTTTGCAACAACACGGTTTGCCTAATGAACATATTGTCATGCGCGTCACCGGCTGCCCGAATGGCTGTGGTCGTGCTTTACTAGCTGAAGTTGGGCTGGTGGGAAAAGCGATGGGGCGCTATAACCTGCATCTGGGTGGCAACCGTGAAGGCACTCGGATACCGCGTATGTATCGTGAAAACATTACCGAAGATGAAATTCTGGCGATTACCGACCAGTTAGTCGGGCGCTGGGCTAAAGAGCGCTATGCAGATGAAGGTTTTGGTGACTTTGTTATTCGCGTCGGTGTTATTGCTCCGGTGATAGATTCAGCCCGCGACTTTTATGATGTCCAGGAGGTGGTGTGAGCCAATTCAATCTCAATGAACTTAACGCGTTGCCGAAAGCGGAACAAGCCGCGGCCTTGGCGCTGGTTAATGGGCAACTGGAGCATTTAACCGCGCAAGAGCGCGTCAGTTGGGCATTAGAAAATCTGCCCGGTGAGTTTGTGCTCTCTTCCAGTTTTGGTATTCAGGCGGCAGTTTGCTTGCATTTGGTGACGCGTCAGCGGCCTGATATCCCGGTGATCCTCACGGATACCGGCTATCTGTTTCCGGAAACCTATCAGTTTATTGATTCTCTGACTGAACAACTGCAACTTAATTTGCAGGTCTTTCGTTCCCCGCACAGCCCTGCCTGGCAAGAAGCGCACTATGGCAAGTTATGGGAGCAGGGTGTTGAGGGTATTGAACGTTATAACGATTTGAATAAAGTGGAGCCAATGAATCGGGCTTTGGCGACGTTGGGTGCTCAAACCTGGTTTGCTGGCTTACGCCGCGAGCAATCTGGCAGCCGATCACAGCTACCCGTGCTGGCGATTCAGCGTGGTGTATTCAAGTTGTTACCCATTATTGATTGGGATAACCGTCAGATTTATCAATATTTGACACAAAATGGCTTGAGCTATCACCCTTTGTGGGATCAGGGCTATTTATCGGTCGGTGATACCCATACAACCCGTAAATGGGAGCCAGGTATGAGCGAAGAAGAAACTCGGTTCTTCGGCTTGAAACGGGAATGTGGCCTGCATGAAAGCTAATGCGCATTTTTCAAACTAGCGTTGCAATGTGTGTTGCATTTGACTCCACTAGCCGTTTGAACTAAAGGTGTTAAGAGATTGACCTTTTAATTATGGTTCTGAATATATTTCTGAACCATTTTTTGCTGATATGATCTGGAACCCTAAGTCATGCTGAGTTAGCGCAGGAAAGCTAATATCAGTAAACCCAGCATTATTTAATACCAATGCCCAGTTTTCCGGAGTTAAACTCGGAGTGCCGGGGATCCTCAATTCCAGATCTTCCGCTAACCACCACCCCTCTAATAAACCGAATGTCAGGTGAGCGAATAGCTTCAGATCGATGATTTCATATAGCAGTAATAAGCCCTGTGGCTTAAGTAATATTTTTATGTGCTGTGCGCATTTTGCTATATTAGGGGTGGCATGTAAGACATTAGCGGCCAATATTATATCAAAATGATTGGGTGTATAATTTTGTGATATCGGAATGTCATTTATATTCAGTAATTGAGTGCACATATAGGGAGCTTGGGCCGTATAATTTTTTTGTGCATAGTTCAAAAATGTCTGTGAAATATCGGTGTAAACGTACTTGCTAATGTAAGGTGTGTAAGGAAGTAACTGTTTAAATAATCGGGCACTCGTTCCACCTGTTCCCGCACCTATTTCTAAGATTCGTAGTGCTTTATTAGGGTGTTCTTCCCGCAGAATTTTCACTTGGTTGATCAGTTTCTGGGCAAGAATATCACTGAAATAATTATACAAAGGGTCGTTATAGTAATACTGCCCTACCAAGTCTATTTTCCCTTGTGGGAAAAGTACTTCTGTTGCCAATATCTCACCGTTGAGCACTGCGGGTAATACTTTGATAAGATTATTAATCAGGGTGACTTGATGATATAATGGCGACTCTTGATCTGTTTTTTCACAATAAGTATTCCATTGCTCCCATATTTTGGTTCTATCTTTTTCTAATGGATTTTCATTGATTCCCTCTAAATTATTCAATAAGTATAAACTATGTTCCCACCAACGGGAATATAGTTTTTCCGTATGGGTAGGTGCTGACCATTGTAAAGAATCAAGCTGTAGCCATAATACTGAGGCCATCTGTTCATTGAACTCTATTATATCTTGCATTTTAGGGAGTGACATTAGGTCTGTTCCTCTATTCAGTGATGTATGGAATATATGTTGACATTTAATTACCTAAGGCAATATTTATCTGCTTACTGATAAACTCTCGACTAGGGATAATAAACCAGTGGTCACCGTGTGTTAAATGCTGTTTGAACGCAGCATGGGTCTGTACTTGCCATTGCGCCATTTCAGCTACCAGTGTTGATTGATCTTCAATGGCAGAGAATACAGTGATAGGGCAAGATAATGGTTCATCAGATTGGTGTTCATAACTGGTAAGGAGAGGCATATCGCGCTGCATACCAGGAACAATTTTTTTAACAAAATCCATATCACCAATAGAAGAGAATAATTCCAGTATTTTCTGTTCTGTGTTAGAACTATTCCCCTCTATACCCAATAAATTACGTTTTTTCCAAATATTGATTAATTGTGGCGCTGCTGCGGCAGATACAAATAAATGTGATAGCAGTAATCCATATTTTTTACGTAACCGGCGACATAATTCAAAAGCAATAAGACCGCCATAACTATGGCCATAGAGTGCAATATCACCCTGCCAATCATGGTGTTGGCGATCATCCTCCAACTGTGTAACTAATGCAATTTCCAGATCATCGAGCAATGGGGTTAAATGGACATAATTATTTTCACTGAGGCGATTTTCTCTCCCCGGTAATTGTACGGCCAAGACTTCGCAATCAGTGGGAGCGTTATACAAAAAATGGGCATACATACTGGCCCCAGCGCCCAGGGCCGGTATCATAAACAATTTTGTTTTTTTCAGTCGTTCATCTTTTGTTCGTGTTAGATGTACAAACCATTTATTTGAAACTTCTATACTGTCCTCAGAAGTAATACCTGAACCATCACCTTCTAGTGGTTCAGGTGCTTTTGGGGAATTTAATTCTTGTTGTAATTGGGTGGCAAGTTCCAGAATGCTTACCCCTTTTACCATCCGCATCAATGGATAACTAATTTCCAGTTTTTCCAGTATCCAGTAACGTAACTGATTCAACATTAATGAATCCAAACCTATTGCCGATAGTGATTTGCCTTGCTCAATTTTATCGACAGTAGTACCAATAATTCGAGCTAGCGCGGCGGTAAGATGTTGAACAAGATTTTTCTGTATCTCGTTAGCATCTAAACTGTGCGTTTGTTTCTGTAAGTCTGAGTCATTTGGTAATTGATTACTTTGTTTATTGGATAAATGGGCATAACGTAGATCGTTGCTGAGATGATTGAAATATGACCTAATGCGTGACCAGTCAAGATTAGCCGCTGTGCGGTTAATACTGCCATCTAATATAGTCTGCTCAATTTTCTTTAATACTTCTTGTCGGTTTATAACCAAAATACCTTTACTTTCAGTTGAGCTTATAACAGACGCCGCTGACATGCCGGCAAAATGATCAAGTAGGCCGATTTTAAGACATTGGGTGGGTAATCCAAGTAGAGAGCGGAAATATGCTAACTGCTCAAGAAACTTGTTCGCTGCGGCATAGTAACTTTGGCCGCCTATGCCCAAAATAGTAGAAATAGAGGATATCAGCAAGAAGAAGTCGAGTTGCTGATCTTTAAGTGTTTGATGTAAATTCCAGCCCCCAATAGCTTTAGCGGCGAATGCGGTGGTAAATGTTGTGCGATCCAGATTAGTGATCAGGGCATCTTGCAATATACCCGCGCAGTGGATAATGCCGGCTAATGGCCCTAATGATTTGGCAAGTTCAATGCCTTTATCTACCTCTATTGGTGAAAGTAAATCCATTTCTGGCAGTAAAATTTGTATTTGTTGTCTACGTAAGTCTTCTATCACTGTGTGATCATAAGCTGTTTTAGGCCCACTACGACTGATTAATACTAACTTTTTTGCCCCTTTATCAACTAACCATTTCGCCAGTTCAATACCCAGGCCACTGGCACCGCCAGTTATGACATAAACCTTGTCTGGGTTAAGGTGTAATTCGAGTGCAGGCAATGCCTTGATAGTATTATCTTCCATGGTGATAACAATATTACCAATATGTAAATTTAGTCTCAGAAAATTTAAAGCATCATTTAGCTCAGTTACTGAGAACTCAGTAAAAGGCATGACTTGTTGTGGAGTATTCGAGTCAAATAGTGGAATGATATCATTAAGTAACATGCGACTTATTTCTGGCTTAAGAGACATTAATTCACTGAGGTTTAATTTAAAATAAGCTATATTTTTTCCCTGGTCTTTCGAGTGTAAATTAATATCATCAGTAATATCATTTTTATTGACTTCGATAAAACGGCCAAATAAACGTAAGCATTTTAAACTTTGTACTCTTCCTTTCCCGTCCAGAGTATTAATGACGATATCAATGCCCTGATCTTGAGTATCCGTCATGATGTGCTGATAGAAATTGAGAGTATTACTGTCATAAACATGTGTAATACCAATACTGCGTAGGAAGTGTTGTTTAGCTTCAGAGTTTGCACTGGCAAAAATTTCTGCCCCCGCCTGTTGTGCCAGATAAATGGTTGCCAGCCCAGAACCGCTGGTAGCGTCATGAACCAGTATGCGCTCTCCCTGTGTAATTTTGGCCAGCATATAAAGACAATAATAGGCTGTCAGATAAGTGAAAGGCAGTATAGCCGCTTGTATGAAGGTTAAGCTCTTTGGTTTATGGGCTACACAGTGTTCTGGTATCACCACCATACCCGCGATACTATTCGATGTGAGGGCGATAACCTCATCACCTTGTTTGAATCCGTTGACTTGCGTGCCAATGCGTGTCACTACTCCGCTGCCCCCTTCTTGAGCTTGCAGTTGGCCGCACCATTTTTGGCTATTCAATGAGCTAGCCTTAATGGCTATTTCAATCTCATTTTCCAGTAGCGCAGATGGGATAACTTGATGCAGTGTAAATAAGTTATCAGGTGTTATAGTTAAAGCTTGGTAATAGCTACCACAGGCGTTTAAAATTTTAGAAACATTTTTTTGTGTAACTTCTGGTTTAATTCTTTCCATATGTTTAACAAATATTTTATCATCACGCAGGGCAAATTCAGTTTCATTGATAGCGCTATTTTTTGATGTAACAATAGATGCCAGAGAGCGAAGCTCAGTCATGTTTCCCTGACCTAAATCGATAACTTTATTAATTGCTAGTGGATACTCAGTAGTCATTACATTGTTTAAAGCAGATACTGGTGATTGGGCTAAGTTAATATTTTTATCTTCAGGTGTAACATATTCTGAATGGGTGTTTATTATCCAGGAAATTACTTCCAATTCATTTTTTATTATTGCATGGTTGATATTGGATAATTTCCAGATCAGCGTCTCAACAGATTTTTCAATGTTAGATTCACCCGTTTGTGATAGAGGGAGAGTAATTATTATTTTATTAATTATAGGATGGGATGATTTTATTTGTCTGATTATTTCAAGAACATCTTGTCGGTTCTGTAAGTCAACTTGCCAGGTGAAATCTGCTAATTCGCCAAGTGAAATTACGTTGGTTCCCGACTCGGCTAATATCTTCATTAATAAACTATGGTCATAGCCATTATCACCAATAATCAATATCTCTTCATTTGATTTTTGTTTTACTTCCAAGTTTAAATTTTCAGCATGCTGCCAATAGTGTTCATAACAGTTGTCATAATATATGTTATCTTCATATATGTGCATTTCTGATGCGTTTTTCATGCGTAACCCAATGGTTTCAGAAACAACAGTACCTAATTCATCAAATACTATTATATCTCCTTGTAGGAATTGTTCATCGCTTTGAGTAATAGAAAGATAACTCCATACCTCTTGTCCGTGTGGCTGTTGGAAAAAAGTATAACGCGCCACACAAATTGGCAGATAAATATCTATTTTCTGATTGGCTGCATCACTACGAGCAGAGAATATAAGGTGCCAGCACGCGTCTAATAGTGCGGGGTGTGATAAATAACGTTCAATTCCATATTGTAAGCTTTCGGGTAACACAATTTTTGCCAGAGCCTTCCCAGGGGAAGTCCAAATATTCCGGATAATTTTAAAGGTTGGCCCATAGGCCAAACCTGAGTGTTTCAATGCGTTATACATTGGTTGTACTGGCATGAGGTTATTGACTTCATGTTGCACGTTAGCCAATAAAATAGTGGGAGGAGATGGTTTTTCATCAAGATAATTCATCTGGCCATAGGAGTGTTTAACCCATGTGCTATCTGGTTTGCTATGGTCATAACTCATTAGACAGTAGTGGCCTTCCGCGGAATAAATTTCTAGTTTAATTTCGGGGGGGTCTCCTTCTTCAGGTAGGAGTAATCCATTTTCGAAATTAATATTTTCCAGATAGCTGAATGCGTTACCAACGGCTTTTTGGGCTGCGGCGTTAGCCAATTCCAGATGCCCAGTGCCGGGGAATAAAATCAGGTCATTGACTCGGTGATCATTAAGATAAGGCTCTGCGTGACGATCAAGAGAAATGCTAAATATATGCTTATCCTGGTTTATGCCGGAGCTTTGATGGTGAGTAATTAAAGGATGTAATTGACGATTAAGACGCCGCTCTTGATGAAGATGACCCTCACTCCAAAATGGCTTCTGCTGCCAAGGGTAATGGGGTAAATCATACAAACGATTAGCTTTTGGACAAATTTTATGCCAGTCCATCGGGTAACCCATAATTTGCAGTGCGGCCAAAGTTTGTTTAAACCGTAATGGTTCATCCTCCTGACGGCGGATGGAGGGGAATATCTGCGCATCTGAATTGAGTGCGATAAATAAGTCTTTAGCACCACTGCTTAATACCGGATGTGGGCCAATTTCAATAAAAGTATCAAAACCATCAGTAAGCATCTGTGTTAGCGCGGCAGTAAAATAAACAGGATCACGTAAATTGTGATACCAATATTCACTGTCTAAATGGCAACCATTTTCTTGCTTACCTGTTACCGTAGAGTAAAAGAGAGAATGTGCTGCTGTTGGTGTGAGCTTCTCGAGTGAACTCAGTAGCTTCTCTTTCAGAGGTGCCATATGATGGGAGTGGTAGGGGGCATCAATTTTAAGAAAACGGTTAAAAATATTTTGTGTCTCTAGATGCTCAGCAATGGCATTTAGTGGTTCTTCATCACCGGATAAAATGATACTTTCCGGGCCATTGATTGCGGCAATGGAGACTCTGTCTTTGATTAGTGCGATCAGGGCTTCAGCTTTTTCCTGAGTGATACCCACTGCCAGCATTTTCCCTTTACCAACAGTGAGATGTTGGTAAAGGCTACGATAAAATATAACCTCTGTTGCTTGTTCAAGTGTGAGTGCTCCAACTGCATAGGCGGCAGCAACTTCCCCGATGGAATGGCCGACAATCCCGGCGGGGACCACGCCATTATGTTGCCATAACTTAACCAGTGCTATTTGCAGGGCCATGATGGCCGGCTGGGCAATTCGTGTATCGCTAATCCGTGATTCAGCTTCAGGACGCGTCATCTCTTCCAGTAGTGAGCAACCACTGATATTACGAAATATTTTATCTATACTTTGGATAGTATAGCGGAACACCGGTTCTGTTTTGATTAGCTGGCAACCCATGGCAAACCACTGTGGGCCTTGCCCGGTAAAGATAAAAGCTAGCCGTGGTTTTTTATCCCATACCTGCCCATATTCAACTCCATTAAGAACATCGCCATTGAGGAATGCCGTAATTTTTTGTTGTAAGTCTTGAATGCTACCAGTGGCGATGGCAATTCGGTGATGCAATGCAGAGCGATGCTGACCTATGTTAAAACAAAGGTCATTTAAATTGACGTTAGCGGTTGCCAGATAATGCAAATAGGCTTGTAAATAGGCTTTCAGTGCTTCAACTGTTTGAGCGCTACACGTAAATAGATTTATTACCGGAGGGATATCTTCTGCCTGCTGTTCACCGAGGATGATGTCAGTATCAAGCCGGTATTCTTCAACAACCACATGGGCATTAGTACCTCCAGCACCAAATGCATTGACGCCGCCTATACGTGTACTGCCATCCGTTGGTGCAGGCCATTCCTGAGTTTGACTTACCACTTTCAGGCGCCAGTTTTCGAAATCAATCGCAGGATTTCCTTTATGGAAGTGTAAATTCCCTGGGATCTGTTGGTGGTGCAGACATAAGGTGAGTTTAATTAAACCAGTAATTCCTGAAGCCCCTTCAAGGTGGCCAAGATTACTTTTTACTGAACCAATAAGCAGAGGTTTATCAATAGGGCGATCACTAAAGATATTAGCAAAAGCCTGTGCTTCTTGCGGGTCCCCTATTATTGTTCCCGTACCATGTGCTTCAATAAATTGTACATGGCTGACATTGACTCCAGCATCTTGATAAGCTGCCTGTAACAGCGATGTTTGGGCGCTGGCATTAGGGACAGTAAAGCCTGCGGATGTGTAGCCATCCGAATTGCAGGCAGTGCCACGAATAAGCGCATAGATTTTATTGCTGTCAGTTAATGCTTGTGACAGCGGTTTCAGATAAACCAAACCAGTCCCTTCGCTACGAACATAACCATTGCTGCTTTCATCGAAGGAGTGACAACTACCATCGCTACTCAGGAAATTACCCTTCGATAACATAATGGTGAGTGCAGGATTTATGTTGATATTGACTCCACCGGCAATAGCGCAATGAGCCTCTTGATGCCAAATGCTCTGGCAGGCCAGATGCACTGCAACCAATGAGGACGAACACGCGGTATCGAGACTGATACTTGGCCCTCTAAGGTCAAAGAAATAGGAAATTCGGTTGGCAAGTGAGGTTAGAGAGGTTCCCATTGCTGAGTGTGGTGTAATGTAATATCGGTTATCGGGGGAGCTCAGAATATCTTGATAATCATTAGCAAAAGATCCTATATAAACTGCTGTTTTTGAACCACGCAATGCATCTAATCTATCTCCTGAATCCTCTAGCGCTTCGAAAGCTGTTTGCAGTAAGAGCCGCTGTTGCGGATCAATATTCTCGGCCTCCCTGGGGAATATGTTGAAGAATTCATTATCAAACATATCAATGTTATCAATAAATCCACCGCGGGCAACTTTTGTTTTTCCGGCTTTATTGGGGGCTGGGTCATAATATTCATCTATATTCCAACGGTTTTTCGGTATATCTGTGATTCCGTCTATCTGTGCTAATAAAATTGACCATAAATCATTAGGGGAATAAACATTACCAGGTGTTCTACAACCTATGCCAATAATTGCAATGGGCTCTTTGTGGTTTGACATGATATCACTCCATAGTGATCTTTATGTATGGCTGGGAAGCATTTGTTAACATTGCTTTGTTAATTATTTATATGGCTTAATTATTTTTTTGTTAAATTAACTTGTGGATCTTATTATAGATGAAAATGTATTTTTGTATTTATTTATGGTTGGATTATTTTAAATTTGTAATTAATGTAATTGGCGTAATTAATAATATGTATATTGTTAATGTATTATTTATATGGAGTAATATAAAGTCACCTCTGATTTTTCAGAGGTGACTTCTACGTTGTATTCTTTGGTGTGGTTGTCCTTTCTCAGAGATTAATCACCAAGTTGGGGATGCTGATAGCTCTCGCTTTTATTAACCATTAGCGGATAATTCGCGCCCGCGCCCGCGCCCGCGCCCGCGCCCGCGCCAGTTCAGCCAGAAACTGACTGCGATTTTTATAACCACGATGTTTCGCAAAGCCAATATTATTTTTTATCTGCGACTAACCCCTGTACCAAGGGCAGCAGTATTTTCACACTATCGTGTGTGCGTTGACTGATCCTACCCGGCAAGTACTTATCCAGATAATTTAAATTATCTAACGGGCTTTGGTGGCGGGTTATGCCTTGGGGAAAGTGGTGACTAATGGCTCGTTGCTGGCAGCCATCCTTGTTACCCAAAGTGTAATTGCTGGCTTCGACGGATAACACCGGTAATCCGGCGGTATAGAAGACATTTTTATCCGCCCGGCACGGAGATGCTACCTGACTTTTTACGGTAGCAGCAGTAATGCCATAGCGGCGTGCCAACGTTAGTGCTTGCTCCTTTGCTGCGATGGCTGCGGGCTGGTTACTGGCGTTAAAGTAGAGGCGGTCACCAGTAATCAGGCTATCTACATTGATTACCAGTAGCGTGTTGGCCTTCTCTGTTTTGCTCATCCGTTGTAAATAGTTCTCTGCCCCCTGTGCACCAATTTCCTCGGCGCTGAGTGCCACAAAACGCAAATCATAGCGCAGTGGTATATCTTTAAGGTGCTCTGCCAGTTCCAGCATCACACCCACGCCTGATGCATTGTCATCGACACCTTGCAGTGTCAGTCCACCAAGATTTTTATCCAAATCATGATCACTTTGCGGCGTATAGGTATCAAAGTGCGCCATGATAATGATCTGTTTCTGGTCATTTGCTTGACTGATCGCATCGTTTTTATTTGGCGATATATTTTTATTCAGTAAGGTGCTGCGAGCGGCAATTACCGAGGTGGCACTCAGTGTCCGCCAACTTTGTTTGCCATTTTTACTGGTGTACAGATAACGGGTATTGAAACCACGTAAGTTGCTTTGATAACCCATCTGCTGAAAACGGTGATTGATATATTCGGCTGCCAGTAGTTCGGCTGGGTTGCCCGCCATACGGCCAGGGAAGTAGGTGCTGAGATGGCGAATTTGCTGCTCAGCGATTTGACCAAGAGCAGGATTGGATGCTGCATGTAGCGGCAAAACGGAACTGAAACATAGGGTGAATAGTGCCCACTTTAGGTGACGGCGGGAAAACATACCGAAATATCCTTGTTTATAGTCTGCGCAATACCTGTTGGCATGGTATATCCATCATACTTCGAGTTGCATGTGCGTTGGCCGCCTTCATTCACCCCTGTCACTTACCAATGTAAGCTCATGGGGACTCACTCAGTTGCCGCCTTCCTGCCACTCGAATTATTTAGCAGATAGTATGAAACTCTCCGGAGAAATAGACAATTCGTATACTTCCTAAAGTACAGAATTTTATGTCAACAAATAAGAAAGTTGCCCACAATGGTCATTGGCAAACATAGCTGCAAGCCATATGGTTACGCCTATATATCATTATGGAACTTGTAATTACTTTTCGTCATTTCATAAGGCCATGGCCCCCCCCTATAGTCACCCTACGCTTTATCATGTAATCGAAGGACGTTGTGGACTATCTACCTCTATTTGCCGACATGAAAAAACGCCCGGTGTTGGTTGTTGGCGGCGGCGAAGTTGCGGCGCGAAAAATTGAATTACTCCACCGCGCGGGTGCACAGGTGCGGGTAGTGGCGCAGACTCTTTCATCTGAACTTGAACAACAACATCAGGATGGCCGTATTAACTGGCAGGCATTGGTTTTTTTGCCCGAACAGTTGGATGACGTATTTCTGGTGATTGCTGCCACTAACGATACCGTGCTGAATGCGGCTGTTTTCGCCGCGGCAGAACAGCGGCACATTCTGGCGAATGTGGTTGATGACCAACCTCGCTGCTCGTTTATCTTCCCGTCGATTGTTGATCGCTCCCCACTGGTCGTGGCGATTTCCTCTGCTGGCCAGGCTCCAGTACTGGCGCGTTTACTGCGTGAGAAGCTAGAAGCTTTGTTACCTGGTAGCCTGAGCGACATGGCCGCTGTTGCCGGGCGCTGGCGTGGACGGGTCAAACAGCAGATTGCCACCATGGGAGAGCGCCGTCGTTTTTGGGAAAATGCCTTCAGTGGCCGCTTTGCCAGCCTGATCAGCCGTGGCCAGTTGGCACAGGCAGAAGACGAATTACAACTAGCGCTGGAGGGTCAGCGTAGCACTCAGGGCGAGGTTGCCTTAGTGGGTGCAGGCCCCGGTGACCCCGGTTTATTGACCTTACGTGGTCTACAAGTCATTCAACAGGCTGATGTGGTGCTGTATGACCATTTAGTCAGCCCGGAAGTTTTGGATTTGGTTCGGCGTGATGCTGAGCGCATCTGTGTCGGCAAACGGGCGGGTACTCACTCGGTGTCGCAGGAGGAAACCAATCAATTGCTGGTTACTCTGGCACAGCTTGGGAAACGGGTGGTGCGGCTGAAAGGCGGTGATCCGTTTATTTTTGGTCGTGGTGGTGAAGAGTTACAAGTTGTGGCGCGTGCTGGTATCGCGTTTCAGGTGGTACCAGGGGTGACGGCAGCTAGCGGGGCGACAGCCTATGCCGGTATTCCACTGACTCACCGTGACTACGCGCAGAGCGTGACCTTTATTACTGGGCATTGTCGCGCTGACGGTGGCGATTTAGATTGGCAAGCACTGGCCCGTGGCCGTCAGACCTTGGCGATTTATATGGGAACCGTAAAAGCGGCTGAGATAAGCCGACAGTTGATAGCCCATGGGCGGGCAACTACCACCCCCGTGGCGGTTATTGGCCGGGGAACTCGTGCGGACCAACAAGTCCTGACCGGTACCTTGGCACAGCTTGAATCACTCGCACATCAGGCACCTACACCCGCACTGCTGGTTATCGGCGAAGTGGTGGATTTACATCACCAAATAGCCTGGTTCGGGCAACAATCGCAGACTGAACAGGCCATCAGCCCGTCAGTCGTGAATTTGGCATAAAGGATCTGTTATGGACGAAAAACGACTCACTCATTTGCGGCAATTGGAGGCGGAAAGCATCCATATCATCCGTGAAGTGGCCGCCGAATTCGGTAACCCGGTGATGCTCTATTCCATTGGGAAAGACTCTTCTGTAATGCTACATCTGGCGCGTAAGGCATTTTTCCCCGGTAATTTGCCATTTCCGTTGCTGCATGTGGATACCGGTTGGAAATTCCGCGAGATGTATGAATTCCGCGACCGTACAGCCAAAGCATTTGGCTGTGAATTACGGGTTCATCGCAATCCGGAAGGCGTGGCAATGGGCATCAATCCGTTTGTCCACGGCAGTGCCAAGCATACCGATATCATGAAAACCGAAGGTTTAAAGCAGGCGCTGAACAAATACGGTTTTGATGCGGCTTTCGGTGGCGCACGGCGTGATGAAGAAAAATCGCGCGCCAAAGAGCGTATTTATTCGTTCCGCGACCGTTTCCATCGCTGGGATCCAAAAAACCAGCGGCCAGAACTGTGGCACAACTATAACGGCCAGATTAACAAAGGCGAAAGTATCCGCGTATTCCCGCTGTCTAACTGGACTGAACTGGATATCTGGCAATATATCTTCTTGGAAAAGATCGACATTATCCCCCTGTATCTGGCAAAACCTCGTCCGGTGGTTGAACGTGACGGCATGTTACTGATGGTGGATGACGATCGTATCGACTTACAACCCGGTGAAGTTATTACTCAGAAAATGGTGCGCTTTCGTACCTTGGGCTGCTGGCCACTGACGGGCGCGGTAGAGTCCGAGGCAGAAACCTTGCCCGCCATTATTGAAGAGATGCTTATTGCCACTACCAGTGAACGCCAGGGTCGAATGATCGACCGCGATCAATCCGGCTCCATGGAGCTTAAAAAGCGTCAGGGATATTTCTGAGGAGCGTCCGATGAGCACGAAATTACAAGACCAACCTGTGGTCGATGATCAATTTGTTGCAGGTAATCCGTCAGTTTCAGAACACAAGTCGATGATTTTACAGAACACCTCCATCGCCGAGCAGATTGCCAACGAGGGGGGGGTGGAGGCTTACCTGAACGCACAGCAGCATAAAACCATGTTGCGTTTTCTGACCTGCGGCAGTGTCGATGACGGTAAGAGCACCCTAATCGGCCGATTGCTGCATGATACCCGCCAGATCTACGAAGATCAGTTATCCACGCTGCACACTGACAGTAAGCGGATTGGCACTCAGGGTGAAAAGCTGGATTTAGCATTATTGGTGGATGGCTTGCAGGCTGAGCGTGAGCAGGGCATTACCATTGATGTAGCTTATCGTTACTTCTCGACTGAAAAACGCAAATTTATCATTGCTGACACTCCGGGGCATGAGCAATACACCCGTAATATGGCCACCGGTGCTTCTACTTGTGACCTGGCGATTTTATTGATCGATGCCCGTAAAGGGGTATTGGATCAAACCCGTCGTCATAGCTTTATCGCGACCTTACTGGGTCTCCGCCATTTAGTGGTGGCGGTGAACAAGATGGATCTGGTGGGTTATCAGGAAAGCGTCTTCGAACAATTTAAAGCCGATTATCTGAGTTTTGCCGAGCAGCTACCGACCGATCTCGATATCAAGTTTATCCCGTTATCTGCGCTGGATGGCGATAATGTGGCATCACCGAGCGAGAAGATGAATTGGTATTCCGGGCCAACATTACTTGAAGTGCTGGAAAGCGTTGATGTGGTTAATGCCAGCCGCCAGCAGCCACTGCGCTTCCCGGTGCAGTATGTTAACCGGCCAAATCTGGATTTCCGTGGTTATTCTGGCACCTTGTCTGCCGGTGTGGTGCGGGTTGGGCAGAAAGTAAAAGTACTGCCTTCCGGTGTGGAGTCTAGCGTTGCACGAATAGTCACTTTTGATGGTGATTTGACCCACGCTATCCCTGGGGAAGCGATTACTCTGGTGTTGGCTGACGAAGTCGATATCAGCCGTGGCGACTTATTGGTTGATGCCAGTGAAACGCTGAAAACGGCCCAGAATGCACTGGTGGATGTGGTCTGGATGGCGGAACAGCCACTGGTGGTTGGGCAAAGTTATGACATCAAAGTGGCTGGGAAAAAGACCCGCGCGCGCGTGGAAAATATTCAATATCAGGTGGAAATCAACTCACTGACCCAACGCGTGGTAGAAAGCCTGCCGCTTAATGGTATTGGCTTAGTTGAACTGGCATTTGATGAACCGCTGGTACTGGATAGCTACCAACGTAATCGCGATACTGGCGGCCTGATATTTATTGATCGCTTGAGTAATGTCACGGTTGGTGCGGGTTTGATCCGTGAAACGTTGGAATCGGTTTATCCGGAAAACACTGAATTCGGTTCATTTGAGTTGGAACTGAATGCGCTGGTTCGTCGTCACTTCCCGCATTGGGGTGCGCGCGATTTGTTAGGGGGTAAATAACGTGCAGGTTGATCCGGTGGAAATCTATAACGTGAACATTCATGAGCAGGACGCTCTACCCGCTGATGAGAATATCGTCTGGCATCCTCATGCGGTTACCCGACAAGATCGTGAGCAGCAACACGGCCATCAGGGGGTCGTGCTGTGGTTTACCGGGTTGTCCGGTTCAGGGAAATCTACCCTGGCCGGCGCGCTGGAACAGGCACTTTTTGCTCGCGGTGTTAGTACTTACTTACTGGATGGCGACAATGTACGCCATGGCTTATGCCGTGATTTGGGCTTTTCTGATGCTGACCGGCGCGAAAATATTCGCCGGGTGGGGGAAGTGGCTAAACTAATGGTGGATGCCGGTTTGGTGGTACTGACGGCGTTTATCTCCCCTCATCGGGCTGAGCGGGAAATGGTGCGGAATATGCTGTCATCGGGCCAGTTTATCGAGGTGTTTGTTGATACGCCGCTGGCAATTTGTGAGGCTCGTGACCCTAAAGGCTTATACAAAAAAGCCCGTGCCGGTGAGCTGAAAAACTTCACCGGTATCGACTCCGTTTATGAATCACCGGAACATTCTGATGTTCATTTGCAGGGTGAACAATTAGTAACAAATTTGATTGAACAATTGTTAGACGTACTGCGTGGTCGCGCTATTATCAAATCCTAATATACCCGTCATACTTCAAGCTGCATGTGCGTTGGCTGCTTTCGCTCACCCGAATCACTTACCTGAGTAAGCTCATCGGGATTTGCTCAATTGCCGTCTTCCTGCAACTCGAATTATTTTGGGTATAGATACTTATAGCTGCTGGTAAAACGCCCTTAGAGCGTGCCGGTATTAAACTGTGCCCACGGGATTTCTATGCAGAATATCACCCAAGTTACTCTCGACGAACAGCGGGAAAGCGATGAGCCGTCGTACTCCTTTCTTGGCGGAGTCACCGGTTTTGTTTTCTATTGGCTGGCGTTCGCGATCCCTTTCTTTGTCTACGGCCCGAATACCGTTTTCTTTCTGTTGTACACTTGGCCGTTTTTTTTGGCGTTGATGCCTGTTTCAGTGCTGATAGGCATTGCACTGAGTCTGCTATCACGCGGTAATCTGTTGCCCGCCATTGGGGGAACCGGTATCGCCGTGGTGTGCTTATTCTGGATGCTGTTTTCATTTCTTACCGGTTGGTGAGCACTGACCAACTAGCATCGCCTGCCGTTTTTCTTTATCCCCACCGTTTTTTTGCATCGTTAATGGCTGCATTAAGTAGATAGGTGTATTGAGGGAGTTCTGCCTCTGATTCAACTGAAATGGTCGCGGCAGAGGCCGAGTCTCAGAGATGTTGCCGTTGCTCGTAATAGCTGATGCGTTCCACTTTTTCTGTTGAACCGCCCCCATCGAACTCAGAATCAAGCCAGGTATCAACCAGGACTTTGGCTAACTCAATCCCGATAACGCGTGCTCCCAGGCAGATGATCTGTGCGTTATTACTTTTTCTGGCCCGTTGAGCTGAAAAGGTGTCATGGCATTGTGCTGCACGAATGCCCAGAACTTTATTGGCCGTGATGCTCATTCCAATACCGGTTCCACAGATAAGAATTCCGCGTTCATGCTTTCCATCCTTAATTGCCTGAGCCACCTGAACGGCGATATCTGGATACAGGGTGGGTTCGCGTTGTTGATCACAACTGTAATCAATCACGGTAATGTTTTTGCCTTGAAGAAAGGTAAGGATCTGATTTTTCATATCAATAGCCGCATCATCACAGCCGATTGCAATAGACAACATATTTCACCCCTTAGCAAATTGAACGGTAATCCGATTAATCACTTTTATTACCGTTGCATATTGTTATCTAGCTAATTACTTGATGATCCGCATCGGCAAACCGATAAAGTTCCACCTTACAAAAGTTCATCATGCATTCATTTGTTTATCATATTCAATCTTTTCATATGTTCAGTCAATAAACTTATGATCAATTTTAAATGATTTATTGTGTTAACAGGACTTCTGATAAGTTTTTGAGTGAGTGTTTAATCTCTCACATAAACAAGGGTTATTACCTGTTGGTTTTTATTCATGATCTCCCTCACAGCCTGAACATTTTTTAATAGCCGAAAGCCGGTGCTTAATCATACTGTTCAATAGTACATGTAAGTATCTTATGTTCATCTGGTGTTTGTGATGAATTTAAATAACTAACAAAAATAGTCGTTGAAGGAGTTAATCATGCATAACGAAAGTTCTAAAGATGCTCGGATGCTTGCAGGTATTCCAGAAAAAATGCGTGCAGTTGTTGCCTATGGACCGGGAGATTATCGGCTTGAGATAGTCCCGGTTCCAACCATTGATGCTAAAGAGATTTTGGTTAAGGTTGAAGGTTGCGGTATCTGTGCCGGGGATACCAAAGCTTTTAGCGGTGCCCCCAGTTTCTGGGGCGATGATAAACAGCCTCCTTATATCAAAGCTCCGATGATCCCCGGTCATGAGTTTATCGGTCACGTTGTTGGCTTGGGGCTTGAAGTTGAAGGGTTTAAGTTAGGCGATCGGGTGACCTCTGAACAAATCGTTCCTTGCTGGGAGTGCCGGTTCTGCAATCGTGGTCAGTACTGGATGTGTGAAAAACATGATCTCTACGGTTTCCAGCACAACGTTAATGGCGCGATGGCTGAATACATGAAATTCACCAAAGAGGCGATTAATTACCGCGTTCCGGACGATCTTCCACTGGAAAAAGCCATTCTGATCGAACCCTATGCGTGTTCTTTTCACGCCGTGCAGCGCGCGAATATCAAACTCGGTGATGTGGTGGTTCTTGCCGGTGCGGGGACGTTAGGGTTGGGGATGGTGGGGGCCATCAAAAAGTCAGGTCCCGGTAAACTTATCGTCTTAGACCTGTCTGATGATCGCCTGGCACTGGCGAAGGAGTTTGGTGCTGATTTGGTGCTTAATCCAGCCAAGGATGACGTAATTTCCATTATTAAAGAAATGACCGATGGCTATGGCTGCGATATCTACATTGAGGCTACTGGAGCACAAAAGGCGGTAGAGCAAGGATTAACGTTGCTCCGCAAGTTGGGCACTTTTGTTGAGTTCTCGGTATTTAAAGAGCCGGTGACTGTCGACTGGAGCATCATCAGTGACCGCAAAGAACTGGATATTCTGGGGTCACATCTTGGGCCTTATTGCTACCCATTGGTGATTGAAGGTATCCGTAACGGTGACCTGCCTACCGAAGGCGTCGTGACGCATATTCTGCCGCTGGAGAGATTTGCCGAAGGTTTTGATCTGGTCACAAAAGGTATCGGTTCACTTAAAGTCGTTCTCGATCCCAATCTGAGGTAATCAGCGTGTCTGCTTTTGAATCGGGTGGTACGCATCCGCCTGATTCGACGTCATTAGGGTGGATGCTGATAAATAACCTCGATGAATAAGACAGATATAAATTGATATTAATCATTGCGTTATTATCAAACCATAGGTGATGCACCATGTTAAACATGTTGGTTAAAAGGATAGGGCTGCCTAAGAAAATATTATTAGGTTATATCGGCGTACTGATATTTATGGCCGGAGAAGGTCTGGAGCAAAGTTGGCTATCCGATTTCATTATTCAGCGTGGTCTGACAGTTGAAGAGTCTGGTCTGATGTTCAGTGTGTACGGCTTTGCTGTTGCTATTGCTGCATGGCTTTCCGGCGTATTGGCGGAAATGTTTACCGCTAAAAAAGTGATGGCCGCCGGTGTGGTTATTTTCTTGATAGGTTCAGTGCTGTTTTTATCGGTCGGCTTACCCAGTAATAACCTGTCAATTATGGTTCCGACCTATGCGTTACGTGGGCTTGGCTATCCTTTATTCTCTTATGGTTTTTTAGTCTGGATTGCCTATGAAGCGCCGAAAGCCAAGCTGGGCTCGGCGGTGGGTATTTTCTGGTTTGTATTTACCGGTGGCTTAAGCGTTCTTGGTGTGTTCTACGCCAGTATTGCACTGCCGTTGTTAGGTGAAGTGAATACGCTGTGGAGTGGTATTGTTTTTGTGTTGATCGGGGCAGTTATCGGCCTGATGTTGAGCAAAGACAGCAACGTCACTGCGCTAACGGATGGCCCACCTAAAACCTTCTCTTATCTGTTCAAAGGGGTATCGATAGCCTTTGAAAATTACAAAATCGGGTTGGGTGGCATAGTTCGTACCATCAACCTGTCATTCGCTTTTGGTTTGATCGTTTTTCTCCCGACTTATCTACAGGACGTTATTGGTTTTACCCGTGACCAATGGTTGTCTATTTATGCCTTTATGTGGACCGTCAATATTGTCTTCAACTTATTGTCCGGGGTGATCAGCGACCGGTGTGGCTGGACTAATACGGTTATGTGGTTCGGTTGTGTGGGCAGCGCCATCTGTGTCCTGTTGCTTTATTACGTCCCGACCTACTTTGGTGTTGAAGGTTATCGCTATACCCTGCTGGCTGCGGGTGCTCTGGGCGCATGTTTTGCCGGATTCGTTCCCTTGTCAGCCATTATGCCAAGCCTTGCGCCAAATGATAAAGGTGCTGCTATGTCGGTGTTGAACCTTGGTGCCGGGCTTTGTGCCTTCGTCGGGCCACTGATCGTCACTCTCTTTATCACTCCTTTAGGCATTGAAGGCATCATTTGGTTGTTCTCTGGGCTATACATTCTCGCCGCCATTCTGATGAGGTTTGTCACCTTGCCGGTAGCTAGCCCTGATGAGTTATTGAAAGAACATGATCAGGCTTATGAGGTTAAGGAAACGCTGTAATCCAGGGGGTTATCGCCCGATAAATATTGATAGCCAGAGAGTGACTGAAAAGGAACTTAAAACATGAAAAGTGAATATAACGGGTTCAGTGTTGATTTTTCTCTGCAAGGTAAAGTTGCCGCAATTACTGGCGGGGCGGCGGGTATCGGTTACGCCATTGCCGAGCTCTATCTGGCTAAGGGGGCGAAAGTCATCCTGATTGATCGCGCCGATAACGTCGCCGAGGTAGCAAAGCAGTTAGATGGCGAGAATGCGAGTGGATTGCATTGTGATGTCAGTGATAGCCAATCAGTTAAGAAGGTGGTCGCCAAGGCCATTAATACCTTTTGTCAGTTAGACATTTTGGTCAATTGTGCCGGGATTGTGGCGCTGGATCCGGCAGAAAAGGTGAGCGAGCAAGATTGGGATAGGACTATCGATGTCAATCTGAAAGGTGTTTTCCTCATGAGCCAGGAAGTGGGGAAACATTTCATTGCACAGGGTCATGGCAAAATCGTTAATTTGGCCTCTCAGGCTGGGATTGTCGCGTTACACAACCACTTGTCCTATTGCACCAGTAAAGCTGGGGTTATCGGCATGACTAAAGTGCTGGCGTTAGAGTGGGGGCCGTTAGGCATACAAGTTAATGCTATTTCACCAACCGTGGTATTAACCGCGTTGGGTCAGAAGGCTTGGTCAGGTCAGGTGGCTGAAGAGATGAAACTGAAAATTCCTACCCGCCGTTTTGCCGATCCAGCCGAAGTGGCTGCCTGTGCATTGTTCCTGGCCAGTGACGCGGCCAACATGATAACCGGTGCAAATATGGTGATTGATGGTGGGTATACCATCCAATAGTTCTCGACGAGTCATATCGTGTTGCATCAGGATTTCTATCTATTTTCTATTCCAAGGAGATTGTCATGAATAGAATTATTAATGACCCCGACCACGTTGTTGAAGATGCTATCAAAGGCTATCTGGCGGCTTACCCGCACTTCTTTGCTAAAACGGATCATGAGAAAGTGTTGAAACACCCCGAGGCTCCCTATAAAGGGAAGGTTGGTGTTGTCACCGGGGGAGGGTCTGGCCATGAGCCGGCATTTTTAGGCTATATCGGTAAAAATATGCTGGATGCTGTCGCTATTGGTGAGATTTTCTCCTCACCCGCTGCCGGCGCATTTTTAGCTGCATTTAAAGCCGCTGATGGTGGTGCGGGCGTGGCTTGTCTGTACGGTAATTATGCCGGGGACAATATGAACGTCAAAATGGCGACCAAAAAAGCTGAAGCTCTGGGGATAAAGGTCAGAACTGTCGTCGCCAATGATGATGTGGCCTCTGCACCAGTGGCAGAAAAAGAGAAACGCCGTGGGGTGGCCGGTGAAATTTTCATGTGGAAAGTAGGTGCGGCGGCGGCAGCTCAAAATTATGGATTAGACGCGGTTATCGATGTCGCGCAAAAAGCGATTGATAACTGCCGTTCGGTGGGCGTGGGCTTAACTTCATGTACCATTCCGGCGGTGGGTAAACCTAATTTCCATATTGAAAATGGCATGATGGAAGTGGGAATTGGTCATCATGGTGAGCCGGGCATTCGGGTTGAGCCATTACAACGTGCGGATCAGATTGCCAAAACCATGGTGGATATCGTGGTCGGTGATAGGCCTTTTGTTAAAGGCGATAATGTGGCTGTTTTGATCTCCGGTTTAGGGGCAACCCCTGCCGTTGAGTTGTATATCTATTATGCTGAAGTGGCCAAATTATTAGCGGAAAAGGGGATAAAAATTTATCGCCCTTATATTGGTCATTATTTTACTTCTTTGGACATGATGGGGGTCACGCTGACATTAATGAAACTGGACGATGAATTAAAGAATTTGATTGACGTACCCACTCATTCATTAGGCTTAACGCAGGTGGAGTAAGGGATGATGAACGTATTTTGTATCAAAGACGGCACCCCGATTGTTGAAGACTTGGTGGCGACAATTATCGCCAATCGAGATTATCTGAGTGAGATAGATGGCGCTATTGGTGATGGTGACCACGGTATTAATATGGCCAAAGGCTTCAATATTTGTGCCGATAATATAAAAGGTAAAAATCTGACGGTGTCTGAGGCGCTGGATGTGCTGTCTGATTCTTTGATGGAAGGTATTGGTGGTTCGATGGGGCCGCTTTATGGCAGCATTTTTATGGGTATGGCGGATAGCGTTCGCCACTGCGATAAAATAGATGCCACTGCATTTAGCGCCATGTTGAGAGGCGGGCTTTCCTGCTTGCAGGATGTCAGCGATGCCGGTGTGGGGGATAAATGCATTATGGATACGCTAATTCCGACGGTCGAAGCCTTTGAACTGGCGCAGCAACAGAATAAATCTTTCGTTGAGTCACTTCATCTTATGAAAAGTGCTGCGCATACCGGACGCGACTCTACCGTTGATTTAGTCGCCAGGATTGGCCGGGCAAGTCGTTTGGGTGAGCGTTCTCGGGGGGTTTTAGATGCGGGCGCAACATCATGTTGTTTAATATTGAGCCAATTGGCTGATTCGGTAGAGCAACGGTTGATATCGTGAAAATCTGGACAGAACACGGAACCCAGAGACTGCGGTCAGCAGAGATGCTGGCCGCAGATCCTTCACGCCCAGCTCAGGGTTGATGCTGGATCATTTTCAAAATAGTGCGCGCATTTGATGCGCTGGTGGCAATAATATCAATCGCACCGGTGCGTAAGGCACCCAGAATAGCCAATGCTTTGGTACTTTCAGCGGCGATAGCGATAACGCAAGGGATCTGGCGCAATTCTTGGGTACTGATACCGATAACCCGATCGTTCATTACGGTATTGGCTGGCTGACCTTGGGCGTCAAAAAAATCGTACCCTGCGATTTCACCGGTCACACCTTGATGCAGACTGGCATCGACAATTTCTTGCGGTGTGAACCAGCCCAGTTTCACCATATAGCTGTTTTCGTTCATATCACCAATACCGACAAGTGCGATATCGGCCTTTCTGGCTCGGTCGAGCGTTTCTTTGATGGTTCCATTTTGCATAAAGGCTTCTTTTAATGCACGGTTTTCCACATACGCGGGTGCATAAAGGCTTTCACTGGTACCACCAAATTTTTTAGCCAAACGTCGGCTGATATGGTCGGCATTAATGGCGTCACCAGGGCGATGTGTTCCCCCAATGCCACAGATAAATTTACAGTGCTTTTCCGGAACGATACTGACATGGTCGGCGATGGCCGCGATATTACGCCCCTGTCCAACGGCTAATACTGTGTTGTCTTTTAAATTTGTGGCCAGATAGGTGGATACCAACGAGGCCACTTGACGTCGCTGTTCGTCTTCATCTTGATAATCCAACGCAATCAGTGCTCGTTTCAAGCCAAAATGCTCAATAAGTTGCTGTTCAAGGCGGGTGCTAAACACGGGGTGGTAACGTACTGTAATCTCAACAATGCCTTCGGCTTTTGCCCGCTTAAGCAACCGACCCACTTTAATTCTTGAAATACCAAACTTATGTGCAATCTCTTCCTGAGTCATTTCATCTTGGTAATAAGACACGGCAATTTCAGTTAACAATTCATTGTCTGCTGGCATGGTCTGTTTTTCCATCGGTTTTGCCCCGGCAAAATAAGAATCGGTATCTTTGACAGTTCTAACTGAATACATAAAATTCAGAATTATCCTGTCGAATGGGGTGAAATATTAGAACATTTGTTTAATATAGTGAACAGATAAAAATCCGTATCCCTTGGTATATTCCCTTTTTTACGTAGAAAAAGACGCTTGAATGAGAATGGGAGGTTGGAATAGGGTGTTAATTCATTTTATAACTTGTTTTTCTTTTTATTATTCTTGATTTTTTACTCAGAAACACAAACAAAAGCTCACTTAATGATCATCTGTTTTGGCGTATTCGGACGGGACAATACCCGCTAGATTCATTAAATGAAGCGAGCAAAAGTAGAGTTATCATTTGGCCGCTAATCGACCTTAATTACGACTTTATGGCCTATTTCTGTTGCAGAGTGGAGTCCGATGAAAAGTTGTGGGATGATTAGGCAGTTTTTGGGGGGCGGGAATGGGAAAACTTACACTACTATTACTGGTTTTACTTGGCTGGCTACAGTATTCGCTGTGGTTGGGTAAGAATGGTGTTCATGATTTTGTTCGGGTTAAGGATGACGTATCTCTCCAAGAGGTCAATAACAGTAAACTGAAAGCCCGGAACGATCAGCTATTTGCTGAAATTGATGATTTAAACGGTGGTCAAGAGGCGATCGAAGAACGCGCACGTAACGAACTGGGTATGATTAAACTCGGCGAAAATTTCTATCGTCTGGTTCCTGACCAATCCAGACGTAATGCGGGTCTTCCTTCGTCGCAAAATAACGCGCAACAATAAATAATGAATCATTTTGTAGCCTCTATTCCTGACGTTATTGCGCCTGAAGTTATTGCAATAGTACCGGCGGCAGGTATTGGCAGCCGTATGCAGGCTGATTGCCCTAAACAGTATTTAACTGCTGGGGGCAAGACAATCATTGAACATGCGATTCTTTCTTTGCTGAGTCACCCACGGATCCAGCAAATTATCGTGGTGATACATCCTCAGGACGCACAGTTTTCAACGCTACCTATCGCGCAAGACCCTCGTATCAGTATTGTTCACGGTGGTGAACAACGGGCTGATTCCGTAATGGCTGGCTTGCAACATGCAGGGCAGGCCAAATGGGTGCTGGTCCATGATGCAGCTCGCCCCTGTCTGCATCTCGACGATCTGGATAAATTGTTATCGATCATTGGGAATAGCAAAGTCGGGGGTATTTTGGCCGCACCGGTGCGGGATACCATGAAACGTGGTGCAGTTGGCATTCAGGCCATTGCCCATACCGTCGATCGTCAGGACTTGTGGCATGCCCTTACACCTCAACTTTTCCCGCTTGAATTATTAAAAGTGTGCTTATCCCGTGCCCTGCAAGACGGGGCAGTGGTCACCGATGAGGCCTCTGCGCTAGAGCATTGTGGTTATCATCCGATATTAGTTCCTGGCCGTTCGGATAATATCAAAGTGACGCGTCCGGAGGATCTGGCGCTGGCAGCGTTTTATTTAACCCAACGACAATACCCAAAGTAACCGGTGTTGTAGCTAATACGGCTGCGGCTGCAAGTAAGCAGGGTATTATAAGGAGCGCAATTAATGCGAATCGGTCATGGTTTCGATGTTCATAAATTTGGCGGTGAAGGCCCACTGATTATTGGTGGCGTGCGTATCCCCTACGAGCAAGGTTTGTTGGCGCATTCTGATGGTGATGTCGCATTACATGCGGCTACCGATGCACTGTTGGGTGCGGCTGCATTAGGTGATATCGGCAAATTATTCCCCGACACCGATGCGGCATTTAAAGGTGCCGATAGCCGTGGTCTACTGCGTGAAGCTTACCGCCGTATTCTGGCGAAAGGTTACAAATTGGGTAATTTGGATATTACGATTATCGCCCAGGCCCCCAAAATGGCCCCCCACATTCCGCAAATGCGCGTTCATTTGGCGGAAGACCTACAATGTCATATGGATGATATCAATGTAAAAGCCACCACGACTGAGCAGCTTGGTTTTACCGGCCGTGGTGAAGGCATTGCATGTGAAGCGGTGGCACTGTTAGTTAAAGCATCACAAGGCTAAGGCATAAATATGGACATGGAAAATCTAACCTGGCTTCACGGCAAACCCAACGCGAGCGGCATTTTAAAAGCTAATCCGGAAGATTTTGTGGTGGTCGAGGATCTGGGTTTTGAACCGGATGGTGAAGGCGAGCATTTGCTGGTTCGGATCCGCAAAAATGGCTGTAATACCCAGTTTGTCGCTGACTATCTGGCGCGCTTTGCCAAGATTCATCCGCGCCTGGTGAGTTATGCGGGCTTGAAAGATCGTCATGCCGTCACTGAGCAGTGGTTCTGTTTACACCTGCCGGGCAAAGAAGCACCGGATCTCGCCACCTTCGAACTGGAAGGGTGTGAAGTGCTGGAGTCTGTGCGCCAGAAAAGAAAGCTGCGTATCGGCTCACTGAAAGGCAATGCCTTTACCTTGGTGTTGCGCCACATAACGGCGCGTCAGGACGTAGAACAACGATTGCAGCAGATAGCGGCAGATGGCGTGCCTAACTATTTTGGTAGCCAGCGCTTTGGCCGTGGTGGCAACAATCTAGTGCAGGCTCGCTTGTGGGCCAATAACGAAATCCGGGTCAAAGAGCGCAGTAAACGCAGCTTTTACCTGTCAGCCAGCCGTAGCGCAATGTTCAACCTGATTAGCAGCCATCGTTTGGCACAACAGCAAGCCACTACGGTACTGGAAGGCGATGCCTTGCAGCTATCGGGTCGCGGTAGCTGGTTTGTCGCCGTAGCCGATGAATTAGCCGCGTTACAGCAGCGTGTTGATGCTGGTGAACTGAATATTACTGCTCCGCTACCGGGTGATGGTGAGTTGGGAACTCAGGGCGAGGCACTGGCTTTCGAACTGGCATGTTTGGCGGATCAAACCGATTTACTGGCTTTGATTAAGCGTGAACGTGTGGAAGGGGTACGGCGGGCTGTGCTGCTGAAACCACAGAATATGGCGTGGAATTGGTGGGATGATGTGACCCTTGAACTCTGCTTTTGGTTACCCGCCGGTAGCTTCGCCACCAGTGTGGTACGGGAAATCATGAATCAGGATAATGCTGATGCTGCGGATCTTGCTGAGTAATGACGATGGTATTTCTGCACCGGGCATACAAGTGCTGGCGGGGGCATTGCGCGAGTTCGCACAGGTACAAATCGTTGCTCCAGACCGTAATCGCAGTGGTTCTTCCAATGCATTGACATTGGATAGCGCATTGCGCATCACCACATTATCCAATGATGATATCGCCGTACAGCAAGGGACACCGACAGATTGTGTCTATTTGGGCGTCAATGCGTTAATGCGCCCCCGGCCCGACATTGTGGTTTCTGGTATCAATGCTGGCCCGAATCTGGGTGATGACGTTATCTATTCGGGGACGGTGGCGGCAGCCATGGAGGGGCGGCATCTCGGTTTCCCTGCCTTGGCCGTCTCGCTTAATGGTCATCAGCATTATGATACGGCAGCGGCGATAACTTGCCGTATATTAAGGGCGTTACACCATAAACCGTTGCGTACAGGTAAAATACTGAATATTAATGTACCTGATTTACCTTTATCTGAGATTAAAGGTATGCGGGTAACACGTTGTGGTAGCCGCCATCCGGCAGAGCAGGTATTTTGTCAGCAGGATCCTCGAGGGCAGGATCTTTATTGGATTGGGCCCCCAGGAGAGAAGTTTGATGTCGCGCCGGACACTGATTTTGCTGCGGTAGAGCTTGGTTATGTTTCTATAACGCCACTTCAGGTCGATTTAACTACTTATGCGGCGCAAGATGTGGTTGAAAACTGGTTAGCCAACATTACGGGTTAGCCAACATTGAGGTTGACGGGGAATGGTAAATAAACGCATGCAGACATTGTTGATGCAGTTACGTCAGCAAGGTATTCAGAACGAACGCTTGTTACAGGCGATCGAAGCGGTGCCGCGCGAGCGTTTTGTTGATGAAGCGTTGGCCCATAAGGCCTATGAGAACACAGCTCTGCCTATAGGTTCAGGGCAAACTATCTCTCAGCCTTATATGGTGGCGCGGATGACAGAGTTGTTGCAATTGACACCGACTTCTCGGGTATTAGAGATCGGTACCGGTTCTGGGTATCAGACCGCTATTTTGGCGCATTTAGTCGAACATGTATGTTCAGTCGAACGAATCAAAGGGCTACAGTGGCAGGCAAAACGTCGCCTGAAACAGCTGGATCTGCATAATGTCTCGACCCGCCATGGTGATGGTTGGCTCGGTTGGGCATCACGCGGGCTATTTGATGCGATCATTGTGACAGCGGCTCCGCCCGAAATTCCGAGTGCGTTACTTGAGCAATTGGATGAGGGGGGAATATTGGTTCTTCCGGTTGGGGAACAGGCTCAAACATTGAAATGTGTGCAGCGTCGTAACAATGAATTCCAGATTGAGACTGTAGAGGCCGTGCGTTTTGTTCCTTTGGTTAAAGGCGAGTTGGCCTGAATAAATGTCGTTATTTCAGCCCTCATCTTGCACTACATCAGAGAAACGATAGTTTGTGCCAAAGATCGACCCAAAATCAGTAACATAAATTTTATGGTATGGCAGGCGTGGTATTGATAGCATGCGCGCATCTGTATTGAATATATCGCTTATTATTGCTGTCATGGGGGAAGCATGAGCACGGGAAGCCCAATGATTACATTACGCCGGGTAGCGGCATGTACGGTTATGAGTTTGTGGTTGGTTGGTTGTAGCAATGATAATTCAACATCTGCGCCAATCAGCAGTGTCGGTGGTGATCGTTCAGGTACCATGCTAAGTGGATCGGATACCAACAGTTCGGGTAACCGAATGGTTTATAACCGTAGTTATGACAATATTCCCAAGGGAAGTTACAACGGTAATACTTATACCGTTAAGCGTGGTGACACGCTGTTTTATATCGCCTGGATAACCGGGAATGACTTCCGTGATCTGGCAGCAAAAAACAATATTGCTGAACCATATAGCCTGAATGTGGGGCAATCTATCCAGTTGGGTAATGGAACTGGCGGTGGGATGTTAGCTGCGACCGATGCCACATCAGGTGGAATCGCAAAACCGCCGGCAAATATTCAGAACACAACTACAACGGTTGATTCTCAATCAACTAGCGCGTATTCTGGAAGCTCGGGTAAACAGAATGTTGGTAAAATGTTACCAGCGTCAGGCGCTGTTGTCGCTACAACCGCACCTGTTATCGCGCCAAGCAGTCCCATCAGTGAGCCAACCAGTAATGGTGGTCCAGTCAGTAGCTGGAAGTGGCCAACTGAAGGTAAAACGAGCGATAGTTTCTCTGCTTCCGAAGGGGGCAATAAAGGGATTGATATCGCCGGTTCTCGTGGGCAACCAATTTTCGCTACAGCAGATGGGCGAGTTGTGTATGCCGGGAACGCACTGCGGGGTTACGGTAATCTAATCATCATCAAACACAATGATGATTACCTGAGCGCCTACGCTCATAACGATACAATGCTGGTCCGGGAACAACAAGAAGTGAAGGCGGGTCAAAAAATAGCAACCATGGGTAGCACCGGAACCAGTTCAGTTAGATTGCATTTTGAAATTCGTTACAAGGGGAAATCCGTAAACCCGCTGCGTTACCTTCCGCAGCGATAGATTGGGCAGAGTACGTTGTATTCTGTTCGCCGGATTCACGGGTAGGAGCAGCATATGAGCCAAAATACGCTGAAAGTTAACGAGTTACATGAAGATGCTGATTTTGATGAAAACAGTACGGAAACTGAAATTTTCGATGAAAAAGCATCAGTAGACGATGAACCCACCGAAAGCGAGTTAGCAGAAGATGAGCTGTTGGCGCAAGGTGTTACCCAGCGGGTGCTGGATGCGACACAGCTCTACCTTGGTGAGATTGGTTATTCACCACTGTTAACCGCAGAAGAAGAAGTTTATTTTGCCCGACGTGCATTGCGCGGAGATGTATCTTCACGTCGGCGTATGATCGAAAGTAACTTGCGGTTGGTGGTGAAGATCGCTCGCCGTTACAGTAATCGCGGCTTAGCGCTGCTGGATCTGATTGAAGAGGGTAACCTTGGTCTTATCCGTGCGGTGGAAAAGTTTGATCCTGAACGCGGTTTCCGTTTCTCCACTTATGCCACCTGGTGGATCCGTCAGACGATTGAACGGGCAATAATGAATCAAACCCGTACTATTCGTTTACCTATCCATATCGTCAAAGAATTAAACGTTTATCTGCGTACAGCCCGAGAACTTTCCCATAAATTGGATCATGAGCCGAGCGCAGAAGAGATTGCTGAGCAACTCGACAGGCCGGTTGATGACGTGAGCCGTATGTTACGCCTTAACGAACGTATCACGTCTGTTGATACACCTTTAGGCGGCGACTCAGAGAAAGCCTTGTTAGATATTCTGTCTGACGAAAATGAAAATGGTCCGGAAGATACAACGCAAGATGACGATATGAAGCAAAGTATCGTTAAATGGTTGTTTGAATTGAATGCAAAACAGCGTGAAGTACTGGCCCGTCGTTTTGGCTTGTTAGGATATGAAGCGGCAACCCTGGAAGATGTTGGCCGTGAGATTGGTTTGACACGAGAACGTGTCCGCCAGATTCAGGTTGAAGGTTTACGTCGTTTGCGGGAAATTCTGCAAACACAAGGTTTGAGTATTGAAGCCTTGTTCCGCGAATAAAGAGACCCGCTATACTTCGCGTTACATGTGCGTTGGCTGCCTTAATTCACCCCCGGTCACCTACTTAGGTAAGTTTCTGGGGATTTACTCGGTGGTCGCCTTCCTGCAACACGAATTATTTAGGGTATCGACAGTTATCCCTATCAAATAAAAAAGCGGTGAACA